>CALRSR020000032.1:0-41781 GCA_943370825.1 Allobosea thiooxidans | reverse complement strand
CCCTTGAGCTGCAGCAGGCCGCGCGCCTGCGCGCCGGCCAGGAAGGCCTCGTTGCGCGACTCGTCGCGCAGGAAGAAGGGGATGTTCATGCGCGAACGCACCGCCGGATCGACCTTGTTCACATACAGCTGTGAGGTGTCGATGCAGTCGTACAGCAGCTTCGCCTTGGCGATGTTGCGCTGCTCCATGGCCGCCACGCCGCCCTGGCGCTTGAGCCACTGAAAGGTGAGGCCGGCCATGTAGATGCTGTAGGTGGGCGGCGTGTTGTACATGGAGCGGTTGTCGGCCACCGTGCGGTAGTTGAAGGCGCTCGGGCAGATGTCCAGTGCATGGCCGAGCAGGTCGTCGCGCACCACCACCAGGGTCAGGCCAGCCGGGCCGAGGTTCTTCTGCGCACCGCCGAAGGCCAGGCCCACGCGGCTCCAGTCCACCGGGCGCGAGGCCACATGGGACGAGAAGTCGATCACCAGCGGGGCATCGCAGCCGAGTGCTTTCAGGTCGGGCAGCGTTCCGAATTCCACCCCGTGGATGGTCTCGTTGGTGCAGATGTGCACATACCGGGCGTCGGTGCGCAGCTGCCATGTCGCAGGTGCCGGTATGGATGTGTGGCCGTCTCCTTCGTTGCTGGCCGCTGCGCGGGCATCGGCGTAGCGCTTTGCCTCTTTCAGGGACTTCTGGCTCCAGCTGCCGGTCACCACCACGTCCACCGCGCCGCCCCTCGAGAGGTTCAGCGGCACGATGGCGTTCTCGGCCAGACCACCGCCCTGCATGAACAGGATGTGGTGGCTCTCGGGCACCGCCAGCAGCTCGCGCAGATCGGCTTCGGCCTGTTCGCAGATCGACATGAAGGCCTTGCCGCGATGGCTCATCTCCATCACGCTCATGCCGGTGCCCTGCCAGTCGAGCATCTCGCGCGCAGCCTGGGCCAGCACCTCTTCGGGCATGACGGCCGGGCCGGCCGAAAAGTTGAAGGGGCGTGCCATCACGCCGCGCCGTTGTCGGCCTCGCCGCCGTCGGCTTGCGGGGCGTCGGTCGGGTCGGACGGATCGGCCACGTTGGCATCGTTCTCCACGATGCGCTGCAGGCCCGACAGCACCGAGCCTTCGTCCAGCGAGATCAGGGTGACGCCCTGGGTGGCACGGCCCATCTCGCGGATCTCCGACACGCGGGTGCGCACCAGCACGCCCTTGTCGGTGATCAGCATGATCTCGTCGTCGGTGTGCACCAGCGTGGCGGCCACCACCTTGCCGTTGCGCTCGCTCTGCTGGATGGCGATCATGCCCTTGGTGCCGCGGCCGTGGCGGGTGTACTCCCCGATCGGGGTGCGCTTGCCGTAGCCGTTGACCGTGGCGGTCAGCACGCTCTGCTGCTCGTCTTCGGCCACCAGCATGGCGATCACGCTCTGGCCGTCCTCCAGCGACATGCCGCGCACGCCGCGCGCATTGCGGCCCATGGGGCGCACATCGTTCTCGTCGAAGCGCACCGCCTTGCCACCGTCGGAGAACAGCATCACGTCATGCTGGCCGTCGGTGAGGGCGGCGCCGATCAGGTAATCACCTTCGTCCAGGTCGACCGCGATGATGCCGGCCTTGCGCGGGTTGCTGAACTCGTCCAGCGCCGTCTTCTTGACCGTGCCCATGGAGGTGGCCATGAACACAAAACGGTCGGACGGGAAGCTGCGGGCCGCGCCGGTGAGCGGCAGCACCACATTGATCTTCTCGCCTTCCTGCAGCGGGAACATGTTGACGATGGGGCGGCCGCGCGAACCGCGCGAACCTGCCGGCACTTCCCACACCTTGAGCCAGTACAGGCGGCCGCGGTTGGAGAAGCACAGGATGTAGTCGTGCGTGTTGGCAATGAAGAGCTGGTCGATCCAGTCGTCTTCCTTGGTGGCGGTGGCCTGCTTGCCGCGCCCGCCACGCTTCTGGGCCCGGTACTCCGACAGCGGCTGGCTCTTGATGTAGCCGCTGTGGCTGAGCGTGACCACCATGTCGGTGGGCGTGATCAGGTCTTCGGTGGCCAGGTCCTGGGCGTTGTGTTCGATCTCGCTGCGGCGTGCACCCAGCTTGGTCTGGCCGAACTCCTGCTTCACCGCGCTGAGCTCGTCACCGATGATGGTGGACACGCGCTCCGGGCGGGAGAGGATGTCGAGCAGGTCGTCGATCTCGGCCATGACGTCCTTGTACTCGGCCACGATCTTGTCCTGCTCCAGGCCGGTCAGGCGCTGCAGGCGCATCTGCAGGATTTCCTGAGCCTGGGTCTCCGAGAGGCGGTACAGGCCGTCGCCCTGCATGCCGAACTGCCGCTCCAGACCGTCCGGGCGGTAGTCGTCGGCATTGATGGTGCCGCCGTCGGCCTTGGCACGGGTGAGCATCTCGCGCACCAGCTGGCTGTCCCAGCTGCGGGTCATCAGCTCGGCCTTGGCCACCGGGGGGGTGGGGCTCTCGCGGATGATGCGGATGAACTCGTCGATGTTGGCGAGGGCCACGGCCAGGCCTTCCAGCACATGACCCCGTTCGCGGGCCTTGCGCAGGTTGAACACGGTGCGGCGGGTCACCACCTCGCGGCGGTGCTCCAGGAACACCTGGATCAGATCCTTCAGGTTGCACAGGCGCGGCTGGCCGTCCACCAGCGCCACCATGTTGATGCCGAAGGTGTCCTGCAGCTGGGTCTGCTTGTACAGGTTGTTGAGCACCACCTCGGGCACTTCGCCGCGCTTGAGCTCGATCACCAGACGCATGCCGGACTTGTCCGACTCGTCCTGGATGTGGCTGATGCCCTCGATCTTCTTCTCGTGCACCAGCTCGGCAATGCGCTCCTGCAGGGTCTTCTTGTTCACCTGGTAGGGCAGCTCGTCCACGATGATGGCCTGGCGCTGACCCCGGTCGATGTCCTCGAAGTGGCACTTGGCCCGCATGACCACGCGGCCACGGCCGGTGCGGTAGCCGTCCTTCACGCCCGAGATGCCGTAGATGATGCCGGCGGTGGGGAAGTCGGGCGCCGGGATGATCTCCATCAGTTCGTCGATGGAGGCTTCCGGGTTCTTGAGCAGGTGCAGGCAGGCGTCCACCACCTCGTTGAGGTTGTGCGGCGGGATGTTGGTGGCCATGCCCACCGCAATGCCGGCCGAGCCGTTGACCAGCAGGTTGGGCAGGCGGCTGGGCAGCACCAGCGGCTCTTTCTCGGAGCCGTCGTAATTGGGGCCGAAATTGACCGTTTCCTTGTCGATGTCGGCCAGCATCTCGTGGGCGATCTTCGACAGGCGGATCTCGGTGTAACGCATGGCGGCGGCGTTGTCGCCGTCCACCGAGCCGAAGTTGCCCTGGCCGTCCACCAGCATGTGGCGCAGCGAGAAGTCCTGCGCCATCCGCACGATGGTGTCGTACACCGCCGAGTCGCCGTGCGGGTGGTACTTGCCGATCACGTCGCCCACGATACGGGCCGACTTCTTGTAGGGCCGGTTCCAGTCGTTGTTGAGCTCGTGCATGGCGTACAGCACGCGCCGGTGCACCGGCTTGAGCCCGTCCCGCGCATCCGGAAGTGCCCGGCCCACGATCACGCTCATGGCGTAGTCGAGGTAGCTACGCCGCATTTCCTCTTCAAGACTGATGGGCAAGGTCTCTTTGGCGAACTGGGACATGGGCGGTCAGTCTCTGAGGGTTGAAGGCAATCGGCGATTTTAAGGGTCGCCGTCCGGCGGGTTTCCCGTGGCCGGCTGTTGCATCACGGCAACGTTGCCGCCTTCCTGCACAGGCGCCATGCGGGTGCTTTCAAGGCGCCACTGCCGCTCAGGGTTAGCCCGATGCCGCTTGTGGCACAATCGCAGGAGCGTTCGGACAACCGTCTGTCTGAAACGTCCATTACGTCATCGCAGTACGTCTGCGGCTTACCTAGAGGAAAACCATGAAAAAACTCAACAAAGTGGCAATGCTGATCGCAACCGCCGCCATGGCAACGGCCGCTGGCGCTCAGACCATCGACAACTGGCGCAACGGCACGGGCGAGCTGGTCTGGAAGAACGGCACCAACGAACTCTGCTGGCGTGATGCCTCCTGGACCCCCGCCACCGCCGCCAAGGGCTGCGACGGCGCGATCGTCCCCGCCGCTGCTCCTGCCGCTGCCCCGGCACCGGCCCCCGCTGCTGCTCCGAAGCCCGCTGCAGCCGCCCCGGCTCCGGCTCCTGCCGCCACCAAGGTGACCTACGCCGCCGACGCCTTCTTCGACTTCGACAAGGCCGTGCTGAAGCCCGAGGGCAAAGCCAAGCTGGACGACCTGGCCAGCAAGGTCGGTGGCATCAACCTGGAAGTGGTGATCGCCGTGGGTCACACCGACTCCACCGGTGCCGCCAAGTACAACCAGGCCCTGTCGGTCCGCCGCGCTGAAGCCGTCAAGGCCTATCTGGTGAGCAAGGGCATCGAAAGCAACCGTATCTACACCGAAGGCAAGGGCCTGACCCAGCCGGTGGCCGACAACGCCACCCGCGAAGGCCGCGCCAAGAACCGCCGCGTGGAAGTCGAAGTGGTCGGCACCCGCAAGAACTGATCGACCCTCGGTCTGATCAACAAAACCGCGCTCCGGCGCGGTTTTTTTATGCCTCCGCCAATAATCCATCCATGACCACCCACACCAATGCCGACCCGGCCGAACTGGCCAAATTCTCCGAACTGGCCCACCGCTGGTGGGATCCCGAAAGCGAATTCCGCCCGCTGCACCAGATCAACCCGCTGCGGCTGAACTGGATCGACGCCCTGGCAGGCATTGCCGGCAAGCGGGTCCTGGACGTGGGTTGTGGTGGCGGCATCCTGGCCGACGCCATGGCCCGCAAGGGTGCTGACGTGCTGGGGATCGACCTGTCGGTCAAGGCCCTGCGGGTGGCCCAGCTGCACGCGCTGGAGGCCAACACGCCGCGGGTGGAGTACCGCGAGATCAGCACCGAAGACCTGGCCGCCGAGCAGCCCGGTGGCTTTGATGTGGTGACCTGCATGGAAATGCTGGAACACGTGCCCGACCCGGCGTCCATCGTCCAGGCCTGCTCGACCCTGGTCAAGCCGGGCGGCTGGGTGTTTTTCTCCACTCTCAACCGCAACCCCAAGTCGTTCCTGTTTGCCATCGTCGGCGCGGAGTACGTGCTCAACCTGCTGCCCAAGGGCACGCACGAATACGCCAAGTTCATCCGCCCCAGCGAACTTGCGTCCTACGCCCGTGCCGCCGGGCTGGAGCTGCAGCAGACCAAGGGCATGGAATACAACCCGCTGACCCGCCGGTACTGGCTCAGCGAAGACACCAGCGTGAACTACATGTTCGCCACCCGCAAGGCATGAGTGCCCTGGCCGAGGTGCAGGCGGTGCTGTTCGATCTGGACGGCACCCTGATCGACAGCGCGCCCGATCTGGGCGGGGCCGCGGACGAAATGCGCCTGAAGCGGGGTTGGACCTCGTTGCCCATGGACGCCTATCGGCCCCATGCCGGGTCGGGTGCCCGGGGCATGCTCCGTGTAGCTTTCGACCTCACGCCCGAACATGTCGACTACGAAGTCCTGCGCGAGGAGTTCTACGTGGCTTACGAGGCCCGCCTGACCCGCCACACCCGGCCGTTCGACGAGGTGCCGGCGCTCATCGACGCGCTGGAGGCTCACGGGCTGGCCTGGGGCGTGGTGACCAACAAGGCACACCGCTTTGCCGATCCACTGGTGGCGGCCATGCCTCTGCTGGGGCGTGCCGCCACGGTGGTGTGCGGCGATACCACGCCGCATGCCAAACCGCACCCCGAACCGCTGCTGGAAGCCGCACGGCGGCTCGGTCTGGCGCCGCAGCGCTGCATCTACGTGGGAGACGACGAGCGCGACATGCTGGCCGGGCGGAGTGCCGGCATGAAGACTTTGGCCGCCTGCTACGGCTACCTCGGGCCGCAGGCCACGACCGATCACTGGCCGGCCGACGGCCACATTCTTTCTCCCCTGCAGGTCTTGAAATACCTGCAACTGCCTTAAACTGCCCAGTCTTGGGGCTGCACTGGTTTCGACGTGGGTTCGGACACGCAGCAGGGCATGTCGAGGTTCTGTCACCTCGTTAATCAGCAGAAAAAAACTAACTGCAAAACCCGCAGCAAACGATTCCGCTTTCGCCCTCGCGGCTTAAGTGGATCGTATCCGGGGACTAACCTCCCCGGTCCTTGCAGCAGCTCGTCGATGGGCTGTGCCGAGGGTCGCAAGGCCTGAAGCCGCAAGGTCATTCACATCGGCTGGGCCTGCATCGTGCTCCTTGATGCAGGCCGAGATCCAAGGGGGCTGGCCGATTCCACAGCGTGCCGCTGTGCGGTGGAACCGGCGAGATCAAACCAGACGGCTACACATGTAGAACTGCGCGGAAAAGGCTTGCGGACGGGGGTTCGAATCCCCCCAGCTCCACCACCATCCCAAATCCCGACCCTCACCCGGTCGGGATTTTTTTTGGCTCAGCCTGACGCCATACCGCGTTTTAGCTACACCGGTTTTTGTCGATAAGCCCTGCAGAACCATTGAACGGGAAGAGGGGTTTCTCATGCAGAGCTGGCTCGGCAACATGCGCCTGGCGCACAAATTCCTGCTGATCGGCGTCATTGCGCTGGTCATGGCGGCACTGCCCACGGCGATGGCGGTGCGGGCTGATCTGGCGGTCTGGCGGGCCGCCAACGGAGAGACCCAGGGCATACCGGCGGCCGGCGCCGCCCTGAAGCTGCTGCAACTCGCCCAGCAGCACCGGGGGCTGTCGGCCAACTTTCTGGGTGGCAATGATTCGGTCAAGGACGCTCGCACCCAGCGCCAGGCCGATGTGGATGCCGCTTTCGCCCGCCTGGGTGATGCGCTGGGTCAGCTGGACGAGCCCGCGTTGTTCAGCCGCCAGCGTGATCTGGCCGGGCAGTGGAAGACGCTGGCAGCCGATGTGGCCGCCAAGGGCATTCCGGGGCCGCAGAGTTTTGCCCGGCACACCGCGCTGATCGCCGGACTGCTGGGACTGATCGAGGACATCAACGACGCCTCGGGCATGAGCCTGGACCCCAACGCCCACACCTACTTCCTGATCCAGTCGGTGCTGGTGCACATGCCTCGCCTGACCGAGTCGATGGGGCAGGCACGCGCACAGGGTTCGCTGGTGCTGGCGCGGGGCGAACTGGGTGCCGACCAGCGCTCCAGCCTGTCGGCGCTGGCCAATCTGTCGCGCTCGCACATGGCACAGGCACGGCGCAGTCTGGACAAGGCGCTGGCAGCCGATCCGGTGCTCAGCGCAGCCGTCGGCAGCAAGGCCGGTGCAGCCTGGACCGCAGCCGATGCCGCCGTGGCTCTGGTGGACAAGGAAATCCTCAAGGCCGAGCAGCTGTCCATGGCGCCCAATGCCTTCTTTGCGGCCACCACGGCGCAGATCGATGCGCAGTTCGCGCTGATCGACGAGGCCTTCAAGGTGCTGGCCGATGAACTCGATCAGGAAGCGGCGGGAGCCATGGGACGGCTGCTGCAGCTGAGCCTGGGCATCGGTCTGATGGTGCTGCTGGGCTCGCTGGTGATGCTGGCCATTGCGCGTCAGACCACCGGAGCCATCACGAAGGCGGTGAAGGTGGCGGAGACCGTGGCCGCCGGCGACCTCACCTCGCAGATCGACGTCCGCACCGCCGACGAGACCGGCCAGCTGCTGACCGCGCTGCGCACCATGAACCAGAGTCTGGTGACCATGGTGTCGTCGGTGCGCCAGAGCAGCGAGACCATTGCCACCGGCAGCGCGCAGATCGCCACCGGCAATGCCGACCTGTCGTCGCGCACCGAGATGCAGGCCAGCAACCTCGAGGAAACCGCCTCCAGCATGGAAGAGATCACCTCCACCGTGCAGCAGAACGCCGAGACTTCGCGCGAGGCTGCGCGCATTGCCCGCGAAGCCAAGCTGGCTGCCGAGGAGGGTGGCCAGGTGGTGGGCCGCGTGGTCCAGACCATGCAGGGCATCAACGACAGCAGCCGCCGCATCAGCGACATCATCGGCGTCATCGACGGCATCGCCTTCCAGACCAACATCCTGGCGCTCAACGCGGCGGTGGAAGCCGCGCGGGCCGGCGAGCAGGGCCGTGGCTTTGCGGTGGTGGCCGGCGAGGTGCGCAACCTCGCCCAGCGCAGCGCGCAGGCGGCCAAGGAGATCAAGGTGCTGATCGGCGAGAGCGTGGAGCGGGTCGAATCTGGCACCGGGCTGGTGGCCCAGGCCGGCCAGAGCGTGGGGCAGATCGTCGAGCAGGTGGCCCGCGTGTCCCAGCTCATCGAAGGCATCACCCTGGCCAGCCAGGAACAGGCCGACGGCATCGCCCAGGTGGGCCATGCTGTGGCCCAGCTCGACCAGGTCACGCAGCAGAACGCTGCGCTGGTGGAAGAGGGCGCCGCCGCCGCCGACAGCCTGCGCAGTCAGTCGCGGCAGCTGGCCGAGCTGGTGGGGACGTTCCGTCTGCGCGGCTGACCAGGAGGCACCGCAGCGCAGGGCCTACCATCGGGCCCATGAGTTCTCAATACGAATGCCTGCGTCCTGCCACGCTGTACCACGATGTGTTCGGTGTGGACGCACCCACCGACCCCGCGCCGGGTCTGCAGGTGTGGCCTCGCCGTCCCGGTGCCTTCATCCGCAAGGCACCGGCACAGTCGGAAGGTGACGACGCGGCAGGGCGCGAGCTGGTGGTGGGGCAGTTCGGCCTGGTGCCGCCCTGGGTGAAGTCCGCGTCCGACGCCAAGCTGCGCTCCACCAAGCTGGTCAATGCCTATGCCGACACGGCCAGCACCTCGAACAACTTTCGCGCGGCCTGGCTGGGTGCGCAGCGCTGCATCGTGCCGATGATGGCCTTCCAGTTGGACGACTGGCGCAACGGCAAGGCCTTGCCCACGCGCGTGGCCCGGGTGGACGGCCAACCCATGGGCGTGGCCGGCCTGTGGGAGCGCTGGGCCGGGGCCGAAGGCGAGGTCATCCTCAGCTTCTGCCTGCTCACGGTCAACGCCAACAGCCACGCCCTGATGCGCCGCTACGGCCCACCCGGCAGCGAAAAACGCATGCCGGCCATCCTGAACGAGGGCGCCTGGAGCGCCTGGCTGAACACCGCGCAGCCGGAGAAGGCGCGCGAATTCATGCGGGCTTATCCGGCGCAGGGCCTGACGGCGAATCCGATCGAGAAGAAGCGGTCAGGCGGTCTGCCGGGCGCCGCGGTGGCGCACCGGCCCTGATCGCCGTTCGACCTCGCGCCGCAGATCCGGCAGAAGCCCCAGCGCGAACAGTGCTTCGACCACCACGAACAGCGGTCCGATGATCAGCCCCATGAGGTCATCGACGAAGGCCGGTTTTCGGCCCTCCCAGACATGGCCGACGAACTGGAACACCCAGCCCACCACAAAGCCGCCGATTCCCAGGGTCAGCCAGGACGCGGTGGCAAGTTGCGCTGCCCAGGCGCCGAACCAGGCGCTCAACGCCAGCAGTGCGCTCATGAGCAGCCCCAGGACGGCGCTGAGCCTGAGGTAGTACGCCGACACCACGATCACCGCCACCACGGCAGGCGATGCCAACAGTCCCGCCACCGGGAAGGCGGGGCGGGAAAGCAGCACCGTGATCGCCAGGACGATCAGTGGAATGCCCACGAAGTGGGTGGCGATGTTGCGGGGGTCGCGGTGGTATCCCGCGTAGTTCGACAGCTGGTCTTCCAGGGTTTTCATGGTGTCTCCAAGGCGCAGGGCCTCATTTTTTCCGCTGGCACAGAATCTCTTCTGTCGGTTCGCCGACACAAGCTGCGCAGACCTGACAGAAAGGGCCGGAACCCATGCTCTGCCGCGATGACTGGCACCAGATCGCCCTGTCGGGCGCCTGGTTCGCCGGACTCCCCGCGACGTTCGCCAACGCACTGCTGACCCATGCCGAGCATGTGCCGCTCTCGGCCGGGCAGCGCCTGTTCGCTCGCGACGATGCACCGGATGGCCTGTACTGCATCCTGCGCGGGGTGATGCGTGTGACCGCGATCTCGGCGTCCGGCGAGGAGGCACTTCTGGCCATGCTCGAGCCGCCTCAGTGGTTCGGCGAGATCGCAGTGTTCGATGGTTCACCCCGCACCCACGACGCCTGGGCCCAGGAAGATGCCGAACTGCTGCGCGTGCCGCAGGCCGCCTTGCTGGCCGAGCTCGGCGAGCGGCCACAGCACTGGCGGGATCTGGGCCAGCTCCTGACCCGCAAGCTGCGTCTGACGTTCGCCAGCGTCGAGGAGCTCACCCTGCTGCCACCCACCCGGCGGGTGGCCGGGCGCCTCCTGCTGATGGCAGGCGGCTACGGTACCTGGACGGATCGCAGCAAGCCTGTGCTGCAGGTCTCGCAGGAGCAGCTGGGGCTGATGCTGGCGCTGTCCCGGCAGACAGTGAACCAGTCGTTGCGCGAGCTGGAATCGTTGGGGTGCATCACGCGCAGCCGGGCCGCGATCGAGCTGATCGACATCCAGCGGCTTCAAGCCACCCGCGACGGCATCTGAGCCACTCCCAACTCCATCCCCATCCCCTCACTCCCCGGGTATCTCAGGCTCCACCAGCCGCGCCAGCAGCTCCAGCGACTGCTGCCAGCCCACCATGCAGCCATCCGGCGGCAGGGCGTCGGGCAGACCGGCCTGTTCGATGTTGAGTTCGGTGCCGCTGCCCACGGCCTTGAACAGGGTGGTGGTCACCAGCTCGCCGGGCAGGTGCGGGCTGTCGAAGCGGTCGGTGGCCACGATCTTCTCGTTGGGCACCAGCTCCCGGAACTCGCCGCCGAAGGCATGGGTCTGGCCGGCGCTGAAGTTGGTGAACGACATGCGGAAGCGGCCGCCGGGCCGGGCGTCCATTTCGTGCACCGTGGCGGTGAAGCCGTCGGGTGCGTTCCACTTGGCCAGCGCGGCCGGGTCGATGAAGGCCCGGTAGACCCGCTCGGGCGGAGCGCGCAGCACGCGCTGGAAACGCAGGGTGTAGGGCATGGTCGTCTCCTTTCAGGGTGGGTGGCCGTCAGAGTGGCCGCAGGCGGTGTTCGTGCAGCCGGCTCACCGGCCAGCGTTCGGGCCGGCCGTGCAGGCTCAGGCTGAGCTTGCCGTTCTCGCCGCGCACCGCTTGTGCAATGGCGCTGACGCGCACCACGGTGCCGCGGTGAATCTGCCAGAACTCGTCCGGGTTCAGGCGCGGCAGCAGGTCCTTCAGCGGTGTGCGCAGCAGCAGTTCCGTGTCGGTGGTGAGCACGCGCAGGTACTTGTCGGCGGCCTCGAACACCAGCACCTGTTCGATGGGCACCACCCGTACCGAAGTGCCCACGCTGGCGGTGATGACGCGCAGCGGTTCGATCGGCGGGCCCGAGGCGGCGGGCAGCGTGCTGCCGGCGGGTTCCAGCAGCCGGTGCAACCGGCCCAGCAGCGCCTGCAGCTGCTTCTCGGCGGCGGCGGGGTGGGTGGTGGTGCCCTGCTGGGCGGCGGGCCGGTCCAGGTGTTGGCGGATGCGCTCCAGCGTGCGTTCCAGCCGCTCGGGCCGCACTGGCTTGAGCAGGTAGTCGATGGCCTGGGCCTCGAAGGCCTGCATCGCGTACTGGTCGTAAGCGGTCACGAACACCAGGGCCGGAAAGGGCAGGTCGGTCGGCCAGTGTTCGGCGATGTCGGCCGCCGCCTCCAGGCCGGTCTGGCCCGGCATGCGGATGTCCAGAAACAGCACCTGCGGCCGAGCCTGAAGGGCCATCTGCACCGCGCTGATGCCGTCGGCCACCACGGGCAGCAGCTGCAAGGCCGGCCAGCTGCGCTGCAGCTCGGCGCACAGCGCCTGGGCCAGCAGGGGTTCGTCTTCGGCAATGAGGGCGGTGGGGCTCATGCGGTGTGGGTCGACAGGGGCAGGCGCAAGGTGACGCGGGTGCCTTCGCCGGGGCGGCTGTGCCAGCGGCAGTGTGCCGCAGGACCATGGGCGCTGGCCAGCCGTTCGCGCACTTGCGTCAGGCCGAAGCCGCTGCCGCCCCCGGGTTCGTCGGCACAGCCGATGCCGTCGTCCTGCACCACCAGCTGCAGGGCACCGTCCACCTCGCGGGCCGACACGGCCACATGCCCGCCGGCCACCGACGGCTCCAGCCCATGGCGGATGGCGTTCTCCACCAGGGGCTGCAGCAGCATGGCGGGCACCGGCTGGTCGCGCAGGGCCTCGGGCAGATCCAGCGAATGGGTCAGGCGATGGCCCATGCGCACCGCCATGAGCGACAGGTAGTCGGCCAGGCGGTCGAACTCTGCCGCCAGGGTGTGGTGGCCGGGGCCGCTGCGGCTGGCCTGCAGCGTGGCCCGCAGGAAGCTGTCGAGCCGGTCCAGCATGGCCAGGGCGCGCGGTGGGTCGGTGGCGATCAGGGCGCGCAGGTTGGCCAGGGTGTTGAACAGCATGTGCGGCTCCAGCTGCGATTCCAGCAGCCGCAGCCGCGCCTCGGTGGCCTGGCGCTCTGCCACTTCTGATGCCTGGCGGGCCAGGGCCAGCTGTTCTCGGCTGGTGAACACATAGGTGGTGATGCCGGCCGCCACCAGCGACACGCCCATGATCTGCAGCGTGCTGGTGGGCAGCCCTTGCAGGCCCAGCAGCACCGGGCGGCCGAGCAGGGCATTGGCCAGCAGGCAGCCGGCGGTGTAACCGGCCACCACGCCCACCATCACCAGCAGCGCCATGCGCCAGCCCACCAGCCGACCATGGGGATGGAACACGAAGCGCCCGCCGTCGATGCAGGCCCAGATCAGCAGGCCGATGCATTGCGAGTACACCCAGTTCACCCACAGACCCTCGCGGCCGGGCAGTGCCAGGAACAGGGCCACCACCGTGTTGACTGCCACGGTGAACAGCAGCCGGCGTGCGATGCGGCGCGGGTCGGGCCGCAGGCGGGTGGCGTTGATCGGGGCGTGGGGCAGGTCGGCGGCCATGCGGCAGTATGGTGCGAAACGGTGCGGTTGCCGCTCAGGCCAGCAGCGAACGCACCCAGTCGCCCAGCAGCCGCCCCGGCAGCAAGGTGAAGGCGCCGGCCACAAGACACGCGCCGATGTAGAGCTGCAGCATGGTCTGGCGGTGGGCCTGCAGCCGGCCCTGCAGCATGTGGCGCATGGCCACCACCAGCATCACCAGCACGAAGGGCACCAGCAGGTGGATCGGCCCGAAGCCGGCGATGTTCGGCAGCCGTGCCGCCGGGATGAACAGGGCGGAGAAGGCGGTCACCACCATCACGGTGACCCAGGCATAGCCGGCGCCCCGGTGCAGACGGGTGCGCACATGGCCGCTGCGACGGGACCACAGGGCCAGCGGGCCGATGACGACGGCTGCGATGGCGGCAGCGGTGTGGATGGCAATGACGGGGGTGAACGACATGGCAGGACCTCCTGGGAATGGAGGGACTGTCGCGGCCGGTCCGATGCCTGCCCAGCGGGATGCGACGGATCGCCGGTGGCCGGGGGCGAATCGACACACGCCGTCGCCAGACGCAGCCGTTGCCGGCACGCAGGCACAATGCCGCCCACCATGATGGCGTTGCAGGACATTCTTTTTTCGCAGGGATTCGGCACCCGCCGGGTCTGTTTGGGGCTGGTGCAGATGGGCCATGTGGCGGTGGGCGGGCCGGGGGCGGTGTGCACCGATCCTCTGCAGCGGTTCGACACCCAGGGCCTGTCGTTCTGGGTGCAGGGTCAGGCCTGGGTCTTCCACGAGCGGGCCTACCTGATGCTCCACAAGCCGGCCGGCTACGAGTGCTCACACAAGCCGGGGGCGCACCCCAGCGTCTACACGCTGTTGCCGGGCCCGCTGCGCGAGCGCGGCGGCGGTGCCTCCGCCGGTGTGCAGGCCGTGGGCCGGCTCGACTTCGACACCACCGGACTGCTGCTGCTGTCGGACGACGGCAAGTTCATCCACCGCATGACCTCGCCCCGGCACCATGTGCCCAAGGTGTACGAGGTCACGCTCAAGCATGCCGGCGACAAGGCCATGGTGGACCGCCTGCTGGCGGGTGTGGTGCTGGATGACGACCCCAAGCCGGTGAAGGCGGCTGACTGCGAGCTGGCGACGCCCACCCACCTTCGACTCACGCTCACCGAAGGCAAGTACCACCAGGTCAAGCGCATGGTGGCCGCTGTCGGCAACCGGGTGGAGGGCCTGCACCGCTCGCGCATCGGGCGGATCGATCTGCCGGCCGAGCTGCCGCCGGGTCAGTGGCGCTGGCTGACCGCCGATGAGGTGGCCTCGCTCATCGCCAAGGCCTGAGCGGCCCCGGCGGGGCAGGGCCGGCGATGGCTCAGAGCAGGTCGCCGCGCCGGCTGTCCAGAGGGGCGAGGAAGGAGTTGTCCTGCCACTGCGACGGCAGATCGCTGCGCGGCTCACCGGGCTGGCTGCTCGGCCAGTTGCTCAGCGGACCGAAGTCGCTGTGGCGGGTGCTGCGCTGGCGGTGGATGGCGGTGCGCAGGTTGTTCTGCGCCGCGATGATGGCGCGCTCTTCCATCTCGCGTTCCCGCAGGGCCTGGCTCATGGGCGCCTCGCCCAGGAATTCGCCCCGGATCTCGGCCACCGTGGGCAGGCTGTTGGAGCGCACCACCCAGTAGGGAACGTGGCACTGGCCCAGCAGCGAGTGCTTGACCGCCCGCGTGCTGCGCGGAATGCCGACCGAGCCGGGCACGTCCACGCAGCCCACCACGCGCCCGTCGGCCCGGCAGATGGTGAAGGTGCAGTACACGCCGCCCAGGAGCTTGTACCAGTCCATGCTTTCCTGCTTCTCCCGGGGCAGGGTGAAGCGGGTGACCGGCATCTTGATCATGATGTGGTGGTCGTAGAAGGCACGGGCCAGCCAGTGCCACACCCGCGCTTCCTCGCTGTTGACCACCGAGCGCATGGCCAGCGGCCAGTGCTCCGGCAGCTGGCGCCGTGCGCGGGCACTGCGGGCCGTCCAGACCCGCTGCAGCCACGCGCCGGCCACCGCCACGATGGGCAGCAGCACGGCAAGCAGCCATGGCGAGGTCCAGGAGAGGGTGTTCATGGGTTGGTGGGCGGCCTATGTGTATCAAAGTGTATTGATAACCGACCCGGGGCACCGCAAGCCTGGCCCGACTTGAGCCAAAAAGCGCGCAAATGTGTGAATTTTGTTGAAAAAACCGGGGCCGGGTGATGCTTTACCGGAACGGTCTCAGAAATTCGGTCACTGCCGCCATAAGTGCGTCGGGGTGGTCGCGGTGGGGGCTGTGACCGCAGTCGTCGAGTTCCAGCGTGGTCGCGTGGGGCACTGCCCGCTCGATGGCCCGCAGCTGCTCCAGCGTGCCGTATTCGTCCTGGCACCCCTGCACCAGCATCAGCGGGGTGTTGATGCGGGCGCATTCGGCGCGGATGTCGAAGCGGAGGAAGGCCTCGCTCAGCCACACGTCGTTCCACTGGCGGAAGGCGTTGTCCACATCGGCATGGTGGCGCGCCAGGCGCTCGCGCATGCCCTGATCGTAGGTGCCGCGGGCGGCGGTGATGGCCTGGATGGCCACGTCTTCCACGAACACATGGGGCGCCATCACCACGGTGGCGGTCACCGCATGGTGCGCCGCATGCAGCAGGGCGATGGTGGCGCCGTCGGAATGGCCGACCAGCACCGGCCGCTGCACTCCCAGCGTCTGCAGCAGGGCCGGCAGCACATCGAGCGCCTCGCGGTGCATGTAGTCGGGGTCGTGCCGGCCGACATGCCAGAAACCGGCCATCCGTCCCGGTCCGCGCACATCGGCCACCGGGTCGGACTGGCCATAGCCCCGGCGTGAATACACCCAGCCGCTGCGGCCGGTGGCCGCGCACAGCTCGGCAGGCCAGTGGCGGCCACGCTGCCGCCAGAGCGACACGCTGCCCAGGCCTTCGTGCAGGAACACCAGCGGCGCCGGGCTGGTTGGTCCGGCGATGTGCTCCACCTCCAGGCCCACCCCATGAATGTCGATGCGTTGCATGCCGTCCATGCTAGGCGCCAGGGTGCCGGGCGTGCTGTCGCCTGCGTTGAAGGGTCGCGTTGTATTCTTGGCGCCATGTCGTTGATGTTCGATGCCTTCTGGCGCGCCGTGGCCTACTGCGTGCACCCCCGTGTGATCGGCCTGTCCATCCTGCCGCTGGTGATGATGGTGGTGCTGTCGTTCGGCCTGGGTTATTTCTTCTGGGAGCCGGCTGTGGCCGGCGTGACGGCCTGGTTCGAGGCCTTCGAGCTGGTGCAGGCCTTCCTGTCCTGGCTGGACCGGGTCGGCATGGGCGGGCTGCGTACCGTGTTTGCACCGCTGGTGGTGCTGGTGCTGGCCACCCCGGCCATCGTGGTGCTGTGCCTGCTGCTGGTGTCGTTGTTCATGACCCCGGCGATGGTCGATCTGGTGGCCCGCCGCCGCTTCGGTGCGCTGGAGCGGCGCCACGGCGGCTCGCTGCTGGCCAGCGTGCTGTGGTCCACCGGCTCCACCGCCCTGGCCCTGGTGGCGCTGGTGCTGTCGGTGCCGGCCTGGTTCATTCCGCCGCTGGTGCTGATCCTGCCGCCCCTGATCTGGGGCTGGCTCACCTACCGCGTGTTCACCTACGACGCGCTGTCGGAACATGCCACCCCCGAAGAGCGCCGCATCCTCATGCGCCGCCACCGCAGTTCGCTGCTGGCCATGGGCGTGCTCAGCGGCTACGTGGGCGCTGCACCGAGCCTGCTGTGGGCATCGGGGGCCATGTTCATCGCGCTGGCGCCGCTGCTGGTGCCGATTGCCATCTGGATCTACACCCTGGTGTTCGCGTTTGCGTCGCTGTGGTTTGCCCACTATTGCCTGGCGGCGCTGGAGCGCCTGCGCCAGGAACCCATCGTGGCCCCTGTGGAGGTGGTCGATGCGCCCGCCGCAGCCCCCGCCGTTCCTGCAGCGTCCGACCCGCCCCCGCTGCCGCCCCCGCTCTGACCGTTTCTCCCTTCGACCCATGTCTTCCTTCGGCCTGATCATCATTGGCGACGAAATCCTGTCCGGCAAACGCCAGGACAAACACATGGCGCAAGTCATCCAGCTGCTGCAGGCGCGTGGCCTGTCGCTGGCCTGGTGCCAGCTGGTGGGCGACGACCGCCAGCGCATCACGGCGGCGCTGGCCCAGGCGTTCCAGAGCGGCGACATCGTGTTCTCGTGCGGCGGCATCGGCGCCACGCCCGACGACCACACCCGCCAGTGCGCCGGCGCTGCACTCGGGCGCGAACTGGTGCTGCACCCGCAGGCGCGCGATCTGATCGAGTCCCGCATGCGCGACATTGCCGCCGAGCAGGGCGTGGCCTTCGATCCCACCCGGCCCGACAACGTGCACCGCTACAACATGGGCGTGTTCCCGACCGGCTCGCGCATCATTCCCAATCCCTACAACAAGATCCCTGGCTTCAGCCTGGAGGGTGCGGGCGGAGGCGCGGTGCATTTCGTGCCGGGCTTCCCGGTCATGGCCTGGCCCATGATCGAGTGGGTGCTGGACGAGCTGTACCCGCACCTGCACACCACCGATGCCGGGCTGGAGAAATCGGTGATCGTGATGGGCGCCATGGAGGCGGCACTGACACCGCTGATGGAGCGCATCGAGGCCGACCATGCGGTCAAGGTGTTCAGCCTGCCCAGCGTTGACCATCCGCAGTGGGGCCGCCACATCGAGCTGGGCGTCAAGGGCGCGGCGGCGGCGGTGGAGTCGGCCTATGTGGCGCTGCAGGCCGGTCTGCGCGATGTGGGTGCCCAGCTGGGCCCCGAAATGGTGCGAAAAGCAGTCGCACCAAGTTGATGCACCCGTAATGCACTTTATTGGTGCAGATGGCTCGCGCAGGCGGCATATCCCGACCCGGAAACTTCAACGGGGCTGGGCGATAATCCTGCGTTGGTGCCTGCGATGCGCAAACTGTGCACGCAGCTCGACCGACGGTTGTGGTGGCATGAAAGCTGCTAACCCCAGGCCGTATCGCTTTTTCCCTTCCAACCCGTACAGGAGCATTTGATGGCCAAGACCGTCGCAGACGTGATGCAGATGGTGAAAGACAACGAAGTCAAGTTCGTTGACTTCCGCTTCACCGATACCCGTGGCAAGGAACAGCACGTGACCGTGCCGATCTCCGCCTTCGGCGAAGACAAGTTCACCTCGGGCCATGCCTTCGACGGTTCGTCCATCGCCGGCTGGAAAGGCATCGAAGCCTCGGACATGCAGCTCATGCCCGACCCGAACACCGCCAACATCGACCCGTTCTTCGAAGAGACCACCCTCTTCCTGCAGTGCGACGTGGTCGAGCCCAGCGACGGCAAGGCCTATGACCGCGACCCGCGTTCCATCGCCAAGCGCGCAGAGGCTTACCTCAAGGCCTCCGGCCTGGGCGACACCGCCTACTTCGGACCGGAACCCGAATTCTTCATCTTCGACGGCGTGCGCTGGAGCAACGAGCCCGGCAACGTGATGTTCGCCATCGAGGAATACGAAGCCCCCTGGAACAGCGGCAAGCAGCTCGAAGGCGGCAACCGCGGCCACCGTCCCACCACCAAGGGCGGCTACTTCCCGGTGCCCCCGGTCGACAGCACCCAGGACATGCGCGCCGAGATGTCCCTGATCCTCGAATCCCTGGGCATCCCGGTCGAGGTGTTCCACCACGAAGTGGCCGGCGCCGGCCAGAACGAGATCGGCACCAAGTTCTCCACCCTGGTGGAGCGCGCCGACTGGACCCAGGTCCTGAAGTACGTGGTCTGGAACGTGGCCAACGCTTACGGCAAGACCGCCACCTTCATGCCCAAGCCCTACGCCGGCGATAACGGCTCCGGCATGCACGTGCACCAGTCCATCTGGAAGGACGGCAAGAACCTGTTCGCCGGTGACGGCTACGCCGGTCTGAGCGATTTCGCCCTGTACTACATCGGCGGCATCATCAAGCACGCCCGTGCCCTGAACGCCATCACCAACCCCGGCACCAACAGCTACAAGCGCCTGGTGCCCGGCTTCGAAGCTCCGGTGAAGCTGGCCTACAGCTCGCGCAACCGTTCGGCCTCCATCCGCATCCCGTACGTGGCCAACCCCAAGGGTCGCCGCATCGAGGCGCGTTTCCCGGATCCTTCGGCCAACCCGTACCTGTGCTTCTCGGCCCTGATGATGGCCGGCCTGGACGGCGTGGAGAACAAGATCCACCCGGGCGAAGCCGCCACCAAGGACCTCTACCACCTGCCCCCGGAAGAGGACAAGCTGGTGCCGACCGTCTGCCACAGCCTGGACCAGGCGCTGGAGTACCTGGACAAGGACCGTTCCTTCCTGACCAAGGGCGGCGTGTTCACCGACTCCATGCTGGACGCCTACATCGAGCTCAAGATGCAGGAAGTCACCCGCTTCCGCATGGCCCCGCACCCGGTCGAGTACGACATGTACTACTCGCTCTGATCTTCGGGTCGGACAGAAAGGACGGCTTCGGCCGTCTTTTTTTTTGCCCGCCGTCCGGCCAGACCTTCCGCTGCGCTGGTGCACAGGGCACTTTGACCGATCGATTCGGTCATACTGACCGACTTGACGTCCGACCCCATGGAGCCGCCACCGTGCCTGCCCAGAACCCGTTCCTTTCTCCCAGCCGCCTCGCCAGCCTGACCCTGCTGGGCACCTTCGGCCTGCTGCCCGCCATGGCCCAGGACCGCATCTACCGATGCGGCAACGAATACACCAACAACGCTGCCGTCGCGAAGTCCCGCAACTGCACCGTCATCGACGGCGGCAACATCACCGTGATCGAAGGCCCCCGTCCGGCCGCCACCCCCAGCCGCCCTGCCGGCAACACCGGCAGCGGCTCTTCCGAGCGCAGCAGCGGAGAACGCATCGACAGCGCGTCGCAACGCGCCCGCGACAGCGACGCCCGCGCCATCCTGGAAGGCGAGCTGCGCCGCGCCGAGGCGCGTCTGGCCGAAGCCCGCACCGCCTATGCCAACGGCGAGCCCGAAAAACAGGGCATCGAGGGCCGCAACCACCAGCGTTACCTGGACCGTGTGGCCGAACTCAAGGCCGCCGTGACCCGGGCCGAGGCCGATGTGGCCGGCCTGCAGCGCGAGCTCGGTCGCCTCGGCGGCCAGCCCGGCGGACGGTGAGCGGCGCCGCCGCTCCCGGCGTTTCGGGCATCGCCGGCCGCTTCCAGTCGCTGGACCTGCTGGCCACCCTGGTGGCCGTGGTCGATCTGCAGGGCCATGTGCTGTATGCCAATGCGGCGCTGGAAGATGCGCTGGGCATGTCGCGCCGCAGCATCACCGGCGCCCGCATGCAGGACTGCTTCACCGACCCCCTGCTGCTGGACAACGCGCTCTCGGGTGCCCGGGGCAACGAATTTGCGGCCCTGCGTTACGACGCCTTCCTGCGCCGGGCTGCCCACGACCCCCTGCCGGTGCATGTGGTGGTGGCCCAGACCGAGAACTCGGCTGAGGTGGTGGTGGAACTGCTGCCGCTGGAGCAGCAGACCCGCCAGGAGCGGGAGGAGCGGCTGATCGATCAGGCGCAGGCCAACAAGGAACTCATCCGCAACCTGGCGCACGAGATCAAGAACCCGCTGGGTGGCATCCGGGGTGCAGCCCAGCTGCTGCAGATGGAGCTCGATTCCAGGGAGCTGATCGAATACACCCAGGTCATTATCCACGAGGCCGATCGCCTGCAGTCGCTGGTGGACCGGCTGCTGGCGCCGCACCGACGCCCGCATGTGGTGGGCGACGTGAACATCCACGAAGTGTGCGAGCGGGTGCGCTCGCTGATCCTGGCCGAGTTCCCGCGCGGCCTCAGGGTGGTGCGCGACTACGACATCTCCATCCCCGAGTTCCGGGGCGACCGTGAGCAGCTCATCCAGGCGGTGCTCAACATCGCCCACAACGCAGCGCAGGCCCTGTCCGACCGCATCTCCGCCGGGGATGCGCGCATCACCTTCCGCACCCGGGTGGGGCGGCAGGTCACTTTCGGCAAGCAGCGCTATCGGCTGGCACTGGAATTGCATGTGATGGACAACGGGCCCGGCGTGCCGGACTCGATCAAGGACCGCATCTTCTTTCCCCTGGTATCGGGGCGTGATGGCGGATCCGGCCTGGGGCTGACGCTGGCGCAAACCTTCGTGCAGCAGCACCATGGCCTGATCGAGTGCGAGAGCACACCGGGACACACGGACTTCAAGATCCTGATCCCGTTGCCCTAGAACACATCACACAAGCGCCCTCACAAGGACAACCGATACATGAAGCCGATCTGGATAGTGGATGACGACCAATCGATCCGCTTCGTGCTCGAAAAAGCGCTGCTGCGCGAGAACCTGCCCACCCGCAGCTTCACCAACCCGCAGGAAGTGCTGCGGGCCCTGACCGACACCCCCGACGCCGAGGGGCCGCAGATCCTGGTGAGCGACATCCGCATGCCCGGTGGCTCCGGGCTGGAGTTGCTGGACAAGGTCAAGGAGCGGTTGCCGGGGCTGCCGGTGATCATCATGACCGCCTTCTCCGACCTGGACAGCGCGGTCAGCGCCTTTCAGGGCGGCGCCTTCGAATACCTGCCCAAGCCCTTCGACCTGCCCAAGGCGGTGGAGCTGATCCGCCGCGCGGTGGAAGAAAGCCAGCGCGAGGAAGTGGCCGAGGAGCGCATGAGCGCCGTGCCCGAGATGCTGGGCCAGGCGCCGGCCATGCAGGATGTCTTTCGAGCCATCGGCCGGCTCTCGCAGAGCCAGGTCACGGTGCTCATCACCGGCGAATCGGGCTCCGGCAAGGAGCTGGTGGCCCGTGCCCTGCACAAGCATTCGCCGCGCGCCAGCGGGCCATTCGTGGCCATCAACACCGCCGCCATACCGAAGGACCTGCTGGAGAGCGAGTTGTTCGGCCATGAGCGCGGCGCCTTCACCGGTGCCCAGACCATGCGCCGGGGCCGTTTCGAGCAGGCCGATGGCGGCACGCTGTTCCTCGACGAGATCGGGGACATGCCTTTCGACCTGCAGACCCGCTTGCTGCGGGTGCTGTCCGACGGACATTTCTACCGGGTGGGTGGCCACAGCGCGGTGCGCGCCAATGTGCGCGTCATTGCCGCCACGCACCAGAACCTGGAGCAGCGCGTCAAGGAAGGTGTGTTCCGCGAGGATCTGTTCCACCGCCTCAACGTGATCCGCCTGCGCCTGCCGGCGCTGCGCGAGCGGCGCGAGGACGTGCCCATGCTCACCCGCTTCTTCCTGCAGCAGAGCGCACGCCAGCTGGGTGTGGAGCCCAAGCGCATCTCCGAGCCGGCGCTCAAGCTGCTGGGCAGCTTCGACTTTCCCGGCAACGTGCGTCAGCTGGAAAACCTGTGCCACTGGCTCACCGTGATGGCGCCGGCCCAGGTGATCGAGGTCAAGGACCTGCCGCCCGAGGTGCTGGGCAGCGTGTCCTCGGCGCAGACCGGTGCCGACGATCCGGTGGGGGCCGCGCTGCCGTCGCCGGTGGCTGCCACGGTGCCGGTGGCCGCCGCCGTGCCGGTGGTGCCAGTCGGCATGAACGGCTCGGCGGCTTCGGAGGCGGGGCTGCCGCTGAACTGGGAGCAGGGCCTTCAGGCCGAGGCGCTGGCGCTGCTGGAAACCGGCCGCACCGATGTGTGGGATGTGCTGACCCGCCGGTTCGAGACCCGACTGATCCAGACCGCGCTGGCCAACACGCGCGGCCGCCGCATCGAGGCCGCCCACAAGTTGGGCATCGGCCGCAACACCATCACCCGCAAGATCCAGGAACTGGACCTGGAGTGAGCCTCAGCCCAGCGTGAGCACCACCGGCGCGTGGTCGCTGGGCTGGGTGTTCTTGCGCGGGGCGCGGTCGATGGTGCAGGCCGTGGCACGGGCCTTGAGCGCATCGGTGATCAGGATGTGGTCGATGCGCAGGCCCCGGTTCTTCTGGAAGCCCAGCATGCGGTAGTCCCACCAGCTGAAGCTCTTGGGCGGCTGTTCGAACAGCCGGTGCGCATCGTGCAGGCCCAGGCCGATGAGGGCCTGCAGGTGGGTGCGCTCTTCGGTGGTGCAGTGGATGGTCTCGCGCAGGCCGTCCGGGTCCCAGACATCGGCGTCGTCGAAGGTGATGTTGTAGTCGCCCATCAGCACCAGCTGCGGGTGCGCGGCCATCTCGGCCTTCACCCACTCGCGCAGGGCCGTCAACCAGGCCATCTTGTAGGCGAACTTGTCGCTGCCCGGTGCCTGGCCGTTGGGGAAGTAGGCGCCGATGACCCGCACGCCATCGATGGTGGCGCACAGCACCCGCGACTGCTCGTCGGCAAAGCCGGGGATGTTCTTCACCACATCGGCAGCCGGTGTGCGGCTGATCAGGGCCACGCCGTTGTAGGTCTTCTGGCCGAACCACTGCGCCTGGTAACCGGCCTCGGCAAAGGCCTGGGCCGGAAACTTGTCGTCGGTCAGCTTGAGTTCCTGCAGGGCCAGCACGTCCACCGGGTGCGCGGCCAGCCAGTCCAGCACCTGGGGCAAGCGAACCGAGAGTGAGTTGACGTTCCAGGTGGCGAGTTGCATGGGAGAAGCGAGGTTGGTGGAAAGGGGGACCTGAGGACTCGGACAGGGTCTTGCAGTGTCTCCAGGGCGACAGCGGCCGGGGCGGCCCGGTTCGCGATCCGAGGCCTGAAGTCGGGACCCGTCATCAAGGCCGGGAGTTTTATCACGTGGGAGGTGATTTGCCGCCAGTTGACGCTTCAGCAGGACAGCAAAGTTGTCGAACATCGGGGCACCAAGGAGACCAAAACCATGATCAAGCCATCCTCCCGAATCAGCTGGGGTCTGACCCAACGCCTGTACGCACTGAGCGTGCTGGCATCGATCGGCCTGCTGGCGGCCGTTGTTCATGCCCATCTGGGTTTGACCGAAGTGCGCGAACACGCCGAGCGAACGGAGCAGGTCCGGGTGCCCCAGTTTGTGGCCATGACCGACCTGGAACTCGCCGTCACCCGGTCTTCGCTGCAGCTCAGGCATGCCATGCTGGCGCGGACCGACGCCGAGAGGCAGGCAGCACTGTCCGACATCGGTGAGAAGCGCGCCGCCATTCAACAGACCATGACCCGCTATGAGGCTGGCCTCTACACCGCCAAGGGACGTGCGCAGTTTGCCCAGATCCCCCCGGCCATGGACGCGTTCTGGGCGGTGGCCGAGCGCAATGTGGCGCTGGTGGTGGCCGGTCAGACCGAACAGGCCTTCGAGTTCCTGCTGCGCGAGACCATACCCGCGCGAAACCGGGTGCTGGCTGTGGTCCATGAGGGCGTGCTGTACCAGGAAGAGGCCCTGGCGGCCGACATCGCCGCCATCCGGTCGGAGGTGCGCACGGTGTCGTCGGCGCTGACTGCCGTGGTGGTGCTGATCGCGGCATCCCTGCTGTTCTTCTCGTTCTGGATGGCCCGCTCGCTGCAGCGCAGGCTGGCCCTGGCCTGCAGCACCACGGAGCGTGTGAGGGACGGCGACCTGAGCACCGAGATCGTCGATCCGGTGCGGGACGAGTTCACCCCCTTGATGGTCGCGCTGGGTGTCATGCAGCAATCGCTGGCTTCGGTGGTGCAGAACGTGCGCAGCAGCGCCGAAAGCGTGGCGGCAGCCAGCCTGCAGATCGCCCACGGCAACGAAGACCTGTCCGTCCGTACCGAACGCCAGGCCTCTGCGCTGGAGCAGACATCGGCCACGGCGGGACTGCTCGGCGAAACGGCCGAGCAGAATGCAAAGCACGCCGAGACCGCCAGCGCGCTGGCGGCCGAGGCCAGCCGGGTGGCAGAGCAGGGCGGCAAGTCCATGGGCGATGCGGTCAGCACCATGAAGGCCGTGCACGAGAGCAGCCAGAAGATCAGCGAGATCATCGGCGTCATCGACGGCATCGCCTTCCAGACCAACATCCTGGCGCTCAATGCGGCGGTGGAAGCAGCCCGTGCCGGCGAGCAAGGCCGGGGCTTTGCGGTGGTGGCCGGCGAGGTGCGCACCCTGGCCCAGCGCAGCGCCCAGGCGGCCAAGGACATCAGGCTGCTGATCCAGAGCAGTGTCGATACGGTCGAGCACAGCAGCGCACTGGTGAACCAGGCCGGCACCACGGTTCAGGCGGTGGTCGACTCGATTCGCCGTGTGACCGACATCGTGGGCGACATCAGCCGGGCCAGTGGCGAGCAGAGCGACAGCGTGGCCCAGGTGAGCGAGGCGGTGCGCGAAATGGACAACGCCACCCAGCAGAACTCCGCCCTGGTGGAGGAAAGCGCAGCCGCAGCGGCCCGGCTCGAGCAGCAGGCTCGGCAGCTGGTGGAGGCAGTGTCCGCATTCCGGCTGGCGCCGGCCTGAGGCGCCTGGCCGGACTCACCAGCGCAGCGCGCAGCGGTCGCCGCTGGCCTGGCGCCACACGCTCACGGCGCACAGGCCGGGCACCTGGGGTTCGAGTTCGCGGCGGATGTAGCTGCAAAGGTTTTCCAGCGTCGGAATGCCGATGCCCTCCACCTCGTCCAGGAAGTGGTGGTCGAGCTTCTCGCGCAGGGCGGCGATGGTGCGGCGCAGGTAGGCCAGGTCGATCACCATGCCGCCGGCATCCGGCGTGCCGCGCACCGTCACCTCGGCCTCGTAGGTGTGGCCGTGCACGCGGCGGCTGCCTTCGGCCTCGATGGTGCGGCGCAGGGTGTGGGCCGATTCAAAGTAGAAGCGCTGCGAGAGTTCGTGCAGCGCCACGGCGGGTTGCGGGCTCGTGCTCATGGAATGTCCAGGATCTTGTGGGTCTGCAGGGACAGGCGCCAGCGCGGCCGGGCCTGGCACAGCTCGATGGCGCGGCGGGTGTTCTGCTGGCGCAGCAGGCCGTCCATGGGCTGCAGCAGCCAGTGGTCGAACTGCACATCGGTCAGGCCGTCCACCGCCTCGGGCATCAGCCCGGGCTGCGGGTACACCAGCTTGAGTTCGTGGCCGCGACGCTGCACCCAGTCGGCACCGGCCTTGGGGCTCACGCAGATCCAGTCGATGCCCTCGGGCACCGGCAGCGTGCCATTGGTTTCCACCGCGATCTCGAAGCCCTGGGCATGCAGCGCATCGATCAGCGCCTGGTCGATCTGCAGCATGGGTTCGCCACCGGTGATGACGATGTAGCGGTGGCCCTGGCCTTCGGGCCAGAGCGAGGCCACGAGCGCCGCCAGATCGGCCGCCTGCGCGAACTTGCCGCCACGCACGCCGTCGGTGCCCACGAAGTCGGTGTCGCAGAACCGGCAGACGGCGGTCTCGCGGTCTTCCTCGCGGCCATTCCACAGGTTGCAGCCGGCCATGCGGCAGAACACGGCCGGGCGACCGGCGCGCAGGCCTTCGCCCTGCAGTGTGTAGAAAACTTCCTTGACCGCATAGCTCATGGCCGGCGCTCCAGGGTGACAAAGGCAAAGGGCAGACCGTCGGCCGACACATGGGCCTCGCGGCGCGTCTCCACCCACTCCGGGCCGAAGCTCGGTGCGAAAGCATCGCCTTCAAAAGCGCGGTCGATCTCGGTGATGACGGCACTGTGCGCGCGGGGCTGGGCCTGGGCGTAAATCTGCGCACCACCGATCACCCACACATCGGGCTGGCCGGCGCACAGCGCCAGGGCTTCATCGAGCGAAGCGGCGCGCTGCGCCCCATCGGCGGCCCAGGCGTCGTCGCGACTGAGCACGATGTTGGCGCGGCCCGGCAGCGGCCGAAAGCGCGGTGGCAGCGAGTCCCAGGTCTTGCGGCCCATGACCACCGGGCAGCCCAGGGTGGTGCGTTTGAAATGGGCCAGATCTTCCGGCAGATGCCAGGGCATGCGGTTGTCCAGGCCGATCACGCCGTTGGAGGCGCGGGCCAGTATGAGGTGGAGGCGGGGCAGGGTGGCCATGGTTCAGGTTCGGGACGCCAGGGTGGCCCGGCCGGGGGCAGGCAGCAGCACGCTGGCAATGGCCATCATGACGAAGCCGATGGCCAGCCAGTCCTGCCAGTGCGGGATCTCGCCCACGATGAAGGTGGCACTCAGCGTGCCCACCAGCGGAATCGCCATCACGCTCATGGCGCTGGTGGCCGGCGGCAGGTGGCGGGCCAGACCGAACCAGATCAGCTGCGCCACGCCATAGTTGATGAGCACGCCGTACAGCAGGCTCAGCCACATGGCGCCGCTGAAGCTGGCCACATCGGGCACCGGCTCGAAGGCAACGGCCAGGACCCACACCACGGCGCTCCCCAGCAGCAGCATCCACACCGTCACCACCATGGGCGAGAGCGTGAAGGTGGCGCGACGGAACATCAGCGTGCCCAGGCCCCAGCAGATGGCCGCACCCAGCATCCAGGCAATGCCCACCGGCCGGCCGCTGAGGCTCTGCAGCTCGTGCCACAGCAGCAGGCCGATGGCAATGCCGGCGCTCAGCACCGCCACCCGCACCCGGGGCGTGATGCGTTCGCCGAAGAACAGTGCGCCCAGCAGCACGGTGAAGATCGGCATGGTGAATCCCAGGATGGCCGCACGCCCCGAGGCCAGCGCCTGCACCCCGAAGATGGACAGCGTGTGCCAGCCCAGCACATTGGGCAGGCCCAGCCAGGCGATGGTGGCCCACTCGTCCCGCCGGGGCCACATGCGCTCGCCCTGGCCCCGCACATACAGGAACAGCCAGGCCGCGCCCAGGCACATGGTGCTGGCACGAAAGTACAGCGGCGGCATTTCCTGCAGCGACAGCTTCATCATGGGCCAGTTGACCCCCCACATCAGCGTGAGGGCCAGCAGGCCCCACAGCTGGCGGCGGCTGAGCATGGCAGCCGGCATCAGACGGCCACCGGCGCCTTGATGGCCGGGTGGTGCTGGTAGTCGAGCACCTCGAAGTCTTCGTACTGGTAGTCGAAGATCGAGTCGGGCTTGCGGCGGATGTTCAGCGTGGGGTAGGGGAAGGGCTGGCGCGAGAGCTGCAGCTCCACCTGCTCGTGGTGGTTGCTGTAGATGTGGCAGTCGCCGCCGGTCCAGATGAAGTCGCCCACATCCAGGTCGCACTGCTGCGCCAGCATGTGGGTGAGCAGCGCATAGCTGGCGATGTTGAACGGCACGCCCAGGAAGATGTCGGCGCTGCGCTGGTAGAGCTGGCAGCTGAGCCTGCCGCGCTCGCCCGGCGCCTGGGGCGGCGCCACATAGAACTGGAAGAAGGCGTGGCAGGGCATGAGGGCCATCTTGTTCAGGTCGGCCACGTTCCAGGCGCTCACGATGATGCGGCGCGAATCGGGGTTGGTGCGCAGCTGCTTGACCACCTCGCTGATCTGGTCGATGTGGCCACCGTCGGGGGTGGGCCAGCTGCGCCACTGCACGCCGTACACCGGACCGAGGTCACCGTCTTCACGGGCCCATTCGTCCCAGATGGTGCAGCCGCGCTCCTGCAGCCACTTCACGTTGCTGTCGCCGCGCAGGAACCAGAGCAGCTCCACGATGAGGGCCTTGAGGAACACCTTCTTGGTGGTCACCAGCGGGAAGCCCTCGTTGAGGTCGAAGCGCATCTGGTGGCCGAACACGCTGGTGGTGCCTGTGCCGGTGCGGTCGGTCTTCTGCACGCCGGTCGTGTAGACGTGGCGCATGAAGTCTTCGTACTGGGAGCGCACGGGGCGGGAGGCGGCGTCGGGCATGGCAGGAAGGGTGTCTGGGGTGTCGGGGGCAAAAGGGGATTTTCCCCCGAATCGGGGGGCCGGCGTCAGGCCAGCACCCGACCGGGGTTCAGCAGGCCCTGCGGGTCCAGCGCGGTCTTGATGGAGCGCATCAGGCCCAGGGCCACGGCGTCCTTGTAGTGCGGCAGGCAGGCGGCCTTGAGGCTGCCCACGCCGTGCTCGGCGCTGATGGAGCCGCCGTGCCGGGCCACGGCATCGAACACCAGGGTGTTGACCCGCGCCTCCTGCTCGGCCAGGAAACGCGCCGGGTCACCGTCGGCCGGGGCCTGCACGTTGTAGTGCAGGTTGCCGTCGCCCAGGTGCCCGAAGTTCACCAGCCGCACGCCGGGGATCTCGCGCGCCAGCAGGGCGTCGGTCTCGGCACAGAAGGCGGGAATGCGCGACACCGGGATGCTGATGTCGTGCTTGATGTTCAGGCCCTCTTCGGCCTGGGCCAGCGGAATGCTTTCGCGGATGTGCCACAGGGCCTGAGCCTGCGCGATGCTCTCGGCCACGACCGCGTCGGTGACGGTACCGGCGTCGAGCGCGGTTTCCAGCAGGCGCTCGAACTGGCCCCGGGCATGTTCCTCGCTTTCGCTGTCGCTGTTCTCCAGCAGCACGCAGTACGGGTGGTCACGCCACAGCGGCACCCGCAGCTGCGGGAAATGCCGGTCCACCAGGCCGAGCGCGAACTGGCCCATGACCTCGAACCCGGTCAGCCCCGGCCCCAGATGGCGATGCGCCAGCGCCAGCAGGCCCACGGCCGCCTCCATGGACGGCACGGCCGCCCAGGCGGTGAGCCGCGCCACCGGCTGCGGGTGCAGCTTGAGCGTGGCGGCGGTGATGATGCCCAGCGTGCCTTCGCTGCCCACGAACAGGTCGCGCAGGTCGTAGCCGGTGTTGTCCTTGCGAAGGCCGCCCAGGCCGTTCCAGACCTCGCCCTGGGCGGTCACCACCTCCAGACCCAGGCACAGCTCGCGGGCGTTGCCGTAGCGCACCACCTGGGTGCCGCCGGCGTTGGTGGCCAGGTTGCCGCCGATGGTGCAGCTGCCTTCGGCCGCCAGGCTGAGCGGGAACAGCAGGCCGGCGGCCTCGGCCGCTTCCTGCACCGACTGCAGCACGCAGCCGGCTTCCACCGTCATGGTGAGGTTGGCACTGTCGATGCCGCGCACCGCGTTCATGCGGCCCAGGTTCAGCACCACCTGACGGCCTGACGCGTCGGGTGTGGAGCCCACCACCAGACCGGTGTTGCCGCCCTGCGGCACCAGCGGTGCGCCGGCGGCCACGCAGGCCTTGACCACCGCCGCCACCTCGGCCGTGCTGCCCGGGCGCACCACGGCCAGGGCGCGGCCCCGGGCGCGCTTGCGCCAGTCCTGCTCGTAGGCGGTGAGGTCGTGGTGTTCGGCGGTCAGCACATGGGCGTCGCCCACGGCAGCCTTCAATGCATCGATCAAGGACCTGGCAGTCATCGCAAGGCTTCAGGGTTGGCGCGGGGCGGCGGGCTGCACCCGGGCTTCGGCCGCTGCAGCGGCAGCAGCGGCGTCGGCCGCCACAGCCTCTTTGCCGGCAGCCTTCAGGCGGATGCGCACATGCAGGGCACAGGCTGCGAACAAGGCCAGGCACAGCAGGGTCTGCAGCACGGCCATGAGGGTGGAGGCGCCGGATTCGCCGCTGGTGGCCCGCACCACGCCCTCGGTGAAGTACAGCCATACCAGCAGACTGACCCAGCGGTAGGTGTACATGCGGTTCTTCAGCAGGCCGGCCAGGGGCAGCGCCAGTGGCAGCACCTTCAGCGCCCACCACGAGCCTCCCGGCCTCAGGGGGGCCACCACCATTTCCCAGGCCAGGCCGACCGCGATCAGGCCGATCAGGCTGCCCACCGCCAGCCAGCGGGTGGTCTCGATGGCGGAGCGGGGGGCGGGTGCGGTCATGTCGGGGTGTCCGGGACGAGGGTGAAAGAAGGGGCGCACCGAGGCGTCGGGGCGGGCTGGCATGATACCGGGATGACCCTGTCCGACCGGTTCGCCGCCGCTGAATCCCTGCTGCGCACGTTGTGGCGCAACGCGCGCGGTTTCCCCTGGCGCAACACGGCCGTGACCCTGCGCGAGCGCTTCCGCGAAGACCGCCTGGGCGTGACCGCCAGCAGCCTGACCTTCACCACCACCATCTCGCTGGTGCCGCTGTTCACCGTGGCGCTGGCCGTGTTCAGCGCCTTCCCCATGTTCGACCGGCTGCAGCTCACGCTGCAGCGCTGGCTGGTGCAGAGCCTGGTGCCGGACAACATCGCCCGCCAGGTGCTGACCTACCTCAACCAGTTCTCCAGCAAGGCCTCGCAGATGGGCTGGGCCGGCGCGCTGTTCCTGCTGGTCACCGCGCTGGCGCTCATCCTGACCATCGACCGCAAGCTCAACGACATCTGGCGGGTGCGCCAGCCCCGCTCGCTCACCCAGCGGCTGCTGGTGTACTGGGCGGTGCTGACCCTGGGGCCGTTGCTGCTGGCCGGCAGCGTCACGGTCACCTCCTATGCCATCGCCTATTCGCGCGGGGTGCCGGGCAGCCTGACCGGCACGGTGCGGCTGCTGCTCGATTCGCTGCAGGTGGTGCTGGTCACCGGCGGGCTGGCGGCCCTCTACCACTATGTGCCGCACACCCGCGTGCGATGGGCCCATGCGCTGGTCGGTGGCCTGTTTGCGGCCACCGCGCTGGAGCTGGCCAAGCAGGCGCTGGGCTGGTACCTCAAGGCGGTGCCCACCTATTCGGTGCTCTACGGCACCTTCGCCACGCTGCCCATCCTGCTGATCTGGTTCTACGTGGCCTGGGTCATCGTGCTGCTGGGGGCGGTGGTCACCGCCTACCTGCCCAGCCTGCTGGCCGGCGTGGCCCGGCGCGGCGACACGCCCGGCTGGAGCTTCCAGCTGGCGCTGGAGGTGATGGAGCGGCTGCTGGCGGTGCGCGACGGCCAGCCGCGCGGCCTGAGCCTGGAAGCCCTGGCCCAGGCGCTGCGGGTGGACCCGCTGCAGCTGGAAGAGCCGGTGGCCGCGCTGGTGGCGCTGGACTGGCTGGGTCGCCTGAACGAAGAGGGCGAGCGCTATGTGGTGCTCATCGATCCCGCCACCACACCCATGGCCGCCCTGGCCGAGCGCCTGCTGCTGACCCGCCAGGCCAGCACCCTGCGCTTCTGGGACCGGAGCCGCTGGAGCGATCTGACGCTGGCCGAAGCGCTGACCCCCGGGGTGCTGCCCCCGGGCGCCGCGCCGGTCATCAACGCCTGATCAGGCCGGCTGCGGGGCCCGCCGCTGCAGGAAGTCGCGCAGCGCGAACAGCGTGGCATCGGGCGCTTCGGTCATCTGGTGGTGGCCCACCGGCACCCGGGTGACCTCCACCGCGCGGCCGGCGGTTCGGGCCGCATCGACCAGGCCTTGCGCCGCCTTGGGCGGGGTCATCTGATCGGCCGCACCCAGCACGAACAGCACCGGACAGCGTCCGTTCTGCATGGCGGCCTCGCCGCCGGCGTAGCTGTCGCAGGCGACAAACCCGCGGTGGAACACGTTGACCGCCGCATTGCTGCGCAGCACCCGCCGGCCCAGGGCCATGCCGGCGCCATACACCCAGGTGCCCGGGCCCAGGGCCGAGGGTGGTGCCGCCAGCGTGCTGCGCGAGAACACGTTGACCATGCGCAGCGCCTTCTCGGGTTCCTCCAGCGAGGCCTGGATGAGGGCGGGCGACACCTTCATGGGGAAAGCCGTGCCCACCAGCACCAGGTGGCTGATGCGCTCGGGAAAGCGGGCTGCCGCTTCCATGGCAATGAGCGACCCCCAGCTGTGGCCCACCAGTGCGGCCTGCTGCACGCCGGCGGCATCCAGCAGGGCGCCGATGAAGTCGGCCGCTGCTTCCACCGAAGCCGGCGCCTCGCCCTGGCTGCGGCAGTGGCCGGGCAGGTCGATGGCCAGCACATTGAAACCGTGGTTGGCCAGGTAGCGGCTCTGCAGGGCCCAGACGCTGTGGTCGTTGAGCACGCCGTGGATCATGACCACGGTGGGCCTGGCGGGGTCGAAGGACTTGCCGCCGGTGTAGGCGTAGGTGGCGGCGCCGTTGACGTTGAGCATCATGGTCAGGCCGCCTTTTCTGCCGCCTTGAGGGCACGCTTGAGGTCGTCGATCAGGTCGTCCGCGTCTTCCAGGCCGATGGACAGGCGGATGGTGCCCGGACCGATGCCTGCACCCGCCAGGGCCTCGTCGCTCATGCGGAAGTGGGTGGTGCTGGCCGGGTGGATCACCAGCGAGCGGCAGTCGCCCACGTTGGCCAGGTGGCTGAAGATCTTGAGCGATTCGATGAAGGCCTTGCCCTGGGCGCGGCTGCCCGCAATGTCGAAGCTGAAGACCGAACCCGCACCCCGCGCGCCGAAGCGCAGGATGCGTTCGGCGAGCTGGTGGCTGGGGTGCGATTCGAGCAGCGGGTGGCCGACCCTCGACACCAGCGGGTGGCTGGCCAGGAACTGCACCACCTTTTCGGTGTTGGCCATGTGCCGGTCCATGCGCAGCGACAGGGTTTCGATGCCCTGCAGGATCAGCCAGGCGGTGTGCGGGCTCATGCAGGCGCCGAAGTCGCGCAGGCCCTCGCGGCGGGCCCGCAGCAGGAAGGCACCCACGGTGGACTCCTCGGTGAACACCATGTTGTGGAAGCCGTCGTAGGACTCGCTGAGCTCGGCAAAACGGCCGTCGCGGGCATGGGCCGCATCCCAGTCGAAGCTGCCGCCGTCCACCAGCACGCCGCCGATGACGGTGCCGTGGCCGCTCAGGAACTTGGTGGCCGAGTGGTAGACCAGGTCGGCCCCCAGCTCCAGCGGGCGCACCAGGTAGGGCGTGGTGAGGGTGGAATCGACCAGCAGCGGCACGCCGGCCTCGCGGGCGATCTGGCCGATGGTGGGCACATCGAGCACGTCCAGGCCGGGGTTGCCCACGGTCTCGCCGAAGAACAGGCGGGTGTTGGGCCGCACGGCGGCCTTCCAGCCGTCGATGTCGCCGGGCTTGACGAAGGTGGTCTCGATGCCGAAGCGGCGCATGGTGTAGTGCAGCAGGTTCTGGCTGCCGCCATACAGCGCAGTGCTGGCCACGATGTGCGAACCCGCGCCCATGAGCGTGGCCACGGCCAGGTGCAGCGCGGCCTGGCCGCTGGCCGTGGCGATGGCGCCCACGCCGCCTTCGAGCGCAGCCATGCGCTGCTCGAACACCGCGTTGGTGGGGTTGCTGATGCGGCTGTACACGTGGCCGGCGCGCTCCAGGTTGAACAGTGCGGCGGCATGGTCGCTCGACTCGAAGACGAACGAGGTGGTCAGGTGGATGGGCACGGCGCGCGCGCCGGTGACGGGGTCGGGCTGGGCGCCGGCGTGCAGCGCCAGCGTGTCGAACCCGGGGTCGGAATGACCGGCCATGGGGGTGTCTCCTGATGTGGTTTCGCGGGGTATTGTGGGCTATATTGGCTCACCGCCCGGTCGGGCGGACGACACCAGATTCCGAGGAGAACGGCCATGAAAGTCAGCGACATCCTGCGCGTCAAGGGCGGCACGCTCTACACCATCGCTCCTGAAGATTCCCTGCAGCGCGCGGTGGACACCATGGCCCAGTACGACATCGGCTCGCTGGCGGTCATGGAACACGGCGAGCTGGTGGGCATGCTGACCTTCCGCGAGGTCATCCACACCCTGGCCCGCAACGGCGGCACGCTCGGCGGCAAGGTGGTGCGCACCGTGATGGACGACCACCCCATGAGCTGCACCCCCGAGACCGAGCTCGATCAGGTGCGCCCCATGATGCTGGAGAAGCACACCCGCTACATGCCGGTCATGGACAACAAGATGCTCATGGGCGTGATCAGCTTCTACGACGTGGCCAAGGCGGTGGTCGACAGCCAGAACTTCGAGAACCGCATGCTCAAGGCCTACATCCGCGACTGGCCCCAGGACGAGGAAGGCGAAGCCGCCGGCGGCCAGGCGACCGGTGCCGCTCGGGGATAATCGGGCCGCATGAGCGGCAACACCCTAGGCACCCTGTTTTGCGTCACCAACTTCGGTGAGTCCCACGGCCCGGCCATCGGCTGCGTGATCGACGGGTGCCCGCCCGGCCTGGCGCTGACGGAGGCCGACATCCAGACCGACCTGGACCGCCGCCGCCCCGGCACCAGCCCCTTCGTCACCCAGCGCAACGAACCCGACGCGGTGGAGATCCTCTCCGGCGTCTACCAGGGCCAGACCACCGGCGCTCCCATCGCCCTGCTGATCCGCAACACCGACCAGCGCAGCAAGGACTATGGCGACATCCTGCAGACCTTCCGTCCCGGTCATGCCGACTACACCTACTGGCAGAAATACGGCATCCGCGATCCGCGCGGTGGCGGCCGCAGTTCGGCCCGCCTGACCGCGCCCACCGTGGCCGCCGGTGCCGTGGCCCGCAAGTGGCTGCGCGAGCGCCACGGCATCGAATTCCGCGGCTGCATGACCCAGATCGGCGAGGTGGCCATCCCCTTCGAGAGCTGGGAGCATGTGCGCCACAACCCGTTCTTCGCCCCGGTGGCCGACGTGTCGGCCCTGGAGACCTACATGATGGCGCTGCGCAAGAGCGGCGATTCGTGTGGCGCGCGCATCCGCGTCACCGCCAGCGGCATGCCGGTGGGCCTGGGCGAGCCGCTGTACGACCGGCTCGATGCCGACATCGCCCACGCCATGATGGGTCTGAACGCGGTCAAGGGCGTGGAGATCGGCGCCGGCTTTGACTGCGTGGCCGACAAGGGCAGCACCCACGGCGACAGCCTCACGCCCGAGGGCTTTGCCGCCAACAAGGCCGGCGGTGTGCTGGGCGGCATCAGCACCGGGCAGGACCTGGAGGTGTCGATCGCCATCAAGCCGACCAGCTCCATCCTGATCCCTCGCCAGAGCATCGACGTCAACGGCGAGCCCACCGAACTCATCACCAAGGGCCGCCACGACCCCTGCGTGGGCATCCGCGCCACCCCGATTGCCGAGGCCCTGCTGGCCCTGGTGGTCATGGACCATGTGCTGCGCCACCGCGCCCAGTGCGGCGACGTGAGCACCGTCACCCCCGACATCGCCGAACGCCAGCGGAGCTGACATGGCCGCTGCCTCGGCGGTGCGGCCGTTCTCCTGGCTGAGCGCCAGCTATTTCGCGCACATCGGCTTCTTCAATCCGTACCTGCCGCTGTGGCTCAAGGAGCTGGGCTATGGCCTGCTGGCCATCAGCGTGCTGACCTCGGTGCAGTCGGCCACGCGCCTCTTTGCGCCCTATGGCTGGGGCTGGCTGAGCGACCACACCGGCGAACGCGTGCGGCTGCTGCGCTACGGCGCCACGGTGGCATTGCTGGCCTCGCTGGGCCTGTGGTTCGATCTCGGCACCACCGGGCTTTTCCTGGTGCTGCTTCTCATGTTCACCCACACCAGCGGCATGATGCCCATGAGCGAGGCCGCGCTGGCCCATCTGGTCAGCCGCGACGGCAGCTTCGATGCCCGCCGCTACGGCCGGGTGCGGGTCTGGGGCTCGATCGGTTTCCTGGTGACGGTGGTGGTGGCCGGTGCCTGGTTCGAGCACACCGGCATGAGCAGCTTCCCCGCCTGGACGCTGGCCACCCTGGCCGCTGTGGCCCTGAGCACCTGGCGGCTGCCCGATGCGCGCGAGCCGGTGCATATCGAACAAGCCCGCCCGCGCATCTGGCCGGTGCTGCGCCAGCCGGCGGTGGCCTGGTTCTTCGCGGCGGTGTTCTTCCATGTGCTGGCGCACATCTTCATCTACATCTTCCTCTCGCTGTACCTCGACTCGCTGGGCTACAGCAAGACGGTGATCGGCCTGCTGTGGGCGCTGTCGGTGGCCATCGAGGTGGGCTGGTTCTTCACCCAGGGGCGCTGGCTGCCGGTGCTCACGCTGCCGGCCTGGCTGGTGCTGGCCGCCGGGTTGATGGCGCTGCGCATGGGCATCACCGCGTCACTGGCCTCGTCGCTGGCGGTGCTGGTGCTGGCCCAGGCGCTGCATGCCATCACCTTTGCGGCGCACCACACCGTGTGCATTGCGTGGATCAGCGAGCATTTCCCGGGACGGCTGCGGGGGCGTGGCCAGGCGTTGTACGCGGTGCTGGGTTACGGACTGCCCGGTGTGGTGGGCGGTCTGGCCGGGGGGCTGCTGAGCTCTGCCCTGGGCCTGGCCAGCGTGTTCTGGCTGTCGTCGGCCTGCGGCGCGGTGGCGGCCCTGTGCGCGCTGCGGGTGTGGTGGCTGCGGCGCGGCTGAAGCGGTGAGGTTGATGCGTCAGGCCGCGCGTGCCCGCCGCGCCAGCCCTTCGATGGCCAGCTCGTAGCCATCCACCCCAAAGCCCACCACGATGCCGGCGGCGGCCGGCGACACATACGAGTGATGGCGGAAGCTCTCGCGCGCATGCACGTTGGAGATGTGCACCTCGAACACCGGCAGCGGCTTCACGCCGCTGATGGCATCGAACAACGCCACCGAGGTGTGGGTGAAGGCACCGGGGTTGAACACCACGCCGGCCAGCTCGCCGCTGCGGTGGCGCACACCGGCCTGGTGGATGGCGTCGATGAGGGTGCCTTCGTGGTTGCTCTGCAGGGCTTCCAGCGTGAAGCCCAGGCGCTCGGCCGTGGCGCGGCAGCGGCCTTCCACATCGGCCAGCGTGGTGGCGCCATAGACGCCCGGCTCGCGGGTGCCGAGCAGGTTCAGGTTGGGGCCGTTGAGCAGCAGGATGGCGGGCATGTGTGTCTCCGGAATGCCGGCACTTTAAACCAGCGGCACCGACAGGCTGCGGATGACGGCGGCGGTGGTCGGCCTCACGCCGCGCCACCACACGAAGGCCTCGGCGGCTTGCTCCACCAGCATGCCCACGCCATCGGCCAGCGCGGTCACGCCGGCCTGCTGCGCCTGCCGCAGGAAGGGCGTGAGACCCTTGCCATAGACCATGTCGTAGGCCAGCGCACCGGGCGCGAACAGGCCATGGGGCAGAGGCAGCGTCTCGTTGCTGAGCCCGGCCGAGGTGGCATTGATGACCACATCGAAGGACTCGCCGGCCAGCTCGGCATAGCCCCCGGTCTGCAGTGCGGCATGGTCGGCGAAGTCGGCACGCAGGGCATGCGCCTTGTCGGCGCTGCGGTTGGCCACGGCCAGCACCGCAGGGCCTTGCGCGGCCAGCGGCAGCAGCGCCCCGCGCGTGGCACCACCGGCGCCCAGCACCAGCACCCGCCGCCCGCGCAGGGCGTGGCCCAGGTTCACCTGGATGTCGTTCACCAGCCCCACGCCGTCGAAGTTCTCGGCCCAGATCCGGTCTCCGTCGAATTTCAGCGCGTTGGCCGCACCGGCCAGCCGGGCCGCCTCGCTCGGGTCGGTGGCCAAGGCGCAGGCCTCCAGCTTGAAGGGCAGGGTGACGTTCACCCCGCGGCCGCCGCTGGCCCGGAAGGCCGCCACCGTGTCGGCAAAGCCTTCCAGCGGCGAGTCGATGGCGGTGTAGCTCAGGTCCTGCCCGGTGGCCTGCGCGAAGGCGGCGTGGATCTGCGGCGACTTGCTGTGGGCGATGGGGTGGCCGATGACGGCGTAGCGGTCGGTCATGGGAGGGAATCCGGAATGGGGGCAGGGGCTTGCAACAGCCCCGGATTGTCTCGCAGCGCCCGGGCCTACCATGCCGCCCATGAACACCCTGCACATCGACTTCGTTTCCGACGTCTCCTGCCCCTGGTGCGCCGTGGGTCTGGGCGCGCTTGAGCTGGCCCTCCAACAGCTGCAAGGCCACGTGACCGCCGACATCACCTTCCAGCCCTTCGAGCTCAACCCGCAGATGGGGCCTGAAGGCCAGGACATCGGTGAACACCTGACCCAGAAGTACGGCAGCACGCCGGAACAGCAGGCACAGATCCGCGAGACCATCCGGGCGCGTGGCGCCGAGGTGGGCTTCACCTTCAACCCCGGCGGCCGCGGCCGCATCTGGAACACCTTCGACGCCCACCGTCTGCTGCACTGGGCGGCCGAGGAAGGAGCGCCGGGACAGCAGATGGCCCTGAAGAAATCGCTGCTGGCGGCCTGCCACACCCGCAGCGAGGCCATGGGCCATCACGATGTGCTGCTGGCCTGCGTGGCCGAAGCGGGGCTGGATGAGAGCCGGGCCCGCGCCATCCTGGCCAGCGACGAATTCACCCAGGACGTTCGCGAACGCCAGGCCTTCTATACCGGCAATGGCATCCATTCGGTGCCGGCGGTCATCGTCAATCAGCGGCACCTGATATCGGGCGGTCAGCCGGCGGCGGTGTTCGAGCAGGCGCTGCGGCGGATCGCTGCCGGCGAGGTCTGAACCGGCGCCTTGCCGGTCAGGTTGACTCGGCTTCGGTCGAGGCGTCGCCAAGCGCGGCCATGCTGGCATCCAGCAAGGCGTGCAGGGCGGCCACCTGCTCCAGCCCCAGCTTCTGGTTCAGTGCCGTCTGTGCGGATTTCCAGGCCCGCTGGCCCTCGGTCCGTTTGGCGCGGCCCGCGTCGGTGACCTCCACCAGCCGGCTGCGCGCGTCATCTCCCGCGCCCACCACCAGCCATCCCTGCGCCACCATGGGCTGAAGGTTGCGTGTCAGGGTGGAGGCGTCCATCTGCAGCCGCCGGGCCAGATCGCCGGGCCGGATCGGACCGAGCTTGACCACATGCGAGAGCAGGGCGTACTGGGTGTTCTTCAGCCCCGCTGCGGCCAGGTACTGGTCGTAATGGCGCGCCACCACCCGACCCAGCTGCCGGATCTTGAGGTTGGTGCAGCCTTGCGGCAGGTCGGATGCCTTCATGCTATAAATTGCAGGTACAACAATTGTAGTTGCAAGTAAAAGGAGCGTTCGATGACGGCACAGCAGACCCTTGAGGAATGGCAGGAAACCGAGCGGCGGGTGCGCAGCCGCCTGGGCGATTCTGGCACCGCCCCGCGCGAAAGGGTGTTCGGCATGACCGGCATGGAGGTCTTCCAGGCCATCTTTGCCGGGGATCTGCCCGCACCGCCCATCGGCGAAACCCTGGACTTCGTGCCGGTTCACATGGAGCCAGGGCAGGCGGTGTTCCAGGGCAAGCCGCAGCGGCGCCATTACAACCCGCTGGGCACGGTGCATGGCGGCTGGTTCTGCACCCTGCTCGATTCGGCCGTGGGTTGCGCGGTGCACAGCACGCTGCCCGCCGGCAAGGGCTACACCACGCTGGAGATCAAGGTGAACATGCTGCGCCCGCTCACCGATGCGGTGCCGCTGGTGCGGGCCGAGGGCCGCGTGATCCACGCCGGCCGGCAGGTGGCCACGGCAGAGGGGCGGATCGTCGGCCCGGACGGCAAGGTCTATGCCCACGCCACCACCACCTGCATGATCTTCGACCACGCCGGAAGTGCGTGAAGACAGGCCCCTTCAGCCGGCGGTCTGGGCCAGCGCCCGCGCGATCCGGTGCTTCTTCACCGTCGGCCGGGGCACCGGGTGGGGCAGGTGGCTGAACCAGGCGCGCACGTCCTCGTCCAGCCCCACGCCGTGCATGTAGTTGTAGAGCGCCTTGCGCAGGCCGGTGCCCAGGGCGTCGTGGTCGACGCCGGTGGGGTCGACAAAGCCGATGTCGTTGCGGGCAAAGGTCACCGGCGGCAGCGGGATGAGTTCGATGCCGTAGTCCTGCGGATTCAGCCCGACCGGTGAGTGCACCGTGCAGCTGAAGCGGTGGAAGAAGCCGCTCTGGATGCAGCCGTTCTCGAACAGCTGACGCACGTACTCCAGCGCGTCCACCGTGTCCTGCACCGTCTGGGTGGGGAAGCCATACATCAGGTAGGCATGCACCAGGATGCCGGCGTCGCTGAAGCCCTTGGTGACCCGGGCCACCTGCTCCACCGACACGCCCTTCTTCATCAGGTTGAGCAGCCGGTCGCTGGCCACCTCAAGGCCGCCGCTCATGGCGATGCAGCCGCTGTCGGCCAGCAGCTGCGCGAGTTCGGGGGTGAAGGTCTTCTCGAAGCGGATGTTGCCCCACCAGCTGATGGGCAGGCCGCGTTTGAGCAGTTCTTCGGCCAGGGCCTTGAGCGCCTTGGGTGGTGCCGCCTCGTCCACGAAGTGGAAGCCGGTCTGGCCGGTCTCGTCCACGATGCGTTCGATGCGGTCGGCCAGGGTCTGGGCGGTGGCGGTCTCGTAGCGGCCGATGTAGTCCAGGCTCACGTCGCAGAAGCTGCATTTCTTCCAGTAGCAGCCGTGGGCCACGGTCAGCTTGTTCCAGCGGCCGTCGCTCCAGAGCCGGTGCATCGGGTTGAGCATGTCCACCAGGCTCAGGTAACGGTCCAGCGGCAGGCCGTCCCAGGTGGGGGTGCCCACGTCCTCGAAGGGCACATCGGGCTCGGCGAGGTTGATGTACTGCACCTCGCCGGCGTCGTTGCGCAGGAAGGTGCGCACCAGCCGCTGGCGGCCACGCTGTCCCTGCAGATGCTCCAGCAGGGCCAGCAGCGGGCGTTCGCCGGCGTCCAGGGTCACGTAGTCCACGAAGTCGAACAGGCGTGGCTCCCGCAGGTCGCGCAGCTCGGTGTTCACATAGCCGCCACCCAGACCGATGCGCACGTCCGGGTGCTGCGCCTTGATGGTCTGGGCGATGCGCAGCGCGGCATACACCGCGCCGGGGAAGGGCACCGACAGCAGCACCAGCGTGGGTCGGTGCTGTTCGATGGCCTGCAGCGTGAGCCGCTGCAGGATGTCGTCGATGAGCGTGGGTGGCGCGGCCAGGGCCTGGGCCAGCGGCTCGAAGGTCGGCTGGCTGCTGGCCAGCGATTCGGCGTAGCGCACGAAGGCAAAGCGCTCGTCCACCGCATCGCGGATCACGTCGGCCAGGTCATCCAGGTACAGGGTGGCGATGTGGCGTGCCTTGTCCTGCACGCCCAGGGCACCGAAAGCCCAGGCCAGCGGATCGCCCGATCCGTCGTCCTCGTACTGTTCCAGCGCGGCAAAGCGCGGCCCTTCGGGCAGCAGTTCGCGCGCGGCAATGCGGTGGGCCAGCGTGCTGTCGCGCCCTTGCAGGAAAGCGATGGTGGGGCCGATGGTGCGGCGGTAGCGCGCGAACTCGTCCAGAAAACCCTGCACGCTCGGGCTGCGCTGCTTCAAGGGCATGGCCTCGGCGCGCGCACGGATGGCGTCCAGCCCGCTGGGCTGGAACAG
>CALRSR020000031.1:0-42114 GCA_943370825.1 Allobosea thiooxidans | reverse complement strand
GGACAAGGAAATGGTCATGCCGGGTGACAACGTGTCGATCACTGTGAAGCTGATCGCCCCGATCGCCATGGAAGAAGGCCTGCGCTTTGCCATCCGCGAAGGCGGCCGTACCGTCGGCGCCGGCGTCGTGGCCAAGATCATCGAGTAATTGCCGCCCGCAAGGGGCATCCGGCCAGTAGGGGTATAGCTCAATTGGCAGAGCGTCGGTCTCCAAAACCGAAGGTTGTAGGTTCGATTCCTACTGCCCCTGCCACCTGACGGTGACCATGCGAAACAAGGGTTTCGCGTCACTTTCAAGTGGTTCAACAAGCCCACCGAAGTCCTGCGGACCTCTGGTGGGCTTGCGTGTCTCAAGGTTGGACCTTTCCGGCACGCCGAGCGCCTCACATTTTCTGGATCCACATGGCCACTTCCGAAGTTCAAACCGTACAGTCCGGCGCCGACAAGGCCAAGGTGGCTGCGGCCGTCGCCCTGTTGCTGGCGGGTTTCGTCGGCTTCTACCTGCTGGCGGGGCAGGCCACCTGGGTGCGCTGGATTGCCATGCTGGCCGGCGTGATCGCGGCGGTGGTCGTGTTCGGAGTGTCCGAGCCGGGTCGTCAGCTGGTGGCATTCGGTCGCGATTCCTGGCGCGAGGTCAAGAAGGTGGTGTGGCCGGCCCGCAAGGAAGCCATGCAGATGACCGCGTACGTGTTTGCGTTCGTGGTGGTCATGGCCCTGTTCCTGTGGCTGACCGACAAGACCCTGGAATGGGTGTTCTATGACCTGATCCTGGGCTGGAGAAAATGATGACCGAACAACAGAGCCCCGTGACGCCCACCGAAGGCATGCGCTGGTATGTGGTGCATGCCTATTCGGGCATGGAGAAGGCCGCCGAGCGCAACATCGTCGAGCGCATCAACCGCGCCGGCATGCAGGACAAGTTCGGCCGCATCCTGGTCCCCACCGAAGAGGTGGTGGAGATGAAGAACGGCCAGAAGCGCACCACCGAACGCAAGTTCTTCCCCGGCTATGTGCTGGTGGAAATGGTGATGGATGACGACACCTGGCACCTGGTGAAGCACACCAACAAGGTGACGGGTTTCGTGGGCGGCGCCAAGAACCGCCCCGCGCCCATCTCCGAGGAAGACGTCCAGAAGATCGTCAACCAGATGCAGGAAGGCACCGACAAGCCCCGCCACAAGGTGGAGTTCGTGGTCGGTGAGTATGTCCGCGTCAAGGAAGGCCCGTTCACCGACTTCAACGGCACGGTCGAGGAAGTCAACTACGAAAAGAACAAGATGCGCGTGTCGGTGACCATCTTCGGTCGCGCAACGCCTGTCGAGCTCGAATTCAGCCAGGTCGAGAAGACCTGACGAAGCCGGTTGCAGGCGGGTCGACCCGGCGCCTGCAGCCTTGATCCCCCGGGTTTCAACCGCGAGGAGGTTGTCTTGATGGCAACCGTCTGCACTCGCAGGAGCTAAAACATGGCGAAAAAAATCGTCGGCTTCATCAAGCTGCAAGTGCCAGCTGGTAAGGCCAACCCCTCTCCCCCGATCGGTCCGGCGCTGGGTCAGCGCGGCCTGAACATCATGGAGTTCTGCAAGGCGTTCAACGCCCAGACCCAGGGCGTCGAGCCCGGTCTGCCGCTGCCGGTGGTGATCACCGCGTTTGCGGACAAGAGCTTCACCTTCATCATCAAGACCCCGCCGGCAACGACCCTCATCAAGAAGGCCATCAAGCTGGACAAGGGTTCGCCGGTGGCGAACAAGCAGAAGGTCGGCAAGATCACCCGTGCCCAGCTCGAGGAAATCGCCAAGACCAAGATGAAGGACATGACCGCCGCCGATCTGGACGCCGCTGTGCGCACCATCGCCGGTTCGGCCCGTTCGATGGGCGTGATTGTGGAGGGCGTGTGACATGGCCAAGCTGACCAAGAAACAGAAAGCCTTCGAAGGCAAGGTTGACAGCAACAAGCTGTACCCGCTGGGCGACGCCCTGGCCATCGTCAAGGAATGCGCCAACGCCAAGTTCGATGAGTCCATCGACGTGGCCATCCAGCTGGGCGTGGACGCCAAGAAATCCGACCAGGTGGTGCGTGGCGCAGTCGTGATGCCCAACGGCACCGGCAAGACCAAGCGCGTGGCCGTGTTCGCCCAGGGCGCCAAGGCCGAGGAAGCCAAGGCCGCTGGCGCCGACGTGGTCGGCATGGACGACCTGGCCGCCGACGTGAAGGCCGGCAAGATGGACTTCGACGTGGTGATCGCCTCGCCGGACGCCATGCGCATCGTGGGTACCCTGGGTCAGATCCTGGGCCCGCGCGGCCTGATGCCCAACCCCAAGGTCGGCACCGTGACCCCCGACGTGGCCACCGCCGTCAAGAACGCCAAGGCCGGTCAGGTGCAATTCCGCGTCGACAAGGCCGGCATCGTGCACGGCACGATCGGCCGCCGCTCGTTCGACGCCGACAAGCTGCAGGGCAACCTGGCAGCCCTGATCGATGCACTGAACAAGGCCAAGCCGGCCACCAGCAAGGGAGTGTACCTGCGCAAGGTGGCTGTGTCTTCGACCATGGGCGTGGGCGTTCGCGTCGACACCCAGACCATCTCGGCGTGATCGCCTGAGAGGGTGAACGAATTCGGGCCCCTCGGGGTCCGGGTGTGGTGGGCCCCGGGGTGGCGCAAGCTGTCCGGGGGGCCATCCAAGACCGTTGGTGCTGGCGCGAGCCGGCTTAATTGTGAAATGCCAACGCAGATGGCGATCCCGCTGCAGATGGAATCGGTTGATTTCTGAACACAGTTGGTCGCTGCAACGAGGCGTGTTCCGGGCATCTGTCCGGTGCACATTGAAGGAGTAGACCTTGAGTCTGAATCGCAGTGAGAAAGAAGCGGTCATTTCCGAAGTGACCAGCCTCGCCGCAAAAGCTCAAACGCTCGTGATCGCGGAGTACCGCGGCATCACGGTGGCGTCCATGGACAAACTGCGCGTGACCGCCCGCAGCAATGGTGTGAGCCTGAGTGTTCTGAAGAACACCCTGGCCCGCCGTGCAGTGGCCGGCAGCCCGTTCGAAGTGGCCGCTGACCAGATGACCGGCCCGCTCGTCTATGGCTTCTCCGAAGACGCTGTGGCCGCCGCCAAGGTGGTGGCCGAATTCGCGAAAACCAACGACAAGCTGGTGATCCGCGCAGGCGTTTACGGTGGCAAGGTCCTGGACGTCAACGGCGTCAAGCAACTGGCCAGCATCCCCTCCAAGGAAGTGCTGCTGTCCCAGCTGTGTGGCTTGCTCAAGTCGCCGATCTCCCGCACCGCTGTGGTGCTGGGTGCCCTGGCGGCCAAAAAAGGCGAAGGCGCTGCCGAACCGGCAGCCGAGGCGGCTGCTGCCTGATCGGCACGGCACGTTCCCCAACCATTGTTTTAGGAAATCAAAATGGCATTCGATAAAGACGCATTTCTGACGGCTCTCGACAGCATGACCGTCATGGAACTCAACGACCTGGTGAAAGCCATCGAAGAGAAGTTCGGCGTGTCCGCCGCCGCCATGGCCGCTCCGGCCGCTGGTGGCGCTGCAGGCGGTGGCGCTGCCGCTGCTGAAGAGAAGACCGAGTTCAACGTCGTCCTGACCGACGCCGGCGCCAACAAGGTGTCCGTCATCAAGGCCGTGCGCGAGATCACCGGTCTGGGTCTGAAGGAAGCCAAGGACCTGGTCGACGGCGCCCCGAAGAACGTGAAGGAAGGCATTGCCAAGGCCGACGCCGAAGCTGCCGTGAAGAAGCTGGTGGAAGCCGGCGCCAAGGCCGAGCTGAAGTAATTCGGTTCCCGGCAGGGGCTGGAGTGCCTGAAAGGGCCTCCAGCCTTTGGTGCTTTCAGGACACCGATAAGCTGGTTCCCCGGAGCCGTCTTATCCGTGTCTTCTGACCCCGACTGCAGAAGACCACTTGGTTCGGGCCCGCGTGCAACGCGCGGGCCGTCCGCCAACGGCAGGTAGTGGCCTGCCGCCAAGAACGCCGCCGCGTGCCGCTCTGCGCACGGTCGTGCCGACAGTCGCCGAAGACCTCAAGCCCGGAGATCTCATGGCCACCGCATCGAAATATTCATACACCGAACGCAAGCGCATCCGAAAGAGTTTCGGCACGCGCGAAAACGTGCTGACGATCCCCTACCTGCTGCAGATGCAGAAGGATGCCTACACCGCCTTCCTGCAGGCCGATGTGGCGCCCAAGCAGCGCACCAACGAGGGTCTTCAGGCCGCCTTCCAGGCCGCCTTCCCGATCGTCTCGCACAACGGCTTCGTGGAGATGAAGTTCGTCGAATACAACCTGGCCAAGCCGGCGTTCGACGTGCGCGAGTGCCAGACCCGCGGCCTGACCTTCGCCTCGGCCGTGCGTGCCCGTGTGCAGCTGATCATCTATGACCGCGAGTCCTCGACCGCGCAGTCCAAGGTGGTCAAGGAAGTCAAGGAGCAGGAGGTCTACATGGGCGAAGTGCCCCTGATGACCGACAAGGGCTCCTTCATCATCAACGGCACCGAGCGCGTGATCGTGTCGCAGCTGCACCGCTCGCCGGGTGTGTTCTTCGAGCACGACAAGGGCAAGACGCACAGCTCGGGCAAGCTGCTGTTCTCGGCCCGCATCATTCCCTACCGCGGTTCCTGGCTGGACTTCGAATTCGATCCGAAGGACGTGCTGTTCTTCCGCGTCGACCGCCGCCGCAAGATGCCGGTGACCATCCTGCTCAAGGCCATCGGCCTGACGCCGGAAACCATCCTGGCCAACTTCTTCGTCAACGACCACTTCCGCCTGATGGACAGCGGCGCCCAGATGGCCTTCGTGGCCGAGCGCCTGCGCGGCGAGGTGGCCCGTTTCGACATCACCGACAAGTCGGGCAAGGTGGTGGTGGCCAAGGACAAGCGCATCACTGCGCGCCACACCCGTGAGCTGGAGCAGTCCGGCACCACCCACATCAGCGTGCCGGAAGACTTCCTGATCGGCCGCGTGGTGGCCAAGAACGTGGTCGATCCCGACACCGGCGAGATCATTGCCAAGGCCAACGACGAACTGACCGAAGCGCTGCTGAAGAAGCTGCGCTCGGCCGGCGTGCAGGACCTGCAGTGCATCTACACCAACGAGCTCGACCAGGGCGCCTACATCAGCCAGACCCTGCGCATCGACGAGACGGTGGACGAGTTCGCCGCCCGTGTGGCCATCTACCGCATGATGCGCCCCGGCGAGCCGCCGACCGAGGACGCGGTGCAGGCCCTGTTCCACCGCCTGTTCTACAACCCGGACACCTACGACCTGTCGCGCGTGGGCCGCATGAAGTTCAACGCCCGCGTGGGCCGCGACGAGGCCACCGGCCCCATGGTGCTGTCCAACGACGACATCCTGGCCGTGGTGAAGATCCTGGTGGATCTGCGCAATGGCCGTGGCGAAGTGGACGACATCGACCACCTGGGCAACCGCCGCGTGCGTTGCGTCGGCGAGCTGGCCGAGAACCAGTACCGCACCGGCCTGGCCCGCATCGAGAAGGCAGTGAAGGAGCGTCTGGGTCAGGCCGAGCAGGAGCCGCTGATGCCGCACGACCTGATCAACTCCAAGCCGATCTCTGCGGCGCTCAAGGAGTTCTTCGGTGCGTCCCAGCTGTCGCAGTTCATGGACCAGACCAACCCGCTGGCCGAGATCACCCACAAGCGCCGCGTGTCGGCCCTGGGCCCGGGCGGTCTGACCCGCGAGCGCGCCGGCTTCGAGGTGCGTGACGTGCACGTCACCCACTACGGCCGCGTGTGCCCGATCGAAACGCCGGAAGGCCCGAACATCGGTCTGATCAACTCGCTGGCCCTGTACGCCCGCCTCAACGAGTACGGCTTCATCGAAACCCCGTACCGCCGCGTGATCGACAGCAAGGTCACCAACCAGATCGACTACCTGTCGGCCATCGAGGAAGGCAAGTACGTCATCGCCCAGGCCAATGCGGCCCTGGACGCCGACGGCCGCCTGACCGAAGAGCTGGTGTCGGCCCGCGAGAAGGGCGAATCCATCCTGACCTCGCCCGACACCATCCAGTACATGGACGTGTCGCCGGCGCAGATCGTCTCGGTGGCCGCCTCGCTGGTGCCGTTCCTGGAGCACGACGACGCCAACCGCGCGCTGATGGGCGCCAACATGTCGCGCCAGGCCGTGCCGGTCCTGCGTCCCGAGAAGCCGCTGGTGGGTACCGGCATCGAGCGCGTGGCCGCGATCGACTCCGGCACCGTGGTCACCGCCAAGCGCGGTGGCGTGGTGGACTATGTCGATGCCACCCGCATCGTGATCCGCGTGAACGACGCCGAGGCCGTGGCCGGCGAAGTGGGCGTGGACATCTACAACCTGATCAAGTACCAGCGTTCCAACCAGAACACCAACATCCACCAGCGTCCCATCGTCAAGAAGGGCGACGTGCTGGCCAAGGGTGACGTGATCGCCGACGGTGCCTCCACCGACCTGGGCGAGATCTCGATCGGCCAGAACATGCTGATCGCGTTCATGCCCTGGAACGGCTACAACTTCGAGGACTCGATCCTGATCAGCGAGCGCGTGGTGGCCGACGATCGCTACACCAGCATCCACATCGAGGAACTGGTGGTGATGGCCCGCGACACCAAGCTCGGCGCTGAAGAAATCACCCGCGACATCCCCAACCTCGCCGAGCAGCAGCTCAACCGCCTGGACGACAGCGGCATCATCTACGTGGGTGCCGAGGTGCTGCCAGGTGACGTGCTGGTTGGCAAGGTCACGCCCAAGGGCGAGACCACCCTCACGCCGGAAGAGAAACTGCTGCGCGCCATCTTCGGCGAGAAGGCGTCCGACGTGAAGGACACCTCGCTGCGTGTGGACCAGGGTTCGCAGGGCACCGTGATCGACGTGCAGGTCTTCACCCGTGAAGGCATCCAGCGCGACAAGCGCGCCCAGCAGATCATCGACGACGAGCTCAAGCGCTTCCGCCTCGACCTGAACGACCAGCTGCGCATCGTCGAGGCCGACGCCTTCGACCGTATCGAGAAGCTGCTGACCGGCAAGGTCGCCAACGGCGGCCCCAAGAAGCTGTCCAAGGGCACGACCATCGACAAGGCCTATCTGGCCGACGTCGAGAAGTACCACTGGTTCGACATCCGCCCGGCCGACGAGTCGGTGGCCGCCCAGCTGGAGTCCATCAAGAACTCCATGGAACAGACCCGCCACAGCTTCGACCTGGCGTTCGAAGAGAAGCGCAAGAAGCTCACCCAGGGCGACGAGCTGCCAGCCGGCGTGCTCAAGATGGTCAAGGTGTACCTGGCCGTCAAGCGCCGCCTGCAGCCTGGCGACAAGATGGCCGGCCGCCACGGCAACAAGGGCGTGGTGTCCAAGATCGTTCCGGTCGAGGACATGCCCTACATGGCCGACGGCACCCCGGCCGACATCGTGCTCAACCCGCTGGGCGTGCCCTCGCGGATGAACGTGGGTCAGGTGCTGGAAGTGCACCTGGGCTGGGCCGCCAAGGGCCTGGGCCAGCGCATCGGTGACCTGCTGCAGCAGGAAGCCAAGGCCGCCGAGATCCGCCAGTTCCTGGAGACCGTCTACAACCACGCCGGCAAGAAGGAAGACCTCTCCAACCTGTCGGATGCCGACGTGTTCGAGATGGCCCAGAACCTGCAGACCGGCGTGCCGTTCGCCACCCCGGTGTTCGACGGCGCCTCGGAAGACGAGATCCGCGCCATGCTCAAGCTGGCCTATCCGGACGACATCGCCGAGCGCAAGGGCCTGACCGCCACCCGCACTCAGGCGCAGCTGTACGACGGCCGCACCGGCGACGCCTTCGAGCGCAAGACCACCGTGGGCTACATGCACTTCCTGAAGCTGCACCACCTGGTCGACGACAAGATGCACGCCCGCTCCACCGGCCCGTACTCCCTGGTCACCCAGCAGCCGCTGGGCGGCAAGGCGCAGTTCGGTGGTCAGCGTTTCGGCGAGATGGAGGTGTGGGCGCTGGAAGCCTACGGCGCCTCGTACATCCTGCAGGAAATGCTCACCGTCAAGTCGGACGACGTGCAGGGCCGCACCAAGGTGTACGAGTCCATCGTCAAGGGCGAGCACACGATCGACGCCGGCATGCCCGAGTCGTTCAACGTGCTGGTCAAGGAAATCCGTTCGCTCGGCATCGACATCGAGCTCGAGCGTTCGTGATTCACTGAAGAAAAGGAAACAGAACCATGAAATCCTTGCTCGACCTGTTCAAGCAGTTCACGCCCGACGAGCATTTCGATGCGATCCGCATCGGCCTCGCTTCGCCGGAAAAAATCCGTTCCTGGTCCTTCGGTGAAGTCAAGAAGCCCGAGACCATCAACTACCGCACCTTCAAGCCCGAGCGTGACGGCCTGTTCTGCGCCAAGATCTTCGGCCCCATCAAGGACTACGAGTGTCTGTGCGGCAAGTACAAGCGCCTGAAGCACCGTGGCGTGATCTGCGAGAAGTGCGGCGTTGAAGTCACCCAGACCAAGGTGCGCCGCGAGCGCATGGGTCACATCGACCTGGCCGCACCCTGCGCCCACATCTGGTTCCTGAAGTCGCTGCCGTCGCGTCTGGGCCTGATCCTGGACATGACCCTGCGCGACATCGAGCGCGTGCTGTACTTCGAGGCCTATGTGGTGGTCGATCCGGGCATGACCCCGCTGAAGAAGTTCAGCATCATGTCGGAGGACGATTTCGACGCCAAGAAGCGCGAGTTCGGTGACGAGTTCGTGGCCAAGATGGGCGCCGAGGGCATCAAGGAGCTGCTGCAGAACATCGATCTGGACATCGAGATCGAGAAGCTGCGCAACGACCTGACCGGCTCCGAGCTCAAGATCAAGAAGAACGCCAAGCGCCTGAAGGTGCTGGAAGCCTTCAAGAAGTCCGGCATCAAGCCGGAGTGGATGGTGCTGGACGTGCTGCCGGTGCTGCCGCCGGACCTGCGTCCGCTGGTGCCCCTGGACGGTGGCCGTTTCGCCACCTCCGACCTCAACGACCTGTACCGCCGCGTCATCAACCGCAACAGCCGCCTGCGCCGCCTGCTCGAACTCAAGGCGCCGGAGATCATTGCGCGCAACGAGAAGCGCATGCTGCAGGAAGCCGTGGACAGCCTGCTGGACAACGGCCGCCGTGGCAAGGCCATGACGGGCGCCAACAAGCGTGCCCTGAAGTCGCTGGCCGACATGATCAAGGGCAAGAGCGGTCGTTTCCGCCAGAACCTGCTGGGCAAGCGCGTGGACTACTCGGGCCGTTCGGTCATCGTGGTGGGCCCGACGCTCAAGCTGCACCAGTGCGGTCTGCCCAAGCTGATGGCGCTGGAGCTGTTCAAGCCCTTCATCTTCTCGCGCCTGGAAGCCATGGGCATCGCCACCACCATCAAGGCGGCGAAGAAGGAAGTGGAAGCCGGCACGCCGGTGGTGTGGGACATCCTGGAAGAGGTCATCAAGGAGCATCCGGTCCTGCTGAACCGCGCTCCCACGCTGCACCGCCTGGGCATTCAGGCCTTCGAGCCGATCCTGATCGAAGGCAAGGCCATCCAGCTGCACCCGCTGGTCTGCGCCGCCTTCAACGCCGACTTCGACGGCGACCAGATGGCCGTTCACGTGCCGCTGTCGGTGGAAGCCCAGCTGGAAGCCCGCACCCTGATGCTGGCCTCCAACAACGTGCTGTTCCCGGCCAACGGCGAACCCTCCATCGTGCCGTCGCAGGACGTGGTGCTGGGTCTGTACTACGCCACCCGTGAGCGCATCAACGGCAAGGGCGAGGGCATGATCTTTGCCGACCTGGCCGAGCTGCAGCGCGCCCTGGACAACGGTGTGGTCGAGATCACCGCCAAGATCGCGGTGCGCCTGACCCAGTGGACCAAGGACAAGGAATCCGGCGAATTCGTGCCGCACACCTCGCTGGTGGACACCACTGTGGGCCGTGCCCTGCTGTCGGAAATCCTGCCCAAGGGCCTGCCTTTCGAGGTGCTGAACAAGGCACTGAAGAAGAAGGAGATCTCCAAGCTCATCAACATCTCCTTCCGCAAGTGCGGTCTGAAGGAGACGGTGGTGTTCGCCGACAAGCTGCTGCAGAACGGTTTCCGCCTGGCCACCCGCGCCGGCATCTCGATCGCGGTGGACGACATGCTGGTGCCGAAGGAAAAGGCCGGCGTGATCGAGCGCGCCGAAGCCGAGGTGAAGGAAATCGCCCAGCAGTACGCCTCGGGTCTGGTCACCGCCGGCGAGCGCTACAACAAGGTGGTGGACATCTGGGGCAAGGCCGGTGACGAAATCTCCAAGGTCATGATGGCCCAGCTGGCCAAGCAGAAGACCACCGACCGCCATGGCAAGGAAGTGGACCAGGAGTCGTTCAACTCCATCTACATGATGGCCGACTCCGGTGCCCGTGGTTCTGCCGCCCAGATCCGCCAGCTGGCCGGCATGCGCGGCCTGATGGCCAAGCCCGACGGCTCCATCATCGAGACCCCCATCACGGCGAACTTCCGTGAAGGTCTGAACGTGCTGCAGTACTTCATCTCCACGCACGGCGCCCGAAAGGGTCTGGCCGACACGGCGCTGAAGACGGCCAACTCCGGTTACCTGACCCGCCGTCTGGTGGACGTGACCCAGGATCTGGTGGTCAACCAGCATGACTGCGGCACCTCCAACGGCACGCTGATGCGCGCCATCGTCGAGGGCGGCGAGGTGATCGAATCGCTGCGCGACCGCGTGTTGGGCCGTGTGACCGCCGAAGAGGTGATCCACCCCGAGACCCGCAAGACCCTGGTGCCGGCCGGCGAGATGCTGGACGAGGACCTGCTGGACGAGCTGGAAGCCGCCGGTGTGGACGAGGTTAAGGTGCGCACCGCACTGACCTGCGAGACCCGCTTCGGCATCTGCGCCAAGTGCTATGGCCGTGACCTGGGCCGTGGCGGCCTGGTGAACATCGGCGAGGCCGTGGGCGTGATTGCGGCACAGTCGATCGGCGAGCCGGGTACCCAGCTGACCATGCGCACCTTCCACATCGGTGGTGCGGCATCGCGTGCAGCGGTGGCCTCCAGCGTGGAAGCCAAGTCCAGCGGCGTGATCGGCTTCAACGCCACCATGCGCTACGTGTCCAACACCAAGGGCGAGCTGGTGGTGATCGCGCGTTCGGGCGAGATCATCATCTCCGACGAGCATGGCCGCGAGCGCGAGCGTCACAAGGTGCCGTATGGCGCCATCCTGACCATCAAGCCCGACCAGACCATCAAGGCCGGCACCATCCTGGCCAACTGGGACCCGCTGACCCGACCCATCATCACGGAATTCGCCGGTCAGGTGAAATTCGAGAACGTGGAAGAGGGCCTGACCGTGGCCAAGCAGGTGGACGACGTCACCGGCCTGTCCACGCTGGTGGTGATCGATCCCAAGCGCCGTGGCGCCACCAAGGTGGTGCGCCCGCAGGTCAAGCTGGTCGATGCCAAGGGCCAGGAAGTCAAGATCCCCGGCACCGATCACTCGGTGACCATCGGCTTCCAGGTCGGCGCCCTGATCCAGGTGCGTGACGGTCAGGAAGTGGGCCCCGGCGAAGTGCTGGCCCGCATCCCGGTCGAAGGCCAGAAGACCCGCGACATCACCGGCGGTCTGCCGCGTGTGGCCGAGCTGTTCGAAGCCCGTTCGCCGAAGGACGCCGGCATCCTGGCCGAAATGACCGGTACCGTGTCGTTCGGCAAGGAGACCAAGGGCAAGATCCGCCTGCAGATCACCGATCCGGAAGGCAAGGTCTGGGAAGAGCTCATCCCCAAGGAAAAGAACATCCTGGTGCACGAAGGCCAGGTGGTCAACCGCGGCGAGAGCATCGTGGACGGCCCGGCCGACCCGCAGGACATCCTGCGCCTGCTGGGCATGGAAGAGCTGGCCCGCTACATCGTCGATGAAGTGCAGGACGTCTACCGCCTGCAGGGCGTGAAGATCAACGACAAGCACATCGAGGTGATCGTTCGCCAGATGCTGCGCCGTGTCGTGGTCGACGCCGTGGGCGACTCGTCCTACATCGCCGGCGAACAGGTCGAGCGCTCCGAGATCCTCAACACCAACGACGCGCTGCGCGCCGATGGCAAGATCCCGGCCACCTACAGCAACGTGCTGCTGGGCATCACCAAGGCCTCGCTGTCCACCGACTCGTTCATCTCGGCGGCTTCCTTCCAGGAAACCACCCGGGTGCTCACCGAGGCGGCCATCATGGGCAAGCGCGACGAGCTGCGCGGCCTGAAGGAAAACGTGATCGTGGGTCGCCTGATCCCGGCCGGTACCGGCATGGCCTACCACGAGGCGCGCAAGGTCAAGGAGAAGATGGACGACGAGGAACGCCGTGCCATCGCCGAGGCCGACGCCCTGTCGCTGGCGGCCGATCAGGCCGACGCGTCCAGCGCCAGCGAAGCCGCCGAGTGATCGACGCCACCGCTGTCTGATCCGTTCGGACTGCAAGAGCCCCCGGTCGAAAGACCGGGGGCTTTTTTGTGCCGGGATCTGCCACGCCCCTGCGCTATATTGATCCGCACCTTGTTCACACCCTTCGGGAGTTGCCCATGTCGATCACCCAATGGATCCTGCTGGCCATCGGCCTCTTCGTGCTGTTCTGGGCGGTGGGTGCGTACAACCGGCTGGTCACCCTGAAGAACGCGATTGCCAACGCCTTCGGCCAGATCGATGTGCAGCTCAAGCGCCGGCACGACCTCATCCCCAACCTGGTCGAGGTGGCCCGCCAGTACCTGGTGCACGAATCACAGACGCTGGAGGCGGTGATCGCCGCCCGCAACCAGGCCCGCGGCGCCGAGCAGGCGGCGGCTGCATCTCCGCTGAGTGCCCAGGCGCTGGCTGCGCTGGCCGGCGCGGAGCAGACGCTGGGCGCGGCACTGTCCCGGCTGATGGTGGTGGTGGAGGACTACCCCGAGCTCAAGGCCGACCAGAACCTGCGCGAACTCAGCGAGGAACTGGCCAGCACCGAGAACCGCATCGGCTTTGCGCGCCAGGCCTACAACGACCAGGTGCTGCAGTTCAACGATGCCGCCAGCCAGTTCCCCACGCTCATCGTGGCCCGCATCTTCGGGCTGTTGCCGCAGGCCATGCTGGCCTCCACCACCACCGAGGCCGAGCGCCAGCCGGTGAAGGTCCAGTTCTGAGCCGGCGCGCATGCGCTTCTTCGAATCCCAGGCCGAAGCCCGGCGCCAGACCCGGCGCCTGCTGGTGCTGTTTGCACTGACGGTGCTGCTGCTGGTGGTGGCGGTGAACGCGGCACTCGCCCTGGCCTGGGGACTGAGCTGGGCCTTCTGGATGCCCGGCCCGTTCGCGCTGCCCAAGCGTTTCATCGAGATCAACACCGCCGTGGTGCTGCTGTTCGTGCTGGGTGGCTGGTGGCTGGAGACCTCGCGCCTGCGGCATGCCGGCGGTGCCGCGCTGGCCCGGCAACTGGGCGCCCGCGAAGCAAGGCCCTCCGGCGACTTTCACGAGCAGCGCTATGTGCACATCGTCGACGAGATGGCGATCGCCTCAGGTCTGCCGGCACCGGCGGCCCTGGTGCTGCCGCGCGAGGGGGCCATCAACGCCCTGGCCGCCGGCTGGGAACCGACGGATGCGGCCATTGCCGTGACTCAGGGAGCGCTGGACCACCTCACCCGAGAGGAAATGCAGGGTCTGGTCGCGCACGAACTCAGCCACATCGGCGAAGGCGACACCCGGCTGAACATGCGCCTGTGCGGCATGGTGTTCGGTCTGGAGATGGTCTACCGCCTGGGCCAGGACCTGTGGGAGGCCGACGACGACGGCCGCCGCCATGCTGCCGCGCTGGCCGGCCTGGCCCTCATGGCCGCCGGCTGGCCGGGCTGGATGGCCGGCCATGCCCTGCAGGCCGCCGTGGCCCGCCAGCGCGAATACCTCGCCGATGCCCGCGCGGTGCAATGGACCCGCAGCCGCGATGCGCTGGGCGGTGTGCTGCGCAAGGCCCTGGCCCAGCGCCAGCGCGGTGATGCCGACCGCACCGGTTCGGCCCAGGTGCAGCACATGCTGCTGCTGGGCAGCGAGGCCGGCGGACTGCGCCACTGGTTCGACGCCCATCCGCCCCTGGCCCAGCGCATCCGCCGCATCTATGGCCGTCCCATGGCCCCCCTGCCCCTGGGCGGGACCGATGCCCGCACCGTCACCGACCCCACCGCATGACCGAATCTGCGTCTTCTGTCCGGGCCCATGCGCCCGGCCTGTCCCTGTTGCTTCAGCACAGCGCCGATGCGGTGCGGGCCGTGCTGCAGGGCCGTTCCCTGGCCGAAGGCCTGCCCGAGGTGCCGGTGGCCCTGCGCCCGGGCGTGCAGGCCCTGACCTTCCACGCCCTGCGCCATCTGGGCCTGGCCCGCGCGCTGGTGGAGCACCTGGCCGACCGCCGTCCCGAGCCGGCGGTCCAGGCGCTGCTGATCGCGGCCGTGAGCCTGCTGATCGTGCCGTCCGACGGTGTGCGGTATGCAGCCCACACCGTGGTCAACCAGGCGGTGGAGGCGGCCCGACAGAACCGGCGCCTGCAGCGCCAGGCCGGTTTCATCAATGCCTGCCTGCGGCGCCTGCTGCGCGAACAGACCGACCTGCTGGCCGAACTCGCCGATGACCCGCAGGCACGCCACCACCATCCCGCCTGGTGGGTCGAGCGGGTCCGCCGCGACCATCCGCATGACTGGGAAAACGTGCTTCAGGCCAGCCAGCAACCCGGCCCCATGACGCTGCGCGTGAACCGCCGCCGCATCGACCGCAGCGCCTATGCACAGCGCCTGGCCGAGGCCGGCATGGCCAGCCTGCCCACCGGCGACGACGGCCTGGTGCTGGCCCAGCCCTGCGCGGTGGACAGCCTGCCCGGCTGGACCGAGGGCCTGGTGTCGGTACAGGACGCCGCCGCGCAGATGGCCGCCGGCCTGCTCCTGCAGGGGCAGGACTGGGGCCCACATCACCGCGTGCTGGACGCCTGCGCCGCGCCCGGTGGCAAGACGGCCCACCTGCTGGAGCGGGCCGATGCCCAGGTGATTGCACTGGATGCCGACGCCGAGCGCGCCCGCCGCATCGACGGCACGCTGCAGCGCCTGGGCCTGCAGACCCGGGCCGCAGTGAAGGTGGCGGATGCCGCCGACACCGCCACCTGGTGGGACGGCCGCCCGTTCGACGCCATCCTGCTGGACGCCCCCTGCACCGCCTCGGGCATCGTGCGCCGCCATCCGGACGTGCGCTGGTTGCGCCGCGAATCGGATGTGGCCGCGCTGGCCGCCCAGCAGCGCCGGCTGCTGGATGCCCTGTGGCCGCTGCTCAAGCCCGGCGGCCGTCTGCTGTATGCCACCTGCTCGGTGTTCCGGGCCGAGGGCGAGGATCAGGTGCAGGCGTTTGTTGCGCGCCACAACGATGCCCGCCGACAACCTTCTGCCGGCCATTTGCTCCCCGGCGCGGGCAGGCCGGACGGGCAGTTCAACGACAATCCGCCGGGTGGACACGACGGTTTCTTCTACGCCCGGCTCGACAAGCCCGCTGCCTGAGGGCTGGCGGGTGCCCATCCGGGCGTGGCGCCACGTCTGGACCCGCGTGATGACCGCTGCGTGGCCGCTGCTGCTCGGGCTGTTGTTGCTCAGCGATGCCCGTGCCAACCCGCAGGTTCAGCAGATGGCGCTGGAGCGCACCGCCGAGGGCCTCTACCTCAATGCCCGACTCGGCCTGACCGCCACGCCGGCGGTGGAAGACGCCCTGGTGCGGGGCGTTCCGCTGTATTTCGTCTGGCAGGCGGAGGTCACCCGCTCGCGCTGGTACTGGTCGGACAGGCGGCTGGTCAATGCAGTGCGCGTGCTGCGGCTGGCCTACCAGCCGCTCACACGCCGCTGGCGGGTGAGCCTGTCCACCGATGCCGGTGCGGCCGGCGGCGGCGCCGGCCTGCAGTACGCCGCGCACCAGAACCACGATTCGCTCGCCGATGCGCTGGCCAGCATCGGACGACCCGGGCGCTGGCGGCTGCTGGACGCTGCCCAGATCGAACCCGGCGAGACGCACCGGGTCGAGGTGGTCTTCCGGCTCGACCTGAGCCTGCTGCCGCGTCCGTTCCAGATCGGGCTGGGCAACGACCCGGACTGGTCGGTGCAGTTCCAGCAGCGCCTGACCGTGCCCGACGCCATCGAAGCCGACCGTTGAGTCCCTGCCCGTGAGCACCGCCCCGAACCCCCGTCGTCAGGCTGTCGCTGCCCGCTGGGCGGTGGGGGCGGCACTCGTCTTCATGACCGGCGTGGGCATGGTGCTGCTGTTCCTGCTGACCCTGGCCACGCGCAACCGCGCCCTGTACGAACAGAACTTCACCTGGCTGGTGGGCGTCAATGTGGCGGTGGCCGGCTTCCTGCTGCTGGTCATCGGCTGGCTGGCGGTGCGGCTGTTCCTGCGTCTGAAGCGCGGCAAGTTCGGCAGCCGGCTGCTGATCAAGCTGGCCGGCATCATCGGCCTGGTGGGTGTGCTGCCGGGCCTGCTGATCTACACCGTGTCCTACCAGTTCGTCTCGCGCTCCATCGAGAGCTGGTTCGACGTGCGGGTGGAGTCGGCCCTGGCCGCCGGCCTGAACCTGGGGCGCACCACGCTGGACACGCTCACCGCCGACATGTCCAACAAGGCACGGGTGGCGGCCGAAGGCCTGTCCCGGCTGTCCAGCACGTCGGCGGTGTTTGCGCTGGACGATGTGCGCAACCAGCTCGGTGCCAGCGATGTGGTGCTGTGGGGCGCCAGTGGCCGGCCGCTGGGCAGCGCGGGCGTGTCGCGGTTCGACATCAGCCCCGAACGCCCCTCGGCGGCCCTGCTGCGCAACGTGCGCGAGGCGCGGGTGGTGGCCACGGTGGAAGGCCTGGAAGAGGGCGCCGACAGCGAACTGGACGCGGCCCTGGCCGCCCGCGAGGCCCGCATCCGGGTGACCGCCCTGGTGCCGCCGCCGGCCTTCGTTTTCGGCGGCGAACCGCGCTACCTGCAGGCCGTGGCGCCGCTGCCCTCGGCCCTGGTGGTGGACGCGCTGGCGGTGCAGCTGGCCAACCGGGAGTACCAGGAACGGGCCCTGGCCCGCGAGGGCCTTCGCCGCATGTACATCGGCACCCTCACCCTGGCGCTCTTCCTGGCGGTGTTCGGCGCGATGCTGCTGGCCGTGCTGCTGGGCAACCAGCTGGTGCGTCCGCTGCTGGTGCTGGCCGAAGGCATGCGCGAGGTGGCCGCCGGCAACCTCAGTCCCAAGCAGGCCCTCACTTCCCGCGACGAACTCGCCGGCCTGACCCGCACCTTCGCCCACATGACGCAGGATCTGTCGGACGCCCGGGCCGCCGTCCAGCGCAGCATGTCCGAGGTGGATGCCGCGCGCGACAACCTGCAGACCATCCTGGACAACCTCACCGCCGGCGTGGTGGTGCTGGACGAGGCCGGCGCGCTGCGCAGCGTCAACCCCGGGGCCGAACGCATCCTGCACATTCCGCTGGCGCTGCACATCGGCCGCCCGCTGGTGGAGCTGCCCGGCCTGGAGGCCTTCGGCAGCGGCGTGCTGCAGCAGTTCGAACGCTTCCTGGGTGACCAGACCCCGCACGAAGGGGGCTACTGGCAGCAGTCGTTCGAGCTGTCGGCCAGCGGCAACACGCCGTTCCAGCAGGGCATCACCCTGATCGCGCGTGGCGCCCTGCTGCCGCGCAATGAGCGCCTGCTGGTGTTCGACGATGTGTCCGACATGGTGTCGGCCCAGCGCGCCCAGGCCTGGGGCGAGGTGGCACGCCGTCTGGCGCACGAGATCAAGAACCCGCTCACGCCCATCCAGCTCTCGGCCGAGCGCCTGGCCATGAAGCTCTACGGCAAGGTGGCCGCCCCGGAGCAGGCGGTGCTGGACAAGTCGGTGCGCACCATCGTCGATCAGGTCGATGCCATGAAGCGCCTGGTCAACGAATTCCGCGACTACGCCCGGCTGCCGGCCGCGCAGCTGATGCCGGTGGACCTCAATGCGCTGCTGCGCGACATCCTGGCCCTGTACGACCATTCCGACGTGCCGGTGCGTCTGGAACTGGCCGACGACCTGCCCATGGCCATGGCCGATGCCCAGCAGGTGCGCCAGATCGTGCACAACCTGGTCCAGAACGCGCAGGACGCCATGGCCGCCCAGTCCGGCGCCGAAGTGCTGCTGCGCACCCGCCGCTCCGACAGCGGCCAGTGGGTGCGCCTGAGCGTGATCGATCAGGGACCGGGCTTTGCCGAACACATCCTCAAGCGGGCCTTCGAACCTTACGTCACCACCAAGAGCAAGGGCACCGGCCTGGGCCTGGCCGTGGTCAAGAAGATCATGGACGAGCACGGTGGAAGGGTGGACCTGAGCAACCGCGTCGTGGACGGGCGCGTCGCAGGTGCCCAAGTCTCGTTATCATTCGCAGTTGCAAATTGACAACAGCCCATCCGGGCGGCAGACAGGGTGACATGGCAACGATTCTGGTGGTGGACGATGAACTGGGCATCCGGGACCTGCTCTCGGAGATCCTGAACGACGAAGGTCATGCGGTGGAGCTGGCCGAGAACGCGGCCCAGGCCCGCCAGATCCGGGCGAGCCTGCGGCCCGACCTGGTGCTGCTGGACATCTGGATGCCCGACACCGACGGCGTCACGCTGCTCAAGGAATGGGCCAGCAACGGCCTGCTGACCATGCCGGTCATCATGATGAGCGGCCACGCCACCATCGACACGGCGGTCGAAGCCACACGCATCGGCGCCAGTGCCTTCCTTGAGAAGCCGATCACGATGCAGAAGCTGCTCAAGGCGGTCGATCAGGGTCTCAACAAGGTGCCGGCCAAGCCGGGTCCCGCGATCGGCTCGGCCACACGGGGCGGGCTGGGCGAGTTCACCGTGGAGCAGGCCATGACCGCCAGCGCGCCCGTGGCCACGCTCCCGCTGGCCGCCGGCCTGGTCGACCTGGGTCCGCAGTCGCAACAGCTGTTCAACCTGGACAGCCCCTTGCGTGAGGCGCGCGACGAGTTCGAGAAAGCCTATTTCGAGTACCACCTGGCCAAGGAGTCCGGCTCCATGACCCGCGTGGCCGAAAAGACCGGTCTGGAGCGCACCCACCTCTACCGCAAGCTCAAGCAGCTCGGCGTGGACCTCGCCCGCAGCAAGCGCAACGCGTACTGAAAAGCCAGCCCGAAAATACTGCTATACTCGCGGTCTTTCCAAGGCCCGGTAGCTCAGTTGGTAGAGCAGCGGATTGAAAATCCGCGTGTCGGTGGTTCGATTCCGCCCCAGGCCACCAGATTCCTTTGCGGGAATAGCTCAGTTGGTAGAGCGCAACCTTGCCAAGGTTGAGGTCGCGAGTTCGAACCTCGTTTCCCGCTCCAGACGCCATGGTCCGGAACCATGCAGCAAAACGCCCGTCCCAGTGATGGGCGTTTTGCTTTCCGGGGATCGCTTTTTCTCCGGGCGCGCCGGAGAATGCCGCCATGGATTCCATACCCACCCCCATGTTCCTGCGACTGCTGGCCCTGTCGGCCTGGTTGGCTGTCTGGGCGCCGGCCGCCCAGGCCCAGCAGGTCTACCGCTGCGAGCAGGCCGGTGGCCGCGTGACGTATTCCGATGCTCCCTGTGCTGGCGGCTCGCGCCAGGCGCAGGTGGATGTGGCGCCCAACACGGTCGATACCTCGGCCGATCGGGAGCTCATGCTCAAGCGGGAAAACGAGCGCCTGCGCGAGCAACTGCGTCAGGAACAGGCAGCCGCCTCCCGGCCGCAGCCGGTGGTGGTGCAGAGTGCCCCGCCGGCGGATCGGGTGAACACGCCCGAATGCCGCAAGGCGCAGGAGGCCTATGAGACGGCGGCTTCCGCCATGACCAACACCGAGGCCTTCATCGATGCCAAGCGCTCGGCCTTCTTTGCCACGTGTGGTCTGGCGGAGCCGGACCGCACGGTGGCTGCGCCGGCACCGGTGATCGTGGTGCGTCCTTCGGGCCGCCCGCCGGTCTATCCGCAGCCCAGACCGCAGCCCCAGGTGGACAAGTGCCCGTCCGGCCCTGGCGATCTGCGCAACTGCGGCATCGTCAATGCCCGGGCCAAGGCAGCGGCCCAGGGCAAACAGCCGCCGCCGTACTGAAGCGCCGCGCCCCGGGTCAGCGCCAGCCGGGGGCCTTTTTCAGCAGGAAGTTGAGCACCGGCGCGTCGGCGGGTCGTCCATCCGCAGGCCGGCGGCTGCCGCGAAGCTCCAGCCCGCAGGCGGCAGGCTCGCCGATCCACACTGCGTCCAGGTTCACCCCGTCGGCCGATTCGTCGAAGTTGACCTCGCCGTCCACCACGTCACCCGAGAGCATGGCCTCGCGGTCGTTCCCGGTGTCGCTGCGCTTGAGGCGTCCCCGCACGCTGCCCTCGTACTCGGGATGCCGCTCGAACAGCACGGCACCGGTGGACACCGCTTGCGCGGGCGAACCGTTCTCCGGCCACAGCGTGAGCTGCCACAGACCGGACAGGCGGGCCGGCTCCAGAAAGCCGGGGGTTTCGCAGGCGGGCGCAGGTGTGGCGGCGGGCGGTGTGGCGCTCTGCGCCAGCGTGGCCAGGGGCACACCGGCAGAAAAGAGGGCTGCGCAGCCCAGTGCGCCGAGCCGCCGGCCCAGTGCGCACAAGGTGTCGGTCATGCAGTTCGTGCGGTTCATGCAGATCATCCGGTCTGTCGGTCGGCCTGTTCCTTGGCGCGCTGGGCAAACTCGGCCCGCAGCGCCTTGAGCTTCTCGCGAGGGTCTTCGCGCACGGTGGCCTGGTCGAGCGCCATCTCGGCGATGAAGCGGCTGGGGCTGCCGGGCACGCTCTCGCGCCCTTTCTTGCGGCGCTTGAGCCAGCTCACCGCCAGCGTGCGCTGCGCACGGGTGATGCCCACATACATGAGGCGGCGCTCCTCCTGCAGGCGCTGGGCCAGGGCCTCGGCTGGCAGGTCGCTGTCGGCCTGGTCGGTCTTGAAGGGCAGCAGGCCCTCGTTCACGCCCACCAGCATCACATGCGGCCATTCCAGGCCCTTGGAGGCATGCAGGGTGGAGAGCGTCACCACGTTCTGGTCCTGCTCGCGCTCGGACAGGGTGGAGAGCAGGGCGATGGTCTGCACCACCTCCAGCAGGCTCTTGCGTTCGGACTCGGTGGTGGCGCCGGCCTCGTCCTCGATCTGGCCGCCGCAGCGCCCGGCCACCCAGTCGCAGAAGTCGATGACGTTGGTCCAGCGGGCGGCGGCGACCTTGTCGTTGTCCTCGCTGTCGAGCAGGTGCTGCTCGTAGCCGATGTCCTTGAGCCAGTCGGTGAGGAACTGGCGGGCGGCCTCGGCACCCACGGTGTGGCGGGCGCGGTATTCCAGGTCGTTGATGCTGCGCCCGAACTCGTGCAGCGAGGCCACGGCACGGGCCGGCAGCGCGGCGGCCAGCGAGCTGGAGAACAGGGCCTCGAACAGGCTGAGCTTGTACTGGGTGGCGAAGGTGCCGAGCTGCTGCAGCGTTGTGTGGCCGATGCCGCGCTTGGGCGTGGTGGCCGCGCGCATGAAGGCCGGGTCGTCGTTGTTGTTGACGATCAGCCGCAGCCAGGCGCAGAGGTCTCGGATTTCGGCGCGGTCGAAGAAGCTCTGGCCCCCTGACACCTTGTAGGGGATGTTCGCCTTGCGCAGCGACTGCTCAAACGAACGCGCCATGTGGTTGGCCCGGTAGAGGATGGCGAAGTCGCGCCATTCCTTGTGCTGGCTGCTGGCACGCAGGCTCTGGATGCGGGCCACGGCGCGCTCGGCCTCGTGGTCCTCGTTGTCGGCATCCACCACGCGCACTGGTTCGCCTTCGCCCAGATCGCTCCACAGCGTCTTGGGAAACAGCTTGGGGTTGGGGCCGATCACGTTGTTGGCCGCGCGCAGGATGGCGCTGGTAGAGCGATAGTTCTGCTCCAGCTTGATGACCTTGAGTGCCGGGAAGTCCTGCGGCAGCCGCTTGAGGTTGTCCAGCGTGGCGCCGCGCCAGCCGTAGATGGACTGGTCGTCATCGCCCACGGCGGTGAAGCGGGCGCGTTCGCCCACCATCAGCTTGAGCAGCTCGTACTGGGTGGCGTTGGTGTCCTGGTATTCGTCCACCAGCACGTGGCCCATCTTGCGTTGCCATTTCTCGCGCACCGACTCGTGTTCGGTGAGCAGCTTCAGCGGCAGCCCGATCAGATCGTCGAAGTCCACCGCCTGGTAGGCGGTCAGGCGCTCCTCGTAGCGGCCCATGATGGTGGCCGCCACCCGCTCGTTCTCGTCGCGCGCCTGCTTCAGGGCTTGTGCGGCGTTCAGGCCGGCGCTCTTCCAGGCGCTGATGGTCCATTGCCACTGGCGGGCGGTGGCGGCATCGGTGGTGCCGCCGCAGTCCTTGAGCAGGCTGGTGATGTCGTCGGTGTCCAGGATGCTGAACTGCTTCTTCAGGCCCAGCGTCTCGCCGTCCTCGCGCAGCAGGCGCACGCCCAGGGCATGGAAGGTGCAGATCAGCACCTTCTTTGCGTCGCGCCCGACCAGCTGGCCGGCGCGTTCGCGCATTTCGGCAGCGGCCTTGTTGGTGAAGGTGATGGCGGCAATGCGGTCGGCCGCCAGACCGGCCTGAATGAGGCGCGCGATCTTGTGGGTGATGACCCGCGTCTTGCCCGAACCGGCGCCGGCCAGCACCAGGCAGGGGCCGCCCAGGTGGTTCACGGCTTCAAGCTGGGCGAGGTTCAGGCCGGCGGACATCGGGGCTCTCGGGCAAAGCCGGACATCATACCGGGGGGTGTCCGGCGCTGCTGAGACAATCCCGTCCGTGCTCAATGTCCTGCTCGTCACATTCCCTTTCTTCGCGCTGGTGCTGGCCGGCTACGTGGCTGCCCGCCGCAAGATGCTGCCGCTGGAGGCCATTCCGGGTCTGAACGGCTTCGTGCTGTTCTTTGCGCTGCCCTGCATGCTGTTCCGTTTCGGATCCACCACGCCGATCGCCCAGCTGCTGGATGCATCGGTGTTCGGTGTGTACCTGCTGTGCGGCCTGGTGATGGTGGCCGTGACCCTGGCTGCCACCATGAACGAACGCATCCGCTGGAACGACGGCGCCATGGGCGCGCTGGTGGCCGCGTTTCCCAATGCCGGTTTCATGGGCGTGCCGCTGCTGGCCGCCCTGCTGGGGCCCAACGCGGTGGCCACCGTGATGGCGGCAATCCTGGTCGACATGGTGCTGACCAGCTCGCTGTGCATTGCCTTGTCCCGCCTGGATGGCGCGCAGGGCCAGGGCATGGGGGCCGTGCTGAGCGCCGGGCGCAAGGCGCTCAGCGGCGTGCTGACCAACCCGATGGCCTGGTCCATCCTGCTGGGTGCGGCGGCCTCGGCGGTGGAGTTCCGCTTTCCGGTGCCGGTGGAGAAGACGGTCTGGCTGCTGGCCGACGCGGCCTCGCCGGTGGCGCTGTTCACCATCGGCGCGGTGCTGGCCCGGTCGCAGATGCAGGCCAACCATCCCATGCCCCTGTCCGACTACGTCCCGGTGGCGCTCATGAAGCTCTTCCTGCACCCGCTGCTGGTGCTGGGCGTGGGCATGGGTGCCATGCAGCTGGGTGTGCCGCTGCAGCCGGCGGCACTCACCGTGATGGTGCTCATTGCCTGCCTGCCCAGCGCCAGCAACGTGTCGCTGCTGGCCGAGCGTTTCGGGGCCGACAACGGCCGCATCGCCCGCATCATCCTGGTGTCCACCGCCGCCTCGTTCTTGAGCTTCTCGGCGGCGGTCAACCTGCTCACCTGAGGCGGCGCTGCCTCACAGCGCCAGCGGGTCCACGTCCACCGCAAAGCGCAGCAGGCCGCGCGCGGACGGGTCGCTGCGGCTGGCCAGCAGGGCCGGCTGCCAGGCGGCCAGGAAACGCTGCAGGACCGGCCGCGAGGCGGCTTCGATCAGCAGCTGCGCCCGCTCCACATTGGCCACCCGCTGGATGGTCAGCGGCACGGCGGGGTAGAGGGTCACGTCTTCGCCGCCGGGCAGCCCCTGGGCCGCCCGGGCGGCGGCATTCAGGAAACCCTGGGCCGCCTCCTGGGTGCGCGCATCGGCCCGCAGCAGGGCCTGGTGCGCGAACGGCGGCATGCCGGCGGCCTCGCGTTCGGTGAGCTCGGATGCGGCGAAACCCGCGAAGTCGTGCGTCCTGAGGTGGGTGAACAGCGGATGCGCCGGGTGCCAGGTCTGCACCCACAGCTCGCTGGCCTCGCTGTGCAGCGCATCGCGCCCGGCCCGTCCTCCGGCCTGCATGAGCAGGGCAAACAGGCGCTCGGGCGCGCGGTGGTCGCTGGCGAACAGGGCGGCATCGGCGTTGAGCGCAGCCACCAGGGTGATGCGCCGGAAGTCGTGTCCCTTGGCCACCATCTGGGTGCCCACCAGCACATCCACCTCGCCGCTGTGCAGGGCATCGAGCTGGGCTTCCAGCGCGCCTTTGAGGCGCGTCGAGTCGGCGTCCATCCGTGCCACCCGCACCGGTGAGCCGTCGGGCCGACGCACATCGACCAGCAGATCGGTCAGCTGCTCTTCGAGCTGTTCGGTTCCACGCCCCACCGGAGCGATGTCCAGATTGCCGCAGTCCGGGCAGGCCCGGGGTACCCGGCTGGCGGTGCCGCAGTGGTGGCAGCGCAGCGTGCGGTCGATCTTGTGGAACACCCGGTATGCGCTGCAGTGCGGGCAGCCGCTCTTCCAGCCGCAGGCGTGGCAGGCCAGCACCGGCGCATAACCCCGGCGGTTGAGCAGCACCAGGCACTGTTCGCCGCGAGCCACCCGTTCGGTCATGGCCTGCAGCAGCGGCGGCGCCAGTGTGACGCCTTTGGGCTGGTGGTTCATGTCCACCAGCCGCAGGCGTGGCAGGTTGCCTCCACCGATGCGCCCCGGCATGTCCAGACGCAGGTAGCGGCCCTGTGCGGCGGCATGCCAGCTCTCCAGCGACGGCGTGGCCGATCCCAGCACCACCCGGCACCCTTCCACTTTGGCGCGGTACACGGCCAGATCGCGGGCGGAGTAGCGGGCGCCGTCCTGGCTCTTGTAGCTCGGGTCGTGCTCTTCGTCCACCACGATCAGCCGCAGTCCGGGCAGGCTGGCAAACACCGCCATGCGGGTGCCCAGCACGATGCGGGCGCGTCCGGTGTGGGCGGCCAGCCAGCTGGCCAGGCGCTGCGCCGGCGTCAGGCCGCTGTGCAGGCAGACCACCGCCCCGGCGCCGAAGCGGACATCAAACCGGGCCCGCAGGCGCGCTTCGAGCTGGGGCGTAAGGTTGATCTCGGGCACCAGCACCAGCACCTGGGCATCGGGCCGGGCGGCCAGCTCGGCCTCGGCCGCCTGCAGGTAGACCTCGGTCTTGCCGCTGCCGGTGGCGCCGAACAGCAGCACCGGCCGCTCGGCCGCCTGCAGGCCGGCCAGCGCGGCGGACTGCTCGGGGTGCAGCGCCGGAGGGATGTCTGCGTGGGCGCTGCCGTCGCCCGGCGTTGCGGCGGCAGCCTTCTCCAGCCGCTTGAGCCGCCGGGCCAGCTGCACCGTGTCCAGATCGCGCAGCGGCGGCGGCAGGCTGCCCAGTGCCACCTCGCCCATGCTGCGCTGGTAATACTGGCCGGCAAACCGCACCAGCTGCAGCCAGCCGGGCGACAGCGCCGGAAGGGCGTCCAGCACCGCCGAGATCGGGCGCGCGCTGGCCGGGTCCAGTCCTGCGGGCGGGGTGTCGGGGCAGTCCCGCACCACGCCCAGCACATCGCGGGCGCCCAGCGGCACCCTCACCATGGTGCCGGCGGGCAGCACCGAGGGATGGCGGTAGCTCAGGACTTCCCCCAGTCCGCTGTGCACCGGGGTGGCCACCAGAACGCTGGGCCAGGCTTCCATGCTTAGGTCCTACACCTCACCCGGTACGGTGAAATCCTCGCTAAGTGCTTGATTTTCAAACCCACGGAAACATATCCAGAGCTTCTGTGGATAACTTTGTTGATAGTTCGTGTCCGACCAGCCAGAACCCTTGAAAATCAAGGGCTTTGTTAGACTGCCTTCAAAATCGGCAATCTGCAAAGTCCAATGAAATCAACAACTTGGCGATGCAGTGGGATGAACTGCCCGACCCGGGGCACTCCGGCCGATCTGTCGCACCGCAGCACAAATTTTGTGCATAAGTGAAGCCTGTCAAGTGCTTTTTTGGCCCGTTTTTATGGTACGGGCCTGTTTTCAGTGGCCGGCGCGGATACGGCGGGAGTGGGTGTGCACCGCTTCCACCAGCGCCGACACGTGTTCCGGCGGGGTGTACTGGCTGATGCCGTGGCCCAGGTTGAAGATGTGCGTGGGGCCTTGCCCCTCGCCCTGGTGCGGGCGGCCGAAGCTCTCCAGCACCTTGGCCACCTGGGCTTCGATGGCCGCCGGCGGCGCAAACAGCACGTTGGGGTCGATGTTGCCCTGCAGCGCCTTGCCCTGCGGGCCTTCGCCCACCTGGGCACGGGCGCGCCCGAGGTTGACGGTCCAGTCCAGCCCCAGGGCATGGCAGTCCAGGGACTTCATGTCGTCCAGCCACAGGCCACCGCCTTTGGTGAACACGATGCGCGGGATCTCCACGCCGTCATGGCTGCGGTGCAGCTGCGCCAGCACCCGGCGGGTGTAGGCCAGGCTGAAATCCTGGAAGGCGCCGTCGGCCAGCACGCCACCCCAGCTGTCGAACACCATGACGGCCTGGGCACCGGCCTCGATCTGGGCGTTGAGGTAGGCGGCCACGGCGTCGGCATTGACGGCCAGGATGCGGTGCATCAGGTCCGGGCGGCTGTACATCAGCGACTTGACCAGGCGGTAGTCGTCCGAGCCGCCACCCTCGACCATGTAGCAGGCCAGGGTCCAGGGGCTGCCGGAAAAACCGATCAGGGGCACGCGGCCGTCGAGTGCACGGCGGATGGACGTGACCGCATCGAACACATAGCGCAGCTTGTCCATGTCCGGCACGGCCAGGGTGGCGACATCGGCCTCGGTGCGCACGGTGCGGGCGAACTTCGGCCCTTCGCCGACCGCGAACGACAGCCCCAGGCCCATGGCGTCGGGCACGGTGAGGATGTCGGAGAACAAAATGGCCGCGTCCAGCGGATAACGCTCCAGCGGCTGCAACGTGACCTCGGTGGCGTAGTCCACGTTGGTGGCCAGTCCCATGAAGCTGCCGGCCTTGGCGCGGGTGGCGCAGTATTCCGGCAGATAGCGGCCTGCCTGGCGCATGAGCCACACCGGGGTGTGGTCGGTGGCCTGGCGCAGGCAGGCCCGCAGGAAGGTGTCGTTCTTCAGGGGAGCAAAGGACATGGGCGGTTCCGTGACTGGGGGTATCCGGCCCATTATCCACGCGGCCCGGGGCCGCTGGCCGCCGCTCAGGCGGCGCTGCCCTTGTACTTGATGGTGCAGCCGTACGGGCGGGTGGTGGTCTGGCTCAGCGGCTTGCCGGCTGCGATCTCGGCCATGGCCTGCTGGATGTAGGGCACCGCCTTGGGAATGTCTTCCACCCGTGCCGACGCAATGCTGTCGATGCCGCCGGCATACACCAGCACGCCCTGCGCATTGACGATGTACATGTGCGGCGTCACACGCGCGGCATAGGCCTCGCCGGTCTTGCCGCTCTCGTCCATGAGGGTGGCGGTCGGCGCAGCCTTCTGCTCGCTCATCCACTGGCCCAGACGGGCCGGGGGCAGGTAGTCGGGGCTGCTGTCGGCGGTGGAATTGATCACCAGCCAGGCAATGTTCTTGCTGGCGGCGTCCTTCTGCAGCGCCTGCATGTTGCCCTGGTAGTGCTTCTTGACGAACGGGCAGCTCGGGTTGGTCCATTCCAGCACCACGGCGCGGCCCTTGAAGTCGGACAGCTTCACCGGCTTGCCGGCGGTGTCCATCAGGGTGAAGTCGGGCGCGGGCTGGCCGACGGTGGCGGCCGCCAGGGCGGGCAGAGGGACCAGCGTGGCCAGAGGCGCGAGGGCTCCGGCGATCAGAAGGGGACGGCGTTGCATGTGACAGCTCCTGCAATGAATCGTTGGAATGACACGGTGCCGGCTCGCTCAGAGCGGTGCCAGCGCCGCGCGGACCTCCTCCACGCTCAGCACTTCGGACAGCACCACGGGGGCCTGTCCGTTCTTGTAGATCGCATAAACCGGCACGCCGTTGCGCCCCAGGCCCGCCAGGGCCTGGGTCACCGCCGGGTCGCGCCGCGTCCAGTCGGCCCGCAGCAAGGCCACGTTCTTGTTCGCCATGTCGGCCAGCAGCGAGGCATCGGCCAGCGTGGTGCGCTTGTTGAACTGGCAGGTCACGCACCAGGCGGCGGTGAAGTCCACGAACACCGCGCGGCCTTCGGCCAGGCGCTGGGCCTGCAGGGCCGGTGTCCAGGCTTCCCAGGTGCTGTCCTGCGAGGCGCTGGCCGCGGCGCTCGGCTCCAGCGGGCGCACCACGCCCGGCCCCACCGAAACGCCCAGCCACAGCAGACCGGCCAGCGACAGACCGCCCAGCAGCAGGCGGCTGCGGCCGCGCAGGTTCATGGTCCAGACCAGCAGGGCCAGCAACACCAGCAGCATCAGCAGGCCGGCCGCGCCATCGATGCCGGTCTGCTGCCCCAGCACCCACAGCAGCCACACCACGGTGGCGAACATCGGGAAGGCCATGAACTGGCGGAACCGCTCCATCCAGGCCCCTGGACGTGGCAACGCGCGGGCCACTGCCGGCACCCAGCTCGCGGCGAGATACGGCAGGGCCATGCCCAGGCCCAGCACCGCAAAGATGGCCAGCGCCTGCCAGGCCGGCAGCCCGATGGCCAGTCCCAGCGATGCGCCCATGAACGGTGCGGTGCAGGGCGATGCCACGGCGGTGGCCAGCACACCGGTGAGGAAGGCGTCGCCGGTGGGATGGCGGGCCTGCAGCGAGGCCACCGAACTGGGCAGCACCGAGCCAAACTCGAACAGACCAGCCAGGTTCAGGCCGATCAGGGTGAACAGCACCGCCAGCCCCGCCACCACCGCCGGGCTCTGCAGCTGAAAGCCCCAGCCCAGCTGCGCGCCGGCCGCGCGCAGGGCCAGCAGCAGGCCGCCCAGCGCCAGGAACGACAGCACCACACCGGCGGTGTAGGCCAGGCCCTGGGCCCGGTGACCGGCAGCCGACGTGCCCGGCCGGGTGAAGCCCATCACCTTGATGGCCAGCACCGGGAACACGCAGGGCATGAGGTTGAGGATGAGGCCGCCGATCAGCGCGCCGAGCAGGGCCGCACCGAAGGTGAGTGAACTGGCGCCCGAGGAGCTGCCCCCCGCCGCGCGGGCCGCGTTGGCATCCAGCGCTGCCTGCAGGGCGGGCGACACGGCGGCCGGCAGCGGCGCGGCGGCAGGCCAGCTGCCTTGCACCGGCACTTCCATGCGCACGCCCGGCAGGCCCGGCCCTTGCCCCGGGGCGTCGGCCTGGGCCACCACCAGCGCCATCTGCGTGGGCGAATCACTGCGGTGCGGGGAGAGCGGGATGCTGGCGCTCCAGCGGTCGCCGTCCCAGGACTGGGTCCAGGCGGCGCCGGGTTCGATCACGCCCGGTGTCTCGGGAAAGAACTCCAGCTTCTGGCCGCGCAGCTGCTGCGGCAGGCCATCGAGCACCACCTTCAGGGTCGCCGCATCGGGCTGCAGCTGGCTGCTGCCGGCGGGCATGTCCGCCGGGCGGGCCTGCCGTGCCGCATCGAAGGCTGCGGCCGTGCCGGTCATGCCGGCGTCCACCGGCAGGCGCAGCTGGAAGCGGCCTTCCTCGGGAATGCATTCGCGCCGGCACACCAGCCACGAGGCCTGCAGGCCGATGTCGATGGCATCGCCCTTGAATTCGGGGCCGACGGTCAGGGTGACCGGCAGCAGAACGGTGCCGTCATAGCCGTAGTTGGCCAGGTTGCCGATGGGGAATTTGCGCGGGGTGGGCCAGTCGATGGGGCTGGCGGTGACCCCCGGCGGCAGGGTCCACTGCAGTTCGGTGGGCAGGCCGGAGTCGCCCGCATTCTTCCAGTAGGTGTGCCACTCGGGCGCATGGGTGATCTGCAGGCCGGCCTGCACCGCAGCGCCTGGCCGGGCGCCCGAGGGGGCGTGCACCAGCAGCTCGGCGCGGGCCTGGGGCGACTCCACCACCGTGGGCGAGACCACCCGGCTGCCCCCTCCGGCGGCGGTCAGTCCGGGCAAGGACAGTCCGCCGGGTGCCGGCGCGGGCGGCAGGCCCTGGGCGATGGCTGCGGCCATCATGGCCAGCCCCGCTCCCACAAGTGTCAGCGTTCGGCTCCAGCCGCGCCAGCGCGGGTCGGGCCGGATGACGGGAGTGGCGGATGGGCGTGGCAGGATCTGTGGCATGGCGGGATTCGGGGGCTGCAGGCGCAGCCAGGTGGTAGAGCGGTGCTGCCGGGCGGAGTTCCGCCGTGGACCGGCCCCGCACTATACGAGTGCTCTGCGGAGGACGCTTCGACAGGGCCGAGGCTGACCGTAAGATGCGCCCATGCCCTCACAGCCGCCCGCCTCATTGCCGCCCAGCCGCTTCTGGGCCGATCTCGTCACCGACGACTTCGCCACCCTGGACACGCACCGAGCGATCGCGGTGCTGCCGGTGGCCGCCACCGAACAGCACGGCCCGCACCTGCCCTTGAGCGTGGACGCCGACATCGCCGACGGTGTGCTGCGCGCCAGCCTGCCGCACCTGCCGGCCGATCTGCCGGCCTTGTTCCTGCCGCCACAGGCGGTGGGATTCAGCCCGGAACATCGGGCCTTTGCCGGCACGCTGAGCCTGTCCGCCGACACCCTGATGCGGCTGTGGACCGAAATCGCCGAAGGCGTGGCCGCCAGCGGCGTGCGCAAGCTGCTGATCTTCAACACCCACGGCGGACAGGTCGGCGCGCTCGATCTGGTGGCTCGCGACCTGCGTGCCCGCCTGGGCATGCTGGTCTACACCAGCAGCTGGTTCAACCTGCCGCTGCTCGACGCAGCCGGCCAGGACGTGATGGCCCGTTTCCCGGCGCACGAGCACCGTTTCGGCATCCACGCCGGCGAGATCGAGACCGCCCTCATGCTCGCCCTGCACCCGCAGCGGGTGCGCATGCACCGGGCCGATGATTTCCGATCGACCAGCGAGCAGCGCGCCCGCGAGTTCGGCGTGCTGGGCAATGGCCGCAGCGCCAAGCTGGCCTGGCAGACCCAGGACCTGAATGCATCGGGCGCCGTGGGCAACGCAGCCGCCGCCACCGCCGAGAACGGCCACGCGGTGCTGGACGCGGCCGGCCGCGCCCTGGCCCGACTGCTCACCGAGATCGACCAGTTGCCGCCGGACACGCTCCGGCACAAGTGATTCAGGCGTAAGTGATCCACCCCGCCAGCGCCGGATCATCGAGGTGCGGCAGGGTGTTGTAGGTCAGCAGAGTGTGGCGCTTGGGGTTGAACTGGAACTCGCTGACCGCGCTGTTGCGGATGCGCATGTTCAGTTCGATGGTCGCCTCCGGGCTCATGCCCAGCACATGGCCCACGGCGGTGGAAATGGGGCCGCCGCTGGAGACGATCAGCACCTTCTGTTCCTGGTGGTGAGCGCGCACATGGTCCAGCGCGCCGGTGATGCCGCGCACGAAATCCCCGTAGCTCGGCATGCCGGCCGGGCTCACCGTGCCGGCCATCCACTGGGCCAGCCCGTCGCGCAGCAGCCGGAAATGGTGGCGGTACAGCTCGGGTGTGTCGGGCCTGGCCAGTGGATGCGGGTGCACCGTGCGAATGACGGCATGGCTGTCGTATTCGTTCAGGCCGGGCCAGACCAGGGGCTGCAGGTCCAGGCCGGCGCCCTCGGCAATGCCCTCCCAGGTCTGGGCGTGGCGCCGCAGGGAGCCCATCAGCACCGCGTCGGGGCGCCAGCCGCGCTCGGCCCAGTAACGGCCCAGCTGCACCGCCTGACGGCGGCCCAGATCGCTGAGCTGGTCATAGTCGTCGGCACCGAACGAGGCCTGGCCGTGGCGCACAAGGTAGAGCTGTCCCATGCGGCGGATTCTGGGTCAGCGTGTGCCGGCCGATTTGTCCCGGCAGCGACTGCCACCGGCATGTGCACTTCTGCACAAGCGGCCGAATACCGGCGGCTTTCGGCTGCGAATCGGTGCTTGCCGGCGTGGCGGCCTGTGCTTCAATTCCGGCATGAGCGCCCGCCCTGGAGCCTTTCGTGTTTGACCTGAACACCCTGCTGTCCTTGCGGGTGGCGGTGGATGCGCTCATCGTGCTGGCCTTCTGGGCCCAGTCGCGCCGTTACCCGGGCATCGGTGGTCCGGGCTGGTGGGCGGTGGCCTCCTTCCTGTCCATCCTCGGCTCCGGTGGCCTGTGGCTGCGCAGCACCGGATCGGTGTTCTGGGCCGTGGTGGTGGGCGGCACCATGCTGGTGGCTGCAGCGGTCGCGGTCTGGCTGGGCCTGCGCAGCTACCTGGGGCTGACGGCCCACCGCCGCCACCTGCTGTTCGCGAGCCTGGCCTGCCTGGCCAGCCTGGCCTTCCTCACCTACGGCATCGACACCGCCAAGGGTCGGCAGGCGATCTTCTCGCTGGCGGTGATCGGCATCACCTGCGCCGCCCTGCGCGACCTGCTGCGGGCAGAGCGCGACTCGCCCCGGGTGCCGGAGCTGCGGGCGGTGCGCTTCATCACCCTGGCCGAGCTGTTCACCATGCTGGGCTTTGCGCTCACCGTGCCGGTGCTGGGCTTCACGCCGGACGAGGTGATGCCGGTCTACCTGTTCATCTTCCTCACCACGCTGCTGGTGCGCATGGCGCTGTACAACGCGCTGGTGTCGCACCGCCTGCGCATCGAGGGCGATCGGGCCCGCCAGGCGCTGCAGGTGCGCGAGGCCGATCAGCGCGCCCTGATCGAGAACCTGGGCGCCGGCGTGATGGTGTTCCGGCCGGACAACACGCTGGCGAGCATCAACACGGCGGCGCGCCGTTTTCTGGGCTGGAGCGATGGGGGGGCCAACCCGGCGCTGCCCGAGCCCACCTCGGGCGGCCATGCCTGGCAGCTGCTGGGCGAGACCGGTCAGCCCATGCGCCGCCACGAGCTGCCCTTCGACCGGGTGCTGGCCACCGGGCAGCCGGTCCGCGACATCGTCATGGGCGTTCCGGTGGGCGAGAGCGGCGAGATCCGCTGGGCGCTGTGCAACGCCTACCCCGAGAACAGCACCGACGGCGGTCTGCGCCACGTGGTGCTGACCTTCATCGACATCACCTCGCTGCGCAATGCACAGGCCGAGCAGAAGACCCTGCAGGTCCAGCTGGCCCAGTCGCAGAAGATGGAGGCACTGGGCACGCTGGCCGGTGGCGTGGCCCACGATTTCAACAACATCCTGGCGGCCATCCTGGGCAATGCCGATCTGGCGCGGCAGGACCTGGGTCCAGCCCACCCGGCGGCCGAAAGCCTGGACGAGATCCGCACCGCCGCGCGCCGGGGCCGCGAGCTGGTCCGGCGCATCCTGGCCTTCAGCCGCCAGCAGCCGATGGAGCTGGTGGAAACCGACCTGGCCGCGGTGCTGGCCGAGTCCTGTGCCCTGCTGCGTGCCGCCTTGCCGTCCCATGTGGAGCTGGTGCAGTCCAGTGGCGGGCCGGCGCCCCGCGTCCTGGCCGACCCGACCCAGATCGGGCAGGTGTTCGTCAACCTGGGCACCAATGCCCTGCATGCCATGCAGGCCCAGGGCGGCCGGCTGGAGTTCCGCATCGATTCGCTCCCGGCACACCACGCCGGTGTGCCGCCCGAGCTGGCACAGGTCTGCCGACAGCGCCAGGTCGGGGTGGTCCGCGTCCAGGTCATCGACACCGGATCCGGCATGGACGAAACGGTGCGCCGCCGCATCTTCGAGCCTTTCTTCACCACCAAGGCGGTGGGCCAGGGCACCGGTCTGGGCCTGCCCATGGTGCTGGGCATCGTGCAATCCCACGGCGGTGCCATCGATGTGCAGAGCCGTCCGGGCGCCGGCACCACTTTCACCCTGCTGTTTCCTGCTTCTGCGCCGCTCGATCGCGGCACAATGCCGTTGACTGGCCGTGCCACGGCCGCACTGCCCGCTTCTGCTGCCTCTGCCGCTCCTCCCCCCTCAACGGACGCCCGCGACACGATGCCTGACGCCACCGACGCTCCCATGCCCCATGTCCTGTACCTGGACGACGACGACACCCTGGTCTTCCTGGTGCGCCGTCTGCTGGAGCGGCGGGGTTTCCGTGTGACGGCGTTCACCGCGCAGACCGATGCCATCGAGGCGGTGCGGGCGGCGCCGGGGCAGTTCGACCTGCTGCTGACCGACTTCAACATGCCGGGCATGTCGGGCCTGGAGGTGGCGCGTGCGGTGCTGGCCATCGAGCCTTCGCTGACCGTGGCAGTGGCATCGGGCTACATCACCGACGAGATGCAGGCCGAGGCCCGCGCCGCCGGTGTGCGCGAGGTGGTGTTCAAGACCGATGCGGTCGAGACCTTCTGCGAGGTGGTCTCGCGCCTGGTGCAGCCAGCCGGCTGACCGGGTCAGACGCCCGCTGCCGGCGGGCACTGCAGCACCACCGGCCCGCGCGGCGTGTCCAGCGTGGCGCTCAGGTCCGGCGAGGCGGGATCAGGGTCGTGCTGCCACACCGGGTTCGGCTCCAGTGACTGCAGCGCAGCCAGTACCCCAGCGCCCGAGGGGCCTCCGATCTGCAGACCCTGCAAGGACACACCGCTGTGCGGCAGGCTGTGTGCCGGATGCTGGTCACCCCACTGGATGACGGTGGGCAGGGCGCCGCCGGCCAGGCGCTGGCCATCGTCGCGGACCGTGATCTTCCAGCTCAGCAGGCCTTGGGGTGTCGGGCGCGACGCGTCCAGTACCGGCCCCCGGTCCCAGCCGGCGTCAGCCAGCGCGCCGACGGCATGCTGGATGTCCGGCACCCGGGCCACCCAGTGCACCAGCTGCGGGCCATGGCGTTGCAGGGACTGTTGCAGTCCGGCGTCGTCCAGGTCGAACCAGCGCCGCAGCGGGGCTGCCCGCCCTGGCGTGGCCGCCGGGTCGATGGCGATGATCTCCAGGTAGGCGTCCGGTGCGCCGGCCAGCTTCAGCAGGCGGTTGTGGGTGCCGAACAGCGCGTGCGCGCCGCCGGCCGCCGGCGTGATGCCCAGCACCGATTCGCACCAGGCCACGCCCTGGTCCAGCGTGGCGGCGGCCACCACCAGATGGTCCAGCATCAGGCTCACAGCGACACCCGGCCTTCGATGCAGGTGACCGAGTCGCCGCCGATCCACAGGGTGCCGTCGTCGACCTGATCCACATGCACCCGCCCGGCCCGCTGCAGGGCCGTGCCCTGGGCCGCCACGTAGTGGCGCGGCGCCCGGCCGCTGCCGATCAGCCACTGCGCCAGCGCGGCATTGAGGCTGCCGGTGACCGGGTCTTCGGTGAGGCCGTTCTGTCCGGGGAAGAAGGCCCGGACCTCGAACTGCGTGTCCTGTCCCTGCTCCTGGCTGCCCACCACGCCGACCTTGCCGCGTGGTCCGACCACGCCGATGTCCAGGCCGGCCAGCACGGCACCGTCGGGCCGCAGCGCCAGCACCTGTTCGGCGCTGTCCAGCATCACCGCGCGCCAGCCGGGGCCGTTGTCGCACCAGCTGTGGGCCACGATGTCGCTGCGCGCCACGCCCAGACCGCGTGCGATCAGGTCCACATCGGCTTCGTCCAGCGGCCCGCTGCGGCGCAGGGGTGGTGCGGCGAAGGCCAGCCGGCCACCGTTGCGCCGGATCCGCACCAGCCCGACGCCGCACTCCTGCACCACCTGCTCCCCCTTGGGCTGGCCGCCCGCGCGCAGCCAGGCGTGGGCCGTGCCCAGGGTGGGGTGACCGGCAAACGGCAGTTCGCGCCCGGGGCAGAAGATGCGTACCCGGTAGTCGGCCTCGGCCGTGGTGGGCGGCAGCACGAAGGTGCATTCCGACAGGTGGGTCCAGTCGGTGAAGGCCTGCATGGCCTCGGTGCTCAGGCCGGTGCCGTCCAGCACCACGGCCAGCGGGTTGCCCAGGTAGGGTGTGGCGGTGAAGACATCGACCTGGGCGAAGGGGCGGCCGCTCAGGCCGGCGGGGGCAGAACTCATGCGGTCACTCCGGAAGTCTGGGGTCGGGCCACCGGCACGGCGGTCGGGCGGGGCAGCGCCTCGCGCACGGTGGCCGCGAGGGCGGCAATGCCCGAGCGTATCTGGTCTTCGGTGGCGGTGACGAAGCTCAGGCGCAGGGTGCGCGGGTCGGCGCTGCCGGCGTAGAAGGCCGCACCCGGCACGTAGGCCACGCCCCGGGCCACGGCCTGGGGCAGCAGGGCGGTTGCATCCAGGCCCTCGGGCAGTCGCAGCCACAGGAACATGCCGCCGGCGGGTGCGTTCCACTGCACGCCCAGATCGCCCATCTCGTGGACCAGAGCGTCCAGCATCACCCGGCACTGCAGGCGGTAGAGCGCCCGCACGGTGGGCACATGGCGCTCCATGAAACCGTCGCGCAGCACCGCGCTGGCCAGCCGCTGGTTGAAGCCGGGGGTGTGCAGATCGGCCGCCTGCTTGGCCTGCAGCAGCTTGGGGAAGATGGCCGGCGGCGCCACCAGGTAGCCCAGCCGCAGACCCGGTGCCAGCACCTTGGAGAAGGAGCCCAGATAGATGCAGCCGTCCGGGTGACGCGCACTCAGCGGCGCCGGCGGCGGCTGGTCGAACCAGAGTTCGCCATAGGGGTTGTCTTCCACCAGCGGCAGGCCCAGCCGCTCGGCCTGCTGCACCAGGGCCTGGCGGGCGCTCTCGCTCAGGCTGCGGCCGGTGGGGTTCTGGAAATTGGGCAGCACATAGAAGAAGCGCGCGCCCCGGGCGCGGTGCGCCAGATCGGCAGGATCGGGGCCGTCGTCGGTGCAGGCCACGCCCTCGATCTGCGGCTCCATGGGGGCAAACGCCTGCAGCGCGCCCAGGTAGGTCGGCGTCTCCACCAGCACCCGGCTGCCGCTGTCGATCAGCACCTTGCCCACCAGATCGAGCGCCTGCTGGCTGCCGGTGGTGATGAGCACCTGCGCCGGATCCACCTTCCAGGGCAGTTGTTCGGCCACCCACTCGCGCAGCGGGCCGTGGCCTTCGCTGGCGGCGTACTGCAGGGCGGCCGGCCCGTCGGTGGCCAGCACCTCGGCGCAGGCCTGTGCGAAGGCATCGACCGGAAACGTGGAGGGCGAGGGCAGGCCGCCGGCCAGGCTGACGATGCCGGGTTGCGCGGTGAGCTTGAGGATTTCGCGGATCACCGACGGGTTCATGCGTTCGGCGCGGCGGGCCAGGGTCCAGGGGGTGCTCATGAGGATGGCTCCTTGCGGTGGAAATGAAGGGTCAGGCGGTCTGGCGCTGGGCGCGCCGGCCGGCCAGCACGGTGGCCACCACCGCCAGGCCGAACACCAGGGTCAGCGCATCGATGGATTCGCCCAGCAGCGGCACCGCCGCGGCCATGCTGAGGAACGGCTGCAGCAGCTGCAGCTGGCTCACCCGCAAGGCGCCGCCCAGGGCCAGCCCGCGGAACCAGGCAAAGAAGCCGGCCCACATGGAGAACACCGCCACATACAGCAGGGCGAACCAGGCGGTGGCGGGCACCGGCTGCTCGGGCCAGGTGAGCAGGGCGCCCGGCAGGGTCAGCGGCAGGGCCATCACGCAGACCCAGCTGATGACGCGCTCGGCCCCCAGCGCAGGCGTCACCTGAGTGCCGCCCACATAGCCCACCGAGGCGGCCAGCACGGCCCCCACCAGCAGCAGATCGACCCAGGCCAGCTCGAAGCCGCCGGTCTGCAGCGCCCGGATCAGGCTGTAGGCCACCACCAGGCCGCTGCCCAGCGCGGCGAACAGCCAGAAACCCAGGCGCGCGCGCTGGTGCAGCAGCCACGCGGCAGCAGCGGCGGTGGCCAGCGGGAGCAGGGCGGTGATGACTGCCGCATGGCTGGCGGTCACGTGGCGCAAGGCCCAGCCCAGCAGCAGCGGATAACCGATCACATTGCCCAGCAGCGACAGGCCCAGCGGCCGGCATTGTGCGGCGGTGGGGCGGGGGGCCCGCACCAGCCCAAGGTAGGCGAGCGACAGCAGGCCCGCCAGCGCGGCCCGGGCCCAGGTCACGAACCAGGGAGAGAGGGCCGGCGCATCCGCCGTGCCGGTGGCCAGGCGGGTGGCCGGCAGCGTCAGGGCGAACACGGTCACGCCCAGCAGACCCAGCCACCATCCCAGGCGGGCATCGGCGCTGGACGGTGCTGTGACCGGCAGGGTGGGGGTGGAGGCAGGATTCATCAGGCCACTGTAGCGGTGCAGATCAGTACACAGGCAGTACAGTTGACCCGTCACTTTTCAAACTGTATGGTTGGTTCACGCCATACACCCCTGCCGCCATGCTCACCCGAACCTCCGACCAGCCCTTGTCCGAACAGCTGGCCCAGCGGCTGGCCCAGCGCATCCGCGACCGCCTGCTGGCACCGGGGGCGCGTCTGCCCTCGGTGCGCGAATGCGCCCGGCTGCAGGGCGTGAGCCCGTCCACCGTGGTGTCCGCCTACGACAAGCTGCTGGCGCAGGGCCTGGTCGACGCGCGCAAGAACCGGGGCTTCTTCGTCCGTGAGCAGCGGGTGCGCCGGTCCGAGCCGCCAGCCGCCGCCCGGCGCGAGCAGCCGCTGCAGATCGACGCCACGGCGCTGATGCGCGGCATGTTCCACCGGGTCAGCGACAAGCCGCAGCCTGGCATGGGTGTGTTCCCGGCCGACTGGCTGGAGTCCTCGTTCATGCCGGCTGCGGTGCGCAAGCTCACCAGCGCCAAGGCCATCAACGAGGTGTCGCTGCACTACGGCGAGCCTGCGGGCGACGCCGGCCTGCGTCAGGCGTTGGCCCGCAAGCTCGGCGACATGGGGCTGCCGCTGGAGGCTGGCCAGATCATCACCAGCGTGGGAGCCACCCATGCGCTGGACATCATCAGCCGCACCCTGCTGCGCCCCGGCGACCCGGTCATGGTGGAGGAGCCCGGCTGGGCGGTGGAATTTGCCCGGCTGGCCGCCCTGGGTGCCCGGGTGCTGCCGGTGCCGCGCGGCCCGGACGGCCCGGACCTGTCGGTCATGGCCCGGTACTGTGAAGCGCATCGTCCCAAGCTGTATGTCAGCGTGAGCGTGCTGCACAACCCCACCGGCCATTGCCTGTCGCCGGCCAGCGCCCACCGCCTCCTGCAGCTGGCCGCGCAGCACGATTTCCATGTGGTGGAGGACGACACCTACAGCCATCTGGCACTGCCCCATGCCACGCGGCTCTCGGTGCTGGATGGCCTGCAGCGAACGCTGTACGTGGGCGGTTTTGCCAAGGTTCTGGCGCCGAACTGGCGGGTCGGCTTTCTGGCCGCACCCTCCGGCCTTGTGGAACCCCTGATACACACCAAGATGCTCAGCACCCTCACCACGCCGGCCCTGCTGGAGAAGGCGCTGGCCCTGTGCATCGAGCAGGGGCAGCTGCGCCGCCATGCCGAACGCCTGCGCGGCCGGCTTGACGAGGCCCGGGCGCGCAGCGTGCAGTTGGCGCTGGGGGCAGGATGCCGCTTTGTGGCCGAGCCGGCCGGGCTGTTCGGCTGGGTGGACACCGGTGTGGACACCGATGCGCTGGCCCAGCGCCTGCTGGACGATGGTTACATGATCGCCCCCGGTGCCCTGTTCCATGCCGGGCGTCAGCCGTCCACGCTCATGCGGATCAACTTCGCCACCACGCAGGACGCGACCTTCTGGCGGGTCTACCGCCAGCGGGTGGCCGAGCTGGCGGGCTGACCGCCAATCAGAGGCCGCCGAGGGCTTCCAGCCGTTCGGCGGCCGCCATCCAGGCCGCCTCGACCTCGGCATGCCGCTGCGCCAGCCGGGCCGCCAGGGCCGGGTCAGTCGCATAGAGCTGCCCACCGGCGAGCTGGCGGTCGATGTCGGCCTGCTCGGACTCCAGGGTGGCCATCTGCGCCGGTAGACCGTCGAGTTCGCGCTGCTCCTTGTAGCTGAGCTTGCGGCGGGGCGCTGCGCCTGGCGCCGGCTCTGCCGGGGCGACCGCGTGGGTGCTGGCGGCCGCGACCGCCGGTGTGGGTGCGGCAGCGGTGGCCGTGCTGCGGTTTGCGCTGTCCTGGCGCTGCAGCGCGCTGGCACGGGCCGACTGGGTCAGCCAGTCCTGCACATCGCCCACGTACTCGCGCCAGCGGCCCTCGCCCTCGGCCACGATGGTGCTGGTGACCACGTTGTCCAGAAAGCGCCGGTCGTGGCTGACCAGGAACACCGTGCCCTCGAACTGCTGCAGCAGGTCTTCCAGCAGGTCCAGCGTCTCGATGTCCAGATCGTTGGTGGGTTCGTCCAGCACCAGCACGTTGGCCGGCCGGGCAAACAGGCGGGCCAGCAGCAGCCGGTTGCGCTCGCCCCCCGAGAGGGTCCGCACCGGCGCATTGGCTCGGGCCGGCGAGAACAGGAAATCGCTCAGGTAGCTCTTCACATGGGTGCGGCGCTGTCCGATCTCGATCCACTCGCTGCCCGGGCTGATGAAGTCCTCCAGCGTGGCGTCCAGATCGACCTGGTCGCGCATCTGGTCGAAATACGCCACCTGCAGGTTGCTGCCCTGACGCACCGTGCCGGCATCGGGCTTGAGCTCGCCCAGGATCAGCTTGAGCAGCGTGGTCTTGCCGGCGCCGTTGGGGCCGATCAGCCCGACCTTGTCGCCGCGCAGGATGGTGGTGGAGAAATCCCGAACGATGGCGCGCGGCTGACTGTCGGCTCCCGGGTATGACAGGCTGACCTTGTCCAGTTCGGCCACGATCTTGCCGCTGGACGCGCCGCTGGCCACCTCCAGCCGCACCTTGCCCACGGCGTCCCGGCGCTGCGCTCGCTGCTCCCGCAGCCGTTCCAGCCGGGTGATGCGCCCTTGTGCCCGGGTGCGCCGCGCCTCCACGCCCTTGCGGATCCAGACCTCTTCCTGGGCCAGCAGCTTGTCGGCGCGGGCATTGATCACAGCTTCCTGCGCCAGCTGCTCTTCCTTCAGCACCACATACCGGGCGAAGTTGCCGGGGTAACTGTTGAGCCGCCCCCGGTCGAGCTCGACCATGCGGGTGGCAACCCGGTCCAGGAACGCACGGTCGTGGCTGATGGTCACCACACTGCCGTTGTAGGCCAGCAGCAGCTCCTCCAGCCACTGGATGCTGTCCAGATCCAGATGGTTGGTGGGCTCGTCCAGCAGCAGCACGTCCGGCTTGCTCACCAGGGCCTGCGCCAGCGCCACCCGCTTGCGGTTGCCGCCCGACAGCGAACCCACAATGGCGGAGCCGTCCAGGTGCAGCCGGTCCAGCGTCTCATTCACCCTCTGCTCCCAGTTCCAGGCATCCAGCGCCTCGATGCGGCTCTGCAAGGCATCCAGGTCCACACCTGGCGCGTGGGCCAGATAGAGATCGCGCGCCTCCCGTGCGTCCTTGAGGCCCTCGCTGGCGGCATCGAACACGCTGGCAGCCGCGTCCAGCTCCGGTTCCTGCGGCACGTAGGCGATGCGGATGCCGTTCTGAACCGACAGGTCGCCGTCGTCGACCTTCTCGCGACCGGCCAGTATCTTGAGAAGCGACGACTTGCCAGTGCCGTTGCGGCCGATCAACCCGACCCGTTCATTGATCTCCAGGGAAAAGTCGGCGTGGTCCAGCAGCGGCACATGGCCAAAAGCCAGCTGGGCTTGCTGGAGAGATATGAGAGCCATGGCGCTTCCTTATATGTATAGGCCTTCCGCAGCCCAGATGGACGGCAGAGGGGCGCGGCATTATCGACGCGCTGCCAGGCAGGAAGCTCGGCGCGTAGCCTGCAGGGAGCGCAGCGCACGCGCCGGCAAATTTTTTTCGACCCGCTTTGACAGCACGCCGAAATCTGGCATATACTGCAGGGCTTCGCTGATCACAACGCAGCGGACAGCATCTTCAACAAGATGCGGCTCGACAAGGGCCAAGTCCACTCGATCAGCAAGACCGACGCAGGTTGGTGGTGCTGAAAAAACTTCTTCGAAAGTTTTGACAGCGACGAAAAATCTGTGTCATAATACGAGGCTCTGCTGATCGCAGCGGGGCGCAAGACAAGACGGGGAGCGGATGCTTGCCGATGTCTTGAGGATCATT
>CALRSR020000030.1:0-42959 GCA_943370825.1 Allobosea thiooxidans | reverse complement strand
TCACTCCACCGTCACGCTCTTCGCCAGGTTGCGGGGCTTGTCCACATCCGTGCCCTTGGCCAGCGCCGTGTGGTACGCCAGCAGCTGCAGCGGCACCACGTGCAGCAGCGGGCTCAGGGCACCGTAGTGCTCGGGCATGCGGATGACGTGGATGCCGTCGCTGCTGGCGATGCGGGTGTCGGCATCGGCCAGCACATAAAGCACGCCGCCGCGCGCGCGCACTTCCTGCATGTTGCTCTTGAGCTTTTCCAGCAGGGCATCGTTGGGCGCCACGGTGACCACCGGCATGGCGGCGGTCACCAGGGCCAGCGGGCCGTGCTTGAGCTCGCCGGCCGGGTAGGCCTCGGCGTGGATGTAGCTGATCTCCTTGAGCTTGAGGGCGCCTTCCAGAGCAATCGGGTAGTGCAGACCCCGGCCCAGGAACAGGGCGTTGTCCATGCGGGCGAAGTCCTCGGCCCAGCTGATGACCTGCGGCTCCAGCGCCAGCACACCCTGCAGTGCCAGCGGCAGGTGGCGCATGGCCTTGAGGTGCTCGGCCTCCTGCGCGGGCGTCAGATGGCCGCGCACCTGGGCCAGCGCCAGCGTGAGCAGGAAGAGCCCGGCGAGCTGGGTGGTGAAGGCCTTGGTGGAGGCCACGCCGATCTCCACGCCGGCGCGGGTCACGTAGGCCATGGCGCACTCGCGCACCATGGCCGAGGTGGCCACGTTGCAGATGGTCAGGGTGTGCTGCATGCCCAGGCTGCGGGCATGGCGCAGGGCGGCCAGGGTGTCGGCGGTCTCTCCGCTCTGGCTGATGGTGACCACCAGGGTGCGCGGGTCGGGCACGCTGGTGCGGTAGCGGTACTCGCTGGCCACTTCCACCTGGGTGGGGATGCGGGCAATTTCCTCCAGCCAGTACTTGGCCGCGCAGCCGCTGTAGTAGCTGGTGCCGCAGGCCAGGATGAGCACCCGGTCGATGCTCTGGAAGGTGCGATGGGCCTGGTCGCCGAACAGGTCGGCGGTGATGCCTTCCACGCCTTCGAGCGTGTCGGCAATGGCGCGCGGCTGCTCGAAGATTTCTTTCTGCATGTAGTGGCGGTACGGGCCAAGTTCGGCCGCGCCGCTGTGGGCGTGCACCGTGCGCACCGGGCGCTGCGATGCATCGAGCGGGCGGCCCTGGGCGTCCAGCACCCAGTAGCGGCCGAGCTGCAGGTCGACCCGGTCGCCTTCTTCCAGGTAGACGATCTGGTCGGTCACGCCGGCCAGGGCCATGGCGTCGCTGGCCAGGAAATGCTCCTGCCCCCCGGCCCCGGTGGACTGCCCCACGCCCAGAACCAGCGGTGAGCCGGCGCGGGCACCCACCACACGGTGCGGCTCGTCCTTGTGGAAAACGGCCAGCGCGTAGGCGCCGTGCAGCTGGGCCACAGCGGCCTGCAGGGCAGCGAACACGTCGCCCTCGTAGAGCGAATCGATCAGGTGGGCGATGACCTCGGTGTCGGTCTGGCTCTCGAACACATAGCCCTTGGCCTGCAGCGCGGCACGCAGCTCGTCGTGGTTCTCGATGATGCCGTTGTGCACCAGGGCCACACGGCCGGCCACGCCGCTGGTGGAACTCTGGCGCGGGCCATGGCTGAAATGCGGATGGGCGTTGTGCACCGCCGGTGCGCCGTGGGTGGCCCAGCGGGTGTGGGCGATGCCGGTGCCGCTGCCGATCTGCTCGGCCTGCACCTGCTGCACCAGCTCGGCGACCCGGGCGGTGCTGCGGGCCCGCTTCAGGCCACCGGCATGCACCGCCACACCGCAGGAGTCATACCCGCGGTACTCCAGCCGTTGCAGGCCCTGCACCAGCACCGGCACGATGTCACGCCCCGAAACCCCTGCCACGATGCCGCACATGAAACGCTCCTGTTGGATTCGAATGGCCGAATGCTACGCAGGAGCATCAGAAATAAATGCTCAAAATCATGTCCTGAATGCCTGAAAATTGCATTGATCGATCTGAATGGATTTTTTGGTCATGAATCTATCCGAAATGGAATATTTCACCATCGACGATGCGGATCGGCGCCTGCTGGAACTGCTGCAGGAGGACGCCGGCCGCAGCAACCAGGACCTGGCCGCCGCCGCCCACCTGTCGGCGCCCACCAGCCTGCGGCGGGTGCGCCGGCTGCACCAGCTGGGGCTGATCGAGCGGGTGGTGGCCATCCTGCGCCCGGATCGGCTGGCGGCCCTGCTGGGCCATGGCCTGACCGCCATCGTGGAGGTGACGCTGGAACGCCAGGGCGCCGAACTGCTGGACGCCTTCGAGGCCCGCGTGGCCCCCGACCCGGCGGTGCAGCAGTGTTACCGGGTCAGCCCCGGGCCGGACTTCGTGCTGGTGGTGCACTGCGCCGACATGCCCGGCTACCTCGCGCTGGCGCAGCGGCTGTTCACCAGCGACGCCAATGTGCGCAACGTCAAGGCGTTCTTCAGCACGCGGCGGTCCAAGTTCGATCCACGCCTGCCAGTCGTCCGCTGATCGCCGGGTGTATACCGCCGGAGCACCCTACCCCCCAGGGTTTGATACAAACTGCACAACCTTGGCGTTTAGTTAATTCGTTTGGCTTGCAGGCACGACACAACCTGTAACAGTTTTCCTAGAATCGCCGCTCAATGACAAAAAGCCCGCGTCAGGGCTTCAGGAGGCCTTGATGGACATGATGTGGACCGGAATCGGCATCGCGGCGGTGCTGCTGGTTCTGTGCGGCTGGCTCTATGTGCGGTACTTCCGCCAGGGCGACCAGGGCCGCGACGACCGCTACAGCCCCGAGCGGGTGCTCTCGGTGGAACAGGTGGCCATGCTGGACTACCTGCAGGACACCTTCCCCGGCCATGTGGTGCTGCCCCAGGTGCCGCTCAAGCACATGCTGTCGGTGCGGCGGGCCGGCAACAAGGAGCGCGCCCTGGAGCGGCTGGATGGCCAGAGCGCGGACTTCGTCGTGTGCGGCGTGGACGGCAAGCCCAGCTTTGCCTTCGATGTGGAGCAGTACCACCTGAGCAACGCCGAGGCCCGGGCCGAGCGGGTGCGCGAGAAGAACCGCATCCTGCGCACGGCGGGCGTGCGCTTCGTGCTGCTCAAGAACGGCATCCACCGCATGCCTTCGCCGGCCGACTTCCGTGCCCAGCTCAACCTGGCCGAGCTGCCCAAGCCCAAGCAGCCGGTCAAGACCGAGAACGAACGCGACAGCGTGATGCGCGAGCTGGAGAGCCAGCTCTCCGGCTTTGACCACCAGTACGGCAACACCGGCTTCCGCGAATCGGAAATCATGGGACTGTCCAACCTCATGGGGCTGGACGACGATCTGGCGCCGCGCCGCTCGCGCCCGCGCAGCAGCGCCGCCCCGGGCCAGGGCGGCCAGCCGCGCTGATCAACGTTTCTGCTTGACCGGGCGCTGCCAGCCGGCAATCGTCACCGGCTTGCCCCGCGCCACCGACAAGGCACCGGCCGGCGTGTCCCTGGTGATGGTGGAACCCGCGCCCACCGTGCCGCCGGCGCCGATGGTGACCGGCGCCACCAGCACGCAGTTGCTGCCCACGTGCACATCGGCCTCGATGACGGTGCGGTGCTTGTTGGCGCCGTCGTAGTTGGCGGTGATGCTGCCCGCGCCGTAGTTCACCCGCTCGCCCACGGTGGCATCGCCCAGGTAGGCCAGGTGGTTGGCCTTGGCCCCGGCGGCCAGGGTGCTGTTCTTCACTTCCACGAAATTGCCGATGTGCACCTGTGCCCCCAGATCGGCGCCGGGGCGCAGGCGCGCGAACGGCCCGACCAGCGCCCCCTCGCCCACGCGCACACCGGCCTTCTCGCCGTCGATGTGGGTGAAGGGGTGGATCACCGCACCGGCTTCGATGACGGCGTTCGCGATCACGCAGTTCGCTCCGATGCGCACGCCGTCGCCCAGCGTCACGCGGCCTTCGAACACGCAGTTGACGTCGATCTCCACGTCCTGGCCGCACACCAGCTCGCCGCGCACATCCAGCCGGCCCGGGTCGGCCAGCCGCACCCCCTGCACCATGAGGGCCTGGGCATGGCGCTGCTGGAAGGCACGTTCCAGTTCGGCCAGCTGCTGGGGGCTGTTGACGCCAGCCACCTGCACCGCGTCGGTGATGCGGTGCGCCACCACGTTCAGGCCGTCTGCCACGGCGAACTTCACCACGTCGGTCAGGTAGTACTCGGCCTGGGCATTGCGGTTGTCCAGCCGGGCCAGCCAGCCGCGCAGCAGCCGGGTCGGCACGGCCATGATGCCGCTGTAGATCTCGCCGATGGCGCGCTGCGCCTCGGTGGCGTCCTTGTGCTCGACGATGGCCTGCACATCACCGGACGCCGTGCGCACGATGCGGCCATAGCCGGTGGGGTCGGGCAGATCGAGCGTGAGCAGGGCCAGGCGCTGACCGTCGCAGGCCTGCAGCAGGGCCTGGAGGGTGTCGGCCTGGGTCAGCGGCACGTCACCCGAGAGCACCAGGGTCACGCCATCGTCCGGCAGCACCGGCGCGGCCTGCTGCACTGCGTGGCCGGTGCCCAGCTGCGGCTCCTGTCGCACGAAGCGCAAGGGCGTGCCGGCGGGCGCGCTCAGACCGGCCTCGACTTCATCGGCCCCGTGGCCGGTGATCACCACCACGCTGCGGGCCGATAACCGCGCGGCGCAGTCGATCACATGCTGGGCCAGCGCACGGCCGGCCAGTCGGTGCAACACTTTGGGGCGCTTGCTCTTCATGCGGGTGCCTTTGCCCGCTGCCATCACCACCACGTCCAACGCTGCGCTCATGTCTGTCCTTCATGCTGCCGACCCCTCGGCCCACGCTCGGGCCGGCGGCGGACTGCGCCGGATTATGGCCCGCCACCTGGGACGGCTGATGCTGCTGGGTGCCGTCGTGGTGCTGGCGGGCTGCACCGCCTTGCGGGTCGTCTACCACCAGGCACCGAGCCTGACTTACTGGTGGATCGACGGCTATGCCGACCTCGACAGCCGCCAGAGCGCCCAGGTGCGCGCCGACCTGGACGCGTTCTTCGCCTGGCACCGCAGCGAGGAACTGCCCCGCCTGGCAGAGCTGCTGCGTGAATGGCAACGGCTGGCCCCCAACGATGTCAGCGCCGAGCAGGTCTGCACGCAATTCGCGAAGGTGCGCGACAGCCTGGAACGCGGTGCCGATCAGGCGGTGGCGTCCTTGAGCCGGCTGGCCCTCACACTCTCGCCGGCCCAGCTGGAGCACCTGGCCCGCCAGCAGGCCAAGAGCAACCGCGAGTTCGAAGACGACTTCATCAAGCCCGCACCCGCCAAAGTGATGGACCGCCGCACCGAACGGGCCCAGGACCGGCTGGAGACCTTCTATGGCCGGCTCAGCGACGCCCAGATGCAGCTGCTGCGGCAGCAACTGGCGGCATCACCGTTCGATGCGCCCCGCACCCAGCAGGAGCGGCTGGTGCGCCAGGCCGACCTGCAGCAGACCCTCCGCCAGATCCAGACCGACCCCAGCACCGCACGCCAGCGCATCCAGGCGCACATCAAGCGCTTCACCGACTCGCCCACGCCCGGCTACAACGCCTACCTGCAGGCCTCCATCCAGCACGGCTGCCAGCAGATCGCGCTGCTGCACAACAGCACCACGCTGCAGCAGCGGCAACGCGCGGTGACCACGCTCAAGCAGTACGAAGCCGACCTGCGCACCCTGGCCAACCCGGGCTGAAGCAACCGGTCAGCGCATCGCAATCCAGACCAGGCCCAGCGACAGCAGCGTCACCGGCACACCGATGCGCGCGTGTTCGCGCCAGCCGATGTGCACGCCCTGCTGGCGCGCCAGGTCGGCCACGATCAGGTTGGCGATCGATCCCACCAGCAGCAGGTTGCCGGCAAAGGTGGTCACCAGGGCCAGCTGCACGCCGGCGGTGGACGCGTGGTCCTGCAGATGGGGCAGCAGCAGCATGACCGCCGGCACGTTGGACACCAGGTTGGACAGCAGCACGCCGGCCACCATGAGCGTGCCCGGCTCGTGCAGCACCATGCCGCGCGCGGCCATCCACTGCACGGCTTGCGCTGCCAGACCGGTGGTCTCGAAGGCATGGTTGACCACGAACAGGCCCATGAAGAGCACCAGCAGCGACCAGTCCACCAGGCCGATGACCTCGGACGACGCCAGCTTGCGGCTGAGCAGCAGCAGGGCCGCCCCCACCAGCGCCAGCACCGCATGCGGCGCGTCGGTGAACAGGAACAGCACCATCAGCACGCCCACCACGGTCAGGCCCTTGGTGGTCTGCCAGGCATCGAAGGGCGGGTCGTCATCGACCGCCACCGCCGGCGGCGGAAGCGGGTCGTGGCGCGAGGTCGCCGGCCCCCAGGCCAGCCACACCCACAGCACCAGCAGGCCGCCGGCCACCGGCGCCAGGGCGCGGGCGGCGTAGTCGGCAAAGTGCAGCGACAGCACCGAGCCGATCAGCATGTTCTGGGGATTGCCGATGAGCGTGGCGGCCGAGCCGATGTTGGCCGCACAGGCCAGCCCCACCAGAAACGGCACCGGAGGCAGGCCGCGCTGCAGGCACAGGCGCTGCACCACCGGCGTCATGGCCAGACAGATGACATCGTTGGAGAACACCGCCGACAGCACGCCGGCCACCAGAATGAGCGCGGCCAGCAGCGCCGGGCGCGACAGCGGCATGGCACCCACCTTGAGCGTGACCGCCGCATAGAAGCCGCCCAGACGCATCTGCGCCGAAATCACCATAAAGGCGAACAGCAGCAGCAAGGTGGTCACGTCCAGCGCCGATGCGGCCTCGTTCACCGTCATGCCGGTGATGGCCATCATGGCGATGGCCCCGAGCAGGGCCACACCGGTGCGATCCAGCCGCAGGCGGGGCAGCCCTCCCAGGAACATGCCCAGGTAGACCACGCCGAAGACGGTGACGACGGCCCAGTCGGTGAAGGCGTGGTGGAGTGGCGGGGTGCTCATGGACCCCGCATGGTAGCGAGACCGGTCAGGCCTGCAGCGAGGCCCACATCTCCTGATCGCGCTCGGCGGTCCAGATGCGCGGGTGCTTGATGCCCCGGGCCTCGTCGTAAGCGCGGCTCACGTCGAACGGCAGGCAGTGCTCGTAGATGAACACATGGCCGAACACCGGGTCCATCTTCTGGCGGGTGTGGGCCATGGCGGCCTTCAGGTCCATGCCGGCCGCAGCCGCTTCGCGGGCGGCCTGGAACAGCGTGGTCACCCAGCGGGCGGTGTAGTCGAGCGCCTTGTTGACGTCGGCATTGCCCTTCATGGCCTCGCCCCGGCCCGGCACGATGGCCTCGGCCTTCAAGGCGCGCAGGGCTTCCAGTGTGGCAGGCCACTCTTCCAGCTGCGCGTCGCCGGTGTAGACGCCGGCCTCGAACTCGACCAGATCGCCGCTGAACAGGACTTTCTCGGACTCGACCCAGGCGATGGTGTCGCCCTTGGTGTGCCCCGGCCCCGGATGCCAGATCTCGACCTTGACGCCGCCCAGGTCCAGGGTGAGGCTGCCCTGGCGGCCGGGCGTGCCGTCGCCGATCACCATCGTGGGCCAGGTCAGGCCGGGCACCGAATCGGCGCCCCGGAACAGGCGCGGGAAACGCTCCATCTCGCTCTGCATGTCCTGCGCCCCGCGCTCGACGATCAGCTCGTAGGTGCCCCGGCTGGCGATCACCTCGGTCGCGCCCTCGGCCTTGAAGGCGCTGGCCCCGAGCACCCGCACCGCGTGGTAGTGGGTGAGCAGCACGTACTTGATGGGCTTGTCGCTGACCTCGCGGATGCGGCGGATCAGATCCTGGGCCATGGCCGGGGTGGCGGTGGCATCGCTCACCAGGATGTACTGGTCGCCGATGATCACGCCGGAGTTCGGATCACCTTCGGCGGTGTAGGCCCAGCAATGGGCGCTGAGCTGTTCGAAGGTGATGTTCTTGTCCTGCAGGTCGGCCTGGGAGGCGAAGGCTTTGCTCATGGGGGGTCTCCTGGGTGGAAGCCGAAATTTTACTTAAACGAAACGTGTTTCGGATGAGTAAATCGCAAAACCCGAACGCTCAGCCCGCCAGACCCCGGTCCAGCACCGCCACCACCTCTTCGGCAAAGCCGGCGTAGCTCATGGGGCCGCCGGGGCGCAGCCAGGTGAAGGTCCAGTTGATCATGCCGAACAGCATCATGGTCAGGGCCGTCTGGTTGGCCGGCGTCACCCGGTCCGGGTAGGCGCGGCGGATGAAGCGGGTGAAGGCGGCCACCACGTCGCGCTGGCGGTTGAGGATGAGTTCGCGCTGCACATCGCCCAGGAACTTGGTGTCGGACACCAGGGCCACGTGGCGGGTGGCCGAGGTCTCGTACTCGGCCAGAAAGACCCGCACCAGGGCATGCAGGGCGTCGCGCTCGCTCAGGTTCTGGCGCTGGGCATGGGCTTCGGCCTCGCCGATCAGGGCCAGCAGCCGCTGGGTGTAGCGGTCCAGCAGGTCGAACAGGATGGCTTCCTTGCTCTCGTAGTAGTGGTAGAGCCGGGCCTTGCTGGTGCCGCAGGCGGCCGCGATGTCGTTCATGCTGGCCGCCGGGAAGCTGCGGTTGGCAAAGCACTGCGCCGCCAGGTTGAGGATCTCGTCGCGCTTGAGGTCGTGGGTGGGGGACTTGGGGCGGGCCATGCGGGGCATTCTGCCAGCGGCCCCCGGCGCCAGCCCGGCCGTCAGGCGGCGGCCAGGGCAAAGCGCAGCACGCCGCTGCCGCAGGGCCAGGCCTCCACCACCACATGGGCGCCGGCGGGCACGTCCAGGCCGTCGCCGGCACAGACCACCCGGTCGCAACCGTCGCCCCAGGTGACCCAGGCCCGGCCTTCGCGCACCGCCAGCCGGCTGGGCGCCGTCGGCCGCAGGCTGGCAGCGCCACCCGACCCGAGCTGCCACAGCGGAGCAGCGCTGAAAGATTCTGAAGATGCATGAATGGACATGATGGACTCCTGCGGTTGCACGGATCGGAAAATCTCTCCGTTGGTTCAGATATTGCGGCGCCGGAGCGCACGGGTCCAATGAAAACGCCGGCCATAATCGATTCGATTCACGCATCAATCCAGGAGCCCCTGCCCATGCCGCCCACCAGCCGCTCCCGCCCCGTGTACGTCGGCCAGTTCCGCGCCTTCGAGGCGGTGGCCCGGTTGCTCAACTTCCGGGCGGCGGCCGACGAGTTGTCGCTGACCCAGAGCGCGGTCAGCCGCCAGATCCAGGCGCTGGAGGACGAGATCGGGGTGCCGCTCTTCCTGCGCCACACGCGTTCGGTGCAGCTCACCGGCGCCGGCGCCCAGCTGCTGCGGGCGGTCGATCCGGCACTGGACCGCATCGACAGCGCGGTGCGGCAGATCCGCCAGGGCGCCGGTCGGCGCAGCGTGGCCATCACCACCTGGGCCTCGTTCGCATCGATGTGGCTCATCCCCCGGCTGGAGCACTTTCAGCGGGAACACCCGGACATCGACATCCGCATCGACGCCACCGACAACACCGTCGACCTGGCCACCGCCGACGTGGACCTGGCCCTGCGCTACGGCGTGCCGGACAACGCACCGTCCAACGCGGTGCGACTGTTCGGCGAGCAGCTCACGCCGGTGGCCAGCCCCTGGCTGCTGCAGAGCCACCCGATCCGCACGCCGGCCGACCTGTCCGGTGTGGCCCTCATCGAGGCCGGCGACTCCCACCGCAACCGCCACCTGGAATGGCTGACCTGGCAGCGCTGGCTCGACACCTTCGGACAGAACACGGCGCCCCGACGGGCCACCGGCGCCCGGCGTTCCGCGCCCGAGCGGCTGCAGCCCCAGCGCTGGCTGTACTTCAACTATGCCCACCAGATCGTGCAGGCCGCCTTGACCGGCCAGGGCGTGGCCATGGCCCGGCTGCCGCTGGTGGCCGAGAGCCTGGCCAGTGGCGCGCTGGTCGAGCCGCTGCCCGGCCACCGCATGACCTCGCCACTGGCCTACTGGCTGGTCGTCGGACCGCAGGGACACCGCCGGCCCGAGGTGCAGGCCTTCTGCGACTGGCTGCTGCAGCAGGCCGCCACCACACGGGAGGCCATCGGCGACACGCCCGACCCCGACACGGTGGACCGGACCGACTGATCCCGGGCGGAACCGGTCCGCGCCCCATGCTGGTGCACACTCGACCGCTTTTGCCGAGAGTCCCGCCATGTCCCCCAGCCGCTCCTCCAGCAACCTGCGCAGCATCGTCGCCATGCTGGTGGCGGTGGCTTTCTTCGCACTGATGGACGCGGTGCTCAAGACCCTGGCCGCGCGCTACCCGGTCATGCAGATCGCCGCCCTGCGCGGCCTGACCTGCCTGCCGCTGGTGCTGCTGTGGATCACCTGGAACGGCGCCTGGGGTCGGGTGAAGCCGGCGCGCTGGTCGCTGCATCTGCTGCGCGGGGCACTCAGCGTGGCCATGCTGTCGCTGTTCACCCTGGGCGTGCGCGACCTGCCGCTGTCGGCTGCCTACACCTTGTTCTTCGTGGCCCCTCTGCTCATCACCGTGCTGTCGGTGCCGGTGCTGGGCGAGCGCGTGCCCTGGGTGCACTGGGTCGCGGTGGCAGTGGGGTTTGTCGGTGTGCTGGTGGCACTGAGGCCCAGTGGCCAGGACCTGCAGGCCGGGCTGGTCACCGCCGGTGGTCTGGCGGTGCTGGGGGCGGCGCTGTGTTACGCCATCTCGGCCGTGGTGGGCCGCCTGGCCAGCCGCACCGACAGCAGCGAAGGCATGGTGCTGTGGATGACGCTGCTGCTGTCCTTGGCCGCCACCACCCTGGCCGCACCCCACTGGCAGGCCATCGCCCGCGCCGACCTGCCGCTGCTGCTGGCCCTGGCTGTCACCGGCTTCGGCGGCCAGCTGGCCATCACCGAGGCCTTCCGCCACGGTCAGGCCTCTGCCGTGGCGCCGTTCGAATACAGCGCGCTGGCCTGGGGCGTGATGCTGGACTGGTTCATCTGGCAATCGCTGCCGGCGGCCCACACCTGGCTGGGCGCGGCCATCATCATCGGCAGCGGGCTGTGGCTGGTGCGGCACGAGCAGCGCATCACCGAGGCACACGCCAACCCGGATCGGGTCTGACCAGCGATCGGGATCCCGGATACCGGAGGACCAGCCCGGTATGAATTGAAATCTTGATTTCAAACGGGATAAACAGTCATGATTCCAAAATCACCTCGACCACAGGCCCAGCGCAGCCGTTCTGCACCAACAACCTCTTCCCGGCCGGCCCGCCGAGACCCGGCGGCGTCTTCTCCACCTCGGCAGTCGAAGCAGGGGACGTTTGTGGGGAAGGAGGTCTCCCCCGCTCAAGCCCAGCTGATGCCACCGACAGCGCAGGCAATGGCCTATCGGGATCTGGCCGCCCTGCTGGACCTGACGGGTTACCTGTGCACGGCGGTGGATATCTATGCCGACGACATTGAGAACGCTGCCCCGGCCACACGGCAGGAGCTCGTCCAGCAATGCGTAGACCTGTCGCGATGCATGTCGCGACTGGAAGCGCAACTGCCCCACCATGCACCGGCATCATCCCTGGCCATGCGCATCCGTGAGGCCATCTCGGAAGCCCAGGCCGCATTGGCGAGCGTGTCGACCTCCTGACGTGCTGCTTCAGCGCAGCGGCCAGGCCACCCCGGTGTCGCACAGGATGGCGTCCAGCGGCTGGTCGTGAGGCTCGGGCTCCAGGTCGGGCAGGTAGCCGAAGTCGTAGCCCAGGCCGACAGTGAAGGGCTTGGGCTGCAGGGCGGCCAGGGTGCGGTCGTAGAAACCGCCACCGTAGCCCAGCCGGTAGCCGCCCGGGCCGTAGCCCACGCAGGGCACGAAGATGAGCGTGGGCACCACCACCTCGGTGTCCTTGGGCTTGGGAATGCCGTAGGCGTCTTCCTCCATGGGGCAACCGGGGTACCAGGTGTGGAAGGTCAGCGTCTTGTCCACCTTGTTGACCACCGGCAGGCCGATGCGGCGCTGTCGGGCGGCGCTGGCAGCGTCTTCCTCCAGGCCGGCTTCCTGCCAGCGGAACAGCGCCGGCAGCGGATCGAACTCCCCCTTGATGGGCCAGTAGGCCCCGATGACGGTGTCGGGCCGGTGGATCAGCCATACACGCATCACGCGCTGCAGCAGGTCATTGCGCCATGCCCGATCGGCCAGGTTCTGGCGTTTCTCCACCAGGGACTTGCGCCAGGCCGTCTTGCGGGCGGCCAGAGGGGAACTCTCCGAGGGTTTGGTATCCATAATCGGGCGATGTCTTTCGTGTTTCCATCGATCTTGGCCAAGGCGTGGCGCCGGCCCATTATGGCGGCGCTGCTGGCGGCCGCCGTGGCACCCGCGAGTGTGCTGTCCCAGACCCCTGTCACCGTCCCGGGCGACGGTGCATTGCTGGAGATGCGCGACGCCTTCCGGCTGGGCCGCACCGCGCAGCTGACCCAGTCGCTGCCCAAGGTCCAGGGCCATGTGCTGGAGCCGCTGGCGCGCTACTGGGAGATGCGCGCCCGCCTGGAATCGGCGCCCGCAGCCGACATCCGTGCAGCCATGGACGCCATGGCCGGCACCTATTGGGAAGACCGGTTGCGCAACGACTGGCTGTTGCTGCTGGGCCGGCAGCGCAACTGGGCCGACTTCGAAGCGGAGCGACCACGCTTTCGCATGAACGACGACCGCCAGGTGCGGTGCTACGGCCTCATGCTGGACGCCGTGGCCGGCCGCCTGGATCAGGCACAGGCCGCGGCCCGGGTGCAGCTGGAATGGCTGGCCCAGAAGGACCAGGACACCGGCTGCGCCACCGCCGCCGAAGCGCTGCTGCAGAGCGGCCATCTGGACGAGAAGACGGTGTGGATGCGGGCCCGCCTGATGATGGAGACCGGCAAGACCCGCGCAGCCAGCCAGGCCGTGGCCCTGCTCAACCCGGAATGGGCGGCGCGGCTGGACGCCATCGCCGCCGAGCCGCAGCGCTACCTCGACGGCAAGCTCACCGCATTCCGCACACAGACCAAAGAGCTGGTGACGCTGGCCATCATCCGGCTGGCCAGCAACGACCCGGCGGCTGCAGCCGCCGAGGTGGATCACCTGCGCTGGCGCACCCAGCTCACCAGGGAAGAGCGGGACTGGCTGTGGGGCGTGATCGGCAAGCGGGCGGCGCAGAAGTTCATGCCGCAGGCGGTGGACTACTTCGCACGGGGCAGCGAGCGGGGCATGGCGGACGACCACCTGGCCTGGAAGGTGCGCACCGGTCTGCGTGCCGGGCGCTGGAGCATGGTGCGCGAAGCGGTGGATGCCATGGGACCGGCCCAGCAGTCCGATCCGGCCTGGGTGTACTGGAAGGCGCGCGCCCTGCTGGCCCAGACGGGTCTGGAATCGGCCGCCGGTGTGCCCGACCCCGGCACGCCGCCCCTGCCGCCCGGTACGGCCGTGGTGGGCGCATCGCCCGCGCCCGAAGTGCTTCAGGCCCGGCAGCTGCTGGCCGGCATCGCATCGCCCCACGGCTTTTACGAACAGCTGGCGCTGGAGACGCTGGGCCTGAAGGTCAGCCTGCCGCCCGCACCGCCAGCGCCCACGGCCGCCGAGCTGGCCGACATCACCCGCGACCCCGGCATCCGCCGTGCGCTGGCCGCCTACCGGCTGGGCCTGCGCAGCGAGGCCAACCGCGAATGGAACTACAGCATCGCCCTGCACACGCCGGGCGGCATGTCCGAACGCGAACTGCTGGCCGCCGCCACACTGGCCTGCCGCGAGCAGCTGTGGGACCGCTGCATCCACACCAGCCTGCGCAACCGCTCGCAGATCGACATGTCGCTGCGCTACCCCACGCCGTTCCGCGACGCCGTGCTGGGCCGCACCCGCGAGATCGGGCTGGAACCCGCGTATGTCTACGGGCTGATCCGCCAGGAAAGCCGCTTCGTCACCGACGCACGCTCCGGCGTGGGTGCCTCCGGCCTGATGCAGGTCATGCCCGCCACCGCCCGCTGGACCGCGCGACGCATCGGGCTGAGCGATTTCAGGCCGGCCCAGATCAACGACCGGGACACCAACATCCAGATCGGCACCGCCTACCTCAAGTTCGCTCTGGACGATTTCGAAGGCTCCATGCCGCTGGCAGCAGCGGCCTACAACGCCGGTCCCGGCCGGGCGCGCGCCTGGCGCGAAGGCCCGGTGCTGCCGGGCGAGGTGTGGGCCGAGACCATTCCCTTTGAAGAAACGCGCGATTACGTCAAGCGGGTGCTGGCCAACACCACCCTGTACGCTGCCCTGCTCAGCGGCCAGCCGCAGTCGCTGCGGCAGCGGCTGGGCACGGTGGGACCCCGCAGTGCATCGGCCCCACCGGCCAACACCGAACTTCCCTGAAGCCTGTCCATCATGAAAAAAGTCCTGATCACCGGGGGCACCGGCTTTGTCGGTCGCCATGTCTGCGAAAAACTGCACCGCCTGGGGTGGCACATCACCGTGCCCACGCGCCGCATGAACAAGGCCGCTGCGGTGCAGCACCTGCCCCGCGTCACGGTGCTGGAGGCCGACATCCACCAGCCCGGCACGCTGGAACGCCTGCTGCCGGGCCACGACGCAGTGGTGCATCTGGTGGCCATCCTGCACGGCAGCGAGGCCGCTTTCGAGCAGGCCCATGTGGCCCTGCCGCGCCAGCTGGCGGGCGCGATGAAGACCGCCGGCGTGCAGCGCCTGGTGCATGTGAGTGCGCTGGGTGTGTCGCCGGACGGCCCCTCCCTGTACCAGCGCAGCAAGGCCCGGGGCGAGGCCCTGCTGCGGGAGTCCGGACTGGACCTGACCATCCTGCGGCCCAGCGTGATCTACGGCCAGGGCGACCGCTTCCTCAACCTGTTCGCCCAGATGCAGTCGTTGCTGCCCTTCGTGCCGCTGGCCAGTGCCGGTGCGCGCTTCCAGCCAGTCTGGGTGGAAGACGTGGCCGAGGCGGTGGCCGCCTCGCTGGACCCGGCCCGGCATGGCCGCGACAGCATCGGCCAGACCTACGACGCGGCCGGACCGGACGTGCTCACCCTGGCCCAGCTGGTGCAGCTGGCCGGTCGCATCGGCAGCCGGCAGCGGCCGGTGATACCGCTGCCCGCCTTCGTGGGCAGCATCCAGGCCCGCCTGATGGAGCTGGCGCCCGGCGAGCCGCTGATGAGCCGCGACAACCTGGCCGCCATGACGGTGGACAACGTGGCCGATGGCCGCCTGCCCGGCCTGTCGGCGCTGGGCATCACGCCCTCGGCCATCGAGGCTGTGGCGCCGCGCTACCTGGGCCACCGGGGCGGCCGGGATGCCCTGCTGGACTACCGACGCCAGCCACCGCGCTGACGCTCCTGCCGCCATGCCGGCCGCTGGGGGCAATACCCCACGCGGAACCCTACCGCCAGTCGCCTGATTAAGCACTTCGGGTTACATGCAGCGATTTTTTGGCACACTCCCCTCGGGTATTGAATGAATACCTTCTACCTAAAGGGCAATGACCATGTCGCTTCCATCCACCAAACCCGGTACACCCAACCTCACCGAAGCCCAGCGCGACGTCATCAACCGGCTCAAGCGCATCGACGGCCAGGTCGGCGGCCTCATCCAGATGATCATGGAAGGCCGCAACTGCGAAGAGGTGGCCCAGCAGATGGCCGCCGTGCGCAAGGCCATGGACAAGGCCTTCTACCGCATGATGGCCTGCGACATGCTCGAGGCCATTGCCAGCACGGTGGCCGAGTCGTCGGCGGTGCGGGACGTCGAGCGCTCCACCCGCATCCTCGAAAAATACGCCTGAACGCCGCCGGGTCGGCGGGCGCCTAACATCGGGGTTCTGCACCAGGGTGGTGTTGAAGGATCCCTTTCATGGCGCTGCAGCTCTACATCGGCAACAAGAACTACTCCTCCTGGTCCATGCGGCCGTGGGTGATGCTCCGGCAGGCGGGCATCCCCTTCGAGGAGATCATGGTCCGCTTCGACTCTTTCGACGCCGGGTCCGACTTCAAGAACAGGCTCAAGGGCATCAACCCGGTCGGCAAGGTGCCGGTGCTGGTCGATGACGGCTTCGCTGTGTGGGACACGCTGGCCATTGCAGAGTACGCGGCCGAACGCTTCCCTGACCGCCAGCTCTGGCCGACCGATGCCCGCGCCCGCGCGCGGGCCCGCAGCGTGTGTGCCGAAATGCACAGCGGTTTCTCGGCCCTGCGCAGCGCATGCCCCATGAACATCGAGGCGCACCTGCCCGAGGTGGGTCGGCTGATCTGGCGCGACCAGCCCGGCGTGCGCGCCGACCTGGCCCGCCTGTGCGGCCTTTGGGGCGAGCTCCTGGCGGCGCAGCCGGCAGGCTCGCTGCTGTTCGGCCACTTCACCATCGCCGATGCTTACTTCGCGCCGGTCTGCATGCGCATCCGCACCTACGCCCTGCCGGTGCCGGCCGACATACAGGCCTATGTGGACCGGGTGGCGGCGCTGCCCGGTGTGAAGGCCTGGATCGACGATGCCCTGGCCGAGGGCGACTTCCTGGACTTTGAAGAACCCTACCGCCTGGGTCGCGGCTGACCGGTCAACCCATGCAGATCTATCTGGTCGGCGGTGCGGTGCGCGATGCGCTGATGGCGCGCTCGGGGGGTGCGGTCTCGCACAGCGACCGCGACTGGGTGGTGGTGGGCGCCACGCCCCAGGCCATGAGCGATGCCGGTTTTCTGCCGGTGGGGCGCGACTTCCCGGTGTTCCTGCACCCGCAGACCCGGGAGGAATACGCGCTGGCCCGCACCGAGCGCAAGACCGCGCCGGGCTACCACGGCTTTGCCTTCCACGCCGACCCGGGCGTCACGCTGGAAGCCGACCTGGCCCGGCGCGATCTCACCATCAACGCCATGGCGGTGCCCCAGGACCATGCAGATGCGCCCGCGCTCGGACCGCTGATCGACCCCTACGGCGGCGCACGCGACCTGCAGGACCGCGTGCTGCGGCATGTGACCGGTGCCTTCGCCGAAGACCCGGTGCGCATCTTGCGCCTGGCCCGGTTTGCGGCCCGTTTCTCCGACTTTTCGGTGGCACCGGAAACCCTCAACCTGATGCAGCAGATGGTGGCCGACGGCGAGGCGGACCACCTGGTGCCCGAGCGGGTGTGGCAGGAGATTGCCCGGGGCCTGATGGAACAGCGCCCCAGCCGCATGCTGGCCGTGCTGCGAGAGTGCGGCGCCCTGGCCCGGCTGCTGCCCGAAGTGGACCGGCTGTGGGGCGTGCCGCAACGGGCCGAACACCATCCCGAAGTGGACACCGGTGTGCACCTGATGATGGTGCTGGACATGGCCGCGCGCCTGCAGGCGCCGCTGCCGGTGCGCTATGCCTGCCTGGGGCACGACCTGGGCAAGGGCACCACGCCACCGGCCGAATGGCCGCGCCACATCGGTCACGAGGCGCGCAGCGCACGGCTGCTCAAGGACGTGGGGCAACGCCTGCGGGTGCCGCTGGCCTGCCAGGAGCTGGCCGACGTGGTGGCCCGGGAACATGGCCACATCCATGCCAGCGCCAGCCTGTCGCCGGCCGCCACCCTGCGACTGCTGGAGCGCTGCGACGCCATCCGCAAGCCCGAACGCTTTGCCCAGGCCCTGCTGGCCTGCGAATGCGATGCCCGTGGGCGGCTGGGTCATGAAGAGCGTGACTACCCGCAAAGCCGCCGGCTGGCCGCGGCGCTGCAGGCGGTGCTGGCGGTGGACACCTCGGTGGTGGCCGATGCTGCCATGGCCGCCGGGCTCAGCGGCCCCCGCATAGGCGAGCGGATCCATCAGGCACGCGTGGACGCCCTGCAGGCACTGTGAGAGCATGAGCGGCTCGATCAGGAGGCCGCATGCCGCAACGCAATCCGCTCAACCGCCCGCTGGCCGACGGCATACGGCGCCTGGGTTTTCGCAAGTGGTACGAGCGTGAACTGCTCTCCAGCCACGCGCACATGACGCTGGCCATCCTGGCCGCGGTGGCCATGCTGGCCAGCTTCGAGGCCTTCCAGGGCGGCAGCCTGTCCGACAAGCTGATGGATGTGGTGTTCGTGGTGGTGAGCGGCGCCATTGCGCTGTGGTCGCTGCGTCGCTATCTCTTCCTGCTCATGCACGCCGAAGAAGTGGCCAACCAGGCCAACTGCGCCAACTGCAAGGCCTACGGTCAGCTGCGCTTGCAGGACGATGCAGTCCATCAACGGCCGGGCCTGGTGCCGGTGTGCTGCAAGCGCTGCGGCTTTCGCTGGACGCTGCAGGACGACTGAACCGGTCAGATCAGGTAGCCCACCAGGCCGGCGACGAAGCTCAGCAACACGGTGGACGCAAACGGCAGGAACCATTCACGGCCGAAGGCGCGGAAGCGCAGGTCACCCGGCAGCCGGCCCAACCCCAGCTTCTGCAGCAAGGGCGTGGCCCAGCTGATGAGCAGCAGGGCCAGGAAGATGACGATCATCCAGCGGATCATGGGCAGCCCTCAGAGCCGGTGGGTGCGATCGCCGGTGGCAAACCCCAGCGGCACCCAGCCATCGGCCGACGCTGCCGGCGCCAGCGCGATCACCTTGAACAGCTCGCCCATCTCGTGCTCGAGCACCAGCTTCTGCATCAGCGCGTTCTCGCGCACGCCGGCATCGCGGGCCAGCTCCAGCAGGCCGGCGTTCAGCAGGAACCGGCCCTGGCTGGTGTAACCCAGCACCGACAGGCCGGCGTCCTGCGCCGCCAGCGCAATGCCGGTGAAATTGACGTGCGCCGTGATGTCTTTCTGCCCCGGGTCGGCCAGCGGGTCGCTGTCGCTGCGATGGGCCTGGTGGCACACCAGCGTGCCCATGTGGCGCTGCGGGTGGTAGTACTCGGCCTCGGGGAAGCCGTAGTCGATGAAGAATGCGGCGCCACGGGTCAGACGGTCGCCCAGGGTGCGCACGAAAGCCTCGGCCTGGGGATGAATTTCGGTCAGGAAATCGTGCACGCCGTCGATGCCCAGCGGCGGCCGGGCGTCGGTGGCGCGGTCGGACCACGCCAAGGTTCCTCTGGCGCCCAGCGCCACACCGCGCTCGTGCCACACGCCGCCCAGGCGGTGCAGCAACCGCACCGGCATGGCGTCCAGCACCTCGTTGCCCACCACCACGCCCTCGATGGCGGCCGGCAGTTCGGACACCCAGCGCACCCGGTGGGCATGGGCCGACAGCGTGGCGGCCTGACGCTCGCGCAGGCTGCCGGAGAGATCGACGATGGTGTAGCGGCCGGGTGCGCAGCCCTGTGCATCCAGGGCATCGAGGAGCTGCAGCGCCAGCGCACCGGAGCCGGCACCGAATTCCCACACCTCGTCGGTGCCGGTGGCCTGCAAGGCCTGCTGCACCTGCCGGGCCAGGGTTTGGCCGAACAGCGGGGTGAGTTCAGGCGCGGTGACGAAGTCGCTGCCGGACTGCGGCAGGTGACCGAATTTGGGTGCAGTGTTGGCGTAGTAGCCCAGCCCGGGCTCGTACAGCGCGATGGCCATGTAGCGGTCGAACGGCAGCCAGCCGCCGGCCTCGCCGATGGCCTGTTGCAGGCGCGCGAGCAGGGCGGTCGTTACACTGGAGGGTTCGTTCACGGCAGCGGGTGGCACCCGCCGATTGTCCCCCATGAATCCCCCTACTCCCGGATCTGCACACCCCGGCGCGGTCCTGATCACCGGCGGTTCGCTGCGCCTGGGCGCCGAGCTGGTGCGCGCCTTTACGCGCGCCGGCTGGCATGTGTGGTGCCACTACAGCCGCTCGGCCGAAGCCGCTTCGGCCCTGGCGGCCGAACTGCGGCAGACCGGTGCCCGCATCGACACGGTGCGCGCCGATCTGGCTGAGTGCGCCCAGATCGAGGCCATGATGGCCCACATCGAATCCACCGGCGGCCCACTGCGCGCGGTGGTGAACAACGCGTCCACCTTCGAGCCGGACACCGGCATCGACTTCGACCCGGCCATGGCGCGGCTGCAGCTGGAGGTGAACCTGATCGCCCCGCTGCTGCTCGGTCGCGAGCTCGCCCGCATGCAGCAACGCCACGGCCTGCCCGATGCCTGCGTGCTGCATGTGCTGGACCAGAAGGTGCACAACCTCAACCGCGACTACTTTTCGTACACCGTGTCCAAGCTGGCACTGGAGCGGTCGGTGGCGCTGCAGGCACAGGCCCTGGCCCCGGGCGTGCGGGTCAATGCCGTGGCTCCGGGCCTGATGTACCTCAGCGGCCCGCAGCAGCCCGAGAACTTCGAGCGCGCCAGCCGCGTCAACCTGCTGCGCCGCCCCACCGACCCGGCCCAGGTGGCGCAGACCTGCGTTTTCCTGGCCAGCCAGACCGGCATCACCGGCACCACGGTGAACGTGGACAGCGGCCAGCACCTGGTCCCGCTGGAGCGCGACGTGATGTTCGTCGTGGAAGAACTGATGCAGGAGAAACCCCTTGACCGCTGACCTCAATGCCCTGCTGCTGAACTGCCGCAAGCTGTTCCTGCGCCGTCACGAGGTGCTGGTGCAGATCGGCATCCACGACTTCGAGAAGACCGCGCCGCAGCGCCTGTGGATCGATGTGGAGCTGTATGTGCCGCTGGCGCAGTCCACGCCCAAGGGCGACCGCATCGACGAGGTGGTGGACTACGACTTCGTGCGCGAGGTGGTGGCCCAGCGCATTGCGCAGGGCCACATCGGCCTGCAGGAAACCCTGGTGGACGAGCTGGTCGATCGGCTGCTCCAGAACCCCGGCGTGGCGGCGGTGCGCCTGTCCACCTGCAAGCCCGATGTCTACCCCGACTGCGAGGCGGTGGGGGTGGAGGTGTTCCGCATGCGCTCGCAGGAGGCGGCATGAACCACATGTCATCGGGCACGCAGGCAGGCACCCAGATCCTCACGCTCACCGGGCTGCGTTTCAACGCGAACCTGGGCATCCTCGACCACGAGAAAGTGAGCCCGCAGCCTATCCAGGTGGACGCCGAGCTCAACCAGGGCACCCAGCCCCTGCTGCCGCACGACGACGACATCACCCATGTGCTGGACTACCGCAAGGTGCGGCAGATCATCATCGACGAGTGCACCGCCGAACACGTGAACCTGCTGGAGAGCCTGATCGGCAAGCTGGCGCGCCGGCTGATGCAGCTGCCCGGCGTGATCGGCGTGCGGGTGAAGATCGCCAAGCTGGAGATCTTCGACGACTGCGAGGTCGCCATCCGCATGGAAAGCGGACAGTGGTGAAAGGAACCACCCCATGAACGAACAGCTTGAAAACCACAAACTCGAAAAACGCCTGTGCCGCGAGGTCGGCCGCGCCATCACCGACTACAACATGATCGGCGAGGGCGACCGCGTGATGGTCTGCGTGTCCGGCGGCAAGGACAGCTACGGCATGCTGGACATCCTGCTCAAGCTGCAGCAGCGCGCCCCCGTCAACTTCGAGCTGATCGCGGTCAACCTGGACCAGAAGCAGCCCGGCTTTCCCGAGCATGTGCTGCCCGAATACCTGTCGAACCTGGGCGTGAAGTTCCACATCGAGAACCAGGACACCTATTCCATCGTCAAGCGCGTCATTCCCGAGGGCAAGACGCTGTGCAGCCTGTGCAGCCGGCTGCGCCGGGGCATCCTGTACCGGGTGGCCGACGAGCTGGGCTGCAACCGCATCGCCCTCGGCCACCACCGCGACGACATCCTGCAGACGCTGCTGCTCAACATGTTCTTTGGCGCCAAGCTCAAGGGCATGCCGGCCAAGCTGGTGAGCGACGACGGCCGGCATGTGGTGATCCGCCCCATGGCCTATGTGGCCGAAAAAGACCTGGTCCGCTGGGCCGAGATCCGGCAGTTCCCCATCATTCCCTGCACCCTGTGCGGCAGCCAGGAAAACCTGCAGCGCAAGCAGGTCGGCAATCTGCTGCGCGAATGGGATGCCCGTTTTCCGGGCCGGCTGGAGAACATGTTCAATTCGCTGCAGAACGTGGTGCCCAGTCACCTGATGGACCGCAACCTGTTCCCGTTCGGCACGCTGGAAGCCACCGGCGTGCCCGACCCCGACGGCGACAAGGCTTTCGACACCGAAATGCCCACACCCGCCATCGATCCGGGGAACCCGGCCCCGACCCGCTCGGTCATACCCATCGCCGCCGACTGATTCACTGCTGCCATGAACCTTCACCTCAACGCCTCCGCGCTGCGCCGACTTGGCGCTGCAGCCCTGCTGGGTGCCACGCTGGTGCTGGGCGGCTGCGCCAGCGTGATGCTGGTGGACAACGAGGTGCAGAGCCATCCGCGCTGGAGCGAGCGGGGCAGCGGCATTCCCCAGGCACCGCAGGTGTTCCGTTTCGAACGCACGCCCTCGCAGGAAGGTGGCCGTGCCGGTGCCGGTCAGGACATGCTGGAACGGCTGGCCACGCAGTCCCTGGCTCGGGCCGGATGGACGCCGGCCGCCGGCAATGTGCGGGCACCCTGGGCAGTGGAGGTCAGTGCCATGGTGGTGCAGCTGCCTCGGGCTCCTTGGGAGAGCCCGTACGACAGCTTCTACAGCCCGTTCGGCCCCCGCTGGATCCACCCGTATGGCCCGGGGTATGGCTTCTACGGACCGCCCTTCCCGCGCCTGGAGTCACCCTACTACCAGCGCCGGGTGACGGTGCTGGTGCGCAACGCGGCCAACGGGCAGGTGGTGTACGAGACCAGCGCCGCCCACGACGGCCGATGGAACGGCACCGAGTCGCTCTGGCAGGCCATGCTGGACGCGGCGCTCAAGGGTTTCCCGAGCGCGCCCGAGGGACGCCGCCGGGTCGACATCGAAGTGCCCCGCTGATCCCCGCACGGGGCCTGCAGCCGCTACAGTTCGGTGACCGGCGCCAGCAGGGTGCCGAGGAGACCCCATTGGAAGCCACCCGCATCCTGGCCGTGCGCCACGGAGAGACCGCCTGGAACCGCCTGACCCGCATCCAGGGTCATACCGACATCGAACTCAACGAACACGGCCGCTGGCAGGCCGAGCGCCTGGCCGAGGCCTTGCGCGAAGAATCGCTGGCCGCCATCTACGCCAGCGACCTCAAGCGCGCCCGCGAAACCGCCGAGGCAGTGGCCCACAGCCGGGACATGCCGGTGCACATCCACATGGGCCTGCGGGAACGCGGATTCGGCCGCTTTGAAGGCCACACCTGGGACGAGCTGGAGCTGCGCTTCCCGGCCGAGACATTGGCCTGGCGCAAGCGCATGCCCGATTTCGCCCCGCCCGGCGGCGAGACCCTGCTGCAGCTGCGCGATCGGGTACTCGCCGCCGTCGACGATCTGGCCGCCCGCCACCCGGGCGAACAGGTGCTGATGGTGGTGCACGGCGGCGTGCTGGACGTGCTCTACCGCGCCGCCACCCGGCTGGACATCCAGGCACCCCGCAGCTGGGCCCTGCCCAACACCGCCGTGAACCGGCTCCTGTGGTCGCCCGAGGGGCTGGGTCTGGTCGGCTGGGCCGATGTGCGCCATCTGCAGACCGACAGCCTGGACGAACAGCATGTCTGAATCGGCCCGCGACCAGCGCCTGCAGCGTGCGCAGGCTCTGGTGGGCGGCAGCGTGGCCGACATCGACACGCCGGCGCTGGTGATCGATCTGGAGGCCATGGACCGCAACCTGCAGCGCATGGCCAGCTTCGCTGCGGCGCGGGGCCTGCGGCTGCGGCCTCACGCCAAGATGCACAAATGCGCCGAACTCGCCCGGCTGCAGATGGCCCACGGCGCCGTGGGCGTGTGTGTGCAGAAGACCGATGAAGCCCTGGCCCTGGCGGCCGGCGGCGTGACCGACATCTACATCAGCAACCAGGTGATTGACCCGGCCAAGCTGCAGCGGCTGGCACAGGCCGTGGCCACGCACCCGGCGGTGCGCTGGGCCATCGCGGTGGACAGCACCGAAGGCATCGAGCGCCTGGCCACCGCACTGGCGGTGGCTGGCTTGCAGACGCCGGACGCCCTGGACGTGTTCGTGGAAATCGATGCGGGCCAGAACCGCTGTGGTGTGACGCCCGGCGAAGCGGCCGCCGCACTGGCCACCCGGGTGCAGGCGCACCGGGTGCTGCGCTTTGCCGGCCTGCAGGCCTACCACGGGCGGGCCCAGCACCTGCGCGAGCCCGCCGAACGCACCGCCGCGATTGCCCATGCCGCGCAGGCGGTGCAGACCACGCGCGAGGCCCTGGCGCGTCAGGGCATCGCGGTGCCGCTGGTCACCGGTGCCGGCAGCGGCAGCTTCCTGCTGGAGGCCGACAGCCGCCAGTGGGGCGAGATCCAGCCCGGCTCCTACCTGTTCATGGACGCCGACTACGCGGCCAACCGGCCTCTGCCGGGTGCGCCGGTGTTCGAGCATGCGCTGTTCGTCAAGTCGCAGGTGGTGAGCCGCAGCGCCGATCGCGCCGTGGTGGACGCCGGCCACAAGAGCCATGCCATCGACAGCGGCCTGCCCCGGGTGGCACACCCGGACGGGCTGGACTTTGCCAACGGTGGCGACGAGCACGGCATCCTGCACCCGGCATCGTCCGACGGCGTTCTGCCCGATCTGGGCGAGACGGTCTGGCTCATTCCCGGGCACTGCGACCCCACGGTGAACCTGCACGATGTGATGCTGGGCGTGAGGGGCGGCCTGCATCAAGGCCGTGTGGAGCGGGTGCTGGCGGTGGATGCGCGGGGCGCCCTGGGCTGATGCCGGCTCAGGGTCCGTAGACACGGGCGTCCAGCCCGAGGGCGCGGATCTGCCGCGCCGCTGCATCCGCCGCCGTGCGATCCTCCAGCGGCCCGACCCGAACCCGCGTCAGCGTGCCGCGTGACGACTCCACCGGGTCCACCAGCACCGGCAGTCCGGCATCGCGCAGCCGGGCCTCGGCCCGCTGGGCATTGGCCGGGTCGGCGAACATGCCGACCGCCACACCATGGCCGCGCACCCGGACCCGGATGGCATCGTCCGCCTCCGGCTTCACCGGCTCCTTCGTCACCGCGTCGGTCTTCGCCGGTTCCGCCTGAAAAGTCTCCGGCTGGCCGGGCTCCGCCCGGACCGGCGCGACATCGGGCACCACTGCAGACACCGCTGGCACAGTGGGCGGAACCGGTGCGGGCGTCGTCACCGGCGGCAACGAAGGCGCCGGCTCCACCACCATCGGTGGCGGCGAGACCGAGGCTGGCTGTGGCGGCCGAGCCCGGCTCTGCTGCCACCACCAGCCCGCCGCCGCCGACCCCAGCACCAGGTACAGGAACACCAGCAGCCCCAGCAACCAGGGGCCACTGGCCTGCGCGGCCAGCCGCTCGCGGGCCTGCTGCACCGTGGTGACCTCGCGCACCGCTTCGGTCATGCGCCGGCGCAGCTCCCCGTGCAGCAGCACATTGGCATAGAAGCCCGGCAGCAACCAGAGCACCGCCATCAGCCCGGCTGCTGCGGCCCAGCGCAGCTCGACCGACCAGGCGGTCCAGGGCCCCAGATCGAACCAGAGCGCCGCCCCCAGCGCCAGCAGCAGCACGGCATACGAGAACGCCGCACCCCACAGCCGGCGGTAGATCAGCCAGCCCAGGGTGAAGCAGGCGGCCATGGTGTTCCAGGCCGGTCCGGGCAGACCCACCTCGTCGAAGCGGCCGAACACCTTCAGATAGTACGGTGCCCCCACCGGCCCCAGTGCAGCGCGGTACAGCGCCGTGGTGGCGTTGTCCTGCGGGGGCAAGGTGGCCGGGCGCGACGACATGGCAGCAGAGGCTCAGGCCTCGGGCGGGAACAGCCCGCCTTCCGTGCGGGGCGGGCTCACGCCCAGATGGCGGTACGCCGCCAGGGTGGCAGTACGGCCGCGCGGCGTGCGCTGCAGGAAGCCCTGCTGGATGAGGTAGGGCTCGATCACGTCCTCGATGGTGTCGCGCTCCTCGCCGATGCTGGCCGCGATGTTGTCCAGCCCCACCGGACCACCATCGAAGCGGTGGATGACCGCCTCCAGCAGCTTGCGGTCCATCAGGTCGAAGCCCTGCGGGTCGACATCGAGCATGGCCAGGGCCTTCTGTGCGATGTCGTGGGTGATGGTGCCGCTGCCCTTGACGTCGGCATAGTCGCGCACCCGGCGCAACAGCCGGTTGGCAATGCGGGGCGTGCCGCGCGAGCGGCGGGCGATCTCGAAGCCGCCGGCCTCGTCCATCGGCGCGTTGAGCAGGCGGGCACTGCGCTGCACGATCCGCGACAGTTCGTCGGGCGTGTAGAACTCCAGCCGCGCCACGATGCCGAAGCGGTCGCGCAGCGGGTTGGTCAGCATGCCGGCGCGGGTGGTGGCACCCACCAGGGTGAAGGGCTGCAGATCGAGCTTGATGCTGCGCGCCGCCGGCCCCTCGCCGATCATGATGTCGATCTGGTAGTCCTCCAGCGCGGGGTAGAGGATCTCCTCCACCACCGGGCTCAGGCGGTGGATCTCGTCGATGAACAGCACATCGTTGGGCTCCAGGTTGGTCAGCAGCGCGGCCAGGTCGCGCGGCTTCTCCAGCACCGGCCCGCTGGTCTGGCGCAGGTTCACCCCCAGCTCCTGGGCAATGATGTGCGAGAGCGTCGTCTTGCCCAGCCCGGGCGGGCCGAACAGCAGCACATGGTCGAGCGCCTCGCTGCGCTTGCGCGCTGCGCCGATGAAGATCTCCAGCTGCTCGCGCACCTTCTGCTGGCCCACGTATTCGTCCAGCAGCTTGGGACGCAGGGCGCGTTCGATGGCCTCTTCCTTGGGCGAGGCCGGGGCGGCCGACACCATGCGCGGTGCCGGGGCGAAGTCGTCGGTCTGGATGCCCATGGTTTACCGCGCCAGCGCCTTGAGCGCCTGCTTGATGCCCTCGGTCACGCCCACACCGGCCGGCAGGGCCTTGAGGGCGGCGGTGGCGTCCTTTTCGTTGTAGCCCAGGGCCATGAGGGCCTGCTGGATGTCGGCAGCCGCATCGCCCACCGCGCTGGCAGCCCCCAGGGACGGCAGGTCGGCACCCAGCTTGCCCTTGAGTTCGAGCAGCAGGCGCTCGGCCGTCTTCTTGCCGATGCCGGGAACCTTGACGATACGCCCCGCTTCCTGCGCGGTCACGGCCTGGGCCAGTTCGGTGACGCTCAGGCCGGAGAGCACCGACAGCGCGGTGCGTGGCCCCACGCCGCTGATGCGGATGAGCTGGCGGAAGGCTTCGCGCTCGGCGGCGGTGGCAAAGCCGTAGAGGATCTGGGCGTCCTCGCGCACCACGAAGTGGGTCAGCAGGGAGACGGTCTGGCCGGAGGCGGGCAGCTGGTAGAAGGTGCTCATGGGCACGTCCACCTCGTAGCCCACGCCATGGCAGTCCACCAGGATCTGGGGCGGGTTCTTCTCCAGCAGCTGGCCGGTCAACTTGCCTATCATCGGGGCTCCTGTTTTGCCCCGGAATTATCAGCTTGATTCTCAGACACACCTTCAGCCCGCCGGACAACACCCGCATGGCCCACCTGTGCGGTCCGCTGGACGCGCACATCCGCGCCATCGAGGCAGCGCTGCAGGTCAAGGTGGCGCACCGCTTCGAGCAGTTCCGCGTCGAAGGGCCCAAGGCGCGGGCCGAACAGGCCATGGAGGCGCTGCAGGCGCTCTACGAGATGGCCCGCAAGCCGATTCCGGCCGAACAGGTGCAGCTCATGCTCAGCGGCGACACCGCCCTGGCCGAGCCGGGCGATGGCGCCCTGGTCATGCAGACGCGGCGCGGCGAGATCAAGGGCCGCACGCCCAACCAGGCGCGCTATCTGGAGAACATGGCTACGCACGACATCACCTTCGGCATCGGCCCGGCCGGCACCGGCAAGACCTACCTGGCGGTGGCCTGCGCGGTGGACGCCCTGGAGCGCAGCGCGGTGCAGCGCATCGTGCTCACCCGTCCGGCCGTGGAAGCCGGCGAAAAGCTGGGCTTCCTGCCCGGCGACCTGGGTCAGAAGGTCGATCCCTACCTGCGCCCGCTGTACGACGCGCTGTACGACCTGATGGGCCATGACAAGGTGCAGAAAGCCTTCGAGCGGCAGCAGATCGAGATCGCGCCGCTGGCCTTCATGCGCGGGCGCACGCTCAACCATGCCTTCGTCATTCTGGACGAGGCGCAGAACACCACGCCGGAGCAGATGAAGATGTTCCTCACCCGCATCGGCTTCGGCAGCAAGGCAGTCGTCACCGGCGACGTGAGCCAGATCGACCTGCCGCGCACCCAGCTCAGCGGGCTGATCGACGCCGAGCGCGTGCTCAAGCGGGTGCAGGGCATTGCGTTCTCGCGCCTGTCCAGTGCCGACGTGGTGCGCCACCCGCTGGTGGCCCGCATCGTCGATGCCTACGACGTGCGCACGCCTGGTGCCGACGATGCCCCGCCGGTGCGCCGCACCCGCCGCACCGCTGCCTGATGGAAATCTGCATGAAGCCGATTCCACGCCTGCGGTCAGGACTGCTGGGCATGACGCTGGCGCTCACCGCGCTGGCCGGCTGCGCCCAGCACCCCCACCCCGCCCCGGCCGATGCCGCCCTGCCCTCGCCGGGTGTGATCGAGGGCGACCGTTTCCAGAGCCGTACCGTGCGCTACCAGTGCGAAGGCGGCACCCTGCTCGACGTGGTCTACCTCAACCTGCAGGACGGCCGCTCCTTCGCCACGCTGCACTTCGCCGGCCGCACCGCGCTGCTGCAGAACCGGCCGGCCGCTTCGGGCGCGCGCTACATCGCGCTCGATGAGCAGCACAGCCTGCGCTGGCACACCAAGGGCATCGACGGCACGCTGCGCTTCATGGAAGCCAGCGACACCGCCCGCGAACAGATCCTGCTGAACGACTGCCGGGCACTGCCCGCCTACCGCTGATGGCCCTGCCCCAACTCTCCCTGTCGCTGCAGTTCAGCGACGTCGCCGACGCCGCCACCCACCGCGCCGCCCTGCCCCGTCACAAGGTGGTGCGCTGCATCCGCCACGCGCTGGAGGCCGATGCCGAGATCACGGTGCGCATCGTCGATGCGGAGGAGGGCCAGGCCCTGAACCGCGACTATCGCGGCAAGGACTACGCGACCAACGTGCTCACCTTCGACTACGCCACCGAGCCGATGGTCATGGCCGATCTGGTGCTGTGCGCGCCGGTGGTGGCGGCCGAGGCGAAGCAGCTGCGCAAGCCGCTGGCCGACCACTATGCCCACCTGCTGGTGCACGGCACCCTGCATGCCCAGGGCTGGGACCACGAGACCAGCGAGGCCGACGCCGAGGCCATGGAGGCGCGCGAGATCGAGATCCTGGCCGGCCTGGGCGTGAAGAACCCGTACCGCTGAGGTCGGTGCGGCCGGTTCAGGCCGTCATCCGCATCGGGATGGTCACCGGCCCGTCGTTGACCAGGTGCACCTGCATGTCGGCACCGAACTCGCCGGTCTGCACCACCGGGTGCGCTGCGCGGGCCGCTGCCACGAACGCGTCGTAAAGGGCGCGCCCCTGTGCCGGTGGCGCAGCGCCGGTGAAGCCCGGCCGGTTGCCGCTGCGGGTGTCGGCCGCCAGCGTGAACTGGCTCACCACCAGCAGACCGCCCTGCACATCCTGCAGGCTGCGGTTCATCTTGCCGGCCTCGTCGTTGAAGATGCGCAGCTTCAGGATCTTGACCAGCAGCTTCTCGCCCACGGCGGGCGTGTCGTCGGGCTCGGCGCACACCAGCAGCAGCAGGCCGTGGTCGATGCGGCCCACGGTCTGGCCGTCGATGTCCACACGGGCCTGGGTCACACGTTGCAGCAGGGCGATCACGCAGTGTCCTTCGGGTCGTCGAAATGCGCTTCCACGTCGGTGGGCAGCAGCTGGATGGTGGCACGCAGCCCCGGCACCGCCTGCATCAGCGTGCGCTCCAGCCGGTTGCGCAGGTCGGCCGCATGGCCCAGGGTGCACTCCGCCGGCACGTGCATGTGCAGGTCCAGGTAACTGCGCTGGGCCGACTTGCGGGTGGTGACGTGATCAAAGCGCATGGGCGTGCTCTGCGCCTGTTCGGCCGCGAAGGCGGACAGGGTCTGGTCGATGCGCGCCCGGGTGTCGGCGTCCAGGGCCTCGTCCATCAGGCCCTGGGCCGAGCGCCACATCAGGTGCACGCCTTCGCGCAGGATGTTGAGCGCCACACCGATGGCCACCAGCGCATCCAGCCAGAGCCAGCCGCTCAGGTGCACCATCACCAGGCCCACCACCACACCGGCCGAGGTCCAGACGTCCGACACCAGATGGCGGGCATCGGCCTCCAGCGCGATCGAGCGGTGCTCGCGCGCGGCGCGGAACATCACCCAGGCCAGCAGACCATTGAGGGCCGAACTGGCGATCGACAGCGCCAGCCCCCAGCCCAGCTGCTCGATGGGCTGCGGATCGAAGATGCGGTGCCCGGCCGCCCAGATGATGCCGAGCGCCGCCGCAATGATCAGCACACCCTCGAAGCCGGACGAGAAGTACTCGGCCTTGTGGTGGCCGTAGGGGTGGTCTTCGTCGGCCGGCCGGGTGGCGATGGTCACCATCACCAGGCCGAAGATGGCGCTGGCCAGGTTGACCAGCGACTCCATTGCGTCGGACAGCAGGCCGACCGAGTCGGTGACGTACCAGGCCAGCGTCTTGAGGACGATGGTGACCATGGCCACCAACACCGACGCCATCAGCAGGCGTTTCGGTGTCAGCCAGGCCAGAGCCACCATGGCTCAGTCCAGCGTCACGCGCGCGAACTTGCGCTTGCCGACCTGCACCACATAGGTGCCCGCCGACAGCTTGAGGCCCTTGTCGGTGATGACGGTGCCGTCGATGCGCACACCGTTGCCGTCGATGAGGCGGTTGGCCTCGCTCGACGACGGTGCCAACCCGGCCGACTTCAGCAGGGCGGCGATGCCCAGCGGAGCGCCGGACAGGCTCACGTCCGGGATCTCGTCGGGCACGCCACCCTTGCTGCGGTTGATGAAGTCCTGTTCCGCTGCGTCGGCCGCTGCGGCGTTGTGGAACCGGGCGGTGATCTCCTTGGCCAGCATCACCTTGGCGTCCTTGGGGTTGCGGCCGCCCTCGACCTCTTTCTTCAGCGCATCGATCTCGGCCATGGACCGGAACGACAGCAGCGTGTACCAGCGCCACATCAGCGTGTCGGAGATGCTCAGCACCTTGGCGAACATGGTGTTGGGGTCTTCGGTGATGCCGATGTAGTTGCCCTTGGACTTGGACATCTTGTCCACACCGTCCAGGCCTTCGAGCAGCGGCATGGTCAGGATGCACTGCGGCTCCTGCCCGTACTCGGCCTGCAGGTGGCGGCCCATGAGCAGGTTGAATTTCTGGTCCGTGCCGCCGAGCTCCAGATCGGCCTTCAGCGCCACCGAGTCGTAGCCCTGCATCAGCGGGTAGAGGAATTCATGCACGCTGATCGGCGTACCGACGGAGAAACGCTGGTGGAAATCGTTGCGCTCCATCATGCGGGCCACGGTGTACTTGGCGGCCAGCTGGATCATGCCCATCGAGCCCAGCGGCAGGCTCCATTCGCTGTTGTAGCGGATCTCGGTGCGCGCGGGGTCCAGCACCAGGCTGGCCTGGCGGTAGTAGGTCTCGGCGTTGGCCTTGATCTGCTCCTGCGTCAGCGGCGGGCGGGTGCTGTTGCGGCCCGACGGATCGCCGATGAGCGATGTGAAATCGCCGATCAGGAAGATCACCTGGTGCCCCAGGTCCTGCAGCTGGCGCATCTTGTTGAGCACCACCGTGTGGCCGATGTGGATGTCGGGCGCCGTGGGGTCCAGCCCCAGCTTGATGCGCAAAGCTTGTCCGGTGCGTTCGGCACGTGACAATTTCTGTACCCAGTCGGCCTGCGGGATCAGCTCCTCGCAGCCGCGAAGGGTGACGGCCAGAGCCTCCCGGACGCCATCGGTCATCTGGCTGGCGACCGGTGCCGACGTTTGAGTACTTATGGTTTCAGGAGGTGTGGAGCTCATACGCGTTAGTTCCGATGTGCGTCCCGGAGGGCTGGCTATACTGCCCGCGCGGACCGACGGATTCTAGTTGGCGTGCTTCTTGCACTCCCGGAAATCGCACCCGGCCACCCGTGCCGCCGTGAACTCTCGGGCCGCCCGCCACTCATGATGTTGCGCGCTGCTCCCCTGTCAGACCAGCCACAACCGGAAAACAGGTTTTGAAGTCTTCGTCCTACTCCCCATGGGCGGCCCAGGTGGCCTCCCTCAAGAACAGCATCGCCAGCCACCCGCGCCGCATCATGGCCGGCATCGGCGCGCTGCTGCTCGGCACCGGTGTCACCGCCTTCGGCATCGCACCGCTGGCGCCCGACGCCTCCCAGCTGCCGGTACGTCAGGTGGTCGAGGCCCTCGACACCGGCACCGAAGGTGCACGCATCGAGATCCTGCCCGCCGCCAGCACGCCGTGGGTGCTCTACCGAACCGACAGCACCCGCAGCGACGACACCCTGCAGAGCCTGCTGGCGCGACTGGGCATCAACGATCCCGCGGCGGTGGCGAAGCTGCGCACCGACCCCCACATCCGTCAGATCATCGGCCGCAGCGGCCGTCTGGTGCATGCCGAAGCCAACGAGCGCCAGGAACTGCAACGCCTGACCGCCCGCTGGGCCAACGCCGACGGCAAGACCTTCCAGCGTCTGGTGGTGGAAGCCACGCCGGAGGGCCCGAAGTCTCGGCTGGAGACCGGCACCCTGACCGCTTCGGCGCGCCTGGGCAGCGGCGTCATCCGCTCCTCGCTGTTCGCAGCCACCGACGCCGCTGGCATCCCCGACAGCGTGGCCATCCAGCTGGCCGAGATGTTCTCCAGCGACATCGACTTCCGCCGCGACTTGCGCCAGGGCGACCGCTTCACCGTGGTGTACGAAAGCCTGGAGGCCGATGGCGAGCCCATGACCGTGGGCCGGGTGCTGAGCGCCGAGTTCATCAATGGCGGTCGCGCGTACGACGCCGTCTGGTTCGAAGCCCCCGGCCACAAGGGTGGCTACTACAACTTCGCCGGCGAGAGCGCTCGCCGCTTCTACCTGTCTTCGCCGCTGGAGTTCTCTCGTGTGAGCAGCGGCTACGGCATGCGCTTCCACCCGGTCACGGGTCAGCACAAGGCCCACCTGGGCGTGGACTATGCGGCTCCCACCGGCACGCCGGTGCGCACCGTGGGCGACGGCACCGTGGAATTCGCCGGTGTGCAGGGCGGGTATGGCAACGTGATCTACGTGCGCCACCGCAACAACCAGGTCACGGTCTATGCCCACCTCAGCCGCATGTTCGTGCGCAAGGGACAACGCGTGGACCAGGGCGAGCGCATCGGCGCAGTCGGCTCCACCGGCATGTCCACCGGACCGCACCTGCATTTCGAGTTCCGCGACAACGGTCAGCACCGCGACCCGCTGGTCATCGCCCGCCAGAGCGAAGCCATCCGCCTGCCGGCCGAACTGCGCCCTGCCTTCGAGGCCGTGGCACAGCAACAGCGCATCACCCTGGAAGCCGCAGCCGGGCTTCAACAAGCCAGCGCACAGTAAGTGCCCGCCACCACCTGCCCCGGCGGTGGTGACCCAACAAAAAAGGAGCCCTCGGGCTCCTTTTTTGTTGGGTGTGGATCGACCAGTGATCAGACGCTGAAGCTCGATCCGCAACCGCAGGTGGTGGTGGCATTCGGGTTCTTGATCACGAACTGTGCGCCTTCCAAGTCTTCCTTGTAGTCGATCTCGGCGCCCACCAGATACTGGTAGCTCATGGCGTCGATCAGCAGGGACACACCGTTCTTGGTCATGGTGGTGTCGTCTTCGTTCACGACTTCATCGAAGGTGAAGCCGTACTGAAAGCCGGAACAGCCACCGCCCTGCACGAACACGCGCAGCTTGAGGTCGGGGTTGCCCTCTTCGGCCACCAGTTCGGCCACCTTGGCGGCGGCACTGTCGGTGAAGACCAGGGGGGCGGGCATCTCGGTCTGGATGTTTTCGGCAACGGCACTCATGGCGATCCTCTGTCAAACGGAGCCGGGCACGGTAGGGCCGGCGATGTCGAATACTAAATCAGATCGCTCGGGAAATCGCCTCATTGGCCATTTGCCGCCAGCAGCAGTGTGGGCTTTTCGCGGTTTTCCCCGGACAAGGGCTTGAGCTGGCCGCTGATGGTGGCGCCCTGGTGCATTTCGAGGGCCTTGTAGGACACGTCCCCCTCGATGCAGGCCTTGGGCTGCAGCTCCAGCAGGCCGTGGGCCACGACAGGTCCCTTCACATGGCCATTGATGATGACGTGATCGGCCTCGATGCGGCCGGTGACCTCGGCCACCTCGCTCACCACCAGGATGCTCACCTTGCCCTCGGCCGCCTTGATGTGCCCCACCACGGTGCCATCCACCCGCAGGCCCTCGCTGAACGTCACGTCGCCTTCGATCCGGGTGCCATTGGCGATCAGGCTCTTGATGGGGGGCGGGTTCTTCTTGCCGAACATGAGGACTCCTCTCGTGTGATGGGCCGGCGATGATGCCGTGGCTATAGCGCGAAAGTCTGCGTGGAACGAACGGTGGCACCCTGCAGCACCCGGGCGGTCACCGTGCGCACGGACACCTGTGGCGGCACCGGAATGATGCCCTCCTGGCGCAGGTAGCGGCGGATCGACACCGGCTGACGCACCGGGGCCGACAGGGTCCATGGCTGGCCGGCCAGCGTACCGGCCAGGGTCACTTCCAGCGTGCCCTGGAAGTCGGGCGCCTGGCGGCCGGGCTGTATCACCAGCACCTGCCAGCGCCACTGTCCGGCGTCGGCAGGCTCGGCATGCAGACCACGGATGTCGAGCGCCTGGCCGCTTTGTGCAGGCAGCAGGCGTTCGAAGAAACCGAGGTCGGCGCGCAGCGTCTGGTTTTCTGCTTCAAGGGTGCGCAACTGCTGCTGCAGCTGTTGCTGGGCCACCCGCTCGGTGGTGATCAGGCTGTCGGCAGCGCTGCTGACAGACCGTGCGGCCTCCAGGTCTTCCCGCAACCGCACCACCTCGCGGCGCAGCTGCTGCAGCTCTTCCTGCGCATGGCGGTCCAGACCGGCGATGTCCTTGCCGAATTCGAACGCCCACAGGGCCACGGCGGCCGAGAAGCCCAGCACGGTCGCGGCTGCCAGCCAGCGCAACGGCCAGGGCATGCTGCTTCGCACCGACATGCGCGGTGTGCTGGCAGCGAGACGACGGCGCAGAAGTCGCAATCCCATGCAACGCTTTCCAACCTAGGTAAAAAAATGCAGGCCCGAAATGCAAAAACCGCCCCAAGTGCGACTTGTGGGCGGTTTTTGCGGGGACATGCCGATCAGCGCTTGCTGAACTGCTTGCGACGGCGTGCCGAACGCAGACCCACTTTTTTACGCTCGACCTCGCGGGCATCGCGGGTGACGTAACCGGCCTGCGACAGCTGCGGCTTGAGCGCTGCGTCGTAGTCGATCAGGGCGCGGGTGATGCCGTGGCGCACGGCGCCCGCCTGGCCGGATTCACCACCACCGTGCACGTTGACCTGCACGTCGAAGGTCTCGGCGTGGTTGGTCAGCAGCAGGGGCTGCTTGGCGATCATGATGGAGGTCTCGCGGCCGAAGTAGGCCTGGATGTCCTTGCCATTGATCGTGATCTTGCCGGTGCCCTTTTTCAGAAACACGCGGGCGACGCTGGATTTGCGACGGCCGGTGCCATTGTTCCATTCACCAATCATTCAAGGCTCCTTCAGATGTCCAGCACTTGCGGCTGTTGGGCGGTGTGCGGGTGCTCTGCACCGCCGTACACCTTGAGCTTCTTGATCATGGCGTAGCCCAGAGGACCCTTGGGCAGCATGCCCTTGACGGCCTTCTCGAGCGCGCGGCCGGGGTGCTTGGCCTGCATGTCGCGGAAGTTGGTGCCATAGATGCCGCCCGGGAAACCCGAGTGGCGGTAGTACACCTTGTCGAGGGCCTTGTTGCCCGTGACGCGGAGTTTGGCTGCGTTGATGATGACGATGTAGTCACCGGTATCGACGTGAGGCGTGTAGATGGCCTTGTGCTTGCCGCGCAGTCGGAGAGCCACTTCACTGGCAACTCGTCCGAGGACCTTGTCGGTCGCGTCAATCACAAACCACTCGTGCTTCACGTCAGCGGGTTTGGCGCTGAACGTTTTGGTCATGAGTCTTGCTCTGTTACGAGGGTTTGGCGGCTCTTTTCCACGGTCGGTGGTCCTCTGTCGGGACCCTCTTAGGTGGGGTTGGGATGCTTCGCCGCGGAGCCAGCTAAGCGCTGCGAAGCCTGCCATTGTACGAAATTGCGGCCATCCCGGCAATTTGTGGCGCTACCATCGCCCGATGTTCAGTTACCGCCACGCCTTCCATGCCGGCAACCACGCCGACGTGCTCAAGCACGTCGTCCTGCTGGCCACCCTGCGCCACCTGATGCACAAGGAGGCGGGCCTCACCCTGATCGACTCCCACGCCGGCGCCGGGCTCTACCGGCTCGACAGCGACTTCACCGACAAGGGCGACGAGGCGCGAGACGGCATCGTCAAGCTGATGGGAGCCCTGCGCCCGGCCAGCGGCCAGCCCGCCGCCAGCGCGGCGGCGGTGGACGACTACCTGGACCTGATCGCCGGCTTCAACCCGTCCGGCCAGCTGCGCGTGTACCCGGGCTCACCGTTCGTGGTGCACAGCACGCTGCGGGCCGCTTCGCGCGACCGGCTGCGCCTGTACGAACTGCATCCCACCGACAGCCGAACCCTCTCGGCCAACATCGCCCAGCTCGAGGCCGGCCGCGCGGTCAGCGTGCACCGGGAGGACGGCTTTGCCGCGCTGCGCCCGCTGCTGCCACCACCTCCAGGGCCGGGCGGCTCGCGTCGCGCCATGGTGCTCATCGATCCGAGCTACGAGATCAAGAGCGATTACCACAAAGTGAGCGCCTGCATACAGGAAAGCCTCAAGCGCTTTCCGACGGGTTGCTACCTGGTCTGGTACCCGGTGATCCCGCGCCCGGAAGCCCACGACCTGCCCAAACGCCTGCGCACCCTGGCCAACCAGGCGCAACGGCCCTGGCTGCATGCCACGCTGGCCATCGGGCAGGACCCCACCCACGGCCCGGACGACCGGCCCGGCCTCACCGCCAGCGGGATGGTGGTGATCAACCCGCCCTACACGCTGAAGGCCCAGCTGCAGGAGGCGCTGCCAGTGCTGCTGGACGTGCTCGGCCGTGGCCGCGGTCAGGGGCAGACGCTCGAGTCGGCCGGCTGAACCGGCCTCATTCCCGGCCCAGCACCAGGGTCCAGTAGCGGCCCCAGGTGGTGCCATCGCGCTGCACGCAGGCCACCGCCACCTCGACAAAGTCGCGCTTCATCAGGTTGACGCAGTGGCCCGGGCTGGCCAGCCAGCCCTCCACCACCTCGTCCACGCTTTGCGGGCCAGCCGCCAGGTTTTCGCCCACCACCGACCACGGGTAGCCTTGCGCCAGCACCCGCTGCGCCACCGACCGGCCGTCGCGCCCGGTGTGCGACATGTAATCCAGCCGGGCCATGTCGGCCGAATGCCCGCGGGCGGCGGCAAACAGACGGCGTTCCCAGCGCAGCGGCGCCGCCGCCGGCATGGACTGGCTGCCGCATTGCCGAGGCTCGGCCCGGGCCTGGTTGACGGCCTGCAGCAGGCTGGCGCGGAAGCCCTCCAGATGGCAGCGGTCGGCGGGTGCCGGCTCGCCACCGGAGCGGGTGTCCGCCAGCGCGTGCGGCACCGCCAGCCAGGCGGACAGCAGGCATGCAAGGGTGCGGAGCAAGACGGGGCGACGCATCGGCGCATGGTGCTCCGCCCACCTGACCCCCGCCGGGCGCACCGGGTTCATCCGACCAATGCAAACGGTCATTGCAATTAACCGACCGACCGGTTGGCTAACTCGCTATACTGCGCTTCACCCGGCACCGATGGCGGGCCGACCACCCCTAGGAGACAGCCATGTACACCCAGTCGTTCAACGTGCCCGACGGCGGCGCCCCCGTGCTGCAGGCGGTGCAGGCCCCGGTCGATGCCGATCTGCAGGCGCGTTTCGATGCCGTCATCGACGCCGACGGCAAGATCGAGCCACGCGACTGGATGCCCGAGGCCTACCGCAAGACGCTGGTGCGCCAGATCAGCCAGCACGCGCACTCCGAGATCGTGGGCATGCTGCCCGAGGGCAACTGGATCAGCCGTGCGCCCAGCCTCAAGCGCAAGACCATCCTGGTGGCCAAGGTGCAGGACGAAGGCGGTCACGGCCTGTACCTCTACAGCGCAGCGGAAACCCTGGGCACCAGCCGCGACCAGATGTTCGACGCGCTGCACAGCGGCCGCGCCAAGTACAGCTCCATCTTCAACTACCCCACCCTCACCTGGGCCGACGTGGGCGTGATCGGCTGGCTGGTGGATGGCGCGGCCATCATGAACCAGATCCCGCTGTGCCGCTGCAGCTATGGGCCGTATGCCCGGGCCATGATCCGCGTGTGCAAGGAAGAGAGCTTCCACCAGCGCCAGGGGTATGAAGCCCTGCTCACCATGATGCAGGGCACGCCCGAGCAGAAGGCCATGGTGCAGGACGCGGTCAACCGCTGGTGGTGGAAGTGCCTGGCCATGTTCGGGCCACCGGACACCGACAGCCCCAACAGCGTGCAGGGCATGCGCTGGGGCATCAAGCGCATCAGCAACGACGACCTGCGCCAGAAGTTCGTGGACGCCACCGTGCCGCAGGCCGAGGTGCTGGGCGTCACCCTGCCCGACCCCGATCTGAAGTGGAACGCCGAGCGCGGCCACCACGACTTCGGCGCCATCGACTGGGACGAGTTCTGGCAGGTGGTCAACGGCAACGGCCCGTGCAACCAGGAGCGCCTGGCCACCCGGGTCAAGGCCTGGGAGGACGGCGCCTGGGTGCGTGAAGCCGCCCTGGCCCACGCCCGCAAACAGGAACAGCGTGCACAGCAGGAGGCCGCATGAGCACCACGTCCCATGCCCCGGCCATGAAGGAATGGCCGCTGTGGGAGGTCTTCGTGCGCAGCAAGCAGGGCCTGGAACACAAGCACTGCGGCAGCCTGCACGCCAGCGATGCCCGCCATGCCCTGCAGATGGCGCGTGACGTGTACACCCGCCGCCAGGAAGGTGTGAGCATCTGGGTGGTGCCTTCGGCCAGCATCGTGGCCAGCGAGCCCGACAGCAAGGACATGTTCTTCGATCCGTCGGCCGACAAGGTGTACCGGCACCCCACCTTCTACGAGATCCCCGACCGCGTGGGGCACATGTGATGGATGCCGTCACCCCTGCCGAAGCAGCCACCCGCACCGCACCGGTCGACTACCTGCTGCAGCTGGCCGATGACGCCCTGGTGCTGGGCCAGCGCAACGCCGAATGGTGCGGCCACGGCCCCATCCTCGAAGAAGACCTGGCCCTGGCCAACCACAGCCTGGACCACCTGGGCCTGGCCCGGCTGCTCTACCAGCATGCCGCCACCTGCATCGAGGCCGATGCCGGTGAACAGGCCCGCTTTGCCCACCTGCAGGGCGCCCGCCACGGCGGCGTGGTGACCGAGGACACCCTGGCCTACTTCCGGGACGGTCACGAGTTCCGCAACCACACCCTGGCCGAGCTGCCGCACCACGGCCCGCTGGCCGGCCCGGCCCGCACCGACCGCGACTTCGCCACCACCGTGGTGCGCAACTTCCTGTTCAGCGCGCTCACCGTGCCGCTGTGGACCGCCCTGCAGGACAGCGCGGATGCCCAGCTGGCCGGCATCGCCGCCAAGTCGCTCAAGGAGGCGCGCTACCACCAGCGCCACGCCGGCGACTGGCTGGTGCGGCTGGGTGACGGCACCGACGAATCGCATGCACGCACCCAGGCCGCGCTGAACCACCTGCTGCCGTTCTGCCAGGAGTTCTGGGTGACCAGCGAGGCCGAGGCGCAGGCCGTGGCCTCGGGCACCGGCGTGGCCCTGGTCAGCCTGCGCGACGCCTGGAACGCCACGGTGGATGCCGCGCTGTCCCAGGCCACGCTGCAGCGCCCGGCCGATGGCGGCTTCGTGCCCACCGGCAAGCGTGGCGTGCATTCCGAGCACATGGGCTTCCTGCTGGCCGAAATGCAGAGCCTGGCCCGTGCCCACCCGAACGCGGTGTGGTGACATGACCGTGGCGCACGACGACAGCCTGGCGCCGCTGTGGGCGGTGCTGGAGCCGTTGACCGACCCCGAGATTCCGGTGGTGAGCCTGCGCGAACTCGGCATCCTGCGCGAGGTGCGCCGCGCCGCCGACGGCATGGCCGAGGTGGTGATCACGCCCACCTACAGCGGCTGCCCGGCCATGGGCCAGATCGAGGACGACGTGCGCGCCGCCGTGACCAGTGCCGGGCTGCAGGCCCGCGTGGTCACGCAGCTGTCCCCCGCCTGGACCACCGACTGGATGACCCCGGCCGCGCGCGAGAAGCTGCGCGCCTACGGCATCGCACCCCCACAGTGCAGCAGCGCACCCACGGGCCACGCCAACGTGATCCGGTTCGCCCCGCCACCGGGCAGCACCCCGGCGATCGCCTGCCCGCAGTGCGGCTCCACCCGCACCACCGAAACATCGCCCTTCGGGTCCACCGCCTGCAAGGCGCTCTACCGCTGTCTGGACTGCCTGGAGCCGTTCGACTACTTCAAACCCTACTGACCGGTAGCTCCGGGTCCCACGCATGAGCGCCACCGCCACCGCACCTTCCCCCACCGTTGCCCGGTTCCACGAACTGCGCATCGCCCGCGTGCAGCCCGAAGCTGGCGAAGCCGTGGCCATCACGCTGGCGGTGCCGGCAGCGCTGCGAGAGGCGTTCGCCTTCGAGCCCGGACAGTTCCTCACGGTGCGCGCCACCATCGACGGCCAGGACGTGCGCCGCAGCTACTCCATCAGCAGCCCGCGCAGCCAGTACCGCGAGCGCGGCGAGCTCACCCTGGGCATCCGCGCGGTGGAGGGCGGTGTGTTCTCCAACTGGGCCGCCCGCACGTTGCAGGCCGGCATGACCCTGCAGGCCATGCCGCCGGACGGGCGCTTCACGGTGCAGCGGCCGCGTGCGCTGCACCGGGTGGGCTTTGCGGCCGGCTCGGGCATCACGCCCATCCTGTCCATCCTGCACAGCACGCTCGAGGAATCGCCCCAGGCCAAGTTCACCTTGGTCTACGGCAACCGCCGCATGGGCAGCGTGATGTTCAACGAAACGCTGCAGGACCTGAAGGACCGCTACCGCGACCGCCTGACCCTGGTGCATGTGCTCTCGCGCCAGGCCCAGGAAGTGCCGCTGCTCGAAGGCCGCATCGACGGCGACAAGGTGCGCGCACTGCTCGACAGCCTGCTGCCGGTGCCCAGCCTGGACGAGGTCTTCATCTGCGGCCCGGAGGCCATGATCGACGCGACCGAGGCCGCGCTGGTGGCGGCCGGCGTCAAGGCCGAGCGCATCCACACCGAGCGCTTCAGCAGCGGCACCGCACCCGCACCCCGCATGCGGCGCGAAGCCCATGCGGCCGACGGCACCGGCAGCGTGGCCCTCACCGTGCTGCTCGATGGCAAGGCGCACGAACTGCGCATGGAGCCCGACGAGCATGTGCTCGACGTCGCGCTCGACGCCGGACTCGACCTGCCTTGGTCCTGCCGGGGTGGCGTGTGCTGCACCTGCCGCGCCAAGGTGATGGAGGGTACGGTGGTGATGGACAAGAACTTCACCCTGGAGCCCTGGGAGGCCGAGCAGGGCTTCGTGCTGAGCTGCCAGGCCCGGCCCACCACCGACCGGGTGGTGGTGAGCTTCGACGAGCGCTGAGGCGCCCGTCATCCGCCCCTGCGGCGGTCAGAAACGCCAGCCCAGCCCCACGCCGACCAGCACCGGGTCGATCTTGAAAGTGCCGGCGCGGGCACCACCGGCGAACACATCGGTCTGGATGTAGACCTTCTTCACGTCAATGTTCAGGTACAGGTTCTTGGACAAGGGAATGTCCACGCCCACCTGCAGCGCGCCGCCCCAGCTGTTGCGGTCGATGGTGGCACCGCCATTGAGCAGATTCACCGAGCTGAAGCGGGTGTAGTTCACGCCCGCGCCCACATAGGGCTTGATGCCGCTGGCGGTGTTGAAGTGGTACTGCAGCGTGAGGGTGGGCGGCAGGTGCTTGAGCGTGCCGATGGCCGTGCCGTTGGACGACAAGGTCTGCTTCTGCGGCACGGTGAGCACCAGCTCGGCCGCCAAGTTGGGGGTGAAGAAGTACGAAAAATCGACTTCAGGCAGCGTCTTGTTGTTGATGGTCAGGCCCAGGCCGGTGCTGTCCTTGTTGGACGAATCGAGGTGCACCGCGCGGGCACGGACCAGCAGATCGCCGGCCTGGAAGTCCTGGGCAGAGGTGGTGCCACCGGCCAGCAGGAGGGCCGTGGCCAGAGCGAGAGAAGAGCGTTTCATGGCGTTGTATGGATCGGTCCGGGAACATTCCCGCGGTCCATTACAGGGGCCTCACCGCACAGATATGTTGCGCTGCGTCAAACGCGGATGCTCAGGCCGGCTGTGGCCCGCCGCCGGTTTGACCCAGGTCAAAACTCACTCGCGCAGCAGTATCACCGGCGCCACACCGGCCCGCAGCAGGCCGATGCGGTTGGCCGCCGCCCGGCTCATGTCGATGACCCGGCCACCGATGTGCGGGCCCCGGTCATTTATGCGCACCACCACCTCCTGGCCATTGGCCGGGTTGCGCACCCGCACCAGGGTGCCGAAGGGCAACGTGCGGTGCGCGGCGGTCAGGGCGTTGGCGTCGAAGATCTCACCGCTGGCGGTCTTTCGCCCCTGAAAGCCCTCGCCGTACCAGGACGCGATGCCGCGCTCGATCTCGCGCGGATCGGCACGCTCGACCCCCGGACGCACGGGGGGCACCGCGACCGGCTCCGGCGCGCGCGTGGCACAGGCCGCCAGCCACAGGACCGGCGCCAGAAACAGCCAGCGGAGGCGGTGCAGCGTGCGCATGGCCGGCCTCAGAGCGGCTGCAGGCGCTGCACGATCTCCAGCGTGGCGGCGCTCTGGTTCATGGAATAGAAGTGGATCGCCGGCACGCCACCGTTGCGCAGCTGGTCGCACAG
>CALRSR020000029.1:0-43278 GCA_943370825.1 Allobosea thiooxidans | reverse complement strand
GGGGGCTGGACCGGCTGGATGCGCAGATGCTGGTCCTGCTGGCGCTGGGCCACGATCCGCACGACCGCGCCTGGCTGGCTGCCCATGGCGATCAGCCCATGCCGACGGAAGCCGCCGCGGCGCTGGACGCCCTGGTCGCCCGCCGCCAGGCCGGCGAACCCATGGCCTACCTGCGCGGCGAACAGGAATTCTTCGGTCTGTCACTGCGGGTGGATGCGCGGGTGCTGGTGCCCCGGGCGGACACCGAGACCCTGGTCGAATGGGCGCTGGCCCTCGATCTGCCGGCGGCTGCCCGGGTGGCCGATCTGGGCACCGGCAGCGGCGCCATCGCCCTGGCCCTGCGCAGCCGGCAGCCGGGCTGGGACATCACAGCCACCGACGCCAGTGCCGATGCGCTGGCGGTGGCCCGGGCCAATGCAGAGCGCCTGGGCCTGCCGATCCGCTGGGCCCAGGGCGCCTGGCTGGACGCCTTGCCCGGCGAGCGATTCGACCTGCTGGCGAGCAACCCGCCCTACATCGCCGAGGGCGATGTCCACCTGAGAGCCCTCACACACGAACCGGACAGCGCGCTCACCGCCGGCCCCGACGGACTGGACGACATCCGGGTACTGGTTGCGCAGGCACCCGCCCACCTGCAGCCAGGCGGCTGGCTGCTGCTGGAACACGGCCACGACCAGGCCGAAGCGGTCTGCAGCCTGCTGGCCGCCGCCGGTTTCGATCGGGTGGGCAGCCGCAACGACATCGCGGGCATCGCCCGCTGCAGCGGGGGCCGCTGGCCCTCGGGTTGATAATCACACCTGTTCCGGGCCGCAGTGGCCCATTCCGCAAGGACCCCCACCATGAGCGACACCCAGACCCGCATCGACCAACTGGTCAAATCCAACCCCATCGTGCTCTTCATGAAGGGCAACGCCAGCTTCCCCATGTGCGGCTTCTCCGGCCGGGCCATCCAGATCCTCAAGGCCAGCGGCGTGGACCCCAAGACGGTGACCACGGTCAACGTGCTGGAGGACGAGGAGATCCGCCAGGGCATCAAGGAATACAGCAACTGGCCCACCATCCCTCAGCTCTACGTCAAGGGCGAGTTCATCGGCGGCTCGGACATCATGATGGAGATGTACCAGTCCGGCGAACTGCAGCAGGTGCTCGGCCCGCAGGGCTGATCCACCCCACCGCACCGCACAGCCACCTACGGGTGGCTTTTTTGTGCGCGGCCGGTCTCCACTGCACCAGCGTGGCACAGGTCAAGCGGTGTTTTCTCCGGTTTTTCCGGCGTTGAGTGCAGGCATGCCTTGTGCTTGAATGAACCACAGGACATCGACCACAAGGAGATCCCCATGAGCAGCTCCCGCAGCCTGGTGACTTCGACCCCCCGGGGTCTACCGATTGCACGCATGCGCCGCGTGTTCGAGTCGGCGCAGGTCGAGCGGCGCCTGTCCAAGCTGCTGGCCAGCGGCAACGAGCGCGAACACGAGAGCCTCAAGAACACCTGGCAGCGCATGCTGGAGCGCGGCCCGGAGCGCTTTGCGGTCAAGCCCGCCGGTGTGCCGGACATGGCACCGCTGTACGACCAGCTGCCCAACTTCGGCGAGGTGCTCGATGATGTGAAGCGCCATGTCGCCCTGGCGCAGGACAGCCAGGACACGCTGGAAGTCACGCCCATGCTGCTGCTCGGGCCGCCCGGCGTGGGCAAGACACACTTTGCCCGCCAGATCGCCGAGCTCCTGGGCACCGGCATGACCCTGGTGCCCATGAGCAGCATGACCGCCGGCTGGCTGTTGTCGGGCTCGTCGTCGCAATGGAAGGGCGCCAAGCCGGGCAAGGTGTTCGAGGCGCTGGTGGACGGCGAATACGCCAACCCGGTGATCGTGGTCGACGAGATCGACAAGGCCAGCGCCGATGCGCAGTACGACCCGCTGGGAGCGCTCTACAGCCTGCTGGAGCACGACACCGCGCAGCACTTCATCGACGAGTTCGCCGAGGTGCCCATCGACGCCAGCCAGGTGATCTGGGTCACCACCGCCAACGACGAACGCAGCATTCCGGAGCCCATCCTCAACCGCATGAACGTGTACGAGATCGCCCCGCCCTCGCACGAGGCGGCGCGGCGCATAGCGGAGCATCTGTACCGGGGCATCCTGAGCGAGCACGACTGGGGACTGCGCTTCGACCCCGAGCCTGCCAGTGATGTGCTGGACGCCCTGGCTGCACTGGCCCCGCGCGAGATGCGCCGGGCGCTGGTCACCGCCTTCGGCAACGCCCGGCTGGATGGCCGCTACCGCATCGAGGCCGACGATCTGCCCCGACCCGGCGGAAACAAGGGTCGAATGGGCTTCCTGCAGTAAGCCCTGGGGCTCAGGCGTCCGGGTGCGCCCACTGGCGCCGGGCTGCGTACACCGCGTTCGGGTACTGCGGCTTGCCCCGGCTGCCGTTGTAGCGGCCCAGTGCCATGAAGGTGTCGCCGCGTTCGCGGTCCAGGTAGTGGCGCAGGATGACGCAGCCGAAGCGCAGGTTGGTCTGCATGTTGAACAGCGCCGGCACATCGCCGTTGCCGATCAACCGCGCCCAGAACGGCATGATCTGCATGTAGCCCCGGGCGCCCACGCTGGAGATGGCGAACTTGCGGAAACCGCTTTCCACCTGGATCAGGCCCAGCACGGTGGTGGTGTCCAGGCCGGCGCGCTTGGTCTCGTACCAGACGGTCTGCAGGAATTCGATGCGGGTCTGGAAGTCCGGCTTGCGGCGCTTCAGACGGTCGCTGGTGGCGCCCAGCCAGCGCAGATAGGCCAGGCGTTTTTCGGTGTCGGTGAACTCGGGCACCGGCGGGGCCGTGTTGGCAATCGCCGCGCTCAGGGCACCGCGAACCGAATCGGCCAGCGGCTCCTCGATCTGCCCGCCGGCCAGCGCCGGCACCGACCAGACCGGCAACCCGCAGGCGGCCAGTGCCAGCAGGCCGTCGCGACGCGTCCAGCCGACCGGCCTCATGCGCTGATCTTGCTCCTGAGCAGTGCGGCGATCTCGGTCACCGGCACCGGGGTGGCTGCGGTGTCGCGGCGGTGCTGGTATTCCACCTGACCCGCCTTGATGCCCCGGTCGCCGATGGTCACGCGGTGCGGCACGCCGATGAGTTCCCAGTCGGCGAACATGGCGCCAGGTCGTTCACCGCGGTCGTCCAGGATCACGTCGACGCCAGCGCCCAGCAGTTCGGCGTACAGCGACTCGGCAGCGGCCTTCACCTCCGGGCTGCGGTCCATGCCGATGGGGCAGACCACCACGGTGAAGGGCGCAATCGCGTCGGGCCAGATGATGCCGCGCTCGTCGTGGTTCTGTTCGATGGCCGCCGCCGGCAGCCGGGTGACACCGATGCCGTAGCAGCCCATCTCGAAGGGCGCGGGCTTGCCGTCCTCGCCCAGGAAAGTGGCGTTCATGGCGCGGCTGTACTTGGTGCCGAGGTAGAACACATGGCCCACCTCGATGCCGCGCTCGATGGCCAGCAGCCCCTTGCCGTCGGGCGACGGATCGCCTTCGACCACATTGCGGATGTCGGCCACGCGGGTGGGTTCGGGCAGATCGCGGCCCCAGTTGACGCCGGTGAGGTGCACATCCACTTCGTTGCCGCCGCAGATCCAGTCGGCCAGCACGGCGACCTCGCGGTCCACCACCAGCTGCACCGGCTGCTTCAGACCGATGGGGCCCAGGAAGCCCGGGCGGCAGCCGAAGTGCGCCTCGATCTCGGGAATCGTGGCAAAGCGGAAACCCTTGTCCAGGCCCGGCACCTTGCCCACCTTGACTTCGTTCATGTCGTGATCGCCGCGCAGCAGCAGCAGCCACACCTGGGAAGCCACCACCTCGCCTTTCTCGTCCAGGGTGTCGGTGGCCAGCACCAGCGACTTCACCGTGGTGGCCAGCGGCACGCCCAGCAGCTCGGCCACGTCTGCACACGTGCTCTTGCCCGGGGTGGGGGTGCGGGTCAGCGGATTGGCCGGCGCCGGGCGCGGACCGGCCGGCGGCAGGGCCTCGGCCTTCTCGATGTTGGCGGCGTAGTCGCTCTGCGGGCAGTAGACGATGGCGTCCTCGCCGGTGGCCGCGATCACCTGGAATTCCTCGCTCAGGTCGCCGCCGATGGCGCCGCTGTCGGCCGCCACGGCACGGTACTTCAGGCCGAAGCGGTCGAAGATGCGGCGGTAGGCGGCGGCCATCACCTGGTAACTGGCCTTGGCGCCGGCTTCGTCGCGGTCGAAGCTGTAGGCATCCTTCATGATGAACTCGCGACCCCGCATCAGTCCAAAGCGCGGACGGCGTTCATCGCGGAATTTGGTCTGGATCTGGTACAGGTTCTTCGGCAGCTGCTTGTAGCTGCGCAGCTCCTGGCGGGCGATGTCGGTGATGACCTCCTCGCTGGTGGGCTGGATCACGAAATCGCGGTCGTGGCGGTCCTTGATGCGCAGCAGCTCCGGGCCCATCTTGTCGAAGCGGCCGGTCTCCTGCCACAGCTCGGCCGGCTGCACCACCGGCATGGTGAGCTCCACGGCGCCGGCGCGGTTCATCTCCTCGCGCACGATGCGCTCCACCTTCTGGATCACCCGCAGGCCCATGGGCATGTAGTTGTAGATGCCGGCGCCCAGCTTCTTGATCATGCCGGCGCGGGTCATGAGCCGATGGCTGGCCACCTCGGCATCGGCCGGCGCTTCTTTGAGGGTGGAGATCAGGAACTGGGAAGCTTTCATGGCAGCGCGGTGCCCGCAGGGGCACGGTACGTTACGGATCGGCGGGAGTGAGGTGGGGGGCGGCCGCAAGGGGCGCCACCTGCCGCCGTTCAGGCACCTACAGGGGGCAGTACCCTACGCGCGCATGCATCACCGATGCATAATGGCCGCAGTTCAAAATTCGGGGTTGATTATGCTTGACAGAGAAGGCTTCAGGCCCAATGTCGGCATCATTCTGCTCAACCAGAAGAACCAGGTGTTCTGGGGCAAGCGCATCCGCTCCCACTCCTGGCAGTTCCCCCAAGGGGGCATCGACCGGGGCGAAACCCCCGAGCAGGCGATGTACCGGGAATTGCACGAGGAGATCGGGCTCAAGCCCGAACACGTGGCCATCGTTGCCCGCACGCGGGACTGGTTGCGCTATGAAGTGCCAGACCGCTTCATCCGCAGGGATGCACGCGGTCACTACAAAGGCCAGAAACAGATCTGGTACCTGCTGCGCCTGGTGGCACAGGACTGGAACCTCAACCTGCGCGCCACCGACCACCCCGAGTTCGACGCCTGGCGCTGGAACGACTACTGGGTGCCGCTGGACGTGGTGGTGGAGTTCAAGCGCGGCGTCTACGAGATGGCCCTGACCGAACTGGCCCGCTACCTGCCCCGCAACGACCAGCGCAACCGGTTCCTGCGCGGCAACCGGCGCGTCCACGAAGACACGCATGCCCACTCGGCTGTCTTGCAGCCCCCCGTCGGGCTGGAACTGCCCCCGGGTGCCAGTTTCGATCCCGATCCCCAATCGCCCGGCAGCCCGATGCCGGGCCCGATTTCATGACCGATCTCCTGAACCGTTTCTTGCGTCCGCTGCTCGCCGGAATGGCTGTGGCCTTGTTCGCCGGTGCCGCCGGCGCGGCCAGCACCATGCCGACTTCCCGCAACGATGAGGAAGAGAAGCCCTGGGAAGAAGCCCAGTGGACGCCTCCCGCCCAGTTCGATCTGAACAAGCTGCGCACCTTCCGGCTGGAGCAGACGACCACCATGGAATTCGGCATCGAGCCATCCACGCTGCAGGTCGGCAGCGACGGCGTGATCCGATATGTATTCGTGGCACGCAGTGCCAGCGGCGCGCTCAACGTGCTGTACGAAGGCCTGCGCTGCCAGACCGCCGAGACCCGCATCTACGCCCGCTGGGATCCCGCATCGGGCTGGAGACAGTCCAGCGGCAACAGCGAGGCCAGCTGGCAGCCGTTGAGCTTCCGTGGTGCCACCCGGCGCCAGATGTTCATGGCACGGGCCGGCCTGTGCGACGGGCCCACGCCGAACAACCCGCCCTCCCGCATGCTCAACGAGCTGGAGCGCGGCAAGCCCGACCTTCGCTGACGTAGCCTGAACGCCGGCGCGGGGATCAGCCCCGGGCCAGCACCAGGTTGTCGCGGTGGATCATTTCCGGCTCGGCCGCGTAGCCCAGCAGCCGCTCGAAATCAGCCGACGCCTTGCGGCACAGCAGCCGGGCTTCGGTGCTGGCGTAGTTGGCCAGACCCCGGGCCACTTCCACTCCGCGCAGGTCGCGCACCGCAATCACGTCGCCGCGCGAAAAGTCGCCTTCCACAGCGGTCATGCCGATGGGCAGCAGGCTCTTGCCCTCGCCCACGATCTTCTCGACCGCACCGTCGTCCACCACCACCGCGCCACGCAACTGCAGGTGGTCGGACATCCAGCGCTTGCGGGCCTGGTGCTTGGCAGTCTGAGCCACCAGGCAGGTGCCGATGGACTCGCCGGCCGCCAGCCGCAGCAGCACGTCGGGCTCACGACCCCAGGCAATCACGGTCGAGGCACCCGAGCCAGCAGCGCGCTTGGCTGCGAGGATCTTGGTGATCATCCCGCCCTTGCCGATGCCGCTGCCGGCGCCGCCGGCCATGGCTTCCAGTGCCGGATCGCCCGCCCGGGCCACATGCACGAACTCTGCCGCCGGGTCCTTGCGGGGATCGGCGGTGTAGAGGCCCTTCTGGTCGGTCAGGATGACCAGCGCATCGGCCTCCACCAGATTGGCCACCAGGGCGCCCAGGGTGTCGTTGTCGCCGAACTTGATCTCGTCGTTGACCACCGTGTCGTTCTCGTTGATCACCGGCACCACCTGCAGCTGCAGCAGGGTGAGCAAGGTTGATCGGGCATTGAGATAACGCTCGCGGTCGGCCAGATCGGCATGGGTGAGCAGAACCTGCGCGCTGCCCACGCCGCAGGCCCGCAGCTGGGTCTCGTACATCTGCACCAGACCCATCTGCCCCACGGCGGCAGCTGCCTGCAGCTCGTTGATTTCCTTGGGCCGGCTGGTCCAGCCCAGGCGCTTCATGCCCTCGGCCACCGCGCCGCTGCTCACCATGATCAGCTCGCGCCCCTCCTGCACCAGCGCCGCCAGCTGGCGGCTCCACTGCCGGATGGCCTCTTCGTCCAGACCGCGACCTTCGTTGGTCACCAGACTGGAGCCCACCTTCACCACGATGCGGCGCGCGCTGCGCAGCACCGCTGCGTTCTGTTCAAGGACGGGATCGTTCATGGGACAGGATCAGGCGCCCTCGGCGCCATTCTGAAAGCGGGGGTCCACCGCCACCGGCTGGGCCGCCTGATGGACCTGGGCAATGTGCTCGTAGACCTTCTGCACCAGGCGCTCGGTGCCCTCGCGGGTGAGTGCCGAGATCTCGAACACCGGGCCCTTGTAGCGCAGCCGCCGCACGATGTCCTTGATGCGGGCCTCGCGCTCCTCGGCCGGAACCATGTCCAGCTTGTTGAGCACCAGCCAGCGGGGCTTGGCATGCAGAGCTGGGTCGAACTTCTTGAGCTCGCCCACGATGGCCTTGGCCTGGGCCACCGGGTCCACCGATTCGTCAAATGGTGCCGCATCCACAAGATGCAGCAGCAGGCGCGTGCGCTGCAGATGGCGCAGGAACTGGTGCCCGAGGCCAGCCCCCTCGGAGGCGCCCTCGATCAGGCCGGGCACATCGGCCACCACAAAGCTTTTCTCGGGCCCGACACGTACCACGCCCAGGTTGGGGTACAGCGTGGTGAACGGGTAGTCGGCGATCTTGGGCCGGGCATTGGAAATGGCGGCGATCAGGGTGGACTTGCCGGCATTGGGCATGCCCAGCAGACCCACATCGGCCAGCACCTTGAGCTCCAGCCGCAGGGTGCGCCGCTCGCCCGGCCAGCCGGGCGTCTTCTGTCGGGGGGCCCGGTTGGTCGAGCTCTTGTAGTGCATGTTCCCGAAGCCGCCGTCTCCGCCCTTGGCCAGCATCACCAGCTCGCCAGGCTTGAGCAGTTCGTGCAGAACCTCGCCGGTATCGTCGTCGGCCACGATGGTGCCCACCGGCATCTTGAGGACGATGTCGTCCCCTTTGACACCGAACATGTCGGAGCCCTTGCCGTGTTCGCCGCGCTGGGCTTCGAACCGGCGGGTGTAGCGGAAGTCGACCAGGGTATTGAGGCTGGCGTCCGCCAGGGCGTACACGTGCCCCCCACGCCCACCATCGCCCCCGTCAGGCCCCCCGAATTCCTTGTATTTCTCGTGCCGGAACGACGCGCAGCCATTGCCGCCGTCACCCGCAGCAACATCGATCGTGGCTTCGTCCACAAACTTCATGGCAGCTTCCTGTCGAGAAGTCGGCACCCCAACAAAAAAGCCCGCACGCGCGGGCCTTTCGTGGAAACGCCGACGGATTAAACCGGCGTGATGCTCACCGTGTGGCGGTTCAGCGCGCCCTTGGTGGCGAACTGGACGTGGCCATCGACAGTGGCGAACAGGGTGTGGTCCTTGCCCACGCCGACATTGGTGCCGGGGTGGAACTTGGTGCCGCGCTGACGCACGATGATGGAACCGGCAGACACCAGCTCACCACCGAAGGCCTTCACACCGAGCATCTTGGGCTTGGAATCGCGCCCGTTTCGCGTGGAGCCGCCGCCTTTTTTCTGTGCCATGTTGCTCTCTCCTTAGGCCGAGATCGATGCGATTTCGAGCTCGGTGAAATTCTGACGGTGGCCCTGGCGCTTCTGGTAGTGCTTGCGACGGCGCATCTTGAAGATGCGGACCTTGTCGTGACGACCATGCGACACCACTTTGACCGTGACCGTTGCGCCGGAAACCAAGGGAGTGCCCACTTTGATCTCGCTGCCGTTGCCGACTGCCAGAACCTGATCGAACACGATCTCTTGGCCCACTTCCGCAGCAATCTGTTCTACTTTGATTTTTTCGCCAGCAGCAACACGATACTGTTTGCCACCGGTTTTTATGACCGCGTACATATGAACCTCTTGAAATGACCCCCACCATCCAGTGGCCGGCTTCCGAACGGGAGTCCGCAGCCGACTCGGCCGGATTGCAGGAACGCTCGGCAGACCCAATTCCGCCGAACCCGCAATTCTACCCCGGCCCTGCAGTGATGACAAGGCAAGCCAGGCCCCCGAAGCGGCCGCCCCCCTGGTTTCTATAATCCTGAAGCCTGCGCGCCGTGTGCGGGAAGCCCTTCTCCTACGACCCTGGCCACCATCTTGATCCCCCTGAATGCCCCTACCGCTTCGCCGCTGGCGCTGATCCAGCACGACATGGAGCAGGTCGACCGCGTGATTTCGGAGCGGCTCACGTCCGATGTGCCGCTGGTCAAGGAGGTCGCGCAGTACATCATCTCTGCCGGCGGGAAGCGGCTGCGGCCCGCGCTGCTGCTGCTGGTCAGCGGCGCACTGGGCAATTCGCACCCGCACCGCCACACCCTGGCGGCGGTGGTGGAGTTCATCCACACCGCCACCCTGTTGCATGACGACGTGGTGGACGAGTCCACCCTGCGCCGTGGCCGGTCCACCGCCAACTACCAGTTCGGCAACGCTGCGAGTGTGCTGGTCGGCGATTTTCTGTATTCACGCGCCTTCCAGATGATGGTCGAGGTGGACAACATGAAGGTGATGCAGGTCTTGTCGGAAGCCACCAACGTCATCGCCGAGGGCGAAGTGCTTCAGCTGATGAACATGCACGACGCCAGCATCGATGAAGACACCTACCTGCGGGTCATCCGCTCCAAGACCGCCAAGCTGTTCGAGGCCAGCGCCCGGCTCGCACCGATCCTGGCCGGTGCGGCAGCCGACGTGGAAGAAGGCTGCGCCTTGTACGGGCAGGCCCTGGGAACTGCCTTCCAGGTCATCGACGATGTGCTGGACTACGAGGGCGATCCGGCCGAACTCGGCAAGAACCTGGGAGACGACCTGCGCGAAGGCAAGGTGACGCTGCCGGTGATCTGCGCCCTGCAGATGGGCAGTGCAGCCGACCAGGATCTGATCCGGGAAGCCATCCAGACCGGCAATACAAGCCGGCTGGACGAGATCGTGTCCATCATCCGTCAGACCGGCGCATTGGACCGTGCCCGCGACAGCGCCGCCAGGGAGGCACAGCGAGCGATCGACGCGGCCCGTTGCCTGCCGTCCAATGAACACGCTTCGGCTTTGCTACAATTGGCGGCTGGACTTCTGGAGCGACGCTCCTGAACGTTCCAGAGCAGTCTCCCCAGCGGAGCTGCCGTTGCCGCGAGGTGACATTCGGGGTGTAGCTTAGCCTGGTAGAGCGCTACGTTCGGGACGTAGAGGCCGGAGGTTCGAATCCTCTCACCCCGACCAGATTTCCTCCTGGTCTTACCGGCAGGCACTGCGGCCTGACCGCCTGCCGGCCAGGAACGCCGTCCAATCTTCCACGTCGTCTTTTTGCCCACAAATCACCTCAGAGTGTGCGGGCAAGTCGTTGATTTACGTTAGATTACGCGAATGGCGTCGGTTGATTCGCTCCCCACTGACACCCCCTCGATGGCGCTGCCGGGTCTGGGGCGTGCGCTCGTTTCTGCCGGCAAGCTCGGGCAGAAGGCTGCAGAAGACCTGTATCGCAAGGCGCAGAGCTCCCGCACCAGCTTCATTGCCGAACTGACAGGCTCGGGCGCCGTATCGCCGTACGACCTGGCACACACCATGTCGACCGCGTTCGCAGCACCGCTGCTCGACCTGGATGCGATCGACACCAACCGGCTCCCGACTGAACTGCTGGATCCCAAGATCTGCGCCGATTTCCGGATCGTGGTCCTGAGCAAGCGCAACAACCGGCTCATCGTGGCCACGGCCGACCCGGCCGACCAGCAGGCCGCCGAGAAGATCAAGTTCGCCACCCAGATGGGCGTGGACTGGGTGATCGCCGAATACGACAAGCTCAGCAAGCTGGTCGATGCGCGATCCACCTCGGCCAACGAGGCCATGGAGAACATCGTCGGTGACGTCGAGTTCGACGACCTGGCGGCCGAATCGGCGATTGCCGACACGGCAGAGAAGGCCACCGAGGTCGATGACGCGCCGGTCGTCAAGTTCCTGCACAAGATGCTGATCGACGCCTTCAACATGCGGGCGTCCGACCTTCACTTCGAACCGTACGAGCACCAGTACCGAGTGCGGTTCCGGATCGACGGAGAGTTGCGCGAGATCGCCTCGCCGCCCGTGGCCATCAAGGACAAGCTGGCCTCGCGCATCAAGGTGATCTCCCGCATGGACATCTCCGAGAAACGGGTGCCGCAGGACGGGCGGATGAAGCTCAAGATCGGCCCGGACCGGGTGATCGACTTCCGGGTCAGCACGCTGCCCACGCTGTTCGGCGAGAAGATCGTGATCCGTATCCTGGATCCGAGCAGCGCCAAGCTGGGCATCGATGCACTCGGCTACGAGCCGGAAGAGAAAGAGCGCCTGCTCAACGCCATCAGCCGCCCTTACGGCATGGTGCTGGTGACCGGCCCCACCGGCTCGGGCAAGACGGTGTCGCTCTACACCTGCCTGAACATCCTGAACAAGCCCGGGGTGAACATTTCGACGGCCGAAGATCCGTCGGAGATCAACCTGCCCGGGGTGAACCAGGTCAACATGAACGAAAAAGCCGGCCTGACCTTTGCGGTCGCGCTCAAGGCTTTCCTGCGCCAGGATCCGGACGTGATCATGGTCGGCGAGATCCGTGACCTCGAAACGGCCGACATCTCGATCAAGGCCGCCCAGACCGGCCACCTGGTGCTCTCGACGCTGCACACCAACGACGCGCCCACCACGCTCACACGCATGATGAACATGGGGATCCCCACGTTCAACATCGCGTCCAGCGTCATCCTGATCACGGCACAGCGGCTGGCCAGGCGGTTGTGTGGCGTCTGCAAGGCGCCGCTGGACGTGCCGCGCAAGGCGCTGCTGGAAGCTGGCTACAAGGCAGAAGATCTGGACGGCAGCTGGACGCCCTACAAGCCGGTCGGCTGCTCGGCGTGCAACAACGGGTACAAGGGACGCGTCGGCATCTACCAGGTGATGCCGATCACCGAGGAAATCCAGCGCATCATCCTGCGTGGCGGCAGCGCGCTGGACATCGCACAGCAGGCCAGCAGGGAAGGCGTGCGCAGTCTGCGCGAATCCGGGCTGCTCAAGGTCAAGCTGGGCCTGACCTCGCTCGAAGAGGTCCTCAGCGTGACCAACGAGTGACGGCGCCGGCAGCGACCACGACGACATCAGCAGAGAGGCATCCATGGCTACCGCGGCAACCAAGAACGTCAAGGACTTCGTCTTCGAGTGGGAAGGCAAGGACCGCAACGGCCGGCCGATGCGCGGGGAAATCCGGGCAGTCGGCGAGAACCAGGTGCTGGCCACCCTGCGCCGTCAGGGCATCATTCCGGGCAAGGTGAAGAAGCGCCGGATGAGCTCGGGCAAACGCATCAAGCCCAAGGACATCGCCATCTTCACCCGCCAGCTGGCCACCATGATGAAGGCCGGCGTGCCACTGCTGCAGGCCTTCGACATCGTCGGGCGGGGCAACGCCAATCCGAGCGTCACCAAACTGCTCAACGAGATCCGCGCCGACGTGGAAACCGGCACGTCGCTGAGCGCCGCATTCCGCAAGCACCCGCTGTATTTCGACAACCTCTACTGCAACCTGATCGAAGCGGGCGAGGCGGCCGGTATCCTGGAAGAGCTGCTCGACCGGCTGGCCGAGTACATGGAGAAGACCGAAGCGATCAAGTCCAAGATCAAGTCGGCGCTGATGTACCCCACCGCCGTGATCATCGTGGCCTTCGTGGTGGTGGCCGTGATCATGATCTTCGTGATCCCGTCCTTCAAGCAGGTCTTCACCTCCTTTGGCGCCGACCTGCCCGGCCCCACGCTGCTCGTCATCGCCATGAGCGAGTTCTTCGTGCAGTGGTGGTGGCTCATCTTCGGCGGCATTGGCGGCGGCTTCTACTTCTTCTTCCAGGCCTGGCAGCGCAACGAGAAGGTTCAGCACTTCATGGACCGCATGCTGCTGAAGATGCCGATCTTCGGCGACCTGGTCGAAAAGTCGGTCATTGCGCGCTGGACCCGCACGCTCTCCACCATGTTCGCGGCCGGTGTGCCGCTGGTCGAGGCCCTGGACTCGGTCGGTGGCGCTTCCGGCAACTCGGTGTACGCGATCGCCACCGAGAAGATCCAGCAGGAAGTATCGACCGGCACCAGTCTGACGGTGGCCATGTCGAATGCCAACATCTTCCCGTCCATGGTGCTGCAGATGTGCGCCATCGGGGAGGAGTCGGGCTCCATCGACCACATGCTGGGCAAGGCAGCCGACTTCTACGAAGCCGAGGTGGATGACATGGTGGCCGGTCTGTCCAGCCTGATGGAGCCGATCATCATCGTGGTGCTGGGCACCATCATCGGTGGCATCGTGGTGTCGATGTACCTGCCGATCTTCAAGCTGGGCCAGGTGGTCTGATGCCCGTGGACGCGACGCTGGCCCCGGTGCTGCTGGGGCTGCTGGGCTTGCTCGTGGGCAGCTTCCTGAATGTGGTGATCCACCGGCTGCCGAAGATGATGGAGCGGCAGTGGGCGAGGGAGTGCGCCGAGATGCAGGCGACCGACGCTGCACCGACCGCCGCCCGGACCGAGGAACGCTACAACCTGATGGTGCCGCGCTCCGCCTGCCCTCATTGCGGTCACGCCATCCGCTGGTTCGAGAACATTCCGGTGGTGAGCTATGCCGTGCTGCGCGGACGATGCAGCGCCTGCCAGGCGCCGATCAGTGCCCGGTACCCGGCCGTGGAGCTCTTCACCGGCCTGCTGTTTGCCTGGTGCGGCTGGCAATGGGGCGCCTCGGCGCAGGCCCTGCTGTGGTGCGGCTTTGCAGCCGCCATCGTGGCACTCGCCGCGATCGACTGGGACACCACGCTGTTGCCGGACGACATCACCCTTCCCTTGCTCTGGGCCGGCCTGTGTGCATCCGCACTGGCCTGGACCGCTGTACCCCTGCGAGACGCCGTGTGGGGCGCTGTGGGCGGTTACCTGTCCTTGTGGCTGGTGTACTGGGCCTTCAAGCTGCTGACCGGCAAGGAAGGCATGGGCTATGGCGACTTCAAGCTGTTCGCCGCGCTGGGTGCCTGGTTCGGCTGGCAGGCACTGGTGCCCATCATCCTGATGTCGTCGGTCATTGGCGCGGTGGTGGGCATCGGCATCAAGCTGATCGGTCAGCTGCGCGAGGGGGGTTATGTGCCCTTCGGCCCGTTCCTGGCACTGGCGGGGCTGACCGCCATGGTGTTCGGGCCCGGGGCCATCCTGTCGGTGCTCGGGTTGTGACGCCATGCTGCGGCTGGGCCTGACCGGAGGCATCGGCAGCGGCAAGAGCACGCTGGCACGTCTGCTGGGGGAGCGGGGTGCTGAAGTGATCGACGCCGATGCCATCTCGCGTGCCACCACCGCCCCGGGGGGCGCCGCTGTCCCGCTGATCCGTGAGCAGCTGGGTGCCGACATGATCGGGTCCGACGGCGGCCTCGACCGCGACCGCATGCGGGCCCTTGTGTTTGCAGATCCCTCGGCCCGGCAGGTGCTCGAGTCCATCATCCACCCCCTGGTGGGCCAGGCCATGGCACAGCGACTTCAGGAATGCCGCTCGGCCTGCGTGGTGTTCGACATTCCGCTGCTGGCCGAGTCGCCCCGCTGGCCCGCCCGTCTGGACCGTGTGCTGGTGGTGGACTGCAGCGAGGCCACCCAGACCCGGCGGGTGCTGGCACGCAGCGGCTGGACACACGAAACCACAGCGTCTGTGATCCGCCACCAGGCAACGCGGGAACAACGGCGGGCCGTGGCCGATCTGGTGGTGTTCAATGATGTGGATGACCTGGATCGACTGGCCGCTGTGGCCGACGGGCTTGCCCGGCGGTTCGGGCTATGATGAACCCCGTAGGGCATCCATCTCCCACACGCCGGCGCACCCGTGATCCTGTACGAATACCCTTTCAACGAACGCATCCGGACCTACCTGCGACTGGAACAGCTGTTCCGGCGTCTGGCAGAGCTGATCCCCCGCCAGCATCCGCTGGACCACCACTTCGCCATCCAGACCATCTTTGAAGTGATGGACGTGGCCTCGAGGGCCGACATGAAGTCGGACGTGCTCAAGGACCTGGAGCGGCACAAGCAGGTGCTCAACAGCTACCGGGGCAACCCGGCCATTTCGGAGGCAGCCCTGGATGCGGTGATCGGGCAGATCGACGACTGCTTCGGCCGCCTGAGCCAGCTGGCCGGCAAGACCGGACAGACCCTGACCGAAAACGACTGGCTCATGGGCATCCGCAGCCGCATCGGCATTCCAGGCGGCACCTGCGAATTCGATCTGCCGTCGTATTACCACTGGCAGCATCACGAGCCGGCGAAGCGTCAGGCCGACCTGTCGTCGTGGGCTCAGGCCCTGGCGCCGCTGGCCGAATCCATCGGCCTGCTGCTCAAGCTGCTGCGAGACTCCGGCGGCTCACAGAAGGTGGTGGCACCGGGCGGTCAGTTCCAGCAGAACCTGCCCCAGGGGCGCACCTTCCAGCTGCTGCGCCTGAGCATCGATGCGGCCAGCGGCCTGGTGCCCGAGATCAGCGGCAACCGCCTGATGTTCTCTGTGCGGCTGATGCGGCTGGGCGATGACGGTCGGCTGCACCCGGCTGCCGAGGACGCCAGCTTCGAACTGGCGCTGTGCGCATGACGACCCCCACGGCAGCTCCAGACACACGGGAGCGCCGGGTGCGCTGCCCCTCTTGTGGCGGCAGCAGCGTCTACGCACCGTCGAACCCGCACCGTCCGTTCTGCAGCGAGCGCTGCCAGCAGATGGATTTCGGTGCCTGGGCCAGCGAACGTTTTGCCCTGCCCGGCAACGGCGAGGCGGACGGCCCGGACGGGCCCGCCTCACGCGGGGACTGAGCCGCCCCGCTCTTCCTCGAGCCAGGCCAGAACCGGCACCGTGCCCGGCAGCACCGGGCTGCAGCGCACCGGCAGCTGTTCCCAGCGGAAGTCCTGACCTTCGTGCATGGTGAGGGTGCCCGACCAGGCGAACACCTTGCAGAAGTGCAGCCGCACCAGTGCGTGCGGATAGTCCACCAATTGCTCACGCCAGGCGTGCGCGGGGCCGATGGTGACGCCGATCTCTTCCTGCAATTCGCGGCGCAGCGCCTGCTCGACGCTCTCTCCCGCCTCCAGCTTGCCGCCCGGAAACTCCCAGTAGCCGGCGTACACCTTGCCTGGCGGCCGTGAGGTCAGCAGGAAGCGACCGGCAGGATCGATGAGCACGCCCACCGCCACATCGACCACCGGCCGATCAGCCGCCCGTCCGGGCTGACCGTCGACCACCAGCACATCGGGCGCTGCCATCAGCCTGGCGTACCGTGCGATCCGGCGTAGTCGCGGGCGAACTGGTAAGCCACCCGGCCGCTGCGCGAACCGCGCTCCAACGCCCAGACCAGGGCCTGAGGGCGCGCGGCCTCGATGGCCTGTGGCGCCACACCGAAGGAAGAGAGCCACTGACCGACGATGGCCAGGTACTCGTCCTGGCTGAAGGGGTAGAAGCTGACCCACAGGCCGAAGCGCTCGGACAGCGAGATCTTTTCTTCCACCGCCTCGCCGGGATGCACCTCGCCATCGGCGGTATGGGTGTAGCTCAGGTTGTCCTTCATGTACTCCGGCAGCAGGTGGCGCCGGTTGCTGGTGGCGTAGATCAGCACGTTGGGGCTGGCCGCCGACACCGAGCCGTCAAGGATGGACTTGAGCGCCTTGTAGCCGGCCTCGCCGTCCTCGAAGCTGAGATCGTCGCAATAGATGATGAATTTCTCGGGCCGGTCGGCCACCACATCGACGATGTCGGGCAGATCGGTGAGGTCCGCCTTGTCCACCTCGATCAGCCGCAGCCCCTGATCGGACAGGGCGTTCAGGCAGGCCTTGACCAGCGACGACTTGCCGGTGCCGCGCGCCCCGGTCAGCAGCACATTGTTGGCCGGCAGGCCCTGCACGAAATGCCGGGTGTTCTGCAGGATCTTGTCCTTCTGGCCATCGATTTCCTGCAGGTCTTCCAGCCGGATCGTGGCCACCTGGCGCACCGGCTCCAGCGAGCCGTGGCCGCTGCTGCGCTTGCGGTAACGGAAGGCCACCGAGGCTGCCCAGTCGGGCTGTCCCAGGGGCTGGGGCAGGACCGATTCGATGCGGGCCATGAGCTGCTCGGCCCGCTCCAGCAGGCGTTCGAAATGGGCGTTCATCGGCAGGAGATCAAGAGCGGTAGTCGGCGTTGATGGTCACGTAGTCGTGGCTGAAATCGCAGGTCCAGACCGTCTCGCTGGCCTGACCACGGCCCAGCCCGACGCGCACCAGGATCTCCGCTGCCTTCATCACGCGCTGTCCGTCTTCCTCGCGGTAGTCGGGGTGGCGGCCGCCCTGGCGCACCACATGCACGTCGCCCAGATGCAGGTCGATGCCGGCCACGTCCAGATCGTCGATGCCGGCATAGCCCACCGCCGCCAGGATGCGGCCCAGGTTGGGGTCGCTGGCGAAGAAGGCCGTCTTGACCAGGGGGGAGTGAGCGATGGCGTAAGCCGCCTTGAGGCACTCGCCGGCGTCGCGCCCGCCATCGACGGTGATGGTGATGAACTTGGTCGCCCCTTCGCCGTCGCGCACGATGGCATGGGCCAGGTGCTGGGCCAGCGGCGTGAGCGCAGCCAGCAGGGCCTGGCCGGCCGGGCTGTCGAGATCGGTCACCGGCGGGTGGCCGGCTCGGCCGGTGGCCATGACCACGAAGGAGTCGTTGGTGCTGGTGTCGCCGTCCACCGTGACCCGATTGAAGGAGCGGTCGGCCAGTCGCCGGGCCAGTTCGTTCATCAGCCCGGGTGCCACAGCCGCATCGGTGGCCAGGAAGCCCAGCATGGTGGCCATGTTCGGACGGATCATCCCGGCGCCCTTGGCAACGCCGGTGGCCCGCACCGCGTGACCGTCCAGGCTGAACTGCACGCTGGCGGCCTTGGGCAGGGTGTCGGTGGTCATGATGCCCTGGGCCGCCGACAGCCACTGGGCGCCGCTGTCGTCCTGCGGCGTGGCGGCGTCGGCCAGGGCGGCGGGCAGGCCGGCGAGCAGGCGGTCCATGGGCAGCGGCTCCATGATCACGCCGGTGGAGAACGGCAGCACCTGCTCGTGCGCCACCTGCAGGCAGCGGGCCAGAGCGGTGCAGGTCTGGCGCGCATGGGCCAGTCCGGGTTCCCCGGTGCCGGCGTTGGCATTGCCGGTGTTGATCACCAGCGCGCGCACACCCTGCCCTGCAGCCAGATGCTCCCGGCACACCTGCACCGGCGCGGCCGCGTAGCGGTTGCGGGTGAATACGGCGCCCACCGCACAACCCTCGTCCAGCAGGAAGACGGTGAGGTCCTTGCGGTTGGCCTTGCGAATGCCCGCCTGGGCCACGCCGATGCGCACGCCGCGCACCGGCAGGAGGTCTTCAATGCGGGGAGACGACAGGAGAACGGGCATGGAACCTCCAGGTGGGACCGGGTACTTCAGGCTCAGTCGAGCTTGCCGTGGCAGTGCTTGTACTTCTTGCCGCTGCCGCAGGGGCAGGGATCATTGCGACCGGCGCGGGGAACGGGCGCCACCTGCGTGGCCGGGTCGGTGGTGGTCTCGACCTCGCCGGTTTCGGTGGGCGCGGTGTAGGTCACGTTGCTGATGGCCTCGGCCTTTTCTTCCAGCTGCTCGGCGGCCTGGGAGATCTGCTCGGCCGACTGCACGCGCACGTTCATCAGCATGCGGGTGACCTCGTTCTTCACGCTGTCGAGCAGCTGCGCGAAGAGCTGGAAGGCCTCGCGCTTGTATTCCTGCTTGGGCTGCTTCTGGGCATAGCCGCGCAGGTGGATACCCTGGCGCAGGTAGTCGAGTGCCGAGAGGTGGTCGCGCCACTGGCTGTCGATGGTCTGCAGCAGCACCACACGCTCGAACGAGGTGAAGCTTTCCTCGCCCACCAGCGCCACCTTGGCCTCGAAGGCTTCGGATGCCGCCGCCACGACGCGGGTGACGATCTCCTCGGCGTCCATGGACTCGGCATCGGACACCCAGGTCGTGACCGGCGCATCCACCGACCACTCCTCCTTCAGCGCCTTCTCCAGACCCGGCAGATCCCACTGCTCTTCCACGCTGGCCTCGGGCACGTACTGGTGGACCAGATCGGTGATCGCACCTTCGCGCAGCGAGTCGATCTGGGCGCGCAACGAGGTGGCGTCCAGGATGTCGTTGCGCTGCTGGTAGATGACCTTGCGCTGGTCGTTGGCCACGTCGTCGTATTCGAGCAGCTGCTTGCGCACGTCGAAGTTGCGGGCTTCCACCTTGCGCTGGGCCCCCTCGATGCTGCGGGTGACGATGCCGGCCTCGATCGCTTCGCCCTCGGGCATCTTCAGGCGGTCCATGATGGCGCGCACCCGGTCGCCGGCAAAGATGCGCATCAGCGAATCGTCCAGGCTCAGATAGAAGCGCGAGGAACCCGGGTCACCCTGGCGGCCGGAACGACCCCGCAGCTGGTTGTCGATGCGGCGGGATTCGTGGCGTTCGGTGGCAATGATGCGCAGGCCGCCCAGGGCCTTGACCTTCTCGTGGTCGGCCTGCCACTGCTCGCGCATCTGCTGGATGCGGGTGGCGCGGGTGGCCTCGTCCAGCGAGGGATCGTTCTCGACGCTGGCCAGCATCTTTTCGAGGTTGCCGCCCAGCACGATGTCGGTACCACGACCGGCCATGTTGGTGGCAATCGTGATGGCACCCGGACGACCCGCCTGGATGATGATGTCGGCCTCGCGGGCGTGCTGCTTGGCATTGAGCACCTCGTGCGGCAGACCGGCCTTCTGCAGCAGCTGAGAGATGATCTCGGAGTTCTCGATCGACGAGGTGCCCACCAGCACCGGTTGACCCCGCCCGTGGCACTCGCGGATGTCCTCGATGGCCGCGTTGTACTTCTCCGGCGTGGTCTTGTAGACGCGGTCGAGCTGGTCGTCGCGCTTGCTGGGTCGGTTGGGCGGGATCACCACCGTCTCCAGGCCATAGATTTCCTGGAACTCGTAGGCCTCGGTGTCGGCCGTGCCGGTCATGCCGGAGAGCTTGCCGTACAGGCGGAAGTAGTTCTGGAAGGTGATGGAAGCCAGCGTCTGGTTCTCGGGCTGGATGGCCACGCCCTCCTTGGCTTCCACGGCCTGGTGCAGACCGTCGCTCCAGCGGCGACCGGACATGAGACGGCCGGTGAATTCGTCGACGATGACGATCTCGCCGTTCTGGTTCACATAGTGCTGGTCGCGGTGGTAGAGGTGGTGAGCGCGCAGCGAGGTCACCAGGTGGTGCAGCAGCGAAATGTTGGCCGGGTCGTAGAGCGATGCGCCCTCGGCCAGCAGGCCTGCTGCCGACAGCAGCTGCTCGGCCTTCTCGTGACCTGCCTCGGTCATGTGGATGGTGTGGGCCTTCTCGTCGACCGTGAAGTCGCCGGGCTTGATCACGCCCTCGCCGGTGCGCACATCGGCCTCGCCCTCCTGGCGTACCAGCTGCGGTACCAGCCGGTTGATGGCCAGGTACATCGGGGTCTGGTCTTCGGCCTGGCCACTGATGATCAGCGGGGTGCGGGCCTCGTCGATCAGGATGGAGTCCACCTCGTCCACGATGGCGTAGTTCAGGCCGCGCTGCACGCGATCGGCCGATTCGTAGACCATGTTGTCGCGCAGGTAGTCGAAACCGTACTCGTTGTTGGTGCCGTAGGTGATGTCGGCCCGGTAGGCGGCCTGTTTCTCGTCGCGCGGCGCCTGGGGCAGGTTGATGCCCACGGTCAGACCCAGGAAGTTGTAGAGCCGCCCCATCCACTGGGCGTCGCGGCTGGCGAGGTAGTCGTTCACCGTCACCACATGCACGCCTTTGCCGGTCAGGGCATTCAGGTAGACCGGCAGCGTGGCGGTCAGGGTCTTGCCCTCGCCGGTGCGCATTTCGGCCACCTTGCCCTGGTGCAAGGCCATGCCGCCGATGAGCTGCACGTCGAAGTGGCGCATCTTCATCACACGCTTGCTGGCCTCTCGCACCACGGCGAAGGCTTCGGGCAGCAGGGCGTCCAGGGCCTCACCCTGCGTCAGACGCTGGCGGAATTCGTCGGTCTTGGCCTTCAGGGCCTCGTCGTCGAGCTTCTCGAACTGAGGCTCCAGTGCATTGATGCGCTCGACGGTCTTGCGGTACTGCTTGAGCAGGCGGTCGTTGCGGCTGCCGAAGAGTTTGGTGAGGAAGTTGGTGGCCATACATGCGGGCCCGCCCGCATGCTGCTTGCACGCCGGCCTGGCTGGGAATTCAAGGACATGCGTCCGACAAGGACGCGCTGGGGAGGGTCAAAACACCCCGGATTCCGGTGGTGGCGCAGCCTGACAGGACAAAGCCGACATTCTATCCACCGGACCCTGGAGCGCTGGTCAGTGGCGGTGGGGCGGCGCCTGGGCCCGCAGATTGGCCACCGTCGGGTTGGCAGCGAGGAAACGGGCCGGGTCCTGGGGCACGCCGGAGACCAGCACTTCGAAGTGCAGGTGCGGGCCGGTGGAGCGCCCGGAATTGCCCACCTCGGCGATCAGGTCGCCGCGCTTGACGATGTCGCCCTTCTTGACCAGCACCCGGGCCGCATGGGCGTAGCGGGTGGCGATGTTGTTGCCGTGGTCGATCTCGACCATGTGGCCGTAGGACGGGTGGTATTCCTGCGCCTGCACCACACCGCCGGCGGCAGCGACGATGGGCGTGCCGACATCGGCCGGGAAATCCAGCCCGGTGTGCATGGCCTGCTGGCCGGTGAACGGATCGATGCGCAGCCCGAACCGGGAGCCGATCTCGACATCCTTGACCGGGAGCTCGGTGGGTATGAGGGAACGCTGGATGGTCTGGTCGAAAAGGCGTGACTCGATCACCGTCAGCCGGTCCACCCGCTCGGTGGCCGAACGGTCGAGCTGTTCCATGGCCTGCCCCAGCTCCCCCAGATCGAGCGGCCGGGGGCCGACCAGCGCACCACCTGAGCCAGGCTGGGTTCGCACCTCCGCCGGGTTGAGGCCGGCCAGACCGGCCACCCGCTCGCCCAGCGAGTCGATCTGCATCATGCGGGCCTGCATCTCGCCCAGGCGGCGGGCCATGGCATCGATGTTGGCACGCAGGTGAGCGTCCTGCAGTGCAGCCTGGTCGCGCTGCACCAGCCGGGCCACCGAGGCGAAGCCCGGCCAGCCCTGGCGGATGCCTTCCAGGAAGATCCAGTGATAGGCGGCGACCGAACCCAGCATCAGCATCAGCGAAGCCAGGCACGCAGCGGCCAGCAGCTTCCAGCCGTTGAGGTGCAGGGCCTGGGTTCGAGCCAGCCACGCGTCCGTGATAATGATGTGCACGCCGCTTCCTTTCACTCGGGCCGCGTTCGGGTGTTCCCGCCACGACCATGCCATCGCCTTTCCGATCTCCCCACGTCTTCAGCCTTGAGGAGGCCGCCGGCGCTGCGCCGACCCTGGCCGCGCTGCAGGAGCGCATTCGCCAGTCCGACTGGTGCCTCCAGCAGATCCGCCCCCTCATGCCGGCCGCCCTGCGACCCCATGTGCTGGCCGGCCCACTGGAAGACGCCGACTGGTGCCTGCTGGTTCGCAGCACCGCCGCCTCGACCAAGCTGCGCCAGCTGTTGCCGCGCTTTCTGGAGCGTCTGGCCGACCTGGGCGCACCGGTCCGCACCATACGCCTGAAGGTCCAGTCGGCCGGTCGCTGAAAGCTGGTGCCGCTTGTCCGACTCGAACGGACGACCTATCGCTTACAAGGCGATTGCTCTACCAACTGAGCTAAAGCGGCCGGAATCACCGAAAGCCGACCATTCTACGGCTCACTTCACCCGCTTGAGCTGAGGGCGTCCTGCCGGCCGATCAGGCCCCGGTGCATCCGGGCTGGACGGCTCGTCGGCCGAAGCCGGAGCGGCCATGGGCGCCGGTACCGCGCCGACCGGCGCCGACAGCGGTGCGGGTGGCGGCGCCGGAAACGCCATGCCCTGCCCGTTCTCGCGGGCGTAGATGGCAATCACATGGGTCACCGGGATGATGATTTCCCGGGCAACCCCGCCGAACCGTGCCTTGAACTCGATGTACTCGTTGCCCAGACGCAGACCGCTGGTGGCATCCATGCTCACATCCAGGACGATCTCGCCATTCTTGACAAACTCCATCGGCACCTGGACGGAGGCATCCACCTGCACCGCGATGTAAGGCGAGAAGCCGTTGTCCGCACACCATTCGTGCAGCGCGCGGATCAGATAGGGCCGCGTGGACGAGACAGGCGCTTCGCTGCTCATGGTCGGGCCGCTTACTTTCGCATGACCTTTTCGGACGGGGTCAGCGCCTCGATGTAGGCCGGACGCGAAAAGATGCGCTCGGCGTACTTCAACAGCGGGGCGGCGTTCTTGCTCAGCTCGATGCCGTAGAAGTCCAGGCGCCACAGCAGCGGGGCGATGGCCACGTCCAGCATGGAGAAGTTGTCGCCCAGCATGAACTTGTTCTTCATGAACACCGGCGCCAGCTGGGTGAGGCGGTCGCGGATGTGGGCGCGGGCCTTCTCCAGTGCCTTCTCGTTGCCCTTGCTGGTGCGGGATTCGAGCGTGGACACATGGGTGAACAGCTCCTTCTCGAAGTTGAGCAGGAACAGGCGCACGCGGGCGCGGTCGACCGGATCGCCGGGCATCAGCTGCGGGTGCGGGAAACGCTCGTCGATGTACTCGTTGATGATGTTCGACTCATACAGGATCAGGTCTCGCTCGACCAGGATGGGCACCTGACCGTACGGGTTCATCACGCTGATGTCCTCGGGCTTGTTGTAGAGGTCCACGTCACGGATCTCGAAGTCCATGCCCTTCTCAAACAGGACAAAGCGGCAGCGGTGCGAATAAGGGCAGGTGGTACCCGAGTACAAGACCATCATGGGGGAGGCTCCTCAAAGCAAAAAACAGTGGCTTGCCGACATGCCCATCAGGCACCGCAAACCACTGTGGTCAGGACCCCCGGCGCCGACTGGCACGGGACGGGGGTCAGCGGGGTGTTTACTTGATGTCTTTCCAGAAGACGGCATTCAGGCGCCAGGCAACCACGGTGAACGCGGCCAGGAAGATCATCACCCACACACCGATACGGACGCGGCTGTTCTGGGCCGGCTCCGACATCCACTGCAGGTAGGCCACCAGATCACCCACGGCCTGGTCGTATTCGGCAGGGGTCATGGTGCCCGGCTTGGTCTGGGTCCAGCCCTTGAGGACCTGGACTTCCTGACCGTGACTCATGACCTTCTCGTAGACCGGTGCCTGCTCGCCCTGCAGCTGCCACAGGGGGTTGGGCATGCCGATGTTGGGATAGGCCTTGTTGTTCCAGCCGGTGGGCTTGGTCTCGTCGCGGTAGTAGGTGCGCAGCAGGGTGTAGATGTAGTCCGAACCGGGACCTGCACGGCTGGAGCGCGAACGGGCCACCAGGGTGAGGTCGGGCGGCACCTTGCCGAACCAGGCCTTGGCATCGGCCGGGCTGATGTTGGCCTTCATGGTGTCACCGATCTTGTCGGTGGTGAAGGTCAGGTTCTCGGCGATCTGCTTGTCATTCAGACCGATGTCACGCAGCCGGTTGTAGCGCATGAAGGCGGCCGAGTGGCAGTTCAGGCAGTAGTTGACGAACAGCTTGGCGCCGTTCTGCAGGGCTGCCATGTCGTTGGTTCGCTTGGGGGCCTGGTCGTACGGGATCGACGGACCGGCAGCCAGGGCTGCGCCCGACAGACCCAGCGACAGCATGAGGCCCAGAAGGATTTTTTTCATGGGATTGACTCTCGGAAAGGCTCTGGGCGTTCAGTGGGGCTGGAAGGTGACACGGCTGGGCACCGGCTTGAACTCGCCCAGGCGGCTCCACCACGGCATCAGCAGGAAGAAACCGAAGTAGAACAGGGTGCCCACCTGCGACACGCGCTCGCCGATCGGCGACGGGGGCAGCACGCCCAGGTAACCCAGGACCAGGAAGTTCACCACGAACACGAAATACAGCCACTTGTTCCAGGTGGGACGGTAGCGGATCGACTTCACCGGGCTGTTGTCCAGCCAGGGCAGGAAGAACAGGATGATCACGGCACCACCCATCACCACCACGCCCCAGAACTTGGCGTCGATGGACAGCATGGCAGCGCTCAGGGCCACGGCGCCCACCACGATGCCGCCCTTGAGGGCCGCGGCGATCTTGGCCTTGAGCACACCCAGCACGGCACTCAGCACCACGCAGGCCACCAGCACGTACATCATCTCGGCGGTGATGGCGCGCAGCATGGAATAGAACGGGGTGAAGTACCAGACCGGTGCAATGTGCAGCGGGGTGGTCAGCGGGTCGGCCGGGATGAAGTTGTTGTACTCCAGGAAGTAGCCGCCGAACTCGGGGGCGAAGAACACCACGGCCGAGAAGATCATCAGGAACACCGACACGCCCAGGATGTCGTGCACGGTGTAGTACGGGTGGAACGGGATGCCGTCCACCGGCTTGCCGGTGGCGTCCTTGTTGGCCTTGATCTCCACGCCGTCGGGGTTGTTGGAACCCACTTCGTGCAGCGCGATGATGTGTGCCACCACCAGACCCAGCAGCACCAGCGGCACGGCGATCACGTGGAAGCTGAAGAAGCGATTCAGGGTGGCATCGCCGACCACGAAGTCGCCACGGATCAGCAGGGCCAGGTCCGGACCGATGAAGGGGACGGCGGAGAACAGGTTCACGATCACCTGGGCGCCCCAGTAGGACATCTGGCCCCAGGGCAGCAGGTAGCCCATGAAGGCTTCGGCCATCAGGCACAGGAAGATCGCGCAACCGAACACCCACACCAGCTCGCGCGGCTTGCGGTAGCTGCCGTAGATGAGGCCACGGAACATGTGCAGGTACACCACCACGAAGAAGGCGGAGGCGCCGGTGGAGTGCATGTAGCGGATCAGCCAGCCCCAGGGCACGTCGCGCATGATGTATTCCACCGATGCGAAGGCCAGGTTGGCGTCCGGCTTGTAGTGCATCACCAGGAAGATGCCGGTGACGATCTGGATCACCAGCACCAGCAGGGCCAGCGAGCCGAAGAAGTACCAGAAGTTGAAGTTCTTGGGCGCGTAGTACTCGGCCAGGTGCTCGTTGTAGAGCTTGGAGAGCGGGAACCGGTTGTCGATCCAGTTCAGCGCCTTCTCGCCCACGGGGGCGTCAGGGGAGATTTCTTTGAATTGAGCCATGAGATGCCTCTGGATTCAGGGGACTGTGCAGGATGGCAATCGGCCGATCAGGCCGTCTTCTCTTCACCGACAAGCAGCACGGTGTCCGACACGAAGTGGTGCGGCGGCACCTCCAGGTTGTCGGGAGCGGGCTTGTTCTTGAACACCCGGCCGGCCACGTCGAAGGTCGAGCCGTGGCAGGCGCACAGGAAACCACCCTTCCAGTTGTCCGGCAGCGAGGGCTGGGGACCGGGGGTGAGCTTGTCGGCCGGGGAGCAGCCCAGGTGGGTGCAGATGCCGACGGTCACCAGGAATTCGGGCTTGATGGAGCGGTGGCGGTTGCGGGCGTACTCGGGCGTCGGGACGGCGGTGCGCTCCGACTTGGGATCAGCCAGATCGGCCTCGATCGCCTCCAGGGTCGCGAGCTGCTCGGGGGTGCGGCGCATGATCCACACCGGCTTGCCCCGCCACTCGACCACGATCTTCTCGCCCGGAGCGATGCCCGAGACATCCACCTCGACCGCGGCACCGGCAGCCTTGGCGCGCTCGGAGGGCTGGAAGGTGCTCACGAAGGGGACAGCGACGGCGGCTGCACCCACGCCACCCATGGCGCAGGAGGTGATCAGCCAGGTACGGCGGCTGCTATCCACGGTGCCGGAGCCTTTGTTGGCAGTAGCTTCACTCATGGGACTCTTTCTGGAATCGGACGGGGACATTGGGGACAACCCGGCATTGTACTGGACGCCCGTCGGCGACCCGCCTTGTCAGGGCGGCTTGGTAAGGTACCGACGCGACACCGCTCCGGCAGGGTTGCGGCGGGGCGGTCCGTCACGGTCGGTATGTGAGAATGGTTCGCACCGCGCGGCCGCGCCAGCGGGCGAGCGGAAGATCAACAACCGTCCAACGAGGAGAAAAAACCATGGGAATGATGCAGGAATTCAAGGAATTCGCCGTCAAGGGCAACGTGATCGATCTTGCGGTCGGCGTGATCATCGGCGGCGCCTTCGGCAAGATCGTGACTTCCATGGTCGAGGACGTGATCATGCCCCTGGTCGGCGCCATCTTCGGCAAGCTGGACTTCAGCAACCTCTTCATCCCGCTGGCCCAGGTGCCCGAAGGCACCGCCCGGACCCTGGCGGCCATGAAGGCGGCCGGCGTGCCGGTGTTTGCCTACGGCAGCTTCATCACCGTGGCCATCAACTTCACCATCATGGCCTTCATCATCTTCGTGATGGTCAAGCAGATCAACCGGCTCAAGCGCGAAGCCCCGCCGGAGCCGGCGGCCGAGCCGGTCACGCCGGAAGACATCGCCCTGCTGCGCGAGATCCGCGACAGCCTGCGCAAATAAGCTGTCGGCTCAGGTGCCGCCGGTGAAACGCCGGGCGGCATCGATGGCGGCCAGCAGGCTGGACGCGCTGGCCTGACCGGTCCAGGCGATGTCGAACGCGGTGCCGTGATCGGGACTGGTGCGCACCAGCGGCAGCCCCAGCGTGGTGTTGACGCCGTCGTCCAGCCCCAGCAGCTTGACCGGGATCAGCCCCTGGTCGTGGTACTGGGCCACCACCACGTCGAAGGCACCCTGACGCGCCCTCATGAACACCGTGTCGGGCGGGTGCGGCCCGCTCACCTGCATGCCCTCGGCCTGCAGCGCCCGCACCACCGGGGCGATGATGTCCATGTCTTCACGGCCGAACAGACCGCCCTCCCCGGCATGGGGGTTGAGGCCTGCCACAGCCACCCGGGGCTGCGCCACTCCGCAGCGAAGGAAGTGGGCAAGCGCGATGCGGATGGTTTCCTCCAGCCGCTGTGGGGTCAGCAGGCGTATGGCTTCCTGCAGCGCCACATGGATGCTCACCAGCACCACGGCCAGGTCCGGACAGCTCAGCATCATGCGCACCGGCATCTCGCCCACCGGCACACCGGCATGCCGGGCGGCCAGCGCCTGCAGCAGCTCGGTGTGCCCGGGATGGTCGATGCCGGCGGCGGCCAGGGCCTCCTTGTGCAGCGGCGCCGTGATGAGTGCACGGCCGCGCCCGGCCAGCACCTCTTGCGCAGCTGCCACCACGCAGTCGGCAGCGGCCTGCCCTGCGGCAGCGCTGATCCGGCCCGGCCCGATGGCGCCGACCGGCGCACAGGCCTGCCACAGCGCCAGCGCACCAGCCGGAACCGACTGCGCGTCCGGTACCGAGGCCACCACGGCCAGCACCGGCCGATGGCCCTCCGAAGCCCGGTCACCGGTCACCAGCGCAAGGGCGCGATGCATCACGTCGGCGTCGCCGCAGACCACCACATCCTCCAGCAGCTCTGGCCGTTGAACGACCGCCCGCGCGACGATCTCCGGGCCGATGCCGGCCGGATCGCCCATCGAGATCAGCAAGGGCGGCCGGCTCATGCTGGGTTCGGGATGTCGATGAAGCGGTGCTCAAGACCCAGGGCCTGGGCCACATGGCCGGCCACCGCCGGTGCGCCGTACCGCTCGGTGGCATGGTGGCCACAGGCCAGATAGGCCACGCCGCATTCGCGGGCGTAATGGGCCTGCGGTTCGGAGATTTCGCCGGTGATGAAGGCATCGGCACCGGCAGCGATGGCGGCTTCGAAGTAACCCTGGGCACCGCCGGTGCACAAGGCAACCCGCCGGACCGGCCGGTCCGGCTCGGCCACCAGGGTCACCGCGCGTCCCAGACAGGCGGCCACGTGATCGGCCAGTGCGCGTGCCGATGGCTCCTGGCGCTGTCCGATCAGCCCCAGCTGCTGGTCGCCGAAACGGCCCTGAGGTGCCGGCTCGGGCGCAATGCCCAGCACCTGGGCCAGCCGGGCGTTGTTGCCCAGCTCGGGATGGGCATCCAGCGGCAGGTGGTAGGCATACAGGTTGATGTCGTGGGCCAGCAGCAGCGCCAGACGCTGCTTCATCCAGCCGGTGACCCGGCCATCCTGGCCGCGCCAGAACAGCCCGTGGTGGACGAAGACCGCATCGGCGCCGTCGTCGATGGCCGCCTCGATCAGCGCCCGGCTGGCGGTCACGCCGGAGACGATGCGCCGCACCGACGGCCGACCCTCCACCTGCAGGCCGTTGGGGCCATAGTCCTTGAAGCGGCCGGGCTCCAGAAGCTGGTCGAAGGCCTGGGTGAGCTGTTCGCGGGACGTCGTCGGCATGACAGGTGGTTCAGAAGCAGGGGGCGGTCGGCACGGGCGCGGGATACGGGAGAATACCGGCATGAAACGTCTCTGGCTCCTCTTTGCGCAAACCGTCACCGTCATGGTGGGCATTCTGTTCGTGGTCGCCACCCTGCAGCCCCAGTGGCTGGGGCGATCGAGCCAGCGTGGACTGTCGGTGATCCCGGTGTTCGAGGCTCCGGCCGGCATCGTCGGCGGCGGCGGGACCAGCAGCTTTCGGGAAGCTGCCAAGCTGGCATCGCCGGCTGTGGTGAGCATCAACACCAGCAAGGCGCCGGCCGAGAACCCGCACACCAACGATCCCTGGTTCCGCTTCTTCTTTGGCGACCAGGCTCCCTCCCAGCCACAGTCGGGCCTGGGCTCGGGCGTGATCGTCAGCCCTGCGGGCTACATCCTGACCAACAACCATGTGATCGAGGAGGCCGACGAGATCCAGGTCATCCTCAACGACGGTCGGCAGACGGTGGCCCAGGTGATCGGCACCGATCCGGAAACCGATCTCGCCATCCTCAAGATCGAGCTGACCGACCTGCCGGTCATCACCCTGGGCCAGTCGGACGAGCTGCAGATCGGCGACCAGGTGCTGGCCATCGGCAACCCGTTCGGCGTGGGCCAGACGGTCACCAGCGGCATCGTCAGTGCGCTCGGCCGTACCCAGCTGGGCATCAACACATTCGAGAACTTCATCCAGACCGACGCTGCCATCAACCCCGGCAACTCCGGGGGCGCGCTGGTGGACACCAACGGGCATCTGATGGGCATCAACACCGCCATCTACTCGCGCTCGGGCGGCTCCATGGGCATCGGCTTTGCCATTCCCACGTCCACCGCCCGCACCGTGATGGAGGCCATCGTCAAGGAAGGCAAGGTGACCCGGGGCTGGATCGGCGTGGAGCCGCAGGACCTCAGCCCCGAGCTGGCCGAGAGCTTCGGCGTGCGCAGCGGTCAGGGCGTGATCATCACCGGGGTGCTGCAGAACGGTCCCGCTGCCCAGGCCGGCATGCGGCCTGGCGACGTGGTGACCGCTGTGGCCGGCAAGGAAGTGAAGACAGTGCCGGACCTGCTGGCCGCCGTGGCTTCGTTGAAGCCCGGCGAGAAAGCCACGCTGGATGTTCAGCGCCGCGAAAACGGCATGAAGATCGAGGTGGTTCCGGGGCAGCGCAACGTGCCGCGAACACCTGCCCGTCGTTGATTCAGTCGGCTTCGGCTTCTTCGGGCTTCTGCTTCACGAACCAGCGGGCGCCCCATATGCCCAGTTCGTACAGGATGCACATGGGAATGGCCAGGGCCAGCTGGGAGATCACGTCCGGGGGCGTGACCACGGCAGCGATGATGAACGCGATGACGATGAAGTAACCGCGGAAATCCTTGAGCTTCTGGATGGACACCATGCCCATCTTGACCAGCAGGATGACCACGATGGGCACCTGGAAGGCCAGGCCGAACGCCAGGTAGAGCGACAGGATGGCCTCGACATAGGACGCGATGTCGGGCGTGGCGGCCACGCTGGCCGGGGTGAATTTCTGGATGAAGCCGAACATCTTGTCCAGCACGAAGAACTGCACGAAGGCAATGCCCACATAGGCCAGCAGGCTGCCCAGGATGATCAGGGGCACGGCAAACCGCTTCTCGTGGCTGTAGAGGCCCGGCGCCACGAAGGCCCACGCCTGGTACATCCACCAGGGCAGCGACACCAGCAGGGCCGCCATGGCCAGCACCTTCAGCGGCACGAAGAAGGGCGAGAACACGCCCACCGCGATCAGCTTGGCGTCCGGCGGCATGTGGGCCTTGATCGGAATGGCGATCAGGTCGATCAACCCGCCCGGACCCGGCCAGACGGCCAGTGCCGCCATGCAGATGGCCAGTCCGATCACGCCGTACAGCAGCCGGTCGCGCAGCTCCATGAGGTGCTGCACGAACGGTTGTTCGGTCCCGGCGAGTTCGTCGGTGGAATTCGGGGAGTCGGACATCAGCGGGGGGCGGAGATGGAACGCGGCCGGAACCGGGCCACTCGGGCAGCGCCGGACTGGGTGCGGGTGCGCACGCCGGCCCGGGCCTTGAACCATTGCGGCATGGCTTTCTGCTTCACGCGCCAGTTCTTGCGCGGGTGGCGGTAGACCGGATAGGAAGGATCGTGGATCGACGGCGACGGCTCGGACAGCGGTTCGTTGACGTCCAGGCCGGCGGTGGCCTCGGACCAGGATTTCTCGAAGTCCTGGGTGGTGGACTGCACCGAACTCTCGACGTCGCGGGCGGCGTTCTCGACCGAATCCTTCATCTTGCGGAGCTCCTCGAGCTCCATCGAACGGTTGACCTCGGCCTTGACGTCGGCCACGTACCGCTGAGCCTTGCCCAGCAGCGCGCCCACGGTGCGGGCCACGCGCGGCAGCTTCTCGGGGCCGATGACGATCAGCGCCACCGCCCCGATGAGGGCGAGCTTGGAAATGCCCAGATCAATCATGTGTCGCCAGTCGTTGGAGCAGCAAGGAAACGGCCCGGCAGGCTGCGGGCCTGCCGACGTACGACCCCGGCCGGGGGCCGGTCATCAGCTCTTCTGCTTGGCTTCGACGTCGATGGTGGTCTTCTCGGCGGCGGTGTTCTGGGTCACCTGCTGGGTGGCCGCAGCGTCGGCGGGCTGGCCACCTTCCTTCATGCCGTCCTTGAAGCCCTTGACCGCGCCACCCAGGTCGGAACCCAGGTTCTTCAGCTTCTTGGTGCCGAAAACCATGATCACGATCAGCAGAACGATCAGCCAGTGCCAGATGGAAAACGTACCCATGGATATCTCCAGATGATGAATTCAGGGCGCTGCGCGCATGGCGTGCGATTCTACGCCCGGGGGGATGTGGGACTGATGACACCAGGGGTTTGACCCGGCTGGCGTGAAGATGTGCGCCTGGTCGCGTCAGCCTCGCGACCAGGGGCGTGGGCCGCCCATGACATGGATGTGCAGGTGGTGCACCTCCTGCCCGCCTTCGGTACCGGTGTTGCACACGGTACGGAAGCCGCCGTCGGGATAAGGGTTGCAGCCCTGCTCCTCGGCCAGCCGGGGGATCAACGTCATGATGCGCCCCATCAGCGCGGCATCGTCGGGCCCGATCTGGGCCATGGACGGAATGTGGCGCTTGGGAATCACGAGGAAGTGTACCGGCGCCCACGGCTGGATGTCATGAAAGGCCAGGATGTCCTCATCCTCGAAGACCTTGCGGCTGGGGATCTGGCCGGCAACGATCTTGCAGAAGATGCAGTTCGGGTCGTGCGCGTGGGTGGAGGTGGGGGCCTGGGTGCTCATGCGGGAAGGGGCTGGCTGGCGTTCATGGCCACCATGCCCTTGATGATGCGGTAGAGGAACCAGATGGAGATGGCCGCCCAGGCCAGCATGCCCGGGATCAGGAAGGCCAGCCACAGCGGTGCGGTGAGCAGGTACAGCAGCGCCGCCCAGATGACGGTGCGTATGCGCCAGCTGAAATGACTGGCCTGCCAGGTCCCCTGGGCGTCGTCGCGTTTCACCAGATCGATGATCAGGGCCACGATCAGCAGGGCCACGCCCGGCTGGGTGCCCGGCACCACCGCGCCTACGGCCACGATGAGGTGCAGCACATAGCTGAGCCATCCGACCGACTTGAGCGATTGCGCACGCTCGTTGTCGGTGGTGACGGATGCGGTGTCCTGATCGGTCATGGTCGATTCCCGGGGGTTGGAGGATTCATTCGCCGGCTTCGCGGGCCTGGGCCTTGCGCAGGGCTTTCTCCTCCAGCCCGCTCAGACCCTCGCGCCGCACCAGCTCGGCCACCACATCGGCCGGTCCCAGCCCGTGGTGCGCCAGGGCGATCATGCAATGGAACCAGAGGTCGGCGGTCTCGTTGACCAGCTTGCTGCGGTCGCCACCATGGTCGGCGTCCTTGGCGGCCATGACCAGCTCGGTGGCCTCCTCGCCCACCTTCTTGAGGAAGGCGTCCGGCCCCTTGTGCAGCAGCCGGGCCACGTAGCTCTTGTCGGGGTCGCCGCCATTGGCCGGCTTGCGGGATTCGATGACGGCAGCCAGCCGCTCCAGATCGTCGGTCAGGGACATGGCGTCGTCACTTGTAGATGGAGGTCGGGTCCTTGAGGACCGGTTCGACCGTGTGCCAGGCACCGGCCTCGTAGCGCTGGAAGAAGCAGCTGTGGCGCCCGGTGTGGCAGGCGATGCCGGGCTCGTGACCGAGCTGGGTCACCTTGAGCAGCACCACATCGTTGTCGCAGTCCAGGCGGATGTCGTGCACCTGCTGCACATGGCCCGATTCCTCACCCTTGAACCAGAGCTTGCCGCGCGAGCGGCTGAAGTACACGGCACGGCCCAGCTCGGCGGTCCTGGCCAGGGCTTCGCGGTTCATCCAGGCGAACATCAGCACGTCGCCGGTGGCGGCCTCCTGCGCAATCACGGGCACCAGGCCCTGATCGTCCCACTTGACGGTGTCGAGCCAGTCCATCAGAGCCTCACGGGAATGCCGCGCTCGGCCATGCGGGCCTTGGCTTGCGCCACGGTGTACTCGCCGTAGTGGAAGATGCTGGCGGCCAGCACCGCATCCGCCCCGCCCTGCTGCACGCCGTCGGCCAGATGGTCCAGGTTGCCGACGCCGCCGGAAGCGATCACCGGCACCGGCACCGCATCAGCCACTGCCCTGGTGAGCGCCAGGTCGAAGCCGGACTTGGTGCCGTCCCGGTCCATGCTGGTGAGCAGGATCTCGCCGGCGCCGAACTCGGCCATCTGCCGGGCCCAGGCCACGGCGTCCAGCCCGGTGTTCTTGCGTCCGCCGTGGCTGTAGACATCCCAGCCTTCGCCCCGCGCCTGCAGGTCGTCGCCCTGGCGGCGCTTGGCGTCGATGGCCACCACGATGCACTGCGAGCCGTACTTGTCGGCCGCTTCGCGGATGACCGGAGGGTTGGCGATGGCGGCCGAATTGAAGCTGGTCTTGTCGGCACCGGCGTTGAGCAGGCGGCGCACATCCTCCACCGTGCGCACGCCCCCGCCCACGGTCAGCGGAATGAAGACCTGCGAGGCCACCGCCTCGATGATCGGCAGGATGAGGTCCCGACCGTCGGAGGTGGCGGTGATGTCCAGGAAGGTGAGTTCGTCGGCGCCCTGCTCGTTGTAGCGGGCCGCGATCTCCACCGGGTCGCCAGCGTCACGCAGCTCGACGAAATTGACGCCCTTAACCACCCGGCCACCGGTCACGTCCAGGCAGGGAATGATGCGTTTAGCGAGCATCGGTCATCCGTTGAGCTCGTCGGCCAGGGCCTGGGCAGCTTCGAAATCCAGATCGCCACTGTAGATGGAGCGGCCGCAGATCACGCCCTCGATGCCCTCTTCCTCCACCGCGCAGAGCCGGCGGATGTCTTCCATGTTGGACAGGCCGCCGGAAGCAATGACCGGGATGGTGAGCGACTGGGCCAGCTTGACCGTGGCCTCGATGTTGATGCCGGTGAGCATGCCGTCGCGGCCGATGTCGGTGTAGATGATGGACTCCACACCGTAGTCCTCGAACTTCTTGGCCAGATCGATCACCTCGTGGCCGGTGAGCTTGCTCCAGCCGTCGGTGGCCACCTTGCCGTCCTTCGCGTCCAGACCCACGATGATGTGGCCGCCGAACGCGGTGCAGGCGTCCTGCAGGAAGCCAGGGTTCTTGACCGCAGCGGTGCCGATGATCACGTAGCGCAGGCCGGCGTCCAGGTAGCGTTCGATGGTGTCCAGATCGCGGATGCCGCCACCGAGCTGCACATCGACCTCGGAGCCGATGTTCTTGAGGATGGCGCGGATGGCCTGTTCGTTCTTCGGCTTGCCGGCAAAGGCGCCGTTGAGGTCGACCAGGTGCACCCGTCGGGCGCCCCGATTGACCCAGCTCCGGGCCATGGCTGCCGGGTCTTCGCCGAACACCGTCGATTGGTCCATGTCGCCCTGTTTGAGGCGAACACACTGGCCGTCTTTCAGATCAATGGCAGGAATCAGCAGCATGGTGGGCAGGAGCGAGGGCGCTCAGGGTTGCCAGGTGAGGAAGTTGCGATAGAGCGCCAGGCCTTGGGCGGCGCTCTTTTCCGGGTGGAACTGGGTGGCGAAAATGTTATCCCGTGCGATGGCCGATGCAAACCGGCCGCCGTAATCGGTCTCGCCGGCCACATGAACGGCCTGGGCCGGACGGGCATGGAAGCTGTGCACGAAATAGAAGTGGGCGCCGTCGGGGATGCCCTGCCACAGCGGATGGGCCGGGCCATGCGGCAGCGCATGGAAGACCTGGTTCCACCCCATCTGCGGCACCTTGAAACGGCTGCCGTCGGGCTGCAGGCGGCCTTCGAGCTGAAAGCGGACCACATCGCCGGGGATCAGGCCCAGGCCATCGGTGGGGCCTTCCTCGCTGCGGTCCAGCAGCATCTGCATGCCCACGCATACACCGAACAAAGGCTTGTGGGCGGCCGCGTGCAGCACCGCATCCAGCAGGCCGGAAGCCGAGAGCTCGCGCATGCAGTCGGCCATGTGGCCCTGACCCGGCAGCACCACACGGCCGGCGTCCATGACGGCCGCAGCGTCGGACGTGACCACCACATCCACCCCGCTGCCCTGGGCGGCATGGATGACCGCCTGCGAGACCGAGCGCAGGTTGCCGCTGCCGTAGTCGACCACGGCCACTGTCTGGGATTTCATCGCGCCGGGTTGCTCAGAGCGAGCCCTTGGTGGAAGGAATCACGTCGCCCATGCGCGGATCGCGCTCGATGGCCATGCGCACCGCGCGGGCAAAAGCCTTGAACACGGTCTCGGCCTGGTGGTGGGCGTTCTCGCCGTGCAGGTTGTCGATGTGCAGGGTCACGCCGGCATGGTTGACGAAACCCTGGAAGAACTCGTAGGCCAGCTGGGTGTCGAAAGCGCCCACCATGCCGCTCTTGAACGGCACCCGCATGTGCAGGCCGGGACGACCGGAGAAGTCGATCACCACGCGCGAGAGCGCCTCGTCCAGCGGCACATAGGCGTGCCCGTAACGGCGGATGCCCTTCTTGTCGCCCACGGCCTTGGCGAAGGCCTGGCCCAGGGTGATGCCGACGTCCTCGACCGTGTGGTGACCGTCGATGTGCAGGTCGCCCACGGCCTGGATCTGCAGGTCGATCAGCCCGTGGCGGGCGATCTGGTCCAGCATGTGGTCGAAGAAGCCGATGCCGGTGGACAGCACCGACACGCCGGTGCCGTCCAGATTGACGCGCACGCCGATCTGCGTCTCGCTGGTGTTGCGCTGCACGTCGGCGGTGCGGTCGCCGGGGCGCGGCGCGGGAAAGGCAGAGGGCGTGGAGGTCATAGGACGGTGGGGAAGGCGCTCAGCAGCCGGGCGTTTTCGGCGGGGGTTCCCACCGTCAGGCGCAGGCAGCGGGCCAGCAACGGATGCATTTTAGAAACATTCTTCACCAGCAGGCCGGCGGCCTTGAGGCCGTCGAAGCTGCGCTGGGCATCGGGCACGCGCACCAGCACCATGTTGCCCTCGCTGGGGAAGGGTTCGACGCCCGGCATGGCGGCCAGCGCCGCGATGAGCGCGGTGCGCTCGCGGCGGATCTCGGCTGCCTGCTCGGCGAACACTTCCTGGTGTTCGAGCGCAAACAGCGCGCACTCGGCATTGAGCACGCTGATGTTGTAGGGCGGGCGCAGCTTGTCCACCTCGGCCACCAGGCGGGCAGCCCCCACCATGTAGCCGATGCGCACGCCTGCCAAACCGAACTTGGACAGCGTGCGCATGAGCAGCACATGGGCGTGGGCCTCCGGTTCGGCCCGCATGGCGTCCAGCCAGGTGCTGCTGGAAAACGGCTGATAGGCCTCGTCCATCACCACCAGACCGCCAAACTGTGCTGCCTCGTCGATGAGACGCCGGATGACACCCGCGTCCCACAGGTTGGCGGTGGGGTTGTTGGGGTAGGCCAGGTAGGTGATGGCCGGGCGGTGCTGGCGCAGTGCGGCCACCATGGCCGTCTCGTCGAGCTGGAAGTCGGCCGTCAGCGGCACGCCGTGGAAGGGCAGGCCCTGCAGGCGTGCGCTCATGGCGTACATGACGAAGCCCGGTTCCGGCGCCAGCACGCTGGCGCCGGGCCGTGTGCAGGCCATGGCCAGGAGGGAAATCAGCTCGTCCGAGCCGTTGCCCAGCATCAGGCCGAAACCGGACGGCAGGTCCACATGGGCGGCCAGCGCCGCCTTGAGATCGTCCACGCGCGGACCCGGGTAGCGGTTGAGCGCCACGGCGCCCAGGCGTTCGCCCAGGGCCTGCTGCAGCGGCTCGGGCAGCCGATAGGGGTTCTCCATCGCGTCGAGCTTGACCATGCCGGCGGCGTCCTGCACCGCATAGGCGTGCATGGACTGCACGTCGTGGCGGATCACCACGCCCAGGGGATCGGGTCGCTGGCTCATGCAGCCCCCCGCATCGGCGGCACCGGGTCCAGCCGCAGTTCGGCGGCGCGGGCATGGGCCTGCAGGCCTTCGCCGTAGGCCAGTTCGGCCGCCACCTGGCCCAGGCTCTGGGCGCCGGCGGCGCTCACTTCGATCAGGCTGCTGCGCTTCTGGAAGTCGTACACGCCCAGCGGCGAGCTGAAACGCGCGGTGCCGCTGGTGGGCAGCACGTGGTTGGGGCCGGCACAGTAGTCGCCCAGGCTTTCGCTGGTGTAGGCACCCAGGAAGATGGCGCCGGCGTGCTTGAGCATCGGCTCCCAGCGATGCGGATCGCGGCTGGAGACTTCCAGGTGCTCCGGCGCGATGCGGTTGCTGATGGCGCAGGCCTCGTCCATGCTGCGGGTGTGGATGAGCGCCCCGCGGTCGTTCAGGCTCTTGGCGATGATCGCCGCCCGCGGCATGCTGGGCAGCAGCCGGTCGATGGCCGCCTGCACCGCGTCGATGTAGGCCGCGTCCGGGCACAGCAGGATGCTCTGCGCCAGCTCGTCGTGCTCGGCCTGGCTGAAGAGGTCCATGGCCACCCAGTCGGCCGGGGTGGTGCCATCGGCCAGCACCAGGATCTCGCTCGGGCCGGCGATCATGTCGATGCCCACGGTGCCGAAGACATGCTTCTTGGCGCTGGCCACATAGGCGTTGCCCGGGCCGGTGATCTTGTCGACCTTGGGCACGGTGGCGGTGCCGTAGGCCAGGGCCGCCACGGCCTGCGCGCCGCCGATGGTGAAGGCGCGCGACACGCCGGCCACATGGGCCGCCGCCAGCACCAGCGGGTTGCGCTCGCCGCGCGGCGTGGGCACCACCATGATGATCTCGCTCACGCCGGCCACATGCGCCGGGATGGCGTTCATGAGCACGCTCGACGGGTAGGCCGCCTTGCCGCCCGGCACATAGATGCCGACGCGGTCCAGCGGCGTGACCTTCTGACCCAGCAGGGTGCCGTCTTCGTCGCGGTAGGTCCAGCTTTCGCCGCTGGCGCGCTTCTGGGCCTCGTGGTAGCTGCGCACGCGGCGGGCAGCGGCTTCCAGCGCCTGGCGCTGGGCGGCCGGCAGGCTGTCGAAAGCCGCCTTCAGCTCGACCTGGGTCAGCTCCAGCGCTTTCAGGCTGTCGGCCTGCAGACCGTCGAAGCGGGCGGTGTAGTCCAGCACGGCGGCGTCGCCCCGGGCCTTCACGTCGGCCAGGATGTCGGCCACGCGCTGTTCGATGGCACCGTCGGTCTCGGCCGACCAGTGCAGGCGCTGCGCGAAGGCGACATCGAAATCAGTCTGGGCGGTGGACAGGCGCAGCGGTCGTGCGCTCAGTGCGAAGGGTGCGTTCATGTGCGGGGCTCCTGCGCGGTGGCAGCGGCAAAGGCGTCCAGCAGCGGCCGCAGGCGGGCCTGCTTGAGCTTGAGCGACGCCTGGTTGACCACCAGCCGCGAACTGATGTCCATGATGCGTTCCACCTCGACCAGCTGGTTGGCCTTGAGCGTGTTGCCGGTGGACACCAGATCGACGATGGCGTCGGCCAGGCCGGTCAGCGGTGCAAGCTCCATGCTGCCGTACAGCTTGATCAGGTCCACATGCACGCCCTTGGTGGCGAAGAACTCGCGGGCGATGGTGGTGTATTTGGTGGCCACGCGCAGACGCGAACCCTGGCGCACGGCGGTGGCGTAGTCGAAATCGGAGCGCACCGCCACGCTCACGCGGCAGCGGGCGATCTGCAGGTCCAGCGGCTGGTACAGACCCTGGCCACCGTGCTCGATCAGGGTGTCCTTGCCGGTCACGCCCAGGTCGGCGCCGCCATGCTCCACATAGGTGGGCACGTCGGTGGCGCGCACCAGCACCACCCGCACGCCGGGCTGGTTGGTCGGCAGGATCAGCTTGCGCGATTTCTCGGGGTCTTCCAGCACCTCGATGCCGGCGGCCTGGAGCAGCGGCAGGGTCTCGTCGAAGATGCGGCCCTTGGAGAGGGCCAGGGTGATGGTGTCGTTCATGAGATGCGTTCGATGTCGGCCCCGATGGCACGCAGCTTGGACTCCATCTGGTCGTATCCCCGGTCGAGGTGGTAGATGCGGTCCACCACCGTCTCGCCTTCGGCCACCAGCCCGGCGATCACCAGGCTGGCCGAGGCGCGCAGGTCGGTGGCCATGACGGTGGCACCCGAGAGGCGCTCCACGCCCTCGATGACCGCCACCTTGCCGTCGGTCTGGATGTGTGCGCCCAGACGCACCAGCTCGTTCACGTGCATGAACCGGTTCTCGAAGATGGTCTCGGTGACCTTGCTGGTGCCCTGCGAGATGCAGTTGAGCGCCATGAACTGGGCCTGCATGTCGGTGGGGAAGCCGGGATATTCGGTGGTGCGGAAGGTCTGGGCCTTGAGGCGGCCGCTGGCACGGATGCGGATGAAGTCGCCCGCCGAATTGCGGCCGGCCTCGATCTCGGCGCCGGCTTCGAGCAGCTTGTCGATCACGGCGTCCAGGTGGTCGGCGCGGCCATGGCGCAGCACCACGTCACCGCCGGTGGCGGCCACGGCGCACAGGAAGGTGCCGGCCTCGATGCGATCGGCCACCACGCGGTGGGTCGCGCCGTTCAGACGGTCCACCCCCTGCACATGGATGCGGCTGGTGCCATGACCTTCGATGCGCGCGCCCATGGCGATCAGCATCTCGGCCAGGTCGCCGATCTCGGGTTCCTGGGCCGCGTTCTCCAGCAGGGTCTCGCCTTCGGCCAGGGCAGCGGCCATCAGGAAGTTCTCGGTCCCGGTGACGGTGACCATGTCGGTGGCGATGCGGGCGCCATGCAGGCGGCTGCGGCCGGCCGGCAGGCGGGCCACCATGTAGCCGTGCTCGACCACGATCTCGGCACCCATGGCCTGCATGCCCTTGATGTGCTGGTCCACCGGACGCGAGCCGATGGCGCACCCCCCGGGCAGCGACACCTTGGCCTGACCGAAGCGCGCCAGCAGCGGACCCAGCACCAGCACCGAGGCGCGCATGGTCTTGACCAGATCGTAAGGAGCCTCGGGCTTGAGGCTGTCCGGTGCGCGCAGGGTGATGCTGCCCGGCTCGTCGTTGCGTGCCTGAACGCCCATGTTCTCCAGCAGCTGGCGCATGGTGGTCACGTCGCGCAGACGCGGCACGTTCTGCAGGGTCACCGGCTGATCGGTCAGCAGTGCGGCACACAGCTCGGGCAGCGCTGCGTTTTTGGCGCCGGAAATCGGCACCTCGCCGGTCAGGGTGTTGCCACCTCGGATGCGGAGTTTGTCCATGTCAGGCCTGGGCCGCCCATTCGGCCGGGGTGTGGGTCTTCATCGACAGGGCATGAACCTCGTCGGTGCGGATGCGTTCGCCCAGGGTGGCGTACACGCGCTGATGGCGCTGGATCAGGCGCAGGCCCTCGAAGGCCGGCGACACGATGACGGCGGCCCAGTGACGGCCGTCACCGGTGACTTCGATGTGGTCGCACGGCAGGCCGGCGGCAATGAGGGTCTGGAGTTGGTCGGCGGTCATGTCAGTGTCGGATCTTGTAGCCGGTCTTGAGCAGGTGCAGGGCCAGGGCGCTCACCACGGCCAGCGCGGCGGCCACCAGGCCCAGGCTGATCCACGGCGACACGTCGCTCTGGCCGAAGAAGCCGTAGCGGAAGCCGTCGATCATGTAGAAGAACGGGTTGAGGTGGCTGACCTGCTGCCAGAAAGCCGGCAGGGAGTGGATGGAGTAGAACACGCCCGAGAGGAAGGTCATGGGCACGATGATGAAGTTCTGGAACGCCGCCATCTGGTCGAACTTCTCGGCCCACAGCCCGGCGATCACGCCGAGTGCGCCCAGTAGGGCGGCACCCATCAGGCCGAACACCACGATCCACAACGGCGCGACCACGCTCGGCTGCGCAAACCACCAGGTGGCCAGCATCACGCCAGCGCCCACGGCCATGCCGCGCAGCACCGACGAGCCCACATACGCCACGAACCACGCCCGGTGCGACAGGGGCGTGAGCAGCAGGAAGACCAGGTTGCCCATGATCTTGCTCTGGATGAGCGAGCTGCTGCTGTTGGCAAAGGCGTTCTGCAGCACGCTCATCATGACCAGGCCGGGCAGCAGGAAGGCGGTGTAGTTGACCGAGTCGTACACCTGCACCCGGTCTTCCAGCACGTGGCCGAAGATCATCAGGTACAGGATGGCGGTGATCACGGGTGCGGCCACGGTCTGGAAGCCGACCTTCCAGAAGCGCAGCACCTCCTTGTAGAACAGGGTCTGCCAGCCGGTCATGCCGCCACCTCTTCGGCCACAGGGGCGGGGGCTGGCGAGCTGCCGGTGAGCGCCAGGAACACGTCTTCCAGGTCGGGCTTGCGGATCTCGATGTCTTCCGGCGTGATGCCGGCCTGGCGCAGCCGTGCCAGGGTGTGCTCCACGGCCAGTGCATCGGCAGCCGGCAGCTGCACCACCCGGCCGGTGACGCGGGCCAGCGCGGCCAGATCGGACGGCAAGGCTGCGTCGGTCTTGAAGCGCAGCACCTGTGACGAGGACCGCGCCAGCAGCGACGAGGTGCTTTCCAGCGCCACCACCTGGCCCTGCTTGAGCATGGCGATGCGGTTGCACAGGGCTTCGGCTTCCTCGAGGTAGTGGGTGGTCAGCAGCACGGTGCTGCCCAGGCGCTTGTTCAGGCCGGAGACAAACTGCCACAGGGTCTGACGCAGTTCCACGTCCACGCCTGCGGTCGGCTCGTCCAGCACGATCACCGGCGGCTTGTGCACCAGGGCTTGGGCAATCAGCACCCGCCGCTTCATGCCGCCGGAGAGCTGGCGCATGTTGGCATTGGCCTTGTCGGCCAGGCCCAGACCGGTCAGCAGCTCGTCGATCCAGTCGTCGTTGTGGCGCACGCCGAAGTAGCCGGACTGGATGCGCAGCGCTTCGCGCACATTGAAGAAAGGGTCGAACACCAGCTCCTGCGGCACCACACCCAGCTGCCGGCGGGCCGCCTGGTAGTCGGACTGCACATCGTGGCCGAGCACGGTCACGCGGCCTTCGGTGGCCCGGCTCAGGCCGGCCAGGATGCTGATGAGGGTCGTCTTGCCGGCGCCGTTGGGGCCGAGCAGACCGAAGAATTCACCGGGCTCGATGTCGAACGACACCGAGCGCAGCGCCTGGAAGGCGCCTCGGGCGGTGGTGTAGGTCTTGGAGACGTTCTGGAAGGAAACAGCTGGCATGCGCAGGCGGGACCGCAGGTCTCACCGGTGGGGCGCAGACCATCTGCGGCGGCGGGTGAGCCGACCATTTTAAGGCGGGGGACCACCGCCCGCTTCAGGCAGGGAGAAGCGACTCCACGCCGTACAAGGCCACCAGATCCCGCAGGCGCGGCGGCAGGCCGGTCACCCGCAGCGACTTGCCCTGTGCCTGCAGGTC
>CALRSR020000028.1:0-44164 GCA_943370825.1 Allobosea thiooxidans | reverse complement strand
CCACCCGCTGCTGCTGACCGCCCGAGAGCTGGTGCGGCTTGCGCTTGGCGTAGGGCGTGAGCTGCACCAGGGCCAGCATGTCGCCCACACGCTTCTCGATCTCAGCCTTGGGCAGGCCCTCGCGCTTGAGGCCGAAGGCGATGTTCTCCCAGATGTTGAGGTGCGGGAAGAGCGCGTAGCTCTGGAACATCATGTTCACCGGCCGCTCGTAGGGCGGCTGGGACACCAGGTCCTGACCGCCCAGCAGGATGCGGCCCGAGGTCGGCTTCTCGAAGCCGGCCAGCATGCGCAGCAGGGTGGACTTGCCGCAGCCGGAGCTGCCCAGCAGGGCAAAGATCTCGCCCTTGCCGATGGAGAGCGACACCTCGTCGACCGCCACGGCTTCGTCGAAGCGTTTGATCAGTTTGTCGGTGACCAGGTAGCCATCAGTGTGTCCAGCCGCTGCCATGGGATGCGCCTCTTGTGGGGTGGTGGGTTGAAGGTCGTCAGAAAAAGGAACGGGGCTGTTCATACGGCGGTACGAACAGCCCCGGGGGTCACAGCCCGATCAGGACAGCGGGCTTATTTGCCGGTCTTGAACGAGTTGTAGGCAGTGGCCATGGCTTCGCGTGCTTCGTTGGTGAAGCTGCTGGGCGGGATCATCTTGGCGATGTAGGCATCTTCCACAAAGATGGTCTTGTTGCCGGCGATCTCGGGGTTCACCTTGGACACCGCTGCCTTGTTGCCCGAGTTGTAGTTCATCTCGTTGGCCATGGCCGCGCCGCTCTCGGGGCTCAGGAAGAAGTTGATGAACGCGTGGGCGTTGTTGGGGTGCTTGGCGTCCTTGGTGATGGCCATGGTGTCGAAGAACGACAGCGCGCCGGTGGAGGGCAGCAGCGCTTCGATCTCGTCCTTGGAACCGTTCTCCTTGGCGCGGCCGGCCGCGATGTTGATGTCACCCGCCCAGCCGATGGCCACGCAGGCCTTGCCGCCGGCGATGTCGTCGATCATGGTGGAGCTGAACAGACGGATGTCCTTGCGCACCTTGGCCAGCATCTCGGTGGCGGCCTTGTAGTCGGCCGGGTCGTTGGAGTAGGCGTCCTTGCCGATGTAGTGCAGGGCCACCGGGATGATCTCGGTCGGCGAGTCCAGGTAGGCGATGCCGCAGGACTTCAGCTTGCTGGTGTACTCGGGCTTGAACACCAGATCCCAGGCGTTCTCGGGCATCGGGGTGCTGCCCAGGGCCTTGGCGACCTTGGTCTTGTTGATGCCCACGGTGGTGAAGCTCCAGGCCCAGGGGACCAGGTGCTTGTTGTCCGGGTCGGCCTTGGTCAGCACCTGCATCACCGACGGGTCGAGGTTGCTGTAGTTGGGGATCTTGGACTTGTCCAGGGGCTGGTAGAAGCCGGCTTCGATCTGGGGCTTGGCGAACACGGTGCCGGGCACGACGATGTCGTAGCCGGTGTTGCCGGCGACCAGCTTGGCGTTGAGGGCCTCGTTGGTCTCGAAGGTGTCGTAGTTGACCTTGATGCCGGTGGCCTTCTCGAACTCCGCGATCATGTTCTCGGGGATGTAGTCGGGCCAGTTGTAGATGTTGAGGACCTTCTCGTCATCCAGGACCGGGCCGGCAGGGGCTGCCGGGGCAGCAGCCACCGGGGCGGGCGCGGCCGGAGCAGCGACCGGCTCCTCTTTTTTGCCGCAGGCGGCCAGCAGCATGGCCGACATCGCGAGAACCAGAACGTGCTTCTTCATGGTGATGCTTTCTCCTGAACGAGGGTGTGTAGACCGAAAGGTTTCAACGCAACGGGAAGATGACCCACTGGCAGCTAGCAAGTTCCAGACCCGTGGCGCTCGACACCGATGCCTGCAGGCGTACCGGGCATGGCGCGGCGGCCATTCTAGTCAGGAGTGCAGGCCTTCGGCCCGCAATTGCACCAAAGTGGCGTCCAGACACTGGCGGATGAGACCCATCAGCTCATCGATCTGGGCCCGGGTGATCACCAGGGGCGGCGCGATGATCATGCGATCGCCCACCGCCCGCATGATCAGCCCGCTCTTGAAGCAGTGGGCGCGGCACTTCATGCCGACCGCCAGGTCGGGGTCGTAGGTCTCGCCGGTGGCCTTGTCCTTGACCAGCACCAGGCCGGCCACCAGACCACAGGTCTCGGCCACGCCCACCAGCGGGTGGTCGTTGAGCTCGGCAAAACGCTGGGCCAGATAGGGGCCGGTGTCGTTCTTCACCTTCCCGGGCAGGTCTTCGCGCTCCATCAGTTCCAGGTTGGCCAGGGCCACCGCGCAGGCCACCGGGTGGCCGCTGTAGGTGTAGCCGTGGTTGAACTCGCCGCCCTGGTCGATCAGCACCTTGGCCACCCGGTCGCCCACCATCACGCCGCCCAGGGGCACATAGCCGCTGGTCACGCCCTTGGCAAAAGTCACCAGATCGGGGCGGTAGCCGAATTTCTCGTAGGCGAACCAGTGGCCCAGGCGGCCGAAGGCGCAGATGACCTCGTCGGAGATCAGCAGGATGCCGTACTGGTCGACGATGCGCTGGATCTCGGGCCAGTAGGTCTCGGGCGGGATGATCACGCCGCCGGCGCCTTGCACCGGCTCGGCGATGAAGGCAGCCACGCGCTCGGGGCCGACCTCCAGGATCTTGGCCTCCAGCCAACCGGCGGCACGGCGCCCGAAATCGGCCGCCGATTCGCCCGGGTGTGCGTTCTCGAAGTGGTAAGGCTGGTCGATGTGCACGATGTCCGGAATGGGCAGGTCGCCCTGCGCATGCATGCCGCTCATGCCGCCCAGCGAAGCGCCGGCCATGGTGGAGCCGTGGTACGCGTTGTGGCGGCTGATGATCACCTTGCGCTGCGGCTGGCCCAGCAGGTCCCAGTAACGGCGCACAAGGCGCACGTTGGTGTCGTTGCTCTCCGAACCGCTGCTGGAGAAGAACACATGCTCGAATCGGCGTCCGCCCACCACCGGGGCCAGCGAGGCCAGCTTGCTGGCCAGCTGCACCGCCGGCACGTTGGTGGTCTGGAAGAAGCTGTTGTAGTAGGGCAGCGTCATCAGCTGCTGGTAGGCCGCGTCGGCCAGTTCCTTGCGGCCGTAGCCGGCGTTCACGCACCACAGGCCGCTCATGGCATCCAGGATGCGGTGGCCTTCGGAGTCCCACACATAGATGTTCTCGGCCCGGGTCATGACCCGCGCACCGCGCGTGGCCAGGTCACCGTGGTCGGTGAACGGGTGGATGAAGTGCGCGCTGTCCTGCGCCTGGATGGCCTTGGTGTCGTGCTGCTCGGCTCGGCGGACGATGGCGGGCGGGGCGATGAGGGTCGAGGTGTTCATGGCGGTTGCTTTCAGGCAGGTCAGACGTGCAGCAGCAGGTGTTCGCGTTCCCAGGGCGAGATCACCTTCATGAACTCGTCGAACTCCAGCTCCTTGATCTCGGTGTAGATGGTGACGAACTCCTTGCCCAGCACCTCGTGCAGGTCGGGTTCGCGGCGCAGCCAGTCCAGCGCCTCGCCCAGGCTGCGCGGCAGCGAGTACGGCGCCAGGTAGGCGTCGCCCTTCATCTCCGGCTTGGGCTTGATCTTGTTCTTCAGGCCCAGGTAGCCGCAGGCCAGGGTCATGGCCATGGCCACATAGGGATTGGCGTCGGCGCCGATCACCCGGTTCTCCACCCGGCGGGCCTGCGGGCTGGCGATGGGGGACCGGATGCCCACGGTGCGGTTGTCGTGGCCCCATTCGATGTTGATGGGCGCTGCGGTGTGGCGGGACAGGCGCCGGTAGCTGTTGACGTAGGGCGCCACCAGCACCATGGCCGCGGGGATGTAGCGCTGCAGGCCGCCGATGTAGTGGTGGAAGGCCTCGGAGGCGCTGCCGTCCTCGTTGCTGAAGATGTTGCGGCCGGTGGCCTTGTCCACGATGCTCTGGTGCACATGCATGGCGCTGCCCGGCTCGCCGGCAATGGGCTTGGCCATGAAGGTGGCGTACATGTCATGGCGCAGGGCGGCTTCGCGCACGGTGCGCTTGAAGAAGAACACCTCGTCGGCCAGGCCCAGCGGGTGGGCATGGAAGAAGTTGATCTCCATCTGCCCGGCACCCACCTCGTGGATCAGCGTGTCCACGTTGAGCTCCATCTTCTCGCAGTAGTCGTAGATCTCCTCGAACAGCGGGTCGAACTCGTTGACCGCATCGATGGAGTAGGCCTGGCGCGAGGTCTCGGCCCGGCCGCTGCGGCCGATCGGCGGGCGCAGCAGGGTGTTGGGGTCGGTGTTGCGGGCCGTCAGGTAGAACTCCAGCTCGGGCGCGACCACCGGGTCCCAGCCCTCGGCCTCGTAGAGGTTGCACACATGGCGCAGCACGCTGCGCGGGGCGAACGGCACCAGCTTGCCCTGGTGGTCGAAGCAGTCGTGGATGACCTGCGCGGTGGGATCGGTGGCCCAGGGCACGATGCGCGCGGTGGTGGGGTCCGGCCGCAGCTGCATGTCGCGGTCGGTCGGCTCGATCACGTCGTAGTACGGGCCGCTCTCGGGGAACTCGCCGGTCACGCCCATGGCCACGATGGCCTGGGGCAGGCGCATGCCGCGGTCTTCGGTGAACTTCTCGCGCGGCAGGATCTTGCCGCGCGCCACACCGGTCAGGTCGGGCACCAGGCATTCCACCTCGGTCACGCGGCGTTCGTTGAGCCAGTTTTCCAGGTCGTTGAAGGTCTTGGGGGCTGTTTTCTGGGCGTTCATGGCCGTTTCCTTGTCGTCAGGGCTCGTGGTGTTGTGCGGTCAGTGTCGCTCGGGGAAAGGGGGTGGACTTCAGGCCGGGGTGCTGCGGGCCAGGTCGTCGGCCTGCAGCCGCTGGCTGCGGCGCTGGCGACAGGCGCGGCCGAAGGCCTCGAAGATGGCGCTGTAAAAGGGTGTCTCCCAGCAGCGCCACTCGGGGTGGAACTGCACCGCGTAGGCGAAGGTGCGGGCACCCAGGACCTCGAAAGCCTCGATCTGCCCGTCGGGTGCGCGGGCCAGCGCCCGCAGGCCGTCGGCCAGCCGGTTGATGCCCTGGCCGTGCAGCGAATTCACCTGCACCTCGGTGCCGCCGGCCCAGTCGGCGAACACGCTGCCAGGCTCCAGGTGGACGGGGTGGCGCGGCGCGTACTGCACCTCGGGCGGCTGGCCCTTGGGCTCGCGATGGTCCATGCGGCCGGGCACGTTCTGCACCTGCTGGTACAGGGTGCCGCCCAGGGCCACATTGATCTCCTGAAAGCCTCGGCAGATGCCCAGCAGCGGCACACTGTGGCGCACACAGGCCCGCACCAGGGCCAGGGTGAGCTGGTCGCGCTCGGCATCCAGCGGCAGCGACGGGTCGGCCACCGGCTCGTCGAAATGCGAGGGGTGCACATTGGAAGGAGAGCCGGTGAGCATGACCCCGTCCACCAGGGCCAGCAGCTCGTCGATCTGGTCGGCGCTGGCCAGAGGGAACATCACGGGCTGGGCCTGGGCGCCCACCTTCACGGCGCGGGCGTACTTTTCGCCCAGCAGCAGGAAGGGCATCTGATGGCCGTGGTCGCCCAGGAGGCGGTGGTCGGCAGGGAGCCAGACCATGCTTGGCGGCTTGTTCATGCAATCTCCGGTTGCAGGTCATTGTGGCCGGCAAATTGGATCACAATGAGGGCCAGTTGAGCCAACCACATGGTGCCACTTGCTCTCTGAATTCCTGCTCAGTGAAATGACCCGCCTGGGCAGCCAGGACGCCCTGCCGCTGCACCGCCAGCTGTACGAGGCACTGCGCCGCGCCATGCTGGACGGCAAGCTCGGTCCCGGCGAACGCCTGCCCTCCAGCCGCGACCTGGCCCAGGACCTCAATCTCTCGCGCAACACCGTGGTGGCGGCCATCAACCAGCTCAGCGTGGAAGGCTACCTGGCCAGCCGCGTGGGCAGCGGCACCTATGTCAACGACAACGTGCCCCGCGCCACCCCGGGCCGTGCCAGCGCCGGCGCACCGCTGCGGGCCGCGCCCCAGCAGGCCGGGCGCCTGTCGCAGCGCGGCGAGCGGCTGGCGCACCACTTCAGCGCGGCCGATCTGGAGGTGCAGCCCTTCACCCCCGGCATCGCCGACTTCAGCGCCTTTCCGCTGCCGCTGTGGCAGCGGCTGCAGAACAAGCACTGGCGCATGACCTACCCGGACATGCTGGACTACAACACCTCGGGGGGTTATGCGCCGCTGCGACGGGCCATTGCCGACTACCTGCGGGTGTTCCGCAGCGTGCACCTGGACGCCGACCAGGTGATCGTCACCACCGGCACCCAGCAGTCGCTGGAGCTGTGCGCCCGGCTGCTGGCCGACCACGGCGACACCGTGTGGGTGGAAGACCCGGCCTACTGGGGTGCCATGAAGGCCTTCATGGCCACCGGCCTGCAGGTGCATCCGGTGCCGGTGGACCGCCAGGGCATCGCGCCCGGCCCGCAGGACGATGCACGGCCGCCCCGGCTGATCTATGTGACGCCCTCGCACCAGTACCCCACCGGCGCCGTCATGTCGCTGCAGCGGCGCCACCAGCTGCTGGCCACCGCCGCCACCCATGAAGCCTGGGTGCTGGAGGACGACTACGACAGCGAATACCGTTTCAGCGGCCCGCCCATCTCCAGCCTGGAAGGGCTGGACACCACCGGACGTGTGCTCTACATGGGCACCTTCTCCAAGGTGCTGTACCCCGGCATCAAGCTGGGCTACCTGGTGGTGCCCAAGGCGCTGGTCGAGGCCTTCCGGCGTGCCCACTACGACCTCAACCGACCCGGCCAGATGCCGGTGCAGGCCGCCCTGGCCGAATTCATCGAGATGGGCCACTTTGCCAGCGCGCTGCGCCGCGCCCGCCAGAGCTATGCCGAGCGACGCCAGCTGCTGCTCGACGCCCTGCGGCCGGTGCTGCGCGACGCGCCGGAAGGCCCCCGCATCACCGGTGCCGAGCAGGGGCTGCACCTCTGCCTGCGGCTGCCGGGCTCGGTGGACGACGTGGCACTCACCCAGCGCATCGCCCAGCAGGGCCTCACGGTGCGACCCCTGTCGGCCTACTGCCTGCAGCGCACCGACCTGCGCGGGCTGATCATCGGCTACGGCTATGCGCCGCTGGACGAGATCGCCCGCAGCGGGCCGGTGCTGGCCCTGGCCGTGGCACGGGTGCTGGCCAGCCGGCCATTGCCGGCCTGACGCCAGCGGAACACGCGGCTCGCCGCCGGCGGCTCAGACCACGTCCTTGAGCCGGTGCCACAACATGCCCAGCGCCAGGCTGGGCGTGCGCAGCAGCGGCCCGCCGGGAAAGCGGTGGTGCTGCAGGCGGGCAAACACATCGAAGCGCCCGGCCTGCCCCGTCACCGCTTCGGCCACCAGCTGCCCGGCCAGCCCGGTGAGGGCCACGCCATGGCCGCTGAAGCCCTGGAGGTAGTACAGGTTGTTGCCCAGACGGCCGAAGTCCGGCGCACGGTTCATGCTGATGTCCACGAAGCCGCCCCAGCAGAAGGCGACCGGCACCTCACGCAGTGCCGGAAAGATGCGCACCATGCGTTCGCGCATCAGCGCCTGCAGATTGCGCGGCGTCATGGTGGTGTAGCTGACCCGACCACCGAACAGCATGCGGTGATCGGCGCTGAAGCGGAAATAGTCGAGCACGAAATTGTTGTCGCACACCGCCGCGTGACCAGGGATCAGCGTGGCCGCCAGCCCGGGGTCGACCGGCTCGGTGCCGATGATGTAGGTGCCCACCGGCATGATGCGCGGCGCGATGTCGGGCGCCACCGCCGGGCCGTATTCGGGCAGCATGCAGTTGCCCGCGAGCACCCCGAAACGCGCCTTCACCGCGCCCTGCGGCGTGAGGGCCTGCAGCACCGGCTCCCGCTGGAGCGAGACCACCGGCGAGCGCTCGAAGATCCGGACCCCGGCGGCCCGGGCCGCTTCGGCCAGGCCCAGCGCGTACTTCAGGGGGTGCAGGTGGCCGCTGCGCTGTTCGCGGAAGGCCGCCACATAGCGCCGGGTGCCGATGAGCCGGCCCACCTCGTCGCCCTCGGCCCAGTCCACCGGCACGCCCCGCGCCTCCAGGTCCTCGGCTTCCTCGCGCAGATCGCGGGCCTTGCGCGGCGCGTCGGCCACGTACAGGTAGCCGTGGCGGCGGTCGCAGTCGATGCGGTGGTCAGCAATGCGGCGATCGATCAGGTCGATGGCTTCGACCGACATGTCCCAGGCGCGCTGCGCATCGGCCGCGCCCAGCTGCTGCTCGAACGGGCCCTGGCCGCTGGCATAACCGACGATGGCCTGACCGCCATTGCGGCCGCTGGCGCCGCTGCCCACCCGGTCGGCCTCCAGCACCACCACGCTCAGGCCACGCTGGGCCATCTCCAGCGCCGCGCTCAGGCCGGCAAAACCCGCGCCCACCACCAGCACATCGGCCTGCAGCGAGTCGTTCAAGGGTTCCTGCAGCGGTGGCCGCTGCACGCTGGCCTCGTAGTAGCTGGCCCGGTTGAGCTGGGTGTCCGATCCGATCAGGGATGCGCGCCACATGGCCGGCCCCTCAGCGCGAAAGGCCCTGCGCCGCACGGCGGGCCACCTGACCGGCGAGGTAGGTCCACACCAGGGTGGCGGCGGCGTTGCTGGTGAGTTCGGCATGGTCGTAGGCCGGAGCCACCTCCACACAGTCCATGCCCACCCAGTTCAGGTCGGCCAGTTCCTCGATGAAAGTCAGCACCTGGGAGCTGCTCAGCCCGCCCGGTTCGGGCGTGCCGGTGCCGGGCGCGAAGGCCGGGTCGAGCACGTCGATGTCCAGCGTGAGGTAGACCGGCCGCTGGCCGATGCGGTGGCGGATGGCATTGAGCACCGGCGCCAGCCCGGCTCCGTCCATGCCGCGCAGGCTGCGCGCGGTGAAGATCTGCCCGCCCTGATCGGCCACGTACTCGCGGGCAGCCCGCTCGCCGCTGGAGCGGATGCCCACCTGCACCGTGTGCGCCGGGCTCACCAGGCCTTCCTGCAGGGCCTCGTAGGTCCAGGTGCCGTGGCCGGAGGGTTCGCCGAAATGGTCGGTCCAGGTGTCGCAGTGGGCATCGAAATGCAGCAGGGCCAGCGGTTCGCCGCCGTGGCGGGCCTTGGCCGCGCGCAGCAGCGACAGCGTGACCGAATGGTCCCCGCCCAGGAAGATGCAGTGGTGGCGCGCCATGAGGGCAGCCGCCTGCTGCTCGATATGGCGCCGCACCTCCGGCAGGGGCGAGGCATTGGGCAGCCGCATGTCCAGCGCGTCGCCCACATGGGCCAGTGGCGACACGTCGAAGATCGGGTGGGTGGCATCGCACAGCATCAGGCTGGCGGTGCGGATGGCCTGCGGGCCGAAGCGGGCACCCGGCCGGTTGGTCACCACGCCGTCGTAGGGCACGCCGCTGATGGCAAAGGGCTGGTCGGCCAGCGGCTCACAGGCCATGAAACGCTGGGTGCTGCTGGCGTAGGCGAACTGTCCGATGGCCATGGTGGGGATGCGTGAGGCAGGTGTTGGATTGGCCCCGCAAGATACCCCCGGACCAGCAGAACGGGAGGTCCAATTTCACCAGGACCGGGAGGCCAGTTCAGCGCCTTGGTTCGGTGCGCTGCGGGCTGCGTTCGCCCGATCCGCCGAACAGGCCCTTGATGCCCTCCCCCAGCCGGTCGCCCAGGTTGGCGCCGGCGCTGGTGCCCACACCCGGCATGAGGGCGGTGCCGATGGCCGCCCCCAGCAGGGCCGACCGGGTGAGCGTGACCGAGGGGTCGTCCAGCGTGCCGCCCAGCGCCAGGGGCACGCCCATCGCGCCGCCACCGGCACCCCGGGTCATGTCCACCCGCACCCGGCCCGACAGGGCGCGTGAGGGCGCAATGGCCACGTCGCCGGTGGCCGCCAGCACGCCCGACGTGGCCACCAGGTTCTGCAGCTCGATGGCCGCGCCCCGGGTGTTCACCTGCCCGGCCAGGGTGTCCAGCGAGGTTTCGCCGCCGCGCGACAGGCCCACCGTGGTGACCGCCCGGGCCAGGTCGATGCCGTGCAGCACCGCGCCGTCGATCTGGAAGCGTGTCTGGGTGCGCAGCGAGCGCAGCAGGGCATCGGTGCCGGCGGCGGGGTCCACCCGGGCCGCCAGCGCGGTGGTGGCCTGCAGGCGGCCGGTCAGGGTGCGGCTGGGCACAGTCAAGGCCGAGATTTCCACCTCGCGGGTGCTCAGATCGGCCTGCACCTGCCAGACCACGGGCCGGTCGGCCGGGGTCGAGGCATCGGCCGGCAGCGGCGTCCAGCGCAGCGGACCGTCGACCGTGCCGCCACCGATGCGGGCCGACAGCTGCCACACCCGGGCGCTGGCCTCGGCCGGAGCGGGCGCGTCGGGCTGGCGTTCCAGCGCCAGCGTGGCCTCACGGTAGGGGCCTTCGAGCACCTTCACGCCGGCCTGCTGCGGCCAGCCGTCGGCCGAGAGCCTGAAGTCGGCGTCCACGGTGTGGCGCACGCGTTCCAGGCTGATCCAGCTCAGGCGCTGCAGCCGCACCTCGCGCGGCAGCAAGGCGGCATCGGGCAGGGTGTCGGTCTCCGGCACCGACGGCCGGGTCTCCGAGGCGCGCTGCGCCACGGCGGAGAGCGCCAGCAAGGCGCCCTGGGGCAGCACCGCGTCGTCCACGTGCAGGATGGCCAGCCGGAACCGGCCACCCAGCAGGGCCGCGAAATCGGGCTGCAGGGCAACACGGCCCACGGTCACCGGGTCGGGCGCCTGACGGGCTTTGCGGCCGGCTGTGTGGGTGGCGGGCGGCTCGATCAACAGACCCTCGATGCCCACGGCCGGCCAGGGCCGGAAGTCCAGCCGGATGCGCTGCATCTGCACCGGCGCACCCAGGGCATTGCTGGCCAGGGTCTGCACCCGCTGCCGGAAATCGTCGGTGCCCAGCCAGTGCGACAGCGCCACGGCGCCGACGCCACCCAGCACCGCCAGACCCCCCAGACCGATCCACCATCCCTTGCCGCGCACAGCCATCTCCGGTCACCAGGCCCGCTGGCGCAGCGCCAGCAGTGCACCCACCCACAACACCACGGCCGACACCCCCAGACCCAGGGCCAGACCGCCAGGACCATCGGCAATCAGGCCCACCACCGTGGGGCCCACGATCTGACCGGCCGCGAACACCGTGGTGAAGGCACTGATGCCCGCCGCCCACTGCGCCGGTGGCAGGTTGTGCCGCACCAGCGCGGTGGTGGAGGCCACCACCGACAGGAACACACCACCGAACAGCAGCCCCGACACAAAGGCCAGCGGCACCCAGGTGGTGAGTGCCGGCAGCACGCAGGCCAGGCCCAGCCATCCGTTCAGGCGGGCCAGGGGCTGGCCATCGCGATGGCGGTCCAGCAGCCCGGCCCACAGGCGCGACGAAGCCATGACCGCCAGACCCAGCAAGGCATAGAACACGGTGATGGTCAGTGGCGATCGACCCTGCTCGCGCAGCAGGGCGATCACGAAGGTCATGTAGCCGATGTAGCCAATGCCGAAGCACGCATAAGCCAGCAGCGCCGGGCGGAAGTCGCGCCAGCGGAACACCCGGGCCACTGCGCCGGCAGCAGTCGGTGGCGGGGGAGGCGCGTGCCGGCCGAGCACCCGTGCCGGCCAGGCCAGTCCCAAGGTGGCCAGGCCGCACAACAGCGCCAGCATCCACCAGGCCCAGGCCCAGCCGTGGGGCACGCTGGCAGCAGCCTGCAGCACCGGCGGCACCAGCAGCGCCGAACCCACGATGCCCAGACCGGTGCCGCCGTAATAGAGGCCCAGCAGCAGACCACTGCGGCGAGGATCGCGCGCGCCCAGCCGCGCCGCCAGCAGCCCGCCGGTGATGAACACGAAGGCGCTGGCCACGCCCGCCAGCAATCGCTGCAGCAGGAGCGGCCACGCATCGACAAAGAAACCGCTGGCCAGCATGAACACGGTGGCCAGGGCCGAGCCGATCAGCATGAGGCGCGCTGGGGTGAGATGGCGCAACAGCAGTGGCGTGGCCAGGGCGCCGAGCAGGTAACCCAGGGCATTGGCGGTGTTCATGCCGCCCGCCAGCGTGAAGCTCCAGCCCAGGTCGTCGCGCATCGGTGGCAGCAGCAGCCCGTAGGCAAACCGCGTGATGCCCAGGGACACCGCCGCGCCCAGCGACAGGGCCATCGCCAGGCCCAGCAGGGGTTCCCGGCCCGACGCCGGGTCGGGCATGGCGCGGGATGCGCCGGGGAGGGGGTTGGCCCGAGGTTCCATGGCTCGGCATTGTCGCCCGACCGTGGTGCAGGCGGTGCCAATTCGGACCGGCTCGCACCGACCACTGTGCTGCGGTCGCCGGGTTGGCGCCGCATCGCTTTTACAGTGACCGCCATGTCTTCCCCGCACCATGCCTCCATCGCCGCCCCCGGCCCGGTCGAGACCGGGCGACTGACTGCGCTGCAGCAGCAGGAAAGGGACCGCTTCATCCGCGAGCATCCGGCCTCCATGGCCCAGGCCGCTGCGGCCCGCCGGCACTACCTGTTCGGCGTGCCGCTGCACTGGATGCGCGACTGGCCGAGCCCGGCCACGCTGGCCGTGGAGCGCGCCGAAGGTGTCACCCTCTGCTGCGCCGACGGTCATCGCTACACCGACTTCTGCCTGGGCGACACCGGCGCCATGTTCGGTCACAGCCCGCGCCCGCTGGCGCAGGCCATCGCTGACCAGGCCGCCCAGGGACTGACCTGCATGCTGCCGTCCACCCGCGCGGTGGCCGTGGGCGAAGGGTTGCAGCGCGTGTTCGGCCTGCCGCAATGGCAGATGGCCCTGAGCGCCAGCGATGCCAACCGGTTCGTGCTGCGCTGGGCCCGGGGCGTCACCCGCCGTCCGGTGCTGCTGGTGTTTGACGGCTGCTACCACGGCGCAGTGGACGACACCCTGGTGGACAGGGACCCCGCCACCGGTCGGACCCTGCCCCGTGCTTCGGTGCTGGGGCAGATCCACAACCATGCCGAGTTCACCCGGGTGGTGCCTTTCAACGACCTGGCCGCGCTGGAAGCGGCGCTGGCCCCGGGCGACGTGGCTGCCCTGCTGGCCGAACCGGCACTCACCAATTTCGGCCTGGTGCCCCCGGTGGACGGCTACTGGCCCGCAGCGCGCGAGCTGTGCCGCCGCCACGGCACCCTGTTCGTGATGGACGAGACCCACACCGTCTCCACCGCACTCGGTGGCTACGCACGCGAACACCGGCTTGATCCCGATCTGCTGGTGGTGGGCAAGGCCGTGGCCGGTGGCCTGCCCTGCGCGGTGTACGGCTTCACCGACGAGCTGGCCGACCGCATGACCCAGGCCAAGGAAGCCGCCCCCGATGGCCACAGCGGCATCGGCACCACGCTGGCCGGCAATGCGCTCACCCTGGCAGCGCTCGATGCTGCGCTCACCCACCTGCACACCGAAGCAAGCTACCGTCACATGCTGGCGGTGGCGCAACAGCTGGAAGCGGGGCTGGACCAGCGGATCCGGGCCGCGGGCCGACCCTGGACCGTGACCCGGCTGGGCGCCCGCATGGAGCTGCAGTTCATGGACCACACCCCGCGCGATGCGCAGGATGTGCGCGACCATGCCCAGTCCGACCTGGAAGCCTTCACCCACCTGTTCATGCTCAACCGGGGGGTTCTGCTCACACCCTTCCACAGCATGATGCTGGTCTCGCCGGCCACCACGTTGGCCGATGTGCAGAAGCTGCTGACCGTGTTCGACGAACTGCTGGCGGTCCTGGCCTGATCAAGCCCTGGGTGGCGTCTGCGGTGGCTTCCAGCGCTTGAGCAGCAGCGCGTTCGACAGCACGCTCACCGAGCTCAGTGCCATGGCCGCACCGGCCACCACCGGGCTGAGGTAGCCCAGCGCAGCCAGCGGAATGCCGGCCACGTTGTAGGCAAAAGCCCAGAACAGGTTCTGCCGGATCTTGCCCACGGTGCGGCGCGAGATGTCCAGCGCAGCGGCCACCAGCAGCGGGTCACCCCGCATCAGCGTGATGCCGGCGGCATGCATGGCCACGTCCGAACTGGCGCCCTCGCTGTGTCCCATGGCCATGCCGACGTCGGCTGCGGCCAGGGCCGGCGCGTCGTTCACACCGTCTCCCACCATGGCCACCACGTGCGGCCTCTCCCCGTCCTGCGCCTGACGCAAGCGCTGCACGATGGCGGCCTTGTCGCCGGGCAGCACCTCGGCCAGCACCTCGCCGTCTTCGGGCCTGAGTCCGAGTCGGCGGGCCATGGCCTCGGCCGCACCCCGGTTGTCGCCCGACACCATGAACAGGCGCATGCCGCGATGCCGCAGTTCGGCCAGCGCGGGAGCCGACCCCGGCTTGGGTTCATCCCCGAAAGCGAGCACCGCCAGCACGCTCCACCCAGCCACCGACCGGCTGGCCAGGGCCGACACCGAATGGCCTTGCGCCTGGGCCTGCGTGGCGGTCTCGGCCAGGGGACCCAGATCGACCGCCAGCTCCTCCATCCACCGCAGGCTGCCCAGGGCCAGCTCGGTGCCCTGCACCCGGCCCTGTGAACCCCGGCCGGTCACCGACTGCACTGCCTGCGCGTCGCCCGGTGCCCAGGTCAGGCCCTGCTCCTGCGCGGCCCGCACCACCGCCTGGGCCAGCGGATGCGCGCTCTGCTCCTGCAGGCAGGCCGCCACACGCAACACCGACAGCTCGTCCACCCCCGCACGGGCCTCGATCAGCTGCAGCTTCGGTCGGCCCTGGGTGAGCGTGCCGGTCTTGTCGAAAGCTACCGTGTCCACGCGATGGGCCACTTCCAGCGCCTGCACATCCTTGATCAGGATGCCGTGGCGCGCCGCCACCCCGGTGCCGGCCATGATGGCGGCCGGTGTGGCCAGGCCCAGCGCGCAAGGACAGGCGATCACCAGCACCGCCACCGCGTGCAGCAGGGCTTCTTCCACCGGCGCACCGGTCCACAGCCAGCCACCCAGGGTGATGAGGGCCAGCACCACCACCACCGGCACAAACACGGCGGCCACCTTGTCCACCAGCCGCTGCACCGGCGCCTTGCCGGCCTGGGCATCCTGGACCAGACCGATGATGCGCGAGAGCACGCTCTGCGCCCCCACGGCCTTCACGCGCACCTCGATGGCCCCGTCTCCGTTGAGCGATCCACCGGTGACCGCATCGCCCGGCGCCTTGGCCACCGGCATGGCCTCGCCGGTGAGCATGGATTCATCGGCCTGGGTCTGACCCGACACCACCGTGCCATCGGCCGCCATGCGTTCACCCGGCAACACGCGGATCACATCGCCGGGCAGCAGCTCGTCCACCGGCACATCGGTCATGGTCTCGCGCTTCACGCCATCGGGCATGAGGTGCGCGACCTCCGGCCGCAGGGCATGCAGGGCACGGATGGCCTCGGTGGTCTGGCGGCGGGCGCGGGCTTCCAGCCACTTGCCCAGCAACACCAGGGTGATCACCACCGCCGATCCCTCGTAGTACAGGTGCACCATCTCACCCGGTTCGGCGCGCCACCACAGCCAGGTGGACAGGGCCCAGCCGGCCGTGGTGCCGATGGCCACCAGCAGTTCCATGTTGCCGGTGCCGGCCTTCAGCGCATGCCAGCCTGCCCGGTAGAAGCGCGCACCGAGCCAGAACTGCACCGGCGTGGCCAGCACGAACTGCGCCCAGGCCGGCAGCATCCAGTGCTGGCCGGCCAGATCGCCCACCATGGGCAGCACCAGGGGCAGCGACAACAGCGCACCCAGCAGCACCGGCCAGGCATCCTGCGGCAGGCCCAGCCAGCCGGTGGGCGGCGCGTCGTCCATGGCCTGGGGGCGGCGCGGTTCGTAACCGGCATCGCGCACGGCGCGGCTCAGGCGGGCCATGGCCTCGGTGGACGACAGTCCCTGCACCGTGACCCGGGCCGATTCGGTGGCCAGGTTGACCGAGGCCTCGCTCACCCCGGGCAGGCGATTCAGCGCCTTCTCCACCCGTGTCACGCACGAGGCACAGGTCATGCCCCCGATGCCGATGTCGAGCGAACACAGGTCGGGCAGGGTCGGGGCATCGGTTGGCGCATTCATGGCACCAGCATAAGCCTGCCAGCGACGCAGCGGATGATGCGGCGGGGTTGACAATGACGGCACCGATCCCCAGCTCTTCCGTTCCTTACCGTCCTTTCAGGAGTTCACCATGGAGCATGTGTTTCAAGTGCAGGGCATGACCTGCGGTCATTGCGAGAAAGCCGTGCAGCAGGCCATCCGCCAGGTCGATCCCCAGGCGCAGGTGCAGATCGACCGGCCGCAGGGGCGCGTGGCCATCCACAGCCAGGCTGCTGCCGATGCGCTGAAGGCCGCCATCCGCGACGAAGGCTACGCGGTCGCCTGAGCGGCAGCGGCCCGGCTGGCTTTACCCGGCCGCAACCCAGCGGCCATGCGGGCTTCATGGCCGCCGACCAGACTGGCGTTCCCTTCACTCCACTGGAGCACGCCATGTCCCGTACCCCTGCCTTCCTGCGAACCACCGCCCTGACCGCCCTGCTGGCCACCGGCAGCCTGATCGCCACCGCCCAGACGCAGGCATCCCCTGCACCGGCGGCATCAAGCACCACGCAGACCATCCCGGCCGAACGCCAGGCGCGCCACGCCGATCACCATGCCCGCATGGCCGAGCGCCACCAGCAGCGCCTGGACCAGCTCAAGACCCGCCTGCAGCTCACACCCGAACAGGAACCGGCCTGGCGGGCTTACGTGGCCCGTACCGCCCCTCCGGACCACCGTGCCGAGGGCATGCGCGGCGAACGCCCGGACTTCGCCAGCCTGACCACGCCGCAGCGCATCGAGCGCATGAAGGCCTGGCAGGAGCAGCGGCAGGCCGCCCATGCACAGCGCATGGATGCCACGCTGGCGTTCTACCAGGCCCTCAACCCGGCACAGCAGCAGCTGTTCGACCAGGCCACCGTCCCGGGCTTCATGCGCACCGGCATGAAACACCGCCATGGCCACGATCGCCACGAAAAAACACCCCACAAGGGACCGCGTACGGCACCGCATGGAGGCCCGCAGAGTTGACCGCTGTATTCCTTCTGTAGTCTTATTTCTTGAATTCGTAGTCGTAGTAGAGGGCGCTGTTCTGTGTGGACAAGCGCCCTTTCTCTTTGGGCCACAAGCACTTGCGTCACCCATAACCCTGTGTGGAGGCACGCTGGAGCGCCCGAGCGGATTGGGGATAACCGCCCGATTCATCCACACGGTGTGGATAACCTGATACTTGTTGAAAACTTATTCACAGCTTTGTGCCGGGTCCGGACACGGGCGGCGTTTAAGATCACCGGCTTCGGCCCTGCCGGTTTCAACGCTGTTCAATTTCTTCCATGTCACTGGCCCTCGCCGGCCAAGCGCCGGCCACGTTCGAGATCAAGAGCGCCCACCTGTCCCTGGTGGCCCTGCTGCTCAAATCCCCCGACCTGGCGCACCTCGAAGCCGAGCTGGACCAGCGTTTCGGCGACATGCCCGGTTTCTTCGAGGGCGAGAACACCCTGATCGATCTGCAGCCGCTGCAGACCGCAGCGCCCGATGCCACCATCGATTTCAGCGCGCTGCTGCCCATCCTGCGCCGGCACCAGCTCCAGCCCCTGGCGGTGCGCGGCGGCAGCGACGCCCAGATGGCCCAGGCCCTGGCGGCGGGCCTGGTGGCGGCCCCGGACGCGGTGATCCCTCGTGTGCCGCCACCCGCTTCGGCGGCACCGGCCACGGTGGCATCCGCGCCGGTCCCCGCCCCCGAGCCGGTGTTGCCCCCGCCTGGTGCCCTGGTCATCGACCGCCCGCTGCGCTCCGGCCAGCAGGTGTACGCACGCGGCCGCGATCTGGTGGTCATGGCCATGGTCAATCCCGGTGCCGAGGTCATTGCCGATGGCCACATCCATGTGTACGCGCCGCTGCGCGGCAAGGCCATTGCCGGTGCCCGGGGCATGGGCGATGCCCGCATCTTTGCCCTGGCCATGGCGCCCGAGCTCATCTCGATTGCCGGCATCTACCGCACCAGCGAAGTGCCCCTGCCCGACACCATCCACAACCGCCCGGCCCAGATCCGGCTGGACGCCGGCCCCGAGGGTGACCGCCTGGTCATCGAAGCGCTGGCGGCCTGACCCCTTTCTACAGACCCCTGAGGACATTTCCGCATGACCAAGATCGTTGTCGTCACTTCCGGCAAAGGCGGCGTGGGCAAGACCACGACCAGCGCCAGCTTTGCCACCGGCCTGGCCTTGCGCGGCCACAAGACCGCCGTCATCGACTTCGACGTCGGCCTGCGCAACCTCGACCTGATCATGGGCTGCGAGCGCCGGGTGGTCTACGACCTGATCAACGTGATCCACGGCGAGGCCAACCTGAACCAGGCCCTGATCAAGGACAAGCAGTGCGAGAACCTGTTCATCCTGGCCGCCAGCCAGACGCGCGACAAGGACGCCCTCACCCAGGACGGCGTCAAGAAGGTGCTCGATGACCTGAGCGCCATGGGCTTCGAATACATCGTGTGCGACTCGCCGGCCGGCATCGAGACCGGTGCGCTGATGGCCATGCACTACGCCGACGAGGCGCTGGTGGTGACCAACCCCGAGGTCTCCAGCGTGCGCGATTCCGACCGCATCCTGGGCATGCTGGGCAGCAAGACCCGGCGCGCCATCGAGGGCAAGGAGCCGATCAAGGAGCACCTGCTCATCACCCGCTACAACCCGGGCCGCGTGGCCGATGGCCAGATGCTCAGCCTGGAAGACATTCAGGACATCCTGCGCATCCAGCTGATCGGCGTCATCCCCGAGAGCGAGAACGTGCTGACCGCGTCCAACCAGGGCACGCCGGCCATCCACCTCAAGGGCACCGACGTGGCCGAGGCCTATGGCGACGTCATCGACCGCTTCCTGGGTCAGGACAAGCCCCTGCGTTTCGTCGAAGCCGAGAAGGTCGGCTTCTTCAAGCGCCTGTTCGGGGGGAAATGACGCATGTCGTTCCTGTCCTTCCTTCTGGGCGAGAAGAAAAAGACCGCCAGCGTCGCCAAGGAGCGGCTGCAGATCATCCTGGCGCACGAGCGCAGCGGTCGCAGCGCGGCCGAACCCGACTACCTGCCGGCCCTGCAGCGCGAGCTGGTGGCCGTGATCGGCAAGTACATCAAGATCAATCCGGACGACATCAAGGTCCAGCTGGAGCGCCAGGACAACCTGGATGTGCTGGAGGTCAAGATCGAACTGCCGGAGCGCCCCTGAACGGGTGGCCCCTGCGTCGCGCCTGCATCACCGCTGGTGATGCCCGGCGTGTTACATTAGCTGCTTGCCTTGGACGACTCTCGGCCACCGCGCCCGTGCCCCAGTGCATCGGCGCAGCAGGCTGCACCGGCTTGCCGCCGGTCCCTGCCCCGCAGTCGTGCCCCATCAAGGCAGGCCATACGGTCCTCTCACGGCCACGTGGCACCACCTGGCGGGCCGGCCGACCTCTGCGTCGTGCACCGGCGCGCCAGACCCCGGCTCTGGGGCTGCCACCTGAACCCGACGGGCGTGTCCCGATGGCCGGCACCGACCGGCCACCTCGCCCGGGAAGACCTTTGCTGATGAACGATTTCTCCCTGGCAGTGCCGTCCGACGCGCTGCCCCTGACCCTCGGACGCTACCGGATCGCCGGCACGTCCAGACCCCTGCCCGGCGGCCGCTTTGCGGCGCTGCTGAGCATTGCCAGCGGACGCGGCAGCGCGTCCACCGGGCGTGTGGTGCGGTTCGACACCGCTTTCGACTCGTCCCACGCCGCCGAACGCTATGCCATCGAGCAGGGCCGTGACTGGGTGCAGGCCGCCGGCCTGCGCCAGGCCTTGCCGTACTGAACAACCACGATCGAAAGGAGCCGACCATGGCCAAGGAAGAACTGATCGACATGATGGGCATCGTCAACGAGGTGCTGCCCGACACCCGTTTCCGCGTGACCCTGGACAACGGTCACCAGCTGATCGCCTATTCGGCCGGCAAGATGAAGAAGAACCACATCCGCATCCTGGCGGGTGATCGGGTCTCGCTGGAACTCTCGCCCTACGACCTGACCAAGGGCCGCATCAACTTCCGCCACATCGAGGGCCGCGGCCCGATGGTGCCGCGCAAGCCGCGTTGATGCTGCCCTGGCGCTGAGCTGTCAGCGCCCCCGGCGCTGGCGCACCGCCTGCGCCAGCCGGTCCAGCACCGGCACCGTCTGCTCCCAGGCGATGCAGGCATCGGTCACGCTCACGCCATGCCGCAGCGGCTGGCCGGGCACGATGTCCTGCCGGCCCTCGTTAAGGTGGCTCTCGACCATGATCCCGGTGATGCGGGCATCGCCACCGGCAATCTGATCCGCCACCTCGTCGGCCACCAGCACCTGCCGCGCATGCTGCTTGCTGCTGTTGGCATGCGACACATCGATCATGACCTGCTCGCGCAGCCCGCTGCTGCGCAGCAGGGCGCACGCGGCCTCCACGTCGGCGGCGCCGTAATTGGGCTTCGACCCGCCGCGCAGGATGACATGCGTGTCCTGGTTGCCCCGGGTCTCGAAGATGGCGGCCTGCCCCATCTTGGTCATGCCCATGAAGGCGTGTTCGGCCCGTGCGGCCAGCAGCGCATCGGCGGCCACCTTCACCCCGCCGTCGGTCCCGTTCTTGAAGCCCACCGGACAGCTCAGGCCGCTGGCCAGCTGGCGGTGGCTCTGGCTTTCGGTGGTGCGTGCGCCGATGGCCGCCCAGCTCACCAGATCGCTGGTGAACTGCGGGCTGAGCAGGTCCAGGAACTCGGTGCCGGCCGGCAGGCCCAGCGACACCACGTCCAGCAGCAGCTGGCGCGCCATGCGAAGACCCTCGTTGATGGCAAAACTGCCGTCCAGGTGCGGGTCGTTGATGTAGCCCTTCCAGCCCACGGTGGTGCGCGGCTTCTCGAAGTACACCCGCATGACCGGGATCAGTGTGTCCTGCAGGCGTGGCACCTCGGCCCGCAGTCGGCGCGCGTATTCCATGGCCTGGTCGTGGTCGTGGATGGAGCACGGGCCCACCACCACGATCAGCCGGTCATCCCGGCCGTGCAGCACATCGGCGATGGCGCGGCGGCTGGCCTCCACCGTGGCCTGCACCGCGTCGGTGGCCGGCAGGCTTTCTTCCAGCAGCGCCGGGGTGATCAGGGGACGCACCGCGCGGATGCGCAGGTCGTCGATGCGGGTGGTGTCGTGGGTACCGGTGTTCGGGGACATGGTGGGATCGGGGTGTGGGTGTTCAGGCCTCGGCCGTGGCCAGCGATTGCAGCACACGCGGCAGCTGGTTTTTCTGACAGCGCTGAAGGGTCTGCAGCAGGGCGTGGTCGGGCTCGGGCAGGTGGTGATGCTCCATCAGGTCGCGGCGGAGCCGGGCCAGCAGTTCGGCGGTGACCTCGGCGTCGGCCAGGGCCCGGTGGGCGCGGCCGCTGCGCGGCAGGCCCAGCCAGTCGGCCAGCACGCCCAGCTTGTGCGCCGGGGCCTGCGGGTACAGGCGGCGCGACAGCAGCACGGTGCAGGCGAAGGGGTGCGGCGCGGCCACGCCGGCATGGGCCAGCTCGCTGCGCCAGAAACGCTGGTCGAAGCCGGCGTTGTGGGCCACCAGCGGTGCGGTACCCACGAAACGCGCGGCCTCGCGCATGACCTCGGTGGCAGGCGGCGCGGCGCGCACCATGGCATTGGTGATGCCGGTGAGCTGGCTCACGAAGCTGTTGACCGGCACGCCGGCGTTCATGAGGCTCTGGAAGCGATCGACCACTCGCCCGCGCTCGGTGAGCACGATGGCCACCTCGGTGGCCCGGTCGCCACCGGCGCTGGAGATGCCGGTGGTCTCGAAGTCGATGACGCCGATCAGGTGGGAGGGCATCCACCGGTTGTAACCGATGCGCCCTTGCCGTCCGTCGAAGCCTGACGCCGCAGGTGCCGGTACAGCAGCCCGCGCGACACCCCCAGGGCCCGTGCGGTGCGGGCAATGTTCCCGCCCTGCTCCGCCAGCGTGCGGTCGATGAGCGCCCGGTGGATGTCGGCGAGCGAGCGGCTGGCAGGCGGGTTGTCGGACTCGCCGGGCGCGCACGCAGAGGCGGCCGTCGATGGCGCATCGGCAGCGTCGATGTCGTCGGCATTGGCCGGCACCACAGGGGCATCAGGCCGCACCGCCAGCCGGGCCGCTCCATGAGCGAGGCCGTCGCGCCACTGCAGCCGCCCCTGCACCCAGACGCCCAGGCCCGTGGGCAGGCGCAGGCATTGCGGCCCGGTGCTGCCGGTGACCAGGTCGATGAGCGATTCCAGCGCCAGCCCGGTGACCGCCTCGGCGCACATGCCGCTGTCGGCCGCTTCACCGAGCAGCCGTCGCCCGGTGCCATTGATCCAGACCACCTGACCGTCACCGCTGATGCCCATCAGCCCCTGCAGCGGGGTATCCAGCAAAGCGGGTGTGGTCTGGAATCGCAGGACCAGATGTTCGTCGGCCTGGGCGCACAGCAGGCGGTTCTCGATGGCGGTGGCGAACAGCCCGACCAGGGAGCCCATGTCGAAGCCGAAACCTTGTGATTCGGTGGACACGTCCAGCACGCCAGCCAGCCGGTGGTCCGCATCGAAGATCGGCGAGGCGGCGCAGTGGACGCTGCCGAAGCGGTCGAAGAAGTGTTCACCCGCGCACACGCTCACCGCCTGACCGGTGCGCAGCACAATGCCCGGCGCCGTGGTGCCCACCCGGTCTTCGGCCAGCTGCACGCCGACACGCCCGGCTGCATCGAGGGTGCGCTGCTCGGGCAGGTTGCTGGCGGAGGTGGCATGAATGACCACGCCGGACGGGTTGATGAGCAGCACCCGGCAACCGGTCCCCGAGAGGGACGACTCCAGCTGCGCCAGTTCGGATTCGGCGGCCGCCAGCAGTGCACGGTGGCGGTGCCGCGCCGCATGCACCGACGAGGCACTGACCGGATCGAGCGTCGGCAGTCGACCGGGGCCATGGCCCTGGGCACGACACCGGTTCCAGGAGTGGATCACCGCTTCGCTGACCAGTCCGGTCGGTCGTTCGCCCAGAGCAAAGAATTTCTCGCGTGCCAGCTGTGCGCGCTCCGCCGGCGTGCGGAAGAAGGGGCCTGCGGGGGCGGGAGCGCTGTGGGCCGTTGCGTCGGACACGGGCAGCAGGCTGCCCGGCCTGGGGCAGCAACAGGAATGGACGGGCCAGCGTAGGCAGTGGCCGGTCCAGCGACAACCGGGGAAATCCCTTCCCCCCCGGCATCCGCCCCGCCGGTGTTCCACTGCGGAACACCGGGCCATCAGGGAAAGCACGGAGCGGCCGCGTCCGGACGAGGCGCCGAAGATGCCCCGATCCGGTCCTGCCGGATCAACGGACCCCCGCAGCACCAGCGCAGTGCGGCATCCCACCCGTGCGCCACGACGGCGCAGCCCACAGAGGAGACCTCCATGACCCACACACACCCTTCCGATCGTTTGCACTGGCGGCCGTTCTGGCCGTCGGCTCTGGGCGTCCTGGGCGCCACCCTGGCCTTGCTCGGCTCACCTGCCGTGGCCCAGTCCGGCGCCAAAGGTTCGCAGGCCCACATCGCGGCCGTCACCCAGAAGGTGAACGAATCCTTCATCCGCAGCAACACCGGGGCCACCACCGACTGGCCGACCCACGGGCTGGACTATGCCGAGACCCGACACTCGCGGCTCGACCAGATCAACGCCGCCAACGTGAAGGACCTCGGTCTGGTCTGGTCCTACAACCTGGAGTCCACCCGGGGCGTGGAGGCCACGCCGCTGGTGGTCGACGGCATCATGTACGTCACGGCCTCGTGGAGCGTGGTGCATGCCATCAATGTGCGCACCGGCCAGCGCATCTGGTCCTACGACCCGAAGGTGCCGCGGGAGATCGGCTACAAGGGCTGCTGCGATGTGGTCAACCGCGGCGTCGCCCTGCACGAAGGCAAGGTGTTCGTGGCCTCCTATGACGGCCGCCTGATCGCCCTGGACGCCGCCACCGGCGCCAAGGTCTGGGAGAAGGACACCATCGTCGACCGCAAGTTCAGCTACACCATCACCGGTGCACCGCGCGTGATCAAGGGCAACGTGATCATCGGCAACGGCGGCGCCGAGTTCGGTGTGCGGGGCTACGTGACCGCCTATGACGCGAAGTCCGGCGCCCAGAAGTGGCGCTGGTTCACCGTGCCGGGCGACCCGAGCAAGCCGTTCGAGGACGAGTCCATGGCCCGTGCCGCCAAGACCTGGGATCCGGCCGGCAAGTGGTGGGAAGCCGGTGGCGGCGGCACCGCCTGGGATGCCATGGCCTTCGACCCCGAGCTCAACATGCTCTACATCGGCACCGGCAACGGCTCGCCCTGGGCGCACAAGAAGCGCAGCCCGGCCGGGGGTGACAACCTCTACCTGGCGTCCATCGTGGCGCTCAATCCCGACACCGGCCAATACATCTGGCACTACCAGCAGACGCCCGGGGACAACTGGGACTACACCTCCACCCAGCCGATGATTCTGGCCGACCTCACCCTGGACGGCCAGAAGCGCAAGGTGGTGATGCACGCGCCCAAGAACGGCTTCTTCTTCCTGATCGACCGCACCAACGGCCAGTTCATCTCGGCGAAGAACTTCGTCGACGTGAACTGGGCCACCGGCTACGACAAGAACGGGCGTCCGATCGAGACCGACATCGCCCGGGTGGCCGACCGCCCGCGCGAGATCATCCCGAGCGCCTACGGTGCGCGCAACTGGCACTCCATGTCCTACAACCCGGCCACCGGTCTGGTCTACATGCCGGTGCAGGGCGTGCCGATCTCGCTCATGGACAACAAGGACTGGAAGTTCAATGCTGTGCGTCCCGGCGAGCCGCACAGCGGCATGGGCTGGAATCTGGCCAAGTTCGCCAACGTGGAGCCGCCCAAGAGCCAGCCCTTCGGACGCCTGATCGCCTGGGACCCGATCCAGCAGAAACCGCGCTGGTCGGTGGAGCATGTGTCCCCGTGGAACGGCGGCACCCTCACCACCGCCGGCAACCTGGTGTTCCAGGGCACGGCCGACGGCCGGTTCGTGGCCTACAACGCCGCCACCGGCGCCAAGCTGTGGGAGACCCCCACCGGCACCGGCGTGGTGGCAGCGCCCACCACCTACATGGTCGACGGCAAGCAGTATGTGTCCATCGCGGTGGGCTGGGGTGGCGTGTACGGTCTGGCCCAGCGGGCCACCGATCGCCAGGGTCCGGGCACGGTCTACACCTTCGCGGTGGGCGGGCAGGCCAAGCCGCCGGCCTTCGTGAACTACCAGCTCGGCAAGCTGGTCGAGGGCGTCAAGTACAACCCGCAGCATGTGCCCGAAGGCACCGCCCTGTACGTGAGCAACTGCGTCTTCTGCCATGGCGTGCCGGGCGTCGACCGGGGCGGCAACATTCCCAACCTGGGCTACATGGACGCGGCCTACATCGAAAACCTGGACCGCTTCGTCTTCAACGGGCCGGCCACCGCGCGCGGCATGCCGGACTTCACCGGCAAGCTCACGCCGGACGAGGTGCAGAAGATCAAGGCTTTCATCCAGGGCACGGCCGACGCCATCCGGCCCAAGAAGAACTGAGCCAGCTCAAGGGGCCGGCTGTGCCAGCCCGGCGGCCACCGCCCGGGCCGGCGCGGTGGTCTCGGCTTGCCAGCTGCGCCGGCCCAGGGCCTGCTGCACAAAGTCTTCCGGCACGCCGCGCTGGCGGTAGAAGTCGGCCACCACCGGGGCCAGCGAGGGCAGCATGCCCCCGAAACCCAGTCCTGCTTCTCGCGCGATCAGCCTTTTTTCGCCGGCGACGAACACCAGGGTGCAGGCGGCTTCGCAGGCCACCCGCGCCTCGGTGTTGAGCGCGCGCTGCAGCGCCAGCTGCGCCATGCCGTGGCCTTCGGTCACCAGTCCGCCGGGGCTGTGGATCTCCAGCCGTTCGACCTGCGGATGGGCCAGCAGTGCGGCCTGCAGCGCCTGCGTGCTGCCCATGCCCAGCGTGCCGCTGATGCGCAGCGCCCGCACCTGGCCGTCGGCATCGGCCAAGGGGGTGACCACCGCCGCGCCATCGCCGCGCACCGTGGTGGACCACCAGGCCTGCAGCAGTCCGCCCAGACCCAGTACCGTGGCCAGCGCCAGCACCGGGGCGCCGCCCAGGCCCAGCAGCAGCGGTGTCCAGGCGGTTCGGCCGTCGGCTTCATCGGCATGCCGGCTCGCACTGCGGATGCTGCCGGCCACCCAGGCGCCGCACCAGACGGTGCACCACAGGCCGGTGAGGGCGGCCAGCCACAGCCACAGGCCGTACGGCCCCTCCACGGTCCAGGTCTGCAGGGCGAGCAGCCGCGAGCCGAGCCACCCGGCCAGAGCGATCACCAGACCGGTGATCGCGGTGCGCCAGGGCGACCAGCGCCCCTGGGCGATGAACCACCAGCGCGGGTCGATGCCGGCGGCCCACCACGGCGGGAGCACCGTGCGTGCGGGCGGCGCCGAGGCGAACCGCCGCCGCGAGGGGTGCAGCACGTTGGCCTCCAGCCAGGCCAGCAGCTTGAGGGTGGCCGGGTTCTGCGCCTTGCGGGTCAGCAGGGGCAGTGCGTCGGTGTCGATGTAGGGTTCACGGCTGCCGTCGGCCAGGCCCAGCTGCGCCGGCAGCCGGCGCAGCATTTCCCCGTCCGGCGGCAGGCCGGGCATCCAGTGGCGCAGATCGCGCAGGCGCAGCCAGATGCGGCCCTGGCCGTCCTCGGCCAGGTGCAGGTTGTGGTGGGCATGGCGCTGTATCCACAGCCGCACCACGTCGATGCGGGGCGGCCGCGCCATCGCTGCCGCCGCGTCAGCTCACCTTGCGCAGCGCGCGCAGCAGCTTCTGCGGGGTGATGGGCTGGGAGAACACATGGGCATCGAACGGCGCAATGGCGTCGTTGATGGCGTTCATCACCGCAGCCGGCGCACCGGCAGTGCCGGCCTCGCCGGCGCCCTTGGCACCCAGCCTGGAACTGGCGGTGGGCGTCTGCACGTGGGCCACTTCGATGTCGGGCATCTCGCCCGACATGGGCACCAGGTAGTCGGCCATGCTGGCATTGACCATCAGGCCCTGATCGTCATAGAGGCATTCCTCGAACAGCGCACCGCCGATGCCCTGCACGATGGCGCCGCGCATCTGCTCGTCCACCAGCATGGGGTTGAGCACCCGGCCGCAGTCTTCCACCGCCCAGTGCTTGAGCAGCTTGACGAAGCCGGTGTCGGTATCGACCTCCACATACGAGGCCTGCACGCCGTTGGTGAAGATGAACGGGTAGTCGCGCTGCGCGTAGTGGCGGGTGACCATCAGCTCGGGCGTGAAGTCGGCCGGCAGGGTGTCGGAGCGGAAGTAGGCGATGCGCCCCAGTTCGGCCAGCGGGAGCAGCTCTTCGCCGGTGCTGGCGTCCACGATGCGGCCGCGTCGCACCGCCAGGGTGCTGCCGTCCCGCTTGAGGATCACGGCCGCCACCTTGACGATGTTCTCGCGCAGGGCCTGGCCGGCCAGCAGCACCGCTTCGCCGCCCACACCGGCCCCGCGCGAGGCCCAGGTGCCGCCACCGTAGGGCGTGGTGTCGGTGTCGCCGGTGACGATCTTGACCTTCTGGATGTCCACGCCCACCGCATCGGCCGCGATCTGGCGGTAGATGCCTTCGGTGCCCTGGCCCTGCTCGCCCACGCCCACCAGCACGGTCACGTCGCCTTCGGGGTCCAGGCGCGCGGTGGCGCCGTCCTGCGAGGCAATGCGTGCACCGCCCACGCCGTAGAACGCGGCGCTGGGGTTGGTGAGTTCGATCACGGTGGCAAAGCCGATGCCCCGGTGGATGCCCTGCTTGCGCAGCGCGGCCTGCTCGGCGCGCAGCGCGTCGTAGTTCATGAGCTCGCGCAGCTTCTTCAGGCTGGCCTGGTGCGACAGGATCTCCAGCTTGATGCCCGAGGCGCCGGCCGTGGGATAGGCGTCGTCGGGGATGACGTTCATCTCCCGGATCTGCAGCGGGTCCATGCCGATCTTCTGCGCGGCCAGGTCCACCAGGGCCTCGGTCACGGCGCAGGCAATCGGGTGGCCGACGCCGCGGTACTGGCAGGTCGGCGTCTTGTTCTGGAACACCACATTGAGCTTGGCGCGGTAGTGCTTGTGCTTGTACGGGCCACCCACCAGGTTGACCACCTGATTGCCCTCGATGGCGCTGGTGCGCGGGAACATCGAGTACGGGCCGATGCCGGTGAGGTCGACCATGTCGAAGCCCAGGATCTCGCCGGTCTTGTTGACGGCGATGCGGGCCTTGACCTCGTGGTGGCGGGCATGGATGTCGCTGGTGAAGCTCTCCAGCCGGTCGGCCACGAACTTGACCGGGCGGCCCAGCATGATGGACAGCGCCACGGTGGCGAAGTCGTCCGGGTAGGCGTGCACCTTGATGCCGAAGGAGCCGCCCACGTCCTTGCAGATCACGCGGATGGCGCTGGCCGGCAGGTCGAACTGGCGGCCATAGAGGTCCTGCATCATGTGCGGGGCCTGGAACGAGTGGTAGACCGTCAGGCGCTGTTCGGCCGGATTCCAGTGCGCGATCTGGGCGCGCGGCTCCAGCGTCACGCCGGTGTGGCGACCGAACTCGAAGTCGATCTCGGCCACCGCGTCGGCCTCGGCGAACACGCGGTCCACCTCGCCCACATCCAGGCTGCGGGTGAAGCACAGGTTGTCGCCCAGCTCGGGGTGGATCAGCGGCGTGGCCGGGTCCAGCGCGGTGGACATCTCGGTGGCCGCCGGCAGTTCGTCCCAGTCCACGGTGACCAGGGCCAGCGCGTCTTCGGCCTGGGCGCGGGTCTCGGCCACCACGGCCACCACCGGCTCGCCCTGCCAGCAGGCGCGGTCCACCGCCAGCGGGTACTGCGGTGCCGACTTCATGCCGGCCAGGTGGCCCAGCACGGCCACCCAGGGCTTGCAGACCTTGGCCAGGTCGTGGCCGTCGGCCACCAGCAGCACGCCGGGCATGGCGCGGGCCTCATCCGCATGGATCTTCTTGATGCGCATGTGCGCCACCGGGCTGCGCCAGAAGGCCACGTGGGCCATGCGGGGCAGCTCGATGTCGTCGATGTACTGGCCCAGGCCCTGGGTCAGGCGTTCGATGCCGCCGCGCGGCACGGCCGCGCCGATGTAGCGCGGGTCGTCGGTGACGGGGGTCAGCGGACGGGGCTGCTCGATGCCCGGCTCCAGGTTTTCGATGTCGCGTTTCATGCCTTGGCCTCCTGGCGTTGTTGCAGCCGTTGTTCCAGCACTTCGCAGATGGCGTCCACGATGGCGTGGTAGCCGGTGCAGCGGCAGTAGTTGCCCGAAATGAATTCACGCACCTCGGCGCGGGTGGCGTGCGGCTGGGTCTCGACCAGCTCCTTGGCCGCCATCAGCATGCCCGAGGTGCAGAAGCCGCACTGCAGCGCATTGCGGCGCACGAAGGCCTGCTGCAGGTCGCGGATGACGCCGCTGCGGCTCACACCTTCGATGGTCTGCACCTCGCCGCCGTCGGCCTGCACCGCCAGGGTCAGGCAGCCGCGCACGATGTGACCGTTGAGTTCGACGGTGCAGGCGCCGCAGACGCCGTGCTCGCAGCCCAGGTGGCTGCCCTTGAGGCCGAGGTCTTCGCGCAGGAAGTCCACCAGGTGGGTGCGCGGCTGCACGCTGCACTGGCGGCGTTCCCCGTTGACGGTGACGTGGATGGTGTGGAGGTCTGCCATGGTCGGTTCCTTGTGGTCTCAGGCGGCGCCGGTCAACAGGCGCTGCAGCAGCACACCGGCGAGGTGGCGCTTGGTCTCGGGGGTGTTGGTCAGATCGGGCAGCGGGTCGATGGCGTCCCGCAGGGCCTGCACCGCCTGCGCGATGCGGGCCGCATCGGGCGTCTGGCCCTCCAGCACCGCTTCGGCGGCGGATGCGCGCACCGGCGTGGCGTCCACGCCCAGCAGCACGACGCGCACCTGGCGCAGCACCCCGCCCTGGCGGCTGGCGGTGGCGGCCATGCCCACGATGGCGTAGTCGCCGTGGCGGCGGGCCAGCTCCTGGAAGCCGAACCAATGGTCGGCACCGGCCAGCGGGATCTCGCTGGCCACCAGCACCTCGTCGGGCTCCAGCGCGGTGGCATACAGGCCCTGGAAGAAGTCGTCGGCCGCGATGCGGCGTTCACCGCCCGGGCCTTGCGCGATCACGGTGCCGCCCAGGGCCAGCAGGCAGGTCGGCCACTCGGCGGCCGGGTCGGCATAGGCAATCGACCCGCCCCAGGTGCCGCTGTTGCGGATGGCCCGGTGGGCGATGTGCGGCGCAGCGGCCTTCAGCAGCGGCGCGTGCTGCGCCACCAGCGGGCTGTGCTCGATCTCGGTGTGAGTGACCAGCGCACCGATGCGCAGCACCTTGCCCTGCACGCTGATGCCGCGCAGCGCCTCGATGCCGGTGATGTCGATCACCAGGCGCGGCTCCGACAGCCGCATGTTGAGCGTGGCCATCAGGGTCTGGCCACCGGCCAGCAGGCGGGCGTCGTCGCCGTGCTCCTGCAGCAGCGACAGCACCTGGTCGAGGGATCGGGGTTTGACGTAATCGAAGGCAGCGGCTTTCATGGTGCGGTCCTCAGGAAGTCAACAGGGAAGCGATCCACACGCCGAAGCCGGTGGACAGGGCGCCCAGGGCGAACCACAGCACGCGCAGGCTCTCCGGCGCAGGGCTCGGCGCCGGGGCAGCGGGGCGGGTGGCCACGGTGGGGGTGAAGGCGGGGGCGGGTGCGGGTGTGGGGGCGGGTGTGGCAGCCGGTGCTGGCGCGTCGGATGCCGTCTCGGCCGGTGCCGGAACGGCAGCCACTGGTGCCTGTGGTTCAGCAGCCTCGGCCGGCGCGGCCAGGATGCCGTTGAAGGCGGTGAAGAACTGGTCGGCCATCTGCTTGGCGGCGGCGTCGATCATGCGGCCGCCCACCTGGCCGAGCTTGCCGCCCACCGAAGCCTGGGTGGTGTAGCTCAGGCGCGTGCCGCCGGCCTCGTCGGTCAGCGACACATTGCTGTGCCCCTTGGCCATGCCGGCCGCGCCGCCCGAGCCTTCGAAATTCAGGGTGCAGCCTTCGTTCTCGCGCACATCGGCCATGCGGATGTGGCCCACGAAGCGCGCCCGCACCGGGCCTACCTTGACCGCCACGCGCGCGGTGCGCTCGGTCGGGCTGGTGGCCTCCATGGCCTCGCAGCCGGGTATGCAGCGCACCAGCACCTCGGGGTCGTTGAGTCCTGCCCACACCTTGTTGCGCGGTGCGGCGATCAGGATGTCTCCGGTCAATTCCATGTCTTCGATCCTCGGGTTTTCACGGGTGTTTTTGTTTACCAGGCGGTTAACAATGGTACGAATCATTGACCCGTCGGTAAATAGCGTGCGCATCCAGACAAACCCTGACCCGGTCGCAGAAGCCGAGCCCCAGTCCCCCGAGGCGGCTCCGGCACGTCGGCGCATGGGCGTGGCCGAGCGAGAGCGGCAGATCCTGGACGGCGCCATTGCCTTCTTCGCCGAGCACGGATTCGACGGCCAACTGCGCGACCTGGCCCGCAGCATCGGCGTGACCCACGCCCTGCTCTACCACTACTTCCCCACCAAGCAGGCGCTGGTGGACCGCGTGTACCTGGAGGTGTTCGAAGGCCGCTGGCGTGCCGAATGGGACGAGCTGCTGGACAACGCGGACACCGGCGTGGAGGACAAGCTCACCGCTTTCTATGCCGAGTACGTGAACATCACGCTGTCCAAGGAATTCGTGCGCATCCTGGTGTTCTCCGGCCTGACCGACCACACCATCACCGACCGCTTCTTTGCCATGCTGCGGGTGCGTCTGTTCCCGCGACTGATCCGCGAGACGCGGCGCTTTCGCGGCGTGGTCAGCCGCGCTCGCCCCACCGAGCGCGAGATGGAGCTGCTCATGGGGCTGCACGGCGGCTTCTTCTACATCACCATGCGCCGCTGGATCTACGCGCAGGACGTCTACAGCGAAGCCCGGCACGAGGGCTACGACGAAGCCCTGGTGCGCGACCGGGTGCGCGCCTACCTGCTGGCCAGCCGTGAGCTCTTCGCCGCCGATGCGGCCAAGGCGGCGCCGGCGCGCAAGGCCGCAGCCCGCCGACGATGAGTCCGAAAAGGCCGGTGCGGGGACACCGGCGTCATGCCAACCCGGCTGAACCCACAGCCATCGACATCCACCGAGGAGACAACATGAAATTCACGAAATTCGCCATGGCCAGCCTGGTCGCGCTCGGGGCCACGGTCGCAGCCGGTTCGGCCTTCGCGCAGCAGCGCGTCACGGTCAACATCGGCTCCAGCCACCCCACGACCAACATCTGGGCCTATGCCATGAAGGAGACCTTCCAGCCCGAGGTCGACCGCATCCTCAAGGAAGGCGGCGGCAAGTTCGAGGTGCGTTGGCGCGAGAACTACGGCGGCACGCTCTACAAGTTCACCGACACCCGTGCCGCCGTGCGCGACGGCATCGTGGACGTGGGCATGGTCGGCACGGTGTGGGAGAACTCCGCCATGCCGCTGCAGAACGTGACCTACTTCACCCCGTTTGCCACCACCAACCACGAGCAGCTGATCGAGATCTTCGACAAGCTCAACGCCACCGTGCCGGCCCTGCGCGACAGCTGGGCCGCCCAGAACATGGTGCCCCTGTCGTCGCTCATCACCGACAGCTACGACATCTACGCCAACTTCCCCGTGACCAACATGGATGCGCTCAAGAACAAGCGCATCAACGCCCCGGGCACCTCGGCCAACTGGCTGCGCGACACCGGCGCCACCCCGGTGGACGGCGCACTGACCACCTACTACACCAACATCCAGACCGGCGTGACCCAGGGCGCGCTGTCGTTCGCCAGCGGCATCGGCCCGGCCCGCGTTTACGAGGTGGCCAAGCACCTGACCCGCATCGACATCGGTGCCATGTACTTCGGCAGCGTGGCGGTGAACAAGAAGTTCTTCGACAAGCTGCCCAAGGAAGTGCAGGACGCCATGGTCCAGGCCGGCAAGGCCACCTCCAAGGCCCACGGCCAGCACGTCACCAAGACCGCCGCCGCGGCGCTGGACACCATGAAGGCCGCCGGCCTGCAGATCACCGACCTGCCCGCTGCCGAGAAGGCCAAGTGGGTCAACGGCCTGCCCAACCTGGTGGCCCCGTGGCTGCAGACCACCGGGGACGCCGGCAAGCAGGTGCTCAAGGCCTATTTCGACGAGCTGCGCGCCCGTGGCGTGAAGCCGCTGCGCGACTGGGAAGCCCAGAACCGTTGATGCCATGAACCTCTTCGCCGTCCGGCCACCGTACCGGCGGCGGATTTTCTGATCCCATCTTTCCGGGTGACCCGTGCACAACGAACCTGATTTCGCCAGCGAAACCCCTGCGGTCGCCGGCCTCACCAATCCCCTGCAAGGCCTGGCCAATGTGCTGGCGGCCATCGGTACCGTCTGGATCTTCGCCATGATGCTGCTGGTGGTGGCCGACGTGCTGGGCCGCAACTTCTTCGACGCGCCCATCACCGGCGTGGCCGAGTTCGCCGCCCGCTCGGTGGCATCCATCGTCTTCCTGCAGCTGGCGGCCGCCATCTGCTCCGGCCGCATGACCCGCAGCGACTTCCTGCTGCAGTTCATCGCCCGCCGCTCCACCGCTGCCGTCAAGGCGCTGGACATCTTCAATGTGGTCGTGGGCGCCTTCCTGTTTGCCGCCCTGGCCGTCATCGCCTGGCCCGAGCTGGTCGAGGCCTACCAGACCAAGGAGTACATGGGCGTGCAAGGTGTGCTGACCGTGGTGACCTGGCCGTTCCGTGCGCTGATCGTGCTGGGTTCGGGAGTGGCTGCCGTGGCCTACCTGGGCTGCATCCCCTCGCTGCTGCGTCAACCGTCCATCCAGGGAGCCCAGGCATGAGCGAACTCGCCCTCGGCGGGCTCCTGATCGGAGCCCTGGTCTTTTTCGTGCTGATCGGCCTGCACATTGCCGTGGCGCTCACGGCGGTCGGATTTGCCGGCATCTGGCTGATGCGCGAAGACATCGACATGGCCATGCGCCTGCTGTACCTGTCGGCCTACAACGGTGTGGCCGACTACATCTTCGCCACCATCCCGCTGTTCGTTCTCATGGGCCTGCTCGTATCGATAGCGAACGTGGGCAAGGACACCTTCGACGTGGCCGAAACCCTGTTGCGCCGCGTGCGCGGTGGCCTGGGTGTGGCCACGGTGGCGGCCAACACCGTGTTCGCCGCCGTCACCGGTGTGTCCATCGCCTCGGCGGCGGTCTTCACCCGTGTGGCTGTGCCCGAGATGGTGCGCCACGGCTACCGCACCAGCTTTGCCGCCGGCACCGTGGCCGGCAGCTCGGTGCTGGGCATGATGATCCCCCCCAGCCTGCTGATGATCATCTACGGCGTGCTGGCCGAGCAGTCCATCGGCACCCTGTTCATCGCCGGCGTGATTCCAGGCTTCTTCCTGGCCATCGCGTTCGCCGTGATGATCATGCTCATGGCCCGCTTCGCGCCGGGTGCGGTGTTCGATCTGAAGAAGCAGGCCGAGATCGCGGCCGAGCGCAGCACCGCCCGCCTGCTCACCACCGGCGAGATGCTGGGCAAGCTGGTGCCCATTGCAGCCCTGGTGGCGCTGGTGCTGGGTGGCCTGTACAGCGGCTTCTTCACGCCCACCGAAGCCGGTGGCGTGGGGGCCTTTGGCGCTTTCGTGATCGCCATCGTGCGGCGCAAGCTGGGCGGCGGCAACCTGTGGCGCGTGCTGACCGAGACCGGTGCGGTGTCGGTGGGCATCCTGATCCTGCTGGTGGCGGCCGGCTTCTACAGCCGCATGCTGTCGGTGGCCGGCGTGCCGGTGGCCATCAGCGACCTGGTGCAGGACAGCGGCTTCGGCCCCTATGGCTTCCTGCTGGTCTACGTGCTGATCCTGCTGCTGCTGGGCATGATCCTGGACAGCAGCTCCATCCTGCTCATCATGACCCCGGTGGCGGTGCCGATTGCCGCCGATCTGGGCTTCAACCTGATCCAGTTCGGCGTGCTCACCGTGCTGGCGGTGGAAATCGGTCTGCTCACCCCGCCCTTCGGCATCTCGGTGTTCACCGTCAAGTCCACGCTCAACGACCCCAAGGTGTCGGTGGAAAGCATCTTTGCCGGCTCCATGCCCTTCGTGGGCGTGATGCTGCTGGTGCTGCTGCTGGTGGCCGTGTTCCCCTGGATGTCGCTGGCCCTCATCTGAGGGCGCGCACCGCCCAGCCGAAGAAGGCGCCCAGCGCGCCGAACACCGCACCGGCGCCGGCCAGCACCGCGCCCGACCCTATCCACGGGGCCAGGGCGGCGGCGCTGGCGGCGCCGGCCGCATTGCCCACGAACAGGGCGCATGCAAACAGCGAGACCGCCGTGCCGCGCGCATGCGGCGTCATCTGCGTGGCATTGAGCTGCAGCGTGTTGTGGAACATGAAGAAGCCGAAACCCGCCAGCGCAGCGGCCATCGGCGACACCAGCGTGCCCGGCACCAGCCCCAGCAACGCATAACCGGTGGCCACCAGCGCACCGCCGGTCCAGGCCAGCCGGGTTTCGTTCAGCCGGGCCGACAGCGGCCCGGCCAGCAGCATGTAGGCCGACCCGCCCAGGCCGTAGCAGGCCGCCACGGCACCGGCGGCCGACAGGCTCAGGCCCTGCACCTGGTGAAGGTGGGCCGCCCAGATGGCGGGGACGCCAAAGCCGATGAAGCCGTTGACCAGCGCCACACCCAGCACCACCCGCGACCAGCGTCCGGTGATGATCTCGCGCCACAGCCGCCCCAGCCCGCCCGCCGGTGGCACTGCCACCGCAGCCCGAACCCCGGCCCGCGCCTGCCGGCGTACCTCGGCGCTCAGCCACAGGCCGACACCGGCGAACAGCAGCGCCATGGCACCAAAGCCCCAGCGCCAGCCGGGGCCGTCGGCGAACAACCCGCCGGCCACCTGGCCCAGCAGAATGCCCAGCGTGATGCCCAGGCCGATGCGCGCCAGCGCCACCGGTCGCTGGTCATAAGGCACATGGTCGCCCACCCAGGCCAGGCCGAGGGGAATCAGGCCTGCGGCCCCCAGGCCCACCACCAGCCGTGTCACCAGCAGCGCGTCCAGTCCGCCGGCCCACACGGCGGCCAGGCTGCCCGCCGCACACAGCAGCGCCGCGCCCACCAGCACCCGCAGCTTGCCGAAGCGGTCGCCCAGGGGGCCGTAGCCCAGCTGTGCCAGGCCGTAGGCCAGGGCGAACACCGACACCGTCTGTGCGGCCTGCGCCAGGCCCACGTCGAACTCGCGGGCGAGCTCCGGCAACATGGCGTCGCAGATGCGCTGCGCCGCCATGCTGGCCAGGGCGGCCAGCAGCAGCAGGGGCAGGGTGCGGGTGGTGTCGGGGGAGGCTTCGGGAGCGGCGGGGCGGGGTGTCGATACGGTCTCAGGCATGCTGGGTGGCGCGGCCGCCCGGCGGGGTCAGCACGTGCCGCGTCATGGCGCGGGCCAGTTCGGCCTCCCCCAGGAACACGGTGCCGGCTCCGGCGGTCCGCAGCTGCGCGGCTTCTTCTTCGTTGTGGGAGCGCACGATCACCTCGATGTCGGGGTTGAGCGTGCGCGCGGTCTCGATCATGGCCTGGGCGGCCAGCGCATCCGGCGTGGTCACCACCAGCATGCGGGCGTGCGCGATGTGGGCCTGGATCAGCACCGCCGGCTCGGCGGCATCGCCCGCCACGGCGGCCATGCCCCGGCTGCGCAGGCGCTCCACCAGCTCTCGGTTCTGCTCCGCCACCACGAAGGGCTGGCCGCCGTCCTGCAGCGCCTGCGCGATCAGCCGGCCCACCCGGCCGTAGCCCACCAGCACCACCTGCTGCGCCAGGAAGCGCTGCTCGGTGCTCATGGGCAGTTCGGCCAGCGGGTCGTCGCGCGCCTCGAGCTGGCGCACATACGCCGACTGGCGGCGCAGGAAATCCCGCAGCGGCGCAATCGCCCGGAACAGCAGCGGGTTGAGGGCGATGGAGATCAGTGCGCCGGCCAGCACCAGGCTGCGCCCGGCTTCGTCCATCAGCCCCAGGGAGGCACCCAGCCCCACCAGGATGAACGAGAACTCGCCGATCTGCGCCAGGCTCGCCGACACGGTGAGCGCGGTGTTGAGCGGGTAGCGCAGCGCCAGCACCAGCAGCGCCGCCGCCACCGACTTGCCCACCAGGATGATCAGCACCACGCCCAGCACCCGCAGCGGCTGCTCCACCAGCACCGCCGGGTTGAACAGCATGCCCACCGAGACGAAGAACAGCACCGCAAAGGCGTCGCGCAGCGGCAGCGATTCCTCGGCCGCGCGGTGGCTGAATTCGGATTCGCGCAGCACCATGCCCGCGAAGAACGCGCCGAGCGCGAACGACACGCCGAACAGCGCCGCCGAACCGAAGGCAATGCCCACGGCTGCGGCCACCACGCACAGGGTGAACAGCTCGCGCGAACCGGTGCGCGCCACCTGCCACAGCAGCCACGGGAACACCCGCCGCCCCACCACCAGCATGAGCACCACGAAGGCCGCCACCTGCAGCAGCGTCTTGCCCAGCGTCTGCCATACCGGCACGCCGTCGGCCGCCGCCTGCGTGCCGCCGAGGTAGCCCGCCAGCGGCGGCAGCATCACGAGCACCAGGACCATGGCGAGGTCTTCCACCACCAGCCAGCCCACGGCAATGCGCCCGGTGTGCGAATCGAGGATGCCCAGGCTCTCCAGCGCGCGCAGCAGCACCACCGTGCTGGCCACCGACAGCGAGATGCCGAACACCACCGCCTGCCCGATGCCCCAGCCCCACCAGGTGGCCAGGCCCACGCCCATGAGCGTGGCCACCAGCATCTGCACCACCGCGCCCGGCACCGCGATCTTGCGCACCGCCAGCAGGTCGTCCAGGGAAAAGTGCAGCCCCACGCCGAACATGAGCAGCATCACGCCGATTTCGGCCAACTGTGCGGCGAGATGGGCGTCGGCCACGAAGCCCGGGGTGAAGGGCCCGATCACCACGCCGGCCAGCAGGTAACCCACCAGCGCCGGCAGCTTCAGGCGAGAGGCGATCACGCCCAGCACCAGCGCCAGCCCGAAGCCGGCGGCAATGGTGGTGATGAGCGGGATGTTGTGTTCCATGGCGGCGGTCGGGGGCTGGTGGTGGTGGGTGAATGCCGCGTCGGCGACCCTGCGAGTTTGGCACGGTCGCCAGAGCGGACGGCCCCTGCCGTGCGGAACCCGCGCGACAGGCCCGGGCAAGGCGCTGCGATAGCGTGCGACCATGAACGCTGTGGCCTCCATGCGCGCCGACCCTTCGGCCATCGACTCCCGCCAGGCCGCCTGGCGCCTGCTCATCACCCTGGGCCTGGTGACCCTGGGCAACAGCGCCATGTATGTGGTGTCGGTGGTGCTGCCGGCGGTGCAGGCCGAGTTCGGCGTGGGCCGGGCCGATGCCTCGCTGCCCTACACGCTGATGATGGTCTGCCTGGGGATCGGGGGCATCTTCACCGGGCGTCTGGCCGACCGCCATGGGCTGATGCCGGTGCTGTGGGTGGGCTCGGTGGCGGTGGTGGGCGGCTTCGTGTGGGCCGGCCTGTCGGGCAGCATCTGGAGCTTCGGGCTGGCGCACGGACTGCTGCTGGGCCTGCTGGGCAGCTCGTCCACCTTTGCGCCGCTGCTGGCCGACACCGCGCTGTGGTGGAACCGCCGACGCGGCATTGCGGTGGCCATCTGCGCCAGCGGCAACTACATCGCGGGGGCCCTGTGGCCGCCCATCGTGCAGCACGGCATCGACACCGTCGGCTGGCGGCAGACCTACATCCTCATGGGTGTGTTCTGCGGCGTCGGCATGTTCCTGCTGTCGTTCCTGATGCGGCAGCGCCCGCCCCTGGCCGGGGCGGCGCCGGCACCGGTGAGCGGCACCGCCGGCGCCATGGCGGTGCCGGACCGCAGCCGCCCCTTCGGCCTGTCGCCGGCGCGTGCCCAGCAGCTGCTGTGCGTGGCCGGCGTGGCCTGCTGCGTGGCCATGTCGATGCCGCAGGTGCACATCGTGGCCTACTGCACCGACCTGGGCTTCGGCGCGGCGCGCGGTGCCGAGATGCTCTCGCTCATGCTGGCCTGCGGCATCGTGAGCCGGCTGGTCTCGGGTTTCATCTGCGACCGCATCGGCGGCATCCGCACCCTGCTGCTGGGCTCGGTGCTGCAGGGCGTGGCGCTGCTGCTGTTCCTGCCCTTCGACGGCCTGGTGCCGCTCTACCTCATATCGGCGCTGTTCGGCCTGTTCCAGGGCGGCATCGTGCCGGCCTACGCCATCATCGTGCGCGAGCACTTCGACCCGCAGGAAGCCGGCGCCCGGGTGGGCGCGGTCATCATGGCCACGCTGGTGGGCATGGCGCTGGGCGGCTGGCTTTCGGGCTGGGTGTTCGACCTCACCGGCAGCTACCGGGCCGCGTTCATCAACGGCATCGGCTGGAACCTGCTCAATCTCACGATCGTGTTCTGGCTGTACCGCCGCTGGCGCCGCGCCCAGGCCGCAGCGACATGATCCAGCCGTGCCCGCTGACCAGCACCACGCCGACCAGCACCAGCACGGCACCGAGCAGGAAGCCCGGCTCGATGGGCTCGGCCAGCAGCCAGGCGCCCAGCAGCACCCCGAACACCGGCGTGAGGAACGAGAACACCCCCAGGCGTGATGCCAGGTAGTGCTTCAGCAGCCAGAACCACAGCAGGAAGCTGGCAAAGCTCACCACCACCGCCTGGAAGGCCAGGCCGGCCCACACGGCGGTGGTCGGCCGGAAGGTGGTGTGGCCCATGAGCAGGGCGGCCGGCAGCAGCAGCACGAAGGCGCCCAGCAACTGGTAGAGCAAGGTCTGGGTGGCCGGCAGTGCGGCCACTTTCGTGGTGCGGATCACCACCGTGGTGGCGCCCCAGGCCATGCCGGCCAGCAGGCCCAGCGCGTCGCCCCAGAGCATGCGGCGCCAGTCGCCCGACGCCGAGGCGTCGCGCCCCAGGAACGCCAGCGCGATGCCGGCAAAGGCCAGGCCGATGCCCACCCACTGCAGCGGCGCCAGCCGCTCCGACGGCAGCTTCCAGTGCAGGCCCAGGGCCGCGAACACCGGCGCGGTGTAGAGGAAGACGATCATGTGCGCCGCCGAGGTGTGGCGCAGCCCCTCGCCCACCAGCAGGTACTCGAAGGCGAACAGCGCACCGGCGGCGGCCCCTGGCTGCCACACGCCGCTGCCCACATCCAGCCGCTCGCCGCGCCAGGCCATGAGCAGCGCCACCAGGGCGGCGGCGATGCCGGAGCGAACCGCGATCTGCAGCACCGGCGAGAAGTCCTCTGCCGTGGCCTTTAGCACGATCTGCTGCGCGCTCCACAGCAGGCACAGCAGCAGCATGAAGCCGGTGGCGCGGCCGTCCAGGGGTTGTCGGGTGTCCATGGGCCGATTCTGGCTTTGACGGATGTGCGGCACCTAACGAGAATCCGACAAGCCCATGCCGCCCGCCCGTCAACGTTCCGCCCCGCTGCAGGTCAGCAGCCCCGACTTCACCGAGGCCCTGCCCTGCCCGGTGCATTTCCGCGTGGCCGACCTGCCGCCGGACGCCACCTACCCGCGCCACAGCCACCGCTGGGGCGAGCTGGTGTATTCGTTCAGCGGCGTGATGGAGGTGGAGCTCACCGGCACCGTGTGCATGGTGCCGCCGCAGGCCGGGCTGTGGCTGCCGCCGGGCGTAGGCCACCGAGGCATGAACCGGCAGGCCTCGCACCATGCCTCGGTCTACATCGCGCCCGAACTCCTGCCGCCCCTGCCGGCCGAGGCCTGCGCGGTGACCATCAGCCCGCTGATGCGCAGCCTGCTGGAGCGGCTGCAGGCCACCGCGCCGGTGCTGCCCTACACGCCGGCACAGGAGAGGCTGCTGCGGGTGGTGGTGGACGAGCTGGCGCAGTCGCAGGTGCTGCCGAGCTGGCTGCCCGCCACGGACGATGCCTTGCTGAGCCCGGTGCTGCTGGCCTTGCAGGCCGACCCGGCGGACAACCGCAGCGCCGCCGACTGGGCGCACACGGTCCACACCACCGAGCGCACGCTGGCCCGGCGGTTCCAGGCCCGGCTGGGCATGGGCCTGAATGAATGGCGGCAGCGCCTGCGGGTCTCGCGGGCGCTGCCGTTGCTGGAAGGGGGCCAGACGGTGGAGGCCATCGCCCAGGACCTGGGCTATGCCTCCACCTCGGCCTTCATCGCCATGTTCCGGCGGCTCACAGGGAGCACGCCGGACGCCTTCAGGCGAGATCGAAACGGTCGTTGTTCATGACCTTGACCCAGGCGGCCACGAAGTCGTGCACGAACTTCTCGCGGTTGTCGCTCTGGGCATAGACCTCGGCCAGGGCGCGCAGCTGCGAGTTGGAGCCGAACACCAGGTCGACCACGGTGCCGGTGTAGCGCACTTCGCCGGTCTTGCGGTCTCGGCCTTCGAGCACGCCGGCCGCAGCGGTCTTCTTCCACTGCGTGCGCATGTCGAGCAGGTTGACGAAGAAGTCGTTCGACAGCACGCCCGGCCGGTCGGTGAACACGCCATGGCGGGTGCCGGCGGCGGTGATGCCCAGGGCGCGCATGCCGCCCACCAGGGCCGTCATTTCAGGGGCGCTGAGCTGCAGCAGCTGGGCCTTGTCGATCAGGCGCTCGGCCACCGAGTCTTCCAGACCGCGCTTGACGTAGTTGCGGAAGCCATCGGCCACCGGCTCCAGCACGGCGAAGGACTCGACATCGGTCTGCTCCTGCGACGCATCGGTGCGGCCCGGCGCGAAAGGCACCGTGACCTTCACACCGGCGGCCTGGGCGGCGGACTCCACCGCAGCGCTGCCGGCGAGCACGATCAGGTCGGCCAGCGAGATCTTCTTGCTGCCCGGCTGTGCGCTGTTGAACGCGGTGCGGATGGTTTCCAGCTTGGCCAGCACGGCAGCCAGTTCGGCCGGCTGGTTGGCTTCCCAGTCCTTCTGCGGGGCCAGGCGGATGCGGGCACCGTTGGCGCCGCCGCGCTTGTCGCTGCCACGGAAGGTGGCGGCCGAGGCCCAGGCCACCGACACCAGCTGCTGCACGGAAAGGCCCGATGCCAGCACCTGCGCCTTGAGCGCGGCCACGTCCTTCTCGTCGACCAGGGGGTGGTCCACCGGCGGCACCGGGTCCTGCCAGATCAGCACTTCCTTGGGCACCAGCTTGCCCAGGTACCGGGCGCGCGGGCCCATGTCGCGGTGGGTCAGCTTGAACCAGGCGCGGGCGAAGGCGTCGGCGAACTCGGCCGGGTTCTGGTGGAAGCGGCGCGAGATCTTCTCGTAAGCCGGGTCCATGCGCAGCGACAGGTCGGCCGTGGTCATCATCGGCGGGTGCTTCTTGCTCGGGTCGTGCGCGTCCGGGATCATGTGCTCGGGCTTGCAGTTCTTGGGCGTCCACTGGTGGGCGCCGGCCGGGCTCTTGGTCAGTTCCCACTCGTAGCCGAACAGCATGTCGAAGTAGCCGTTGTCCCAGGTGGTGGGGTTGGGCTTCCAGGCGCCTTCGATGCCGCTGGTGATGGTGTGCACGCCCTTGCCGGTGCCGAAGCTGTTCTTCCAGCCGAAGCCCTGCTCCTCGATGGGCGCGCCCTCGGGCTCTGGGCCGACGTGGCTTTCCGGGCCGGCGCCGTGCGCCTTGCCGAAGGTGTGGCCACCGGCGACCAGCGCCACGGTTTCCTCGTCGTTCATGGCCATGCGGGCGAAGGTCTCGCGGACGTCGCGGCCGGAAGCCACCGGGTCGGGCACGCCGTCCGGGCCCTGCGGGTTCACATAGATCAGGCCCATCTGCACGGCACCCAGCGGGTCGTCGAGCATGCGCTCGCCGGAGTAGCGGCTGTTGGGTTCCTTGCTGCTGGCCAGCCATTTGGATTCCGGACCCCAGTAAATGTCTTCCTCGGGCGCCCAGATGTCTTCACGGCCGCCGGCAAAGCCGAAGGTCTTGAAGCCCATGGATTCCAGGGCCACGTTGCCGGCCAGGATGAACAGGTCGGCCCACGAGAGGTGGTTGCCGTACTTCTGCTTGATCGGCCACAGCAGGCGGCGCGCCTTGTCCAGGTTGCCGTTGTCGGGCCAGCTGTTGAGCGGTGCGAAGCGCTGGTTGCCGGTGCCGGCGCCGCCCCGTCCGTCGGAAATGCGGTAGGTGCCGGCGGCGTGCCAGGCCATGCGGATCATCAGGCCGCCGTAGTGACCCCAGTCGGCCGGCCACCAGTCCTGGGAGTCGGTCATGAGGGCCTTGAGGTCGGCGACCACGGCGTCCAGGTCGAGCTGCTGGAAGGCCTTGGCATAGTCGAAGTCCTCGCCCATCGGGTTGGAGGCCGGGCTGTGCTGGTGCAGGATGCCCAGGCGCAGCTGGTTGGGCCACCAGTCGGTGTTGGTGCGGGCCTGGCCGGTGGCGGCGGCCGGGATGGCGGCGCCGGAGAAGGGGCATTTGGTTTCGGTTGTCATCGTGGCTCCTTGTCGTTGGTGGGAATCGCCCGGTAAGGCGAGGAGGCAGTCTAGGACGGTGGTTTTGGCGGGGCAATGACAAATTGCCTATGAAGTTCATAGCTCACGAGCGTGATAAATACTCACTATGAGATGAGGGTTTTGTTCAAGACAAGCGCAAGTCGGTCGAAATGGGGACACGCCAGCATTTCCTGGCCCTGTTTTTCTGGAGGCTCTCCATGCGCACCAACCTGCCCGTCACGCAGCGCGAGTTCGAGTTCCCGGCCGATGCGACGCTGCTGTCCACCACCGACACCCAGAGTTACGTCCGTTACGCCAACGAATCCTTTCTGGCGGTCAGCGGTTTCACCGCCGAGGAACTGATCGGCCAGCCCCACAACCTGGTGCGCCACCCCGACATGCCCAAGGAGGCGTTTGCCGACATGTGGGCCACGCTCAAGTCCGGCCAGTCGTGGACGGCGCTGGTGAAGAACCGCTGCAAGAACGGCGACCACTACTGGGTGCGTGCCAACGCCACCCCGGTGGTGCGGGACGGCCAGCTCACCGGCTACATGTCGGTGCGCACCAAACCCTCGCGCGATGAAGTGCGGCAGGCCGAGCAGCTGTACGCCAAGTTCGTGCGCGGCGAGCAGGGCTCGCAGGCCTTCCACAAGGGCATCATCATCCGCACCGG
>CALRSR020000027.1:0-45829 GCA_943370825.1 Allobosea thiooxidans | reverse complement strand
GTAGCGCGGGTGATTGCGCATGAAGAGCAGCACCCGGTCGCCGGGCTGCAGGCCGGCCTCGCGCAGCCGTGTGGCCAGTGCCGCGCTGCGACCGGCCCACTGTGCATGGGTGGCCCAGGGTCGCGGACCCAGAAAGATGGCGCGGGTGTCGGGGTGCAGCTGCGCCTGGCGCAGCAGAAGATGGGCGAGGCTCATGGGGCGGCAGTGTGTCATGCCGGTCGGGGCGGCCCTGTCACCGGAGCAACGGATCAACCGGGCAGGAACACCGGCACGCCGCCCGGGCCGGCGGGCACTTCACTCACCGGCGCACCGTACAGCGCCTGCAGGTGGGCCGCATCCACCACCTGACGCACCGGGCCGCTGGCCAGCACCCTGCCTTCGCGCAGCAGCACCGCGCGGTGCGCCACGCGCAGGGCATGGTTGGGGTCGTGGGTGGTGAAGAGCACCGCCAGGCCGCGGGCGGCCAGGGTGTCGATGGCCCGCAGCACCACACCCTGGTTGCCAAAGTCCAGGCTGGCCGTGGGCTCGTCCAGCAGCACAGCCTGCGGCTGCTGAGCCAGGGCTCGCGCGATCAGCACCAGCTGGCGTTCACCGCCGCTCATGCGGTGCACCGAACGGTCGGCCAGGTGGTCCATGCCGACCTGCTGCAGGGCTTCGAGCGCAATGGTGCGGTCGCGCGCGCCTGGGCGGCCCAGCAGGCCCAGGTGCGCGGTGCGGCCCAGCATGACCATCTGCAGCGCGCTCAGGCCGAAGGTGCTCACCTGCCCCTGCGGCACATAGCCCAGGCAGCGGGCCCGCTCGGGCAAGGGCCACTGCGCCAGCTCGCGTCCTTGCAGCCGCACCTGCCCCGCCTGCGGCTCGATCAGGCCCAGCAGTGTCTTGAGCCAGGTGGTCTTGCCGCTGCCGTTGGGACCGAGCAGGGCCAGCACCTCGCCGGCGGCCACATGCAGGGTCAGGCCTTGCCCCACCGGATGGCCGGGGTAACCGATGGACAGGTCGAGCGCTTCCAGCATGTCAGCCCCAGCCCGCCTGCGAGCGCCGCAGCAGCACGATGAAGAACGGTGAGCCCACCAGCGCGGTCAGGATGCCTAGCGGAATCTCCACCGGCGCCAGCGTGCGCGCCAGGGTGTCGATGCACAGCAGGAAACCCCCGCCCAGGCAGGCGCAGGCCGGCAGCAGCCGCACGAACGACGGCCCCACCAGGAACCGCGCCAGGTGCGGCACCACCAGCCCCACCCAGCCCACGATGCCGGCCGCCGCCACACTGGCCGAGGTGACCAGGGTGGCGGCCATGACGATGGCCGCGCGCAGCAGCACGGTGCGGGCACCCAGGGCGCGGGCTTCTTCGTCGGGCAGGGACATCACATCCAGCCGCCAGCGCAGCGCCAGCAGCAGCACGGTGCCCACCCCCACCGGCACCAGCAGGGCCGGCAGGTCGGCGGCGTGGGCGGCTGCGAGGCTGCCCAGCAGCCAGAAGGTCATGGCCGGCAGCTGGTTGTACGGGTCGGCCAGGCTTTTCACCAGACCGATGCCCGCCCCCAGCAGAGAGCCCACCACCACCCCGGCCAGCAGCAGCACCAGCACCGGATCGCCCTGCCGCACGCGGCTGCCCACCAAATACACCAGCCCCACCGCCAGCAAGCCGCCGGCAAAGGCCGATGCCTGGATGGCCAGCAGCCCCACCGACGCGTAGATGCCCAGCACCGCCCCCAGCGCCGAGCCGGCCGAGGCACCCAGGATGTCCGGCGAGACCAGCGGGTTGCGGAACAGGCCCTGGAACGCCGCACCGGCCAGCGCCAGCGCCGCCCCCACGGCCACCGCCGCCAGCACGCGCGGGCCACGGATCTGCCACAGCACCGTCTGCAAGGCCTCGCTGCCCTGCCCGAGCAGGCTGGCCAGCACATCGGTCGGACTCACCGGCGTGCGACCCACGCACAAGGCCAGCAGCACCATGAGCAGCAGCACCAGAACGGCCCAGGCCGTGCCACCGCGCAGACCGTCGGTGCGGGATGCCGGCAGGCCCATCTCAGTCGCGACCCGCCAGCACGCGCTGCACCTGGGCCGGGCTCAGCTCGACCTGGTAGAACAGCCGGTAAAAGTCGCGGGCGATGGTGCGGAGGTCTTCCGGAAACTGCGCAGGCAGCACCTTCTGGCCGATCCACCACAGCCCTGGCAGTCGGTTGACCCCGGGCGGGAAGTCCACCCAGCCGAACGGCAGCTTGGGCGAGAGGTGCACGCGGCCGTTCCTCACCGCGCTCACGCTGCGCCACAGGGGGTTGGTGCGCACCGCCTGTGCAAAGGTCTGGTCGATGGTGATGATGACCTGCGGGTCCCAGGCCAGCACCTGCTCCAGGGGCACCCGTGCCAGCCCGCCCTGCAAGCCCTGCGCCACATGGCCCAGGCCCATGGCGTCGAACATCTCCACATTGATGGAGCCACCCAGCCCGGTCTCCAGGCCCAGCGGGCCACGGGCAAAGTACACGCGCGGGCGCTGCTCGCGCGGCACCCGGGCCACCCGCTCGCGCACCGTGCGCAGGGTGGTCTCGGCATAGCGGGCCAGGGCCTCGGCGCGGGCGGTGCGGCCGGTCAGCCGCCCCAGAATGCGGTAGCTCTCGGGCACGGCGTCCAGGCGGCCATCGAGCAGCGCGTAGGGAATGCGGGTCTGGCCCTGCACCCGGTCGGCCAGCTCCACGAAAGTCGGCCGTACCGAACCGGTATCGACGATCAGGTCGGGCTGCAGACCGATGACGGTCTCCAGGTTGGCGCTGTTGCCGCGCCCGGTCAGCCGACCGACCTCGGGCCGGCTGCCCACGCCGGGTAGCAGGAACTCGATCTCTTCCGGGCGGTTGGCGCGCGGCCAGCCGAGCAGCGCATCGGGCGCCAGCGTGTACACCGCAATGGCCGCCGGTGGCCCGGCGGGGAAGATGCGCTGCACCCGCGCCGGGGCAGGCACCGGGCGGCCCGCGCTGTCGGTGACGGGTTGCGGGCGATCCACCGATGGCTGCTGCGCCCAGGCCGGAAGCACCTGGCCCAGTGCCAGCGCCGCGCCGGCCTGCAGCCAGCGGCGGCGCGGCCACCCGTGGCGCAGTTCAGGGTGCGCCGAAGCCATGGCGGGCGAACACCGCCTGGGCCGGCGGCTGCAGCAGGGCCTGGGCCAGGGCGGCAGCGGCCGGGGGCGCATCGCGCCGCACGGTCAGGCCATAGGCTGCCCCCACCTGCAGCGACGACGGCACCGCCACCACCTTCAGGCGCGGCAGCTGGCGCTGCGCGGCCACTGCATTGGTGCAATAGGTCAGGAAGACATCGGCCTGGCGTTGGTCCATGACCCATTCGTAGGTGCCACGACCCGCCGGCGGGCGCGGCGAGTCGGGCCCGCCGGTGAGCTGGAGGGCTTTGCGGTCCAGCATGGCGTAGGCGCCCGGCTGCACTGCATCGGCTCGGCGGAACAGCTCCCAGGCGTAATCGCCCGAGGGATCGGCCTTGGGCGTGGAGGTGCCCACCTTGATGGCCGGGTCGAGCAGCGTGGCCAGCAGGGTCTGGGGCGAAGTACTGACCTCGGCCTGGGTGAGCGCACACAGGCTGTTGCGCACGAACACCTGCGGCGCCTGCCATCCACCCCCGGCGGCCAGCCGCTGCGGATGCTGCATGTCGGCCGAGGCAAACACCTGTGCGGCTTCGCCCTTCTCGATGCGCTCGCGCAGCAGCCCCGAAGCCGCAAAGGTGAGCTGCAGCTTCTGCCCGGTGCGTGCCTCGTGGTCGCGCGCGATCTCGGTCAGCACCTCGCGCAGGCTGCCTGCAGCAAAGACGGAAACGGGCGTGGAAGAGACCACGGGAACAGGGGCAGGCGACGTCATGGCACACCCGGTCAGCAAGAGGGGAAGCCCGGTCCAGAACGCCACGGATCGGGCTCCGCCCGTCCGTCGGCGTTGCCCCCTCGAGGGGGTGACGCGCCGAGGGCGCGGCGCGGGGGTGATCATTTCACAGCGTTCGGGAAAAAGAGCTGTTCCCCACCGATCTTGTAGCTCGCGATGGTCGCCTGGCCGGCCGGGCCGGTGACCCAGTCGACGAACTTCTGGCCCTCGGCGGTCTTGACCTGCGGGTGCTTGGCGGCGCTCACCAGCATCACGCCGTACTGGTTGAACAGGCGCTGGTCGCCCTCGACCAGCACGGTCAGGTCGGCGCGGTTCTTGAAGTTCAGCCAGGTGCCGCGATCGGCCAGCACATAGGCGCCCTGGGCGGCACTGGCCGCGATGTTCAGGGCCGGTCCCATGCCGCAGCCACATTCCTTGTAGCCGCTGCCCTTGTTGGCCTCGGTGTCGGTCAGTTTCCAGAAGCGCAGCTCGGCGGCATGGGTGCCGCTCTTGTCGCCGCGCGAGATGAAGGGGGCGTTGGCACTGGCCACCTTCTTCAGGGCAGCCACGATGTCACGGCCCTTGGTGCCGGCCGGGTCGGCCTTGGGGCCGATCAGCACGAAGTCGTTGTACATGACCTCCTGGCGCCTGGCGGCAAAGCCGTCGGCCACGAACTTCTCTTCGGCCAGCTTGTCGTGCACGAACAGCACGTCGGCATCACCCCGGCGGGCCATGTCGATGGCCTGACCGGTGCCCAGGGCCACCACCTTCACGTCGATGCCGGTGGCTTTCTTGAACTCGGGCAACAGGTGGCCGAACAGACCGGACTGCTCGGTGGACGTGGTGGATGCGATCACGATGCTGGCCTGTGCCAGCGCGGCGGCGCTGCCCAGCAGGGCCGAGGCGCCGACGACCGCGGCAATGACGAGGGGCTTGAAACGGATCACAGGGCTTCTCCTTGTACGAACAGATCGGCCTGCGGGCAGACAGCGCGCAGGGTCTCGTGGTTGAAAAACTCATGCACCGGCAGATCGGCGAGCAGGCGGCCCTGCTCCAGGTAGACCACCCTGCTGGCCAGGCGCTTGACCTGGCCCAGGTTGTGGCTGCTGAACACCAGCGTGGGAGCGCGGCCGCTGGCGGTGGGAACCCGGGTGAAGGCGGCGATCAGGGCTTCGACCTCGCGCTTGGCGTGCGGGTCCAGGCTGGCGGTGGGCTCGTCGAGCAGCCAGACATCGGGCCTGAGGGCCCAGGCCCGGGCCAGAGCCAGACGCTGCTGCTGGCCACCCGACAAGGCACGGGCATTGCGCTCGGCGATGTCGGTGAGCTCGACCTTGGCCAGCGCCTGCAGGGCCCGCTCGCGGGTCTCGCGCCAGGGCACGCCCTGCATCCACAGGCCCAGCGCAATGTTGCGGCGTGCGCTCAGGCGCAGCATGTGCGGGCGCTGGAACAGCATGGCCACCTGGCGCTGGTCGGGGGTGTGGATCTCGCCGGCGCTCACCGGTTGCAGCCGGTGCAGCGTGCGCAGCAAGGTGCTCTTGCCGCTGCCGTTGGCACCCACCAGGGCCACCCGTTCGCCTTCGGCGATGCGCAGGAAGATGTGGTCCAGCGCCGCCGGCCGGCCGGCCGAGCCGAGCTGCACCCGAACACCGCGCAGGTCGAAGCACACCGGCGGCACGGCCGACGCGGCCGCCTGGGCCAGGGTCTCGGGCATGACCTTCATGCCGGCACCGCCACCGGCATCAGGCCGTCGGCCCGCTCGCGCCAGCGGCGAAGCGCGGAGACCAGGGCATTGAGCAGCAACACCACGGCCATCAGCACCAGACCCAGGCCCAGGGCCAGCGGCAGATCGCCCTTGCTGGTCTCCAGCGCGATGGCGGTGGTCATGACCCGGGTGAAGCCTTCGATGTTGCCGCCCACGATCATGACCGCGCCCACCTCGGAGATGGCGCGACCGAAGGCGGTGATCAGCACGGTGAGCAGCGCGTAGCGCTCGTCCCAGGCCAGCAGCAGGCTGCGCAGGCCGGTGCCGGCGCCCAGCGAGCGCAGCTGCTCGCCGTGCTCGCGTTCGGCGTCTTCCACAGCCTGGCGGGTCAGCGCCGTCACCAGGGGCAGCACCAGCACCGCCTGGGCCAGCACCATGGCCTGGAAGCTGAACAGCCAGCCCAGAAAACCGAGCGGGCCGGAGCGGGACAACAGCAGGTAGATGATCAGGCCCACCACCACCGCCGGAATGGCGAGAAAGGTGTTGAGCACGGTGAGCACGGAATCCCGGCCGCGAAAGCGCACCACGCCCAGCCAGGACCCCAGAACGATGCCCACGCTGCACGCCAGCAGGCACGCAGTGGCACTGACCGCCAGGGAACGCAGCACCACAGCCCACAGGGCGGCATCGCCAGAGAAGATCAACTGCAGCGCCGTGGTCACGCTGCCCGAAAACGTGTTCATGTTGCGGCGCAGCTTAATCGCACGGACCTCGTCCGGCTCTACGTGGATTCGCGGTATGAACCGATCAACATACGTTACCCGGTACCCCCGCAGCGGCTTGATGCACACTGCGCATCCATGCGAAGCATCGAGCTCTCCTACACCATCGGCCAGCCCCGCCCCAGCGGCCCGGGCGCACCGACGCTGCTGCGCAATCCCATGATGGATGTGCTGCACGCGGTACGTACCCAGGGCTCGATTTCGGCAGCGGCGCGCAGCATCGGTCTGTCGTACCGGCATGTGTGGGGCCAGCTGCGCGAATGGGAGGTGGAGCTGGGCCAGCCGCTGATCTTCTGGGAACGCGGACAGGCCGCTCGCCTCACGCCTTTCGGAGAACGCCTGCTCACGGCCGAACGCCTGGCCCAGGCCCGGCTGGGGCCGCAGCTGGAGCACCTGCGCGCCGAGATCGAACGCGCCTTTGCCCGCGTGCTCGACGGCGAAGGCGAGGCCGATGCCGGCCAGCAGGACCTGCTCACCCTCTACGCCAGCCACGACCTGGCCTTGTCGGTACTGCAGGAACACACCGCGCAGGCGGCCGAGAGGCTGCACCTGGACATCCGTTTCTGCGGCAGTGTGGACGCCATCCGCGCGCTCAACGAGGGCCGCTGCTCGCTCGCTGCCTTCCACACCCAGCCATTCGCCGCCGCCGGCAGCATCAGCGCCCGCACCTACCGCCCGCTGCTCAAGCCCGGCCTGCACAAGATCATCGGTTTTGCCCGGCGCTCGCAGGGGCTGATGGTGGCCCCGGGCAACCCGCTGCGGCTGCGCGACATGGACGATGTGGCCCGGCTGCAGGCCCGCTTCGTCAACCGTGCCCTGGGCACCGGCACCCGCCTGCTGGTGGACGAGCTGCTGCTGCAGGCGCAGCTGCTGGAGGCCGACATCGAGGGCTACCACCGCATCGAAGGCTCGCACGCCGCCGTGGCCATGGCGGTGGTGGGCGGTACCGCCGATGTGGGCGTGGGCACCGAATATGCCGCCCGCCAGCACGGGCTGGACTTCATTCCGCTGGTGCAGGAGCGCTACCTGCTGGTGTGCCTGAAGACCTCGCTGGAGACGCCGGCCATGCAGCGCCTGCTGCAGCACCTGACCAGCCCGGCCTGGGCACAGCGCCTGCTCACCCTGCCCGGCTACGCGCCCGACCACTGCGGAGAAGTGGCATCGATGAAGCGCCTGCTGCCCTGGTGGACCTGAGCCCCGCGCCGCGCGGCACCGATCAGAAGGCTTCCTTCTCGGCCTCCAGGTAAGCCAGGCTGATGTACTTGCCGATGTTGTTCTCGAAACCCTGCATGCCGGATGCACGCGACGCCACGCGCGGGTCGCGCAGCACGGCGGCACGGGCCGCGTCCATGGGGGCACCGTCCTTCACCGCCTGCACGCAGGGCTCATAGATGCCGGCCATGAAGTCGCCGTAGTCCCTGAGCAGCGACTTCGACGGCAGGCCATGGCCGGGCAGCCAGGTCTGTTCGCCGGCGGCCTTCTGCAAGGCCTCGTAGTACTTGAGCGTCCCCACATACGAGCCGTCGTCCATGTTGGCGATGCGGTTGTTCATGGCCACATCGCCCACATAGGTCACGCGGTCCTCCACCACCTCCATGCTCAGGTCGGAGGGCGTGTGGGCAGTGCCGTAGTGGTGCAACCGGATGCGGGTGTCGCCGAAGTCGAAGGTCTGACCATGGGCCACCGTGCGGTTGGGCACCACCACCTGAGTGCCCAGCGTGGCACCCTGGGTCCAGCGCTCCATCATGCTGCGCCAGGCATTGCCCTCGGTCCCGGCGATCTGCTCGCGGGAGTGGGCCAGCGCATGGATCGGCAGCTCGCGGCCGAAAGCGTTGACGAAGGCATGGTTGCCCAGCCAGTGGTCACCGTGGTAGTGGCTGTTGAAGATGGCCACCACCGGCTGCGGCGTGATGGTGCGGATCATGCGGATGGCCATCTCGCCGATCTGCAGCGAGCAGCCCGAATCGAGCATGACCACGCCCTGCCGCGTCACCACGAACACGATGTTGGCCATCAGCCCCTGGTTGGCGGCGGTGGGAAAGCCGTCACGGGCGTGAATCAGCCAGACCCGCTGCGACACCTGCTGCGGCGCCACGTCGGGCACCCTCGGGCCGGTGATGAAGCCCTGGGCCTGCTGTGCGAACAGCCGCACCTCGGGCACGGCGGCCATGCCCGCAACGGCCAGCGCAGAACCGCCCGCCAGGCGAAGGAAGCTGCGCCGTCCTGTCTGCGGCTGCGGGTGGGAAGAGGCATCGGGGGACATGGGCATGGCAGGCTCTCTGTTTATATAAGCGGTTGATTATTTAATCACAACTGCAGTCCCGCTCGACGACCGCTGCAGCCGCCGGCACCCGGTCGGACGCAGAGGAACAAGTGAATCTTTGGTGTTACCCAGGGGATATCCAAACCCTCATCAAAGAGTCCATGTTTCGTACTTCCCGACTTCTGCCGACCGGCTTGTCGCACACCGGTACCAGCGCCACAACCCACGCTCCCGGCACGGACTCGACACCGGCCGATACCGGCACACCCCGGTTCACCACCCGAGCCCGGCTCACCGACCCCGCCGACGCCACCCACTACCTGGAGCAGGCCTACATGCCGGGCCTGCAAGCCTTCGCGAGGGCGTTCGAGTCGCAGCAGGGCCGCAAGCCCTGCGACCAGGACTTCCCGGTGGAACTCGTCCGGCTGGTGCCCCCCAACCCGCAGTACGCACCACTGCTCATCGTGGGCGGCATGGGTCCGCTGGCCGGAGCGCAGGCCATGCAGGAAGCCATCACGCGATTCGGCGACAGCCGCGAGATCGTGCTGCTGCAGCTGAGCTGCGTGCCCGACCGGACACGTGCCCTGAACGAAAACCTGCTCTTGGGTGGCCGTTCCGACCTGCACGAACAGGTGGTGCAGGCCATGTCGGAAGGCTTCGTAGACGCCGAAGGTGCACTGGAAACCCTCCACGTCGGCACCGCGCACCTGGTGGTGGCCTGCAATACCGCCCACAACTTCGCCCCCGAAGCGTTCGAGCGCTACCAGGCGCAGCGCGGCCAGCATGCACAGCTGCAGATGCATTCGATGGTGCACTGCGTGACCCGGACACTTGCCAGTCCGGAACAGGGCACTAACGCCGCCATCGTGATCCTCGGCACCGACGGAACGCTCAAGACGCGCCTGTATATCGACCCGCTGCAGGCGCAGGACCTGACCTGCGCGGTGCCGCCACCCGAGGCACAGCAGAGCCTGATGGGCGCCATCTACAGCGGGGTCAAGGCATTCAACGAGGCGGCCGTCCTGCAACATGGCGAATCGCTGTTCCGCCAGCTGGCGCAGGCGGGCCTGGTGGTGTCTGGTCGACCCTTCGTGGTGCTGGCCGCCTGCACCGAAGTGCCCGAAATCGTCCGGATCCTCAAGACCCGAGGCGCACCCGACGTGCAGGCCCTGCTGGCGCAGGCCACTGTCGCCGACCCGATGGGCATCACCCAGGCTCACATAGCCCGCCTGGATGCCGGCGAACCGCCGAGGCACGGCACATGAGCGGCCCGATGCAGGCCCGGTTCGACCAGCTCAGGCAGGGCATGGTGGACTCCGTGAATGCGCAGGCCGCGCCGCCCGCGACCACACCGGGGCAAAGCCAGGCAGGGACCGATGACGATCGCGACTCGCTGGCGCTGGTCATCGACGGCGTCGGCATGCTGCTCACCTACCGGGCAGAGGTGAGCGACAGCTGTGCCTTCGTGTTCACCGACTTCGGCAGCGTCGCTCCCGAGGCCGAGCTGGCGGCTCTGCGCCGCCTGCTTGAAATCAACTTCCTGATGTACCGGGGCGGAGCGCCTGCATTCACCCGCGACCCCGATTCCGGCCACATCCTGCTGCTGTGCGAAGTGCCGCTGGAGATCGCCACCGCCGACTCGGTGCTGGTGTACCTGCGCCAGCTGGCCGCTCATGCGCAGCAGTGGCGCCAGGGCCATTACCTCGATCCTCACGCCGGTCCCGGAGCCGGTGTGCTGCCCCTCATGGCCTGACCACAAGGAGTTCTGCATGTCTGTTCCCACGAGCCTGGGAAGAACCCGCCCTTCCCTCAACAACGCGCGTGACTGCGCCCTGGCCGCACTCGACATCGGCAACCGCAACGGCCAGGCCGACGGCCACCGGGGCACGACTGCGTTCGTGCCCGCCACTTCCTGGAAGGAACGGCTCGCACGCAGTGGCTGGGCCTGTGCCAAGCTGGCCGTTCCGCTGAGCTTTGCTGCCTGCACCGGCGTGATGCTGATGGCGAACCAGGTTCCGGTTGCCGAAGCGGCGGTGCTTTCGGCCATGACCGGTGCCCTGGCCGGCTCGCTCCATGCGTGCCGCTTCACCCGCGAGAACGCCAAAGAGTTCATCCGGATCGGGTTCACCCAGCTCAGCAGCCAGCTGGTATCGGCCATGACGCTGAAGTTCGGTTTCGAGCAGCTGGCCAACCACCTCGACCCCAGCCTGTCGGCAGCGGGTTTCCACAACGGCACCCACTGGGCAACGAACCAGACCGACCTGCTGGGCAACAGCACCGAGGCCTATGGCCTCGACCATGAACGGCTGTGGCCGGGCGGCACGGCATGGCTGTCGCTGCTGGCGGTAGGCCTGCCCGCGGCCATCCAGTTCACCGGTTTTCTGATCCCGGTGCGGGGCGGCACCACTTCGGTCGACGCGCTGGTGGACCGGCTCAGGCTGGATGCCTCGCGCGGCCCGGACAGCATCACCGAGCGCTGGGGCGACACCACCGACCGGGTGGTGCGCACTGCCACCAAGGTGGGCATCGGCACCGCCGGCCTGGCCATCGTCGGTGGACTGCTGGCCACCGGACAGCGCAAGCTGGCGCTGCGCATCCTCTCCAACGCGAACCAGGTGCAGCTCGCTGCACGGATGCGCGACTTCATGAACATGCTGATGCGGGGCGCCACCTCGGGCAGCCCGGAGTCCGAACGGTGGCCGGACAGCGGATGGCGCCGCCAGCAACAGGTGAAAATCCCGGACGCTGTGCTGCGCGCACTGACCGATGCCTGCACCGATCAGACCACCGGCGTGCTGGACCAGAACAGGCACCGAGAAAGCCTGCAGTTGCTGAAGAACTGGTACCGCAACCTGTTCATCGGCAGCCGTGCCTGCAGCATGCCCATCTACGCAGGCGCCAGCGCCTTCGGCCTGTTCATCATGCGGGACTTCTTTGCGCCGAAACTCGGCGGCGTGTTCGCCGCCGACCTGTCCCAGGCGCTGTCGGTGGCGGTTCCGGTGAGTCTGGGCACCGCCTTCACCGAAGGCGCCGAGGAGCCCGGGTGGGCGGCCGTGGTGGGGCTGTGGTCCGACATCCACGGCATGCCATTCGGGGTATCCCGGGCTCCGGGCGACCCCACTGCCCAGGTGAAGGAGAACTTCGCCCAACTCAGCACGACCGCGCTGGTGCCCGGCCACCAACTGATCCGAAGCCTGTGCCCATCGAGCTACGGCCAGAGCACGGTGACCCAACTGCCGGATGGCACACCGACCGCCAACCTGTCGCTGGCAGAGCGCCTGGAGCTGCACTCCGGCATCAGGACCGCTCAGAACCTGGTCACGATGATGCTGCTGACCTCGGCCGGCAACACAGCCGACCCCCAGGCCAAGGCAGCGTTCTATGCCATCGGGGTTCTGCTGAATGCAGCCACCCATGTCCGGGGCAATGTGGTGGCGCAGATACTGGACTCGGGTCGGGAGGCGCGGCTGCTGCTCGACCACCAGCGCCAGCAGGCAGCGGCTGGAGACGGTGATGACTCGTCATCGGCCGTCTCCAGCATGGACATCGTCTGATGTCCGCCGGCCTTATGAGGCGGGCTGGTCCGACAGGACCTTCAGGTTGTTGCGGAGCTCATCGCTCATCGGGGCATTGAGGTTGATGCCCTTTGGCGGAATCGGCGACTCGAACCACTTCTTGTACAGCGCGACGAATTCACCGCTGCGGATCAGTTCCTTCAGGGTGTCGTCCACCAGCTTCTTGAAGCTCGGGTCGTCCTTGCGGAACATGATGGCGTAGGGCTCGACCTGGATGGGCTCGCCGACCACCGCCAGCGCAGCCGGATTCGGCGCACTGGCGCGCACACCGTAGAGCAGGATGTCGTCCATGCCGAAGGCATCGGCCCGGCCCTGCTGCACCAGCAACGCGGATTCGCCGTGGTCCTTGGCAGCAATCAGGTCGAAGCCCAGCCCACGGTCTGCATTGAGCTTGCGCAGCACCTGCAGATTGGTGGTGCCGGTGGTGGACACCACTCTGCGACCCTTCAGATCGGCCACCGACCGGACGGTGGAATCTGCCTTCACCAGGAATCGGGTGCCGGTGTAGAAGTAATTGATGCCGAACGCCACCTGCTTGTTGCGCTCAGGGTTGTTGGTGGTGGAGCCACATTCGATGTCGATGGTGCCGTTCACCAGCAGAGGAATGCGGTTCTGGGCGGTGATGGCCTGGGTCTTGACCGTCAGGTCGCTGCGGCCGGTGACCCGCCTGACCTGCTCGACGATGCGTCCGCAGATTTCCCAGCCGAAGCCGGTGGGCTGGGCATCGGCGCCCAGGTACGAGAACGGCATCGAGGCTTCACGGTAGGCCACCGTGATGCTGCCGCTGGCCTTGACCTTGTCGAGCGTGGACGCATTCTGGGCCATGGCAGAGCCGGCCAGGGACACAGCCATGAGGCTGAACAGGAGTGATCGGGTGAGGTGCATGGGGCGTTTCTCTGGGTAAGGGTTGATGCCGCCCAAATAAATACTTTAGTACTCATTTGAGGGCGACCAAATATACCCACGGAAGGCCCGCCAGCCCCGACCACCCAGGCGGAATCGACGCGCCGAGCGGCGCGGACTGACGAATGGAAAGACTGCCGGACGGCGGCGGCCGTCAGCCCAGACGGCGGGCGATCTCGGTGACCAGCTGGCGCGCCACGCTGAGCTTGTCGGCCCGCGGCACTTCGGTGCTGCCCTGGGCATCGACCAGCAACAGGGCGTTGTCATCGCGGCCGAAGGTGTCCGGGCCGATGTTGCCCACCAGCAGCGGCACGCCCTTGCGCTCGCGCTTGGCCTGGGCATGGGCCAGCAGGTCGTGGCTTTCGGCGGCAAAGCCCACGCAGTACAGCGCACCGCTGCGGGCGCGTTCGCTGGCCGCCACGCCGGCCAGGATGTCCGGGTTCTCGACGAAGGCCAGCGTGGGCGTGGCGCCGCTGCCGTCCTTCTTGATCTTCTGGTCGGCCGCGCTGGCCGGTCGCCAGTCGGCCACGGCCGCAGCGGCCACAAACACATCGGCCCGGGGTACGGTGGCCTGCACGGCCGCCTGCATGTCCAGCGCCGACTTCACATCGATGCGCTGCACGCCGCGCGGCGTGGGCAGCCCCACCGGCCCGGCCACCAGCGTCACCTGCGCGCCGGCCTCGTGCGCGGCGCGGGCGATGGCAAAACCCATCTTGCCGCTGGAGAGATTCGTCAGGCCCCGCACCGGGTCGATGGCCTCGAAGGTGGGGCCGGCGGTCACCAGCACATGGCGGCCCCGCAAGGTTTTTGGCTGGAAGTGGCGCTGCACCTCGTAGAGCAGCTCGTCCGGCTCGAGCATGCGGCCGTCCCCGGTCTCGCCGCAGGCCTGGTCGCCCACGCCCACGCCCAGCACCACGGCGCCATCGGCCTGCACCTGGGCCAGGTTGCGCTGGGTGGCGGGGTGGGCCCACATCTCGCGGTTCATGGCCGGGGCCAGCAGCAGCGGCACCCGCTCGATCGGGCGGGCCAGACACAGCAGCGAGAGCAGGTCGTCGGCGCGGCCCTGCGCCAGGCGGGCGATGAAGTCGGCACTGGCCGGGGCCACCACCACCACGTCGGCCTCGCGGCCGAGGTTGATGTGCGGCATGTGGTTGGGCTGGCGCTCGTCCCACTGCGACAGGACCACCGGCCGGTTGGACAGTGCCTGCATGGTGGCCACGGTGATGAAGCGGGTGGCCGATTCGGTCATGACCACCTGAACGGTGGCTCCGGCCTTGATCAGCCCCCGACAGAATTCGGCGGCCTTGTAGCAGGCGATGCCGCCCGAAAGGCCCAGAACCACGTGTTTTCCGCTCAGATCGTTCATGCCGCGCAATGTAGCAGGGGCGGTCCCGCCCGTCCGGGTGCCCGAGGGGGGGCCCCTATAATTCCCATTTCCACCTCCTGCGAGCAAGCGGCTCGCCCGAGTCATGACCAAATTCGTGTTCGTCACCGGCGGTGTGGTGTCCTCCCTGGGCAAGGGCATTGCTTCTGCTTCCCTCGCCGCGCTGCTTGAATCGCGCGGCCTCAACGTCACCCTCATCAAGCTCGACCCGTACATCAACGTGGACCCGGGCACCATGTCGCCCTTCCAGCACGGCGAGGTGTTCGTCACCGACGACGGCGCCGAGACCGACCTCGATCTGGGCCACTACGAGCGTTTCATCGAAACGCGGATGAAGAAGAGCAACAACTTCACCACCGGCAAGATCTACCAGTCGGTGCTGGAGAAGGAGCGCCGGGGCGACTACCTCGGCAAGACGGTGCAGGTGATCCCGCACGTCACCAACGAGATCCAGGAATTCATCCAGCGCGGCGCCGGCATCGGCACGCCCGACGCGGTGGACGTGGCCATCGTCGAGATCGGCGGCACCGTGGGCGACATCGAGTCCCTGCCCTTCCTCGAAGCCGTGCGCCAGATGAGCCTGCGCATGGGCCCGAACAACTCGGCCTTCGTGCACCTGAGCTACGTGCCCTGGATCGCGGCCGCCGGCGAGCTCAAGACCAAGCCCACCCAGCACACCGCCCAGAAGCTGCGCGAGATCGGCATCCAGGCCGACGCCCTGCTGTGCCGGGCCGACCGCCGCATCCCCGACGAGGAACGCGCCAAGATCAGCCTGTTCAGCAACGTGCCCGAGTGGGGCGTGATCAGCATGTGGGACGTGGACACCATCTACAAGGTGCCGCGCATGCTGCACGAACAGGGCCTTGACGGCCTGATCTGCGACAAGCTGCGCCTGAACACGCCGCCGGCCAACCTCAAGCGATGGGACGCCCTGGTGCACGAGGTGGAGCACCCGCAGGCGACCGTGACCATTGCCATGGTGGGCAAGTACGTCGACCTGTCCGACAGCTACAAATCGCTCAACGAGGCGCTGCGCCATGCCGGCATGAAGAACCATGCCAAGGTGAAGATCGAGTACATCGACTCCGAAACCCTCACCCCGGACAACGTGGGCGGGGTGCTGGGCCACTTCGACGCCATCCTGGTGCCCGGCGGCTTCGGCAAGCGCGGCACCGAGGGCAAGATCTGCGCCGCCCGCTATGCCCGCGAGCACAAGGTGCCGTACCTCGGCATCTGCCTGGGCATGCAGGTGGCCACCATTGAATACGCCCGCCACGTGGCTGGCCTGAAGGGTGCCAACAGCACCGAATTCGACCCCGACACCCCGCACCCGGTGATCGCCCTGATCACCGAGTGGAAGGACGCTGACGGCAGCATCCAGCAGCGCGATGCCAGCTCCAACCTGGGCGGCACCATGCGCCTGGGCGCGCAGAGCTCCGACGTGGCGGCTGGCACCATTGCCCACAGCATCTACGGACCGGTGGTGACCGAGCGGCACCGCCACCGCTACGAGGCCAACGTGAACTACCTGGACCGCCTGCGCGAGGCCGGCCTGGTCATCTCGGCGCTCACCCAGCGCGAGCAGCTGACCGAGATCGTCGAGCTGCCGCAGAGCGTGCACCCCTGGTATGTGGGCGTGCAGTTCCACCCCGAGTTCAAGTCCACCCCCTGGGACGGTCACCCGCTGTTCAACGCCTATGTGCGTCAGGCGCTGAACCGCCACAAGCCCTGATGCCGGAGGCCACCCCATGAAGCTCTGCGGATTCGACGTCGGCCTGGACCGGCCCTTCTTCCTGATCGCCGGCCCCTGCGTGATCGAGTCCGAGCAGCTGCAGATGGACGTGGCCGGCCAGCTGCGCGACATCACCGGCAAGCTGGGCATCCCCTTCATCTTCAAGAGCAGCTTCGACAAGGCCAACCGCAGCAGCGGCACCAGCTTCCGCGGCCCGGGCCGCGAGAAGGGGCTGGAGATCCTGGGTCGCATCCGCCGCGAACTCGGCGTGCCGGTGCTGACCGACGTGCACTCCGAAGACGACATCGCCCCGGCTGCTGCGGTGTGCGACGTGCTGCAGACCCCGGCCTTCCTGTGCCGCCAGACCGACTTCATCCATGCCGTGGCCCGCAGCGGCAAGCCGGTGAACATCAAGAAGGGGCAGTTCCTGGCGCCGCACGACATGAAGAACGTGATCGACAAGGCCCGTGCCGCCGCGCGCGAGGCGGGCCTGGATGAAGACCGCTTCATGGCCTGCGAGCGCGGCGCCAGCTTCGGCTACAACAACCTGGTGAGCGACATGCGTTCGCTGGCCATCATGCGCGAGACCGGTGCACCGGTGGTGTTCGACGCCACGCACAGCGTGCAGCTGCCCGGGGGTCAGGGCACCAGCAGCGGCGGCCAGCGCGAGATGGTGCCGGTGCTGGCCCGTGCCGCCGTGGCGGTGGGCGTGGCCGGCCTGTTCATGGAAACCCACCCGGACCCGGCCAAGGCCCTGTCCGACGGCCCGAACGCCGTGCCGCTCAAGCACATGCCGGCCCTGCTGGAAACCCTGCTGGCGCTGGACGCCGTGACCAAGCGCAACGGCTTCCTGGAAAACGATTTCAACCACTGACCCCGCACCACCATGTCCGCCTACCTGATTGCCGACGTCACCGTCACCAACGAAGAACAGATGAAGGTCTACCGCGAGTGGAGCACCCGCGCCATGCAGGAGCACGGTGCCGAAGTGCTGGCCCGTGGCGGCCGCACCGAGCAGCTCGAAGGCGGCTGGGCGCCGCAGCGCATCGTGGTGCTCAAGTTCAAGGACCTGGCCGCTGCCCGCGCCTACTACGACTCCGAGACCTACACCCGCGCCCGCGAGGCCCGCGAGGGCGCCGGCTCGATCCGCATGATCGCCGTCGAAGGCGTCTGAACCCGTTTTTTCATCTCCAAGGCAGAAGAACCCATGAGTGCAATCGTTGACATCGTTGGCCGCGAAGTGCTGGACAGCCGCGGCAATCCCACCGTCGAGTGCGACGTGCTGCTGGAATCCGGCGTGATGGGCCGGGCCGCCGTGCCCTCGGGCGCCTCCACCGGCAGCCGCGAGGCCATCGAGCTGCGCGACGGCGACAAGAGCCGTTACCTCGGCAAGGGCGTGCTGCGCGCGGTCGAGAACATCAACACCGAGATCAGCGAGGCCGTGCTGGGCCTGGACGCCTCCGAGCAGGCCTTCCTGGACAAGACCCTGATCGACCTGGACGGCACCGACAACAAGGGCCGCCTGGGCGCCAACGCCATGCTGGCCGTGTCCATGGCCGTGGCCCGTGCCGCCGCCGAAGAAGCCGGCCTGCCGCTCTACCGCTACTTCGGCGGCATGAACGCGGTGCAGATGCCGGTGCCCATGATGAACGTGGTCAACGGCGGCGCGCACGCCAACAACAACCTGGACCTGCAGGAACTCATGATCATCCCGGTGGGCGCACCGAGCTTCCGCGAAGCCCTGCGCTGGGGTGCCGAGGTGTTCCACGCCCTCAAGAAGATCATTCACGACAAGGGCATGAGCATTGCCGTGGGCGACGAAGGCGGCTTTGCCCCCAACGTGCCCAGCCACGAGGCCGCGCTGCAGATGATCCTGGAAGCCATCGACAAGGCCGGCTACACCGCCGGCGAGCAGATCGCCCTGGGTCTGGACTGCGCCGCCAGCGAGTTCTACAAGGACGGCAAGTACCACCTCGAGGGTGAAGGCCTGACGTTGTCCGCCGAAGAGTGGACCAACATCCTGGCCACCTGGTGCGACAAGTACCCGATCATCAGCATCGAGGACGGCATGGCCGAGGGCGACTGGGACGGCTGGAAACACCTCACCGAGCGCCTGGGCAAGAAGGTGCAGCTGGTGGGCGATGACCTGTTCGTCACCAACACCAAGATCCTGCAGGAAGGCATCGACAAGGACATCGCCAACTCGATCCTGATCAAGATCAACCAGATCGGCACCCTGACCGAAACCTTTGCCGCCATCGAGATGGCCAAGCGCGCCGGCTACACCGCCGTCATCAGCCACCGCTCTGGCGAGACCGAGGACAACACCATCGCCGACATCGCGGTGGGCACCAACGCCGGCCAGATCAAGACCGGCTCGCTCTCGCGTTCGGACCGCATGGCCAAGTACAACCAGCTGCTGCGCATCGAGGAAGACCTGGGCGAAGTGGCGGTGTACCCGGGCCGCGCGGCCTTCTACAACCTGCGCTGAACCTGACCATGGCCAGCCGCCTCATCCCCGCCCTGCTGGTCGGCCTGCTGCTGATGCTGCACGCCCAGCTGTGGCTGGGCCGGGGCAGCGTGCCCCGGGTGGCCGAGATGAAGCGCGAGCTGGCCGCACAGCTGGAAGCCAACGAGCAGGCCCAACAGCGCAACGACCAGATCGCCAGCGAGGTGCGCGACCTGCAGGAAGGTCTGGACATGGTCGAGGAACTGGCCCGCCAGGACCTGGGCATGGTGCGGCCCAACGAGATCTTCGTGCAGGTGGCCGCGCCGGGCACCGCGCCCGCACTCACCACGCGCTGACCGGCCATGGCTGGCCCGGTCGCTGCCTGCATCGCCCTGCTGGGCGGCGAGTCCAGCGGCAAATCCACCCTATGCCTTGAACTGGTGCAGGCCCTGCAGGCCCACGGCTTGCGCGTGGCTCTGGTGCCCGAGCATCTGCGCGCGTGGTGCCTGACCGCCGGCCGTGCCCCGCAGGCGCATGAGCAGGCGGCCATTGCGGCCGAGCAGGACCGCCAGATCGACGCCGCCCGCGCCAGCGGTGTGGATGTGGTGGTGGCCGACACCACCGGCGTGGTGGTGGCCGCCTACAGCGCCCACTACTTTGCCGACGACAGCCTGTGGCCCGCAGCGCTGCAACGCCAGCGCAACGTGGACCTGACCCTGCTGACGGGTCTGGACCTGCCCTGGCAGCCCGACGGGCTGTTGCGCGACAGCCCCCAGGTGCGCGAAGCCATCGACCGCCGACTGCGCCAGGCCCTGCAAGGTGCCGGGCTGCCCTTCAGCCCGGTCTACGGGCGTGGGCCACAGCGCCTGGCCCAGGCCCTGCGCGCGGTGCAGGGCCGGCTGGGCGAAACTCTGGCCCGCCCCCTGGTGGACCGCGACGAAGTGCTGGAACAGGGCAGCGGCCGCTGGAGCTGCGACAACTGCAGCGACCCCGAGTGCGAACACCGGCTGTTCAGCAGCCTGGTCCGGCAGCGGGGCTGACCCGCTCAGTGGGTCTGGCGGTTCACCGGCGGCTGCTGGTCGGCCTGCAGGAACACCTGGGCGGCGTCCACCGGATCGAAACGGTACTGGGCGCCGCAGAAATCGCAGCCCACTTCCACCCCGCCCTGCTCGGCAATGATGGATTCCACCTCGTCGCGCCCCAGGCTGCGCAGCATGCTGCTGACCCGCTCGCGCGAGCAGGTGCAGGCAAAGCGCGGGCCCTGCTCGCCACTCAGCGGCTCGAAGCGGCGCACATCCTCTTCCCAGAACAGGCGGTGCAGGATGGTGTCGGCATCCAGCGTCAGCAGTTCTTCCTGCTTCAGGCTGGCGGCCAGGATGGCGATGCGGTTGTAGTCCTCGTTGCGGCCGATGTGGTCCTCGTCGCTGCGGGCCACGCCGCTGCCGGCCAGGTTGGCCTCACCCTGCAGCGGCAGGCGCTGGATCAGCAGGCCGGCGGCCACCTGATCGTTGGCGGCCAGCACCAGGCGGGTGTCGAGCTGCTCGCTCTGCAGCATGTAGTGCTCGATGACCTCGCTGATGCGCTCGAGCTTTTCATGCCGGTCGCCGAACAGCGGCACCACGCCCTGGTAGGGCTGCTGGCCGGGCATGCGGTCCTTGGGATCGAGCGTGATGGCGCAGCGACCCTGGTTGGTGACATTGACCATGTGCGAGAGCGGCGCATCCGGGGCCACCTCGCCCATGACGGTGGCGGTGGCGCGCAGAGCCAGGTCGGGCTGGACTTCGGCCACCGCCAGCTTGACCGGACCGTCGCCCATGATCTGCAGCGTGAGCGAGCCGTTGAACTTGATGTTGGCCTGCATCAGGGCGGCTGCAGCGGTCATCTCGCCCAGCAGCTCGGTCACGGCGGCGGGGTAGCCGCCGGCCTGGGCGCGGCGGCGCAGGATGTCCTGCCAGGCATCGGTCAGGCGGACCAGCATGCCGCGCACCGGCAGGCCTTCAAAGACGAATTTGTGGAGTTCGGACACAGGGGGCTTTCGAGAGGAACGCAGGGAGGTCGGGGTCAGCCGATCTTTTTCAAGCCCTGGCGGTAGCGGCGCGCGTTGTCGATGTAGTGCCCGGCGCTGCGGCGCAGGCCCTCGATCTGCTCGGGCGTGAGCGTCTTGATGGCACGGGCCGGGCTGCCGATGATCATGGAGCCGTCGGGAAACTCCTTGCCCTCGGTCACCAAGGCGCCGGCACCCACGAGGCAGTGCTTGCCGATCTTTGCGCCATTGAGCACCACCGCACCGATGCCGATGAGCGACTCGTCGCCGATGGTGCAGCCGTGCAGCATGACCTGATGGCCCACGGTCACATGGCGGCCGATGGTGAGGGGAAAGCCCACGTCGGCGTGCAGCACGCTGCCGTCCTGCACATTGCTGCCCTCGCCCACCGTGATGGTCTCGGTGTCGCCGCGGATGGTCACACCGAACCAGACACTGCTGTCCTCGGCCAGGATGACGTTGCCCATGACCTGGGCGTTGTCGGCCACCCAGGCGCTGGGGGCCAGCTGGGGCGCGGTTCCGTCGAGTTCGTAGATGGCCATGCGGTGCCTCCGGGGGTATGAAACCTAGAATTGTAGGGATGGCCCCCACCCCTGCCTGCCCCACTGCCGAGCACGACCGCAACGCCCTGCGGGCGCGTGCGCTGGAGGCGCTGCTGTGCCACGACCCCGCCGCCAAGGCTTCGGCCACCCAGGCCCTGTGGCAGACGCTGGTGGACCTGCAGACCATGGGCCAGGCCGACGGGGTGCTGGCGCAGCAGGCCGCACTGGCGCTGAACGAACCGCCGGGACCGCTGCCGGGCCGGCCCGAGCGCCCGGCGCTGGTGCCGCCGGCCGATGTGCCGCACCGCACCCCCTTCACGCCCGAAGGCCTGGCCGCCCAGCTGCACGCCATTGCCCACATCGAGTTCAACGCCATCAACCTGGCACTGGACGCGGTCTGGCGCTTTGCCGGCATGCCGGCCGACTACTACCGCGACTGGCTGCGCGTGGCCCATGAGGAAGCCACCCACTTCGGGCTGCTGGCCGATCTGCTGGCGACCATGGGGCACGCCTACGGCGACTTCGCGGCGCACGACGGCCTGTGGACCATGTGCGTGCGCACCCAGGATGACATCACCGCCCGCATGGCGCTGGTGCCGCGCACCCTCGAGGCCCGGGGACTGGACGCCACCCCGCTCATCCAGCGCCGGCTGCGCCAGGTGGGCACGCCGCACGCGCTGCAGGCGGTGGACATCCTGGACATCATCCTGCGCGACGAGATCGGCCATGTGGCCGTGGGCAACCGCTGGTACGGATGGCTGTGCGAACGCGAAGGACACGATCCGGTGGCCCACTACCGCGTTCTGGCGCGGCGCCACGCCGCGCCCCGGCCCCGCCCGCCGCTCAACGAAGCCGCCCGCCGCGCCGCCGGCTTCACCGACGCCGAACTGAGCGCACTGACCGCCCCTTGAAGCACGAACGCGCGACAGACCCTGGGGGTTTGTCACGGTGAGGGCCGATCAGGCGGCATACCCCTCCGGGTAGTGCATCCAAATGCTCCGGGTGCGCGTAGCATGCGGATATAGCGGGTTGAGGACGACAACCGATGGGCAACAGCGTACAGCTCGACGAATACCTGGGACAGGCCTTCGACAGGACGCCGGTGTCGATGATCGTGGTCGATCAGACCGGTGTCATCACGCGTGCCAACCAGCTGGCGGATCAAACCTTCGGTTACGCGCATGGGGAGCTGATCGGCCAGCGGGTCGAGGTGCTGGTGCCCGAGCGCTACCGCCACGCTCACCCAGGCTATCGCCAGGGGTTCCTCCAGAATTCGTCGGCCCGGCCGATGGGCGCCGGGCGAGACCTGGCCGGCCGCCGCAAGGACGGCAGCGAGTTCCCGGTGGAGATCGGCATCAACCCGGTGGAGACCGGCGAGGGCCCCATGATCCTGTCGGTCATCCTGGACCTGTCCGAGCGCAAGCAGAGCGAACGGCGCATCCAGGAAGCCCTGGCCCAGAAGGACCTGCTGCTGCGCGAGGTGCACCACCGGGTCAAGAACAACCTGCAGGTCATCCACAGCCTGCTCGACCTGCAGGCCATGCGGCTGCAGGACCGCGATGTGGTGGGCGCGCTGCGCGAGAGCCAGAACCGCATCCGCTCCATGTCGCTGATCCACCAGACGCTCTACCAGTCCGAGAACGTGGCCCAGGTGGACTTCGCCCGCTTTCTGGACGAGCTGGTGCGCGGCCTGACCGACTCGTACCGCCCGGAAGCGGGCCTGGTGCAGATCGGGGTGCAGGCCCACGGCATCAAGCTGCCCATCAACGAGGCCATTCCCTGCGGGCTGGTCATCAACGAGCTGGTGAGCAATGCGCTCAAGCACGGATTTCCGCAAGGTCGCCATGGCCGCATCGAGGTCGAACTGCGCGAGCCCGCGCCGGGCGAGATGGTGCTCTCGGTGAGCAACGACGGCGTGCCGATCGCCGAAGACCACAACCTGCGCCAGACCCAGACCCTGGGTCTGCAGCTGGTGCAGCTGCTCACGCGCCAGCTCGGCGGCGTGCTGGACATCCACCGCAGCCACCCGGTGCGTTTCGAACTGCGTTTCAAGGTGGAGGCAGCGGCATGAAGGGGCCGGCTAAGATCCTGATCGTGGAGGACGAAGGCATCGTGGCCTTCAACCTGCAGCAGCGCCTGCAGCACATGGGCTACCGGGTGGCCGGTGTGGCCGAATCCGGCAGCGAGAGCCTGAAGCTGGTGGCGTCCGAGCGGCCCGACCTGGTGCTGATGGACATCCACATCAAGGGCGACATGGACGGCATCGATGTGGCCGGTGCGCTCAGCAGTTCGCCGTACGGCGCGGTTCCGGTGATCTACCTCACCGCCTTTTCGGAGGACGCCACGCTGGAACGGGCCCGTCTGACCCGCCCGTACGGCTACCTCATCAAACCGTTCTCGGAACGCGAGCTGCACGCCACCGTCCAGATGGCGCTGGAGCGCCACCAGATGCAGCTGGCCCTCAACGAGAACCAGCGTCTGCTGGCACAGGCCCTTCAGTCGGCCGACATGGGCAGCCTCGAAAGCGACCCCGAAGCCGGCACGGTGCGCACCGCCGGCGCCAGTGCCCGCCGCATCGGCGTGGCCGAGCATGTGCCGGTGCCGCTGGCCACGGCGCTGCGCATCGTGGTGGACGAGGACCGGCTGGCCGTCAGCCGCTGCCTCATGGGGCAGGTGCCTGGCCGCTTCAGCCAGGAGTTCCGCAGCCAGGTGCCGGGCCAGGGGCTGCGCTGGCTGCGCATGGATGGCGCCACCCTGGACGACGGCCGCACCAACTGCGTGGTGCAGGACATCACCGCCGCCAAGCAGGCCGCACAGGCCCTGCAGCAGGCCAACGAGGTGCTGGAGGCCCGCGTGCAGGAACGCACCCGCGAGCTGCAGCAGAGCCTCAAGGAGCTCGAAGCCTTCAACAACACGGTGGCTCACGATCTGCGCGCCCCCATCCGCGCCATCTCGGGCCTGAGCGAGATCCTGCTGGAAGAACACAGGAACGCGCTGGGACCGGACGGCGCCGCCGTGCTGCAGCGCATCGCGGGCTCGGCGGTGCACATGGGCAACCTCATCGATGCGCTGCTCAACATGGCGCGGCTCTCCCGACAGGACATGCGGCTGGGACGTGTGGACCTGGGCGAGGTCGCGACCGAGGTGGTGGAGAACCTGCGGCACGCCGATCCGCAGCGCCCGTGCGACATCGCCATCGAGTCGGGCATGGTGGTGCTGGCCGATCCGGTGCTGATGCGCAGCGTCATGGACAACCTGCTGCGCAACGCCTGGAAGTTCAGCGCCCGCGAAGCCGTCACCCGCATCGAGGTGGGCAGGCAGACCATCGACGGCGAGACGGTGTATGCGGTGCGCGACCACGGCTGCGGTTTCGACGCCGCCAAGGCGGCCCGCCTGTTCGATCCGTTCTTCCGCCTGCATGCCGAGCGCGACTACGCCGGCACCGGGCTGGGCCTGAGCATCGTGCACCGCATCGTCACCCGCCACGGCGGGCGCGTGTGGGCCGAGAGCGCCCCCGGCCAGGGCGCCACCTTCCGCTTCACCCTGGGCACCGCCGCCGGAGGCGACAATCGGGAATGACCGATTCCCGATTCGACACCCTTCCCCTGGCCCCCGGCCTGCTCGATGCCCTGAAGCGCCTGGGCTTCGAGCGCATGACGCCCATCCAGGCGGCAGCGCTTCCCCCGGCCCTGCTGGGCCGTGACCTGATCGCCCGCGCCCAGACCGGCAGCGGCAAGACCGCCGCCTTCGCCCTGAACCTCCTCACCCAGCTCAACCCGCGCCATTTCGGCGTGCAGTCGCTGGTGCTCTGCCCCACCCGCGAGCTGGCCGACCAGGTGGCCACCGAGATCCGGCGCCTGGCCGCCGCCTCCGACAACATCAAGGTGGTCACCCTGTGCGGCGGCGTGCCGCTGCGTGGCCAGCTGGCCACGCTGGAGCATGGCGCCCATGTGGTGGTGGGCACACCCGGCCGCGTGCTGGACCACCTGCAGCGCCAGAGCCTGCAACTGGATGGCCTGCGCACCCTGGTGCTGGACGAAGCCGACCGCATGCTCGACATGGGCTTTGCCGACGACATCGCCGCCGTGGTGCGCGCCTGCCCGCCCCAGCGCCAGACCCTGCTGTTCTCGGCCACCTACCCGGACGACATCGCAAAGCTCTCGGCCCGCATCCTGCGCGACCCGCTCACCGTGACCGTGGCCGACGCACCGCAGGCCGGCCGCATCGAGCAGCGCTGGTATCAGGTGACCGAGGCGCAGCGCCTGCACACCGTGGGGCGCCTGCTGCTGCACTTCCGCCCGGCCGGCACCATGGCCTTCTGCAACACCAAGGTCCAGTGCAACGATCTGGTGGAGGTGCTGCGTGCCGAGGGCATCGGGGCACTCGCCCTGCACGGTGATCTGGACCAGCGCGAGCGCGATCAGGTGCTGGTGCGTTTCGCCAACCGGTCATGCCCTGTCCTGGTGGCCACCGACGTGGCCGCGCGCGGCCTGGACATCCCCAGCCTGGGGGCCGTCATCAACGTGGACACCACGGCGGACGCCGAGGTGCATGTGCACCGCATCGGCCGCACCGGGCGTGCCGGCGAGGATGGTCTGGCCCTGAACCTGGCCAGCCTGGACGAGATGGGCCGGGTCGGCCGCATCGAACACCTCACCGGCCAGGAGGCCCAGTGGCATGCGCTGGACAGCCTGAAGGACACCGGCGCCGGCCCGCTGCTGGCGCCCATGGCCACGCTGCACATCCAGGGCGGTCGCAAGGAAAAGATCCGCGCCGGCGACGTGCTGGGCGCACTCACCGCCGACCTGGGCTACACCCGCGAGCAGGTCGGCAAGATCAGCATCAACGACTGGTCCACCTATGTGGCACTGGAGCGCAGCGTGGCGGCCGAGGCCGCGCGGCGCCTGGCCGGCACCCGCATCAAGGGGCGCAGCGTCAAGGTGCGGCTGATCGGCGATCTGGAACTGTCGGACAATGCCGGCCCATGAACGACCACACTTCATCCCCTGACAACCGCCCCGCCCTGCCCGACCGCCTGAGCATCGACCCGCGCAGCCCGCACCATGTGGCCGCCGTGTTCGAGCACGACATCGGCATCGTCTTCAACGGCAAGGAACGCTTCGACGTCTCCGAGTACTGCATCAGCGGCGGCTGGATCAAGGTGCCTTCGGGCAAGACGCTGGACCGCAAGGGTCAGCCGCTGCTGATCCAGCTCAAGGGCCGGGTCGAGGCCTTCTACAAGTAAGGTCCGGCCAGCCCCGGCATCAGCCGCGCGGGTGGTGCCGCGCCACCAGCGTCTTCAGGCGCTCCCGCGCCACATGGGTGTAGATGGTGGTGGTGGAAATGTCGGCATGCCCCAGCAGCAGCTGCACCGCCCGCAGATCGGCCCCATGGTTGAGCAGGTGGGTGGCAAAGGCGTGTCGCAGCGTGTGTGGCGACAGGTGCACCGTGATGCCGGCCTGCTGCGCATAGCGCCGCACCAGCTGCCAGAACATCACGCGGGTCATGGCCTCGCCGGCGCGTGATCCGCGCGAGGTGACGAACAGGTCGTCGCTGGCCTGCCCGCCCAGGATGTCCGGCCGGCCCTCGGCCAGCCAGCGCTGCAGCCACTGCCCGGCCACCTGGCCGAACGGCACCAGCCGCTCCTTGTTGCCCTTGCCGGTGACGCGCAGCACCCCTTCCGACAACGACACATGCCAGGCCTTGAGCGTGACCAGCTCGCTCACCCGCAGGCCGCTGGCGTATATCAGCTCCAGCATGGCGCGGTCGCGCAGGCCGAGCGAGGTGCCGGTGTCGGGCGCCTGCAGCAGCGCTTCCACCTGGGTCTCGCTCAGGGTGTGCGGCACCCGCAGCGCCTGCTTGGCCGGCATGAGGCGCAGCGTGGGGTCGGTGTCGATGAAGCGTTCGCGCAGCGCCCAGCGGAAGTAGCGCCGGAACACGGTGAGCCGCCGGTTGGCGCTGCTGGCCCGGGTCTGCGCATGCCGGGCCGCGAAGTAGGCGTTGATGTCCGCCTCGGTGGTCTGCAGCAGGGTCTTGCCCTGCGGCAGCAACCACTCGCCCAGCAGGACCAGATCGCGCCGATAAGCGTCGAGGGTGTTGCGGGACAGGCCTTCCTCGAGCCACAAGGCATCGACGAAGGCCCCCGCCAGGTCCTGCGGGCGGGAAGCCGTGGCGGGCATCAGTCCAGCTTGAGCTTCTGCTTGTCCACCACCTGCTTGTAGACCGCGAACTCGGCCTTGATCTGCTCGGCGAACTGGGCCGGGGTGTTGGCCACCACCAGCGAGCCGGTGTCCTCGATGCGCTTCTTCACTGCCGGGTCGGCCACGGCCTGCAGGGCGGCGGCGTGGATCTTGTCGACCACCTCCTTGGGCATGCCCTTCGGGCCGATCAGGCCGTAGTAGGCCATGCGGTTGACCGCCTCCAGACCCACTTCCTTGAAGGTCGGGATGTTGGGCAGACCCGCCACGCGCTCAGGTGCGGCCACCACGATGGCGATCAGGCGACCGTCGCGGATGAAGGGCAGTGCCGAGGGCAGGTTGTCGAAGATGATGGGCACCTGGCCGCCCACGGTGTCGTTCAGGGCCGGGCCGGCGCCACGGTACGGAATGTGGGTGATGAAGGTGCCGGTCAGGCTCTTGAACAGCTCGGTCTGCAGGTGGCCGATGCCGCCGGTGCCCGAGGTGGCGTAGCTGTACTTGCCCGGGTTCTTCTTGATTTCGGCCAGGAAGCCCTGGTAGTCGCGCGCCGGGAAGCTGGGATGCACCGCGATCACGTTGGGCGTGGCGGCGATGTTGATGATGGGCGTGAAATCGGTCAGGGTGTTGTACGGGATCCGGGGGTTGATGGCCGGGTTGGCGGCCGTGGTGGAAACCGTGGCCATGCCGATGATGTGGCCGTCGGCCGGCGAACGCGCCAGCTCGGACGCCCCCACCACACCGCCGCCGCCGGCCTTGTTCTCGACGATGACCGACTGGCCCAGGGCCTTGCCCAGCGGCTCGGACATGACGCGGGCAATGATGTCGGTGGTGCCACCCGGTGCAAACGGCACCTGCAGGCGGATCGGCTTGTTCGGGAAGGCCTGGGCCCAGACGGCAGCGCCCGGCACGGCAAGGCCGGCCAGCACGGCAGCGGTCGTCAGGACATGGCGTCGGTTCAGCATGAGAGGTCTCCTTGTGGGTATGGATGAAATGCGTCCGGCGCCAAAGGCCGGGCCGCCGTGGGTGACCCATGAATGTACCAACCGGTTCCCGCATTCCGATCCGGGGAACCACAGACGGGGAAAACCCCGAGACCGCCGGGCCGCAGCCGCTATGCTCGCCCGGTGAACCACGCCCAGCTGCTTTTCCCCGACTTCGCGCTCATCCTGTGCGGCTTCCTGCTCTGCCGTTTCACCGCCCTGGACCGCAAGGTGTGGGAGCCGGTGGAGGCGCTGGTGTACTACTTCCTGTTCCCGGTGCTGCTGTTCCAGGCCATCGTGCGCAACCCGCTCGATCTGGGCGCGGCATCCCACCTCATGGGCGCCGGGGTCACGCTGGGCCTGTGCGGCATTGCACTGGCCTATTCGCTGCCGCACTGGCCATGGCTGGGGCGGCGGCTGGACACCCGGCTGCACGCGGCCAGTGCGCAGGTGGGGTTCCGCTTCAACTCCTTCATTGCCCTGGCACTGGCCGACCGGCTGGCTGGCGCCCAGGGCGTTCAGATGATCGCGGTGATCATCGGCGTGTGCGTGCCGCTGTTCAATGTGGCGGCCGTGTGGCCCATGGCCCGGCAGGCCGGGCGCGGCTTCGTGCGCGAGCTGCTGCGCAACCCGCTGATCATCGGCACCACCAGCGGCCTGCTGTTCAACCTGGCGGGCGGGTCGATCCCGGTGTGGATGGAGCCCACGGTCACACGCATCGGCCAGGCCTCGCTGGCTCTGGGCCTGATGGCCGCAGGCGCCGGGCTCCAGTTCGGCCTGCTGGCCAGCGCCAAGACCCTGGGGGGCCTGGTGCTGGCGGTCAAGCACCTGGGCATGCCGCTCATGGCCTTCGGCATCGCACAGCTCTTCGGCCTGGACCCGCAGCAGACCCTGGTGCTGCTGATGTTCTCGGCCGTGCCCACCGCATCAAGCTGCTATGTGCTGGCCGCACGCATGGGCTACAACGGGCCGTATGTGGCCGGGCTGGTGACGCTCTCCACCCTGCTGGGCATGGTCAGTCTGCCGCTGGCACTGGGCGTGCTCGGCGGGCGCTGAACCCGGGGTCAGCGCGCGGTCGCCAGGTCCATGCGGCGCTGCAGGCGCGCGGCCTCGGCGGTGTCGCCGGCCTGCAGGGCCCGGTCGCGCTGCAGGCCCAGCCAGGCCAGCAGCGGCCGCCGCCAGCCCTGGGCCGACGCGGTGTCCACCGCCAGCGCCACCTCGGCCGGCGTGATCTGCCCGGTCTGCAGCCGCACCCCGGCCGCCACCAGCCTCGACAGCGGATCGGCGACATCGGCCAGCGGCTGGCGCTGAGCCGGCGGCAGCAGGGCACGGTCGGCATCGCTGGCCTGCCCCTGAAGGTGACGGGCATAGGCCTGATCGGCAGGCGCGGCGTCCAGGGCCAGCGCCTCGAAGGCCGGGCACGCGCCGGGCTGCAGCGCCGCCACCCGGGCGGCGCAGTGGTGCAGCTCGGCCCGGGCCAGCAGGGCCGGCTGGGCGGTGCTGCGCAGCTCCCGGCGGGCCCTCTGCATCTCGGCCTCGGCCACCCGGTCGTTGCCTTGCAGCCAGGCCTGGGCGGCGCGGTCGAGGGAGATGCGGGCAGCCATCTGCCAGTCAGGCGGTGGCGGGGTGCTGCTGCAAGCGGCCACCGCAGCGGTCAACGTGAGCAGGCACAGGCGCTTCAAGGGTCGTGTCATGGCAGCTTCACCTCGGCATCGCGGGCAAAGGGCCAGCGGCGGTTGAGGTCCAGGATGAGGCCGTCCACCCGGCGCAGGCTGGCTTCCACCTCGGCACGCAGGGCGGTGAGGTCCACAGTGGCCTCGCGGGTGTTGGCGGCCACACCCTGGGCCTCCACCAGCACCGCATCGAGCTTCTTGAGGCTGCCGCGGGTGTCGGCCAGCAGGGCATCGAGCTGGCGCACCGTGGCCTGCACATCGCCCACCAGGCCGGCGGGCCGGCCATCCGGCCCGGGCGGCTGCCCCTGGCCGAAGACCTGACGGTCGGCGTTGGCCACCAGCGAATCGACCCGGGCCAGCAGCGCGTTGCTGCGCTCGATGGCCTGCAGCAGGCGCCGGGCATCGGCCTCGTTGCCGGTGATCATGCCGGCCATGCCCTGTGGTCCGGCCAGGCGCCCGGTGGCCACCTCCACATGGTCCAGCGAGCGGGCCAGAGGTGCGTCGGCCCGTGTCAGGGCATTGAGGTTGCCCAGCAGGTCGCGCACGGCCGCCGTGAGCTGCGGAATCTCGGCCGCCGCGTCGCCGCGCAGCACGGTGCGCTCTGCGCCGTCCGGCAGGGGCGGGTCGTCCAGCAAGCCGCTGTAGGCGCGCAGCCGGGTGCCCCCCACCAGGCTGCGCTCCAGGGTGAAGATGCTGGAGGTGCGCAGCCAGCGGGCGTCCTGGCGGGGCACATCCACCAGGATGCGGGCACGGCCGTCATCGGCCAGCTCGATGCGGGCCACCCGGCCGATGGCAAAGCCGGCGAAGGTCATGTCCATGCCCACCGCCACGCCTTCGGAATCGTCGGCCACCAGCACCACGCGCTGGGTCGGCTGGAACACGCCACGGGCGAACAGCACATAGGTCACCGAGCCGATCAGCAGCACCAGCATGAGGACGATGAGCGCGGTGGCCTTGAAGGCCAGATGGCGGACCGGGGGATCGGTGTCGGGGGGCAGGACGGGGGTCATGACGGACGTGGGATGTCAGGCGTAGTTGCCCAGCAGCGAGCCGATCTCGATCAGCAGCAGGGCCGAGAACAGGCGGGCGAAGGAGGCCATGTCGCTCTGGCGGCGAAAGCGCCCGGCGGCATCGGGCCGGGCGGCGGCGGCCAGCGGCACCACCGCCACGGCCAGCGCGAACAGGCCGGTCTTGAGCGCAAAGATCAGCCCCACCGCCGGGCTGAAGATGCTGCCCACCGCATGGGTATAGGCCGGCAGGCCCCAGGGCGAGAAGCCGTAGATGGTGAGGTAGGACAGCAGCAGCGCCGTCACGCCGGCCAGACCGGCCAGCAGCAGCACCGCAAAGCCGCTGGCCAGGGCGCGCGGAAACAGCGCCAGCGCCACGGCGGCCAGGGCATCGGGCGCGCTGGCCAACTGCCGCCGCCGGGCCAGCAGGGCCCGCACCTGCTGGGCCTGGGGCATGGCGTGGCGCAACGCCACGAACAGCGCGGCATACAGCGGAATGAGTTCGAGCACCAGGGTGCGCACCAGCACCTCGATGGCGTACTGCGACAGGCCATAGCTGGCCGCCGTGGCCACCACGATGCGGATCAGCACCAGGCTGACCAGCGCGGAGAGCACCAGGAACCAGGTGAGCAGAGGCAAGGTGGCGCGCACCAGCTGCTGCATCACCGCCTGCCGGCTGGCCGGCTGCAGATAGCTCGACGGCGAGAGCGACAGCACCACCATGAGCGCTCCCAGGCGCAGCAGGTGCAGAACGCCGCCGGCCGCGCGCGCCACGCCCCGGGCGGCTGGGTCGGCATTGAACGGCAGGAGCAGGCGGTTCATGCGGACCATGATAGTGGCGGGCGGTGCAACGGCCTGTAAACGCGTGCCATGCTGGTGTAAACGCGCATGGTCGAAACGGACGGCTGGGGATGGAATGCGGTGCTGGACCCTTGCCCTGCCCTGCCCAGCTCTGCCATGTCACACCACCTTGCTCCCGTCATCCGCCGCCAGACCATCGCCGACGCGCTGCACCGCACCGCGCTGCGCCTGCCCGACAAGACCGCCATCGTCTGCGGCGATGTGTGCTGGACCTATGCCGACTTCAATGCCCTGGTCACCCGGCTGGCCGCCGGCCTGGCCCACATCGGTGTGGCCGAAGGCGACAAGGTGGCCGTGCTGGCGCGCAACTCCCACGCGTTTGCCGCACTGCGCTTTGCCATCGCCCGCCAGGGCGCAGTGCTGGTGCCGATCAATTTCATGCTCAAGGCCGACGAGGTGGCCTACATCCTGCGGCATGCCGGCGCCCGCACCCTGGCCACCGACAGCGGTCTGGCCGATCTGGCCCGCGCCGCTGCCGAACTCGACACCCAGGTGGAACAGTTCATCTGGATGCCCGGGGAAGACCCGAGCGAGCCGGTGGAGCGCATGCACCGCTTCGACCACCTGGCTGCCTGCGGCGAGCCGCTGCCGCCGGTGCAGCTGGGCAGCACCGACCTGGCGCAGATCGTCTACACCAGCGGCACCGAGTCCAGCCCCAAGGGCGCCATGCTCACTCACGACGCGGTGCTGTGGCAGTACGTGAGCTGTGTGATCAATGCAGAGATCGCCGAGGCCGACGTCAGCCTGCACGCCCTGCCGCTCTACCACTGCGCCCAGCTCGACGTGTTCTTCGGCCCGGCCATCTATGTGGGCAGCACCAACATCATCACCGGCAAGCCGGTGCCCGACCACCTGCTCAAGCTGCTGGAACAGCACCGCATCACCAGCTTCTTCGCGCCGCCCACGGTGTGGATCGGCCTGCTGCGCTCGCCAGCCTTCGACCCGGCGCGGCTGACGCACCTGGCCAAAGGCTACTACGGCGCCTCCATCATGCCGGTGGAAGTGCTCAAGGAGCTGGCCTCGCGCCTGCCCTCGGTGCGGCTGTGGAACCTGTACGGCCAGACCGAGATTGCACCCCTGGCCACCATGCTGGCCCCGCAGGACCAGCTGCGCAAACCCGGGTCGTGCGGCAAGGCGGTGCTCAATGTGGAAACCCGGGTGGTGAACGACCAGATGGAGGACGTGGCGGTGGGCGAAGTGGGCGAGATCGTGCACCGCTCGCCCCACCTCATGCTGGGCTACTTCAACGACCCAGAACGCACCCGCGCGGCCTTCGAGGGCGACTGGTTCCACAGCGGCGACCTGGCCGTCATCGACGACGAGGGTTACATCACCGTGGTCGACCGCAAGAAGGACATGATCAAGACCGGCGGCGAGAACGTGGCCAGCCGCGAGGTGGAGGAAATGATCTACCGGATCGGTGCGGTCAGCGAAGTGGCGGTGATCGGCCTGGCCGACCCGAAATGGGTGGAGGCGGTGACCGCCGTGATCGTGGTCAAGGCCGGCCACCAGCTCACCGAGGACGAGGTGATCGCGCACTGCAACACCCACATGGCGTCCTTCAAGTCGCCCAAGCGGGTGGTGTTCACAGACGCCCTGCCCAAGAACCCCAGCGGCAAGCTGCTCAAGCGGGAGCTGCGGCTGCGTTACGCGCAGGCCTGAGGCGGCTCAGCCCGCCGGCGCGAGCGACCAGGCCACCTGCTCCCGCACCACGGCACTCGGGTGGTCGGCCCGGGCCTGCAGTGCTGCGCGGGCGGCATCGGCCTCGGCTCCCTGGAGGCCACCGTGCAGCGCATTGCCCAGCGCCAGCGCGATGTTGCGCAGCCAGCGCTCATGCCCGATGCGGCGGATGGCGCTGCCTTCGGTGCGACGCAGGAACTCGGCCTCGGTCCAGCCGAACAATTGCACCAGCGTACTGCCACTGAGCCCCTCACGTTCGTCGAAGTCCGGCAACGGTGAGCGCTGCGCGAACTTGTTCCAGGGGCACACCAGCTGGCAGTCGTCGCAGCCGTAGATGCGGTTGCCCAGCAGCGGCCGCAATTCGGCGGGGATGGGACCGTCGTGCTCGATGGTCAGGTAGCTGACGCAGCGGCGCGCGTCGAGCCGGTACGGACCGGTGATGGCCTGGGTGGGGCAGGCGTCGATGCAGGCGCTGCAGCTGCCGCAGTGAGCGGTGACCGGCTCGGTGGGCGGCAGGGCCAGATCGACAAGGATCTCTCCCAGGAAGAACATGGAGCCGGCCTCGCGGTCCAGCACCAGGGTGTGCTTGCCGCGCCAGCCCAGGCCGCTGCGGGTGGCCAGCTCCGCCTCCAGCACCGGGGCCGAATCGGTGAACACCCGGTGGCCGAAGGGGCCGATGTCGGCTGCGATGCGGTCGGCCAGTTTCTGCAGCCGCTGGCGCAGCACCTTGTGGTAGTCGCGGCCACGGGCGTAGACCGAGACCACTGCCTCGCCGGGGCGCTGCAGGCGCTGCAGTTCGCGGTCGGTCCAGTCGGCGGGGGTGTCGGCCGGCAGGTAGTTCATGCGCGCGGTGATGACGCTGAGCGTGCCCGGCACCAGCTCGGCCGGGCGGGCCCGGGTCATGCCGTGGCGGGCCATGTAGTCCATGCCGCCATGACAGCCAGCGTCCAGCCAGGCCTGCAGGCCGGGTTCGGCCGAACGCAGATCGACACCCGTCACACCGATTTGGGAGAATGCGAGCTCTTGCCCCCAGACGCGTATGCGGGAGACCAGTTGAGCGACATCCAGACCCGTGTTCATGCGGCACCGATTGTAGGAAGCGGTGTGTGGCATGGCAGCTGGCCCCACGAGGAGGCCACACAAGCCTTCGCGCAGCGGCTGGCCGCGTGCCCGGCCGTGGCCCATGCCACGCTGGCGCTGCAGGGCGATCTGGGCGCCGGCAAGACCACCTTCGTGCGCCACCTGCTGCGGGCCCTGGGCGTGCGCGGTCGCATCAAGAGCCCGACCTATGCGGTCGTGGAACCCCATTCGGCCATCGATTGCCCGCTGATGCCGCCGGGCGAGGCGCTGTCCATCTGGCACTTCGACTTCTACCGCTTCACCGATCCGCGCGAATGGGAAGACGCCGGCTTCCGCGAACTTTTCGGCAGCCCCGGCCTCAAGCTGGTCGAGTGGCCCGAACGGGCCGCCGGTTTCATGCCTGCCATCGACCTGACGCTGGACATCGACCCCGACCCCATGAACACCGATCCCGAGCACGACGGTTCGCGCCTGGTGCGCGCCACCGCCCACACACCGGCCGGCCAGCGGCTGCTGGAGGCCATCGCCGGATGACGCGCCTGCCCGATCCCGCCCGGCGCAGCCTGCTCAAGGTCGGCTCGCTGGTGCTGCTGCTGGGGCCGCACCACATTGCGCGCGGCGCCAGCGTGCTGGCAGTGCGCATCTGGCCGGCCGAGGACTACACGCGCGTCACCATCGAATCCGACACCCGGCTGGTCTCGCGCTCCAGCTTCGTGGACAACCCGCCCCGGCTGGCGGTGGACATCGAAGGCCTGGACCTGATGCCCGGCCTGCGGGACCTGGTGGCGCAGCTGCGGTCGGACGACCCCAACATCGGCGGCATCCGCGTGGCCCAGTTCGCCCCCAACGTGGTGCGGCTGGTCATCGACCTCAAGCAGGCCATGAAGCCCGAGGTGTTCAACCTCGACCCGGTGGCGGCCTACCAGCACCGGCTGGTGCTGGACCTGCGCCCGGTCAACCCGCCCGATCCGCTGGAGCAGCTGATCGCCCAACGCATGCGCGACCTGGACGAAGCCAGCGCCCGCGCCGCGCGCCTGCTGGGCCTGGAAACCCAGGGCAGCGGTGCCACCGTGACGCCCGAACGCGCCGCCCGGCCCGATCCGCTGGGCGAACTGATCGCCCGCCAGGAATCGTCCGGCAAGGCGCCCAAGGCCCCACCACCGGCCCGCGCCGAGCCACCGGTGGCCGCAGCGCCCGCCACAAGGCCTGCAGCCCCGTCGGCCAAGTCCCGCGAACGTGCCCGCACCGAACGGCTGATCGTGATCGCGCTCGACCCCGGCCACGGCGGCGAGGACCCCGGTGCCATCGGCCCCGGCGGCACGCACGAGAAGAAGGTGGTGCTGCAGATTGCCCACAAGCTGCGCGACCGCATCAATGCCACCACGGTCAACGGCAACCCCATGCGGGCCTTCATGACCCGCGATGCCGACTTCTTCGTGCCGCTGCAGGTGCGGGTGGCCAAGGCGCAGCGGGTGCAGGCCGATCTGTTCATCAGCATCCATGCCGACGCCTTCTACAGCCCGCGCCCGCAAGGGGCCAGCATCTACGCACTCAGCACCCGGGGGGCCAGCAGTGCCGCCGCGCGCTGGATGGCCGACAAGGAAAACGCGGCCGACCTGGTGGGCGGCATCAATGTGCGTTCGCAGGACGCCACGGTGCAGCGCGCGCTGCTCGACATGAGCACCACCGCCCAGATCAACGACAGCCTCAAGCTCGGCAACTCCATGCTGGGCGAGGTCAAGCGCGTGGGCAAACTGCACAAGCCGCGCGTGGAGCAGGCCAACTTTGCGGTGCTGCGCGCCCCCGACATTCCCAGCGTGCTGGTGGAAACCGCCTTCATCAGCAATCCCGACGAGGAAAGACGCCTGAACGACCCGAAGTACCAGAACGACCTGGCCGACGCCCTCATGCGCGGCATCGTGCGGTACTTCGAGGCCAATCCGCCGCTGGCGCGCAACCGCCAGATCTGAAACCTGACTTCCGAACCGACATGGCCCACCAGTACACCGCCGAGATCCTCTGGGAACGCGGCGACCAGACCTTCACCGACAACCGCTACAGCCGCCGCCACACCATCCGCCTGGACGGCGGGCTGGAAGTGGCCGGCTCGTCATCGCCCCTGGTGGTGCCCCTGCCGTACTCCGACCCCGCTGCCATGGACCCGGAAGAGGCCTTCGTGGCGTCGCTCTCCAGCTGCCACATGCTGTGGTTCTTCTCGATCGCGGTGCGGGCCGGCTTCTGCGTGGACCGCTATGCCGACCACGCCGTGGGCGTGATGGCCGCCAACGAGAAACGCAAGTTCTGGGTGTCCCGCGTCACCCTGCGGCCCGCCGTGACTTTCTCGGGCCGCCAGCCCACCGCCGACGAACTGACCGACATGCACCACCAGGCCCACGAGGAATGCTTCATCGCCAATTCGGTGAAGACCGAAGTCGTGGTGGAGCCCCGACCTGCAGGAGCCTGACCGTGCCGCTGTCGATCCACGACATGGGCTACGAGCCCGACGACCTGAAAGTCACCGTGTCCGAGATGCTGGTGGCCACCGCCGACCAGTCCGACGAAGCCCTGGACCGCAACATCACCGAGGTGCTGCGGACCCTGCGCGAACGCATGCGGATGGACGTGGTGTTCTGCTCCGAGTTCGTCGACGGTCAGCGCGTGATGCGACAGGTGGCGGCCGACAGCACCCGGCCCGTGGTCAGTGCCGGCCAGTCGGACCGGCTGGAGGAGAGCTGGTGCCACCATGTGGTGGAGGGACGCCTGCCGGGCTATCTGCCCGACACCTCGCAGCATCCCCTGGCCCGCAGGCTGGCTGCAGCCCTGCCCTTCAGCCTGGGCACGCACATCAGCACGCCGATCGTGCTGAGCGACGGGCAGGTCTACGGCACCCTGTGCAGCTTCACCTTCAGCCCGCAGGACAACCCGAACCCGGACGATCTGAAGACGCTGGAGATGACGGCCCGCCTCGCCGCCATGCGCATCGAGGCCGGTCGGGAACGCTCGGCCTGAGCCGTCACACCGGGTAGATCAGCGAGTTCAGCACCATCTCGCTGTCGTACACACAGTGGCGCTGCTGCAGGCGAAGGCCGTCGGGTGTGTGCACGAAGGCGTCGATGTAGCGGCCCACCTGGAACACCTCGCTGGCGTTGCCCGGCTTGGTGCGGAACACCGCGTAGCTGGCCTCGGCCCGCACCGGGTCATCCACCGTGCCGGCCCCCGGCTGGGTGATGCGTGCAGCCCCCACCACATGCCGGGTGTAGTACGGCGCGTGGTAGATGGTGGTGGTGGCACCCACCACGCGGTCGCGCATCATGGCCTGGCTTTCCAGGTGGATCAGGCACAGCGGCAGGCCACGGTCGAAGTTCTCGCGGCCCTGCACCTTGTAGCGGGCATCCGGCATGAACAGATCGGGCCACTCGGCAAAGCGGCGGTCGTCCAGCACGGCGGCGTAGTCGGCATTGAAGGCGTCGATCTGCTGCCGCAGGGCCAGGGTTTCGGGTGTCAGCAACGGCATGCTCAGACTCCCATGGCCCGACGCCAGTAGGCGTACATGGAACGGATCAGCGTTTCGGTGACCATGTGCTCGGTCGGCGGCTTGCCGACGTCGTCGTCCTTGCCACCGAGCTCGACCAGGGTGGCACCGCCCTCGCCCCACTGGCGGAAACCGTCCTGGCTGAACTCGATCACCTCTCCGTCGTCGGCACTCACGAAGCCGGCCGGGCCGAACAGGTTGGCCTGGCGCAGGCGGCGGTCGGTCATCTCCTCGGTGTCGTCCGCAAAGCCGAAATGCGTCCAGACGAAGTCGAACTCGCCCGGGCCGCGCGGCACGATGTGGCGGGTGGACAGCGAGTTGACCTGCTGCTGCACGATGACGCCGGGGAACAGGGTGATCATGGTCACCGTGGGGGTGATGGCCGTGCCGGGGTTCGACGGATCGTCGATGGTCCACCAGGGCTCGGGCACCACATCCAGCAGGCGCGGATCACCCAGCTTCATGTCGGCCTTGAAGCTGGTCACGCCCTCGGTGACGGCCTTGTTGGCGCCACCGTCGTTGCGGCGCGAAAGCATGACCGCGTGCCGGCCATGCCGGTCCATCACCATGCGGCTCTGCTGGTCGGCACGCCACAGGCCGAAGGTGACGAACCAGGTGTGCAGCAAGCCAGGGTGATAGGGGTCCTTGATGTTTTCCATCATCAGCTTCCAGTTGCCCGGAATGCGCTGGCGGTTGGTGCCCAGCAGGCGCAGCTCGCGGCCCTGGAAGATGCGGTTCAGCCAGGGCAAGACCTCGCTGCCCAGGTAGTCTTCCAGCGGCTCGGCCTCCTCGCTGAAGGTGGCGAACACCAGGCCGTGCAGCACCGCCACACGCAGCTTGGTCAGGCCGTTCTTCGACAGATCGAAATCCGGCGGCATGCCGCCATGCACACATTCGCCCTCGGGGCCGTCGGCCTTCACGCCGTCCTTGAACGGCAGGCCGGCCAGGTCGCCGTTGAGCTTGTAGGTCCACTGGTGGTAGGGGCACACGAAGCTGCGGGTGTTGCCGGTCTGGCCGTCCATGGGCGGCTGGCAGAAGCGCACGCCGCGGTGGGCGCAGCGGTTCTCCACCACGCGGATGCCGTGGTCGGTGTCGCGGTCGCGCGGGGCCACCCGGTCGCGCACCATGATCACCTGGCGCTCACCCACCCAGCTGAGCTTGTAGTCGCCGGTTTTCGGGATCTCGATGGCCAGGCCGATGTAGTTCCAGTGCGGGCCGTAGAACAGCCGCTCCAGCTCGCGCTGGTAGAGCGACGGGTCGGTGTAGGCCCAGTACGGGATGCGGCTGGTGCCCGGGTTGGGCCAGCGGACCAGGGGTTGGGGTGCGTTCATGCGGCCTCCGCGTTCAGGGGGTGGCTGTGTTCGTGCGGGCCTTCCACGCGCCGAACAGCGCGATCAGGCCCGGAATGAGGATGAGTGCCCAGATGATCTTGCTGAGATTCGCCTGCACCCAGGGCAGGTTGCCGAACCAGTAACCGGCCAGGGTGAGCCCCACCACCCAGATGAGGGCACCGATCACGTTGAAGGCGGTGAAGCGGGCGCGGTTCATCTCGGCCACACCGGCCACGAAGGGCGCGAAGGTGCGGATGAAGGGCATGAAGCGCGCCAGGATGATGGTGATGCCGCCGTAGCGCTCGTAGAAGGCATGCGCCTGGTTGAAGGCGTTGCGGTTGAACAGGCGCGAGTCCTCCCACTGGAACACCTTCGGGCCGAAGAAGCGTCCGATGGTGTAGTTGGTCTGGTCTCCCAGGATGGCGGCAGCCACCAGCAGGCCCATGACCAGCGGCAGATTCATCAGCCCGGCGCCGCACAGCGTGCCCACCACGAACAGCAGCGAGTCGCCCGGCAGGAAGGGCATGACCACCACACCGGTCTCGGTGAAGATGATGAGGAACAACAGGGCATAGACCCAGGCGCCGTAGGCCTGCACGAAGGTCTGCAGGTGCTGGTCCACGTGCAGGATGAAATCGATCAGGAAGGTGAAGATCTCCATGCCGCAGATTATGGGCGCGGCCTTCCTACAATTTGCCGATGACGACCCCGCCGATTCCCAGCGCCCCCTTCGCACCCCGCGCCATCCGCGAACTGCCCGACGAGCTCATCAGCCAGATCGCGGCGGGCGAAGTGGTGGAACGGCCCGCCTCGGTGGTGCGGGAGCTGGTGGACAACGCGCTGGACGCCGGCGCCCGACAGATCACCGTGCGGCTGCAGGCCGGCGGCGTGCGCCTGATCAGCGTGGAGGACGACGGCCACGGCATTCCGCGCCATGACCTGCCGCAGGCGCTCAAGCGCCACGCCACCAGCAAGATCGCCAGCCTGTCAGACCTGGAGTCGGTCCGCACCATGGGATTCCGGGGTGAGGCGCTGGCCGCCATCGCTTCGGTGGCCGAGGTCTCGCTGCTGACCCGCATCGACACCGACGACGTGCCGCACGGCTGGCTGCTGGACGCGCGCAGCGGCGAACTCGGCCCCGCTGCCCGCCAGCGCGGCACCACGGTGGAGGTGCGCGAGCTGTTCTTTGCCACGCCGGCGCGGCGCAAGTTCCTCAAGAGCGACGCCACCGAACTGGCGCACTGCGTGGAATCGGTGCGCCGGCACGCGCTGGCCCGGCCCGACGTGGGTTTTGCGATCTGGCACGACGGCCGCCTGGTGGCCCAGTGGCGGGCAGCCGCCCTCGACCTGGTCGACGAGCCGCAGGACGCGCTGGCCGCCCTGCGCCAGCGCCTGGCCGATGTGCTGGGCAGCGACTTCGTGGAACAGGCGGTGCCGGTGGCCTGGCCGGCCGAACCGGGCCCGTCCACGGCGGTGCGGGTCTGGGGCTGGGCCGGCGTGCCGGATGCCGCCCGTTCGCGGGCCGACCTGCAGTTCACCTATGTGAACGGCCGCTACGTGCGCGACAAGGTGATCCAGCACGCGGTGCGCAGTGCGTATGAAGACGTGCTGCACGGCCAGCGCCAGCCGGTGTTTGCGCTCTTCATCTCACTGGACCCCACACGGGTGGACGTGAACGTGCACCCGACCAAGATCGAGGTGCGGTTTCGCGACAGCCGGGAGGTGCACCACGCGGTGCACCAGGGCGTCAACACCGCCCTGGCTGCGCCCCGGGCCGGGGCGACGCCGGTGGTGGCACCCGAACCGGCCCAGGGTGCGGCGACCGACCCGCTGCTGTCGGCCCGCCAGGACCGGCTGGCCTTCGGCGGCCATGGCCCTTCGCTGGTGGCGCCGGCCTGGTCGGCCGTACCCGCCGGTGGCGGCGTGCCGGTGAACGATCTGGCGGCCCTCTGGACGCCGGGGTCGGCCACCGGCCCCACGTCCGCCCAGGGCATCGCCACGCAAGCACAGGCCCCTCAGCCCCTTCCTGCTCAGCCCCTTCCTGCTCAGTCCCTGCCCTCTCAGGCACTCCCTGAAGGCGACTGGCCCCTGGGCCGCGCGGTGGCGCAGATCCAGGGCGTCTACATCCTGGCTGAGAACGCGCAGGGCCTGGTGATCGTGGACATGCATGCCGCCCACGAACGCATCGTTTACGAGCGGCTCAAGCAGCAGCTCGATGCGCAGTCGGTGCCCATGCAGCCACTGCTGATCCCGGCCACCTTCGCTGCCACACCGACCGAAGTGGCCACCGCCGAGAACGCCACCGAGGTGCTGGCCCGGCTGGGCCTGGAGGTCACCGCCCTGTCCCCGCGCACGCTGGCGGTGCGGGCCGTGCCCACCACGCTGGCCCAGGGCAACCCGGTGGAGTTGGCCCGCAGCGTGCTCGCCGAACTGGCCGAGCTGGCCGGGGTGGACGCCGCCAGCGTGGTGCAGCGCGCCCAGCACGAGCTGCTGGCCACCATGGCCTGCCACGGCGCGGTGCGGGCCAACCGCCGCCTCACCCTGGACGAGATGAATGCCCTGCTGCGGCAGATGGAAGTCACCGAGCGCAGCGACCAGTGCAACCACGGCCGCCCCACCTGGCGGCAGCTGGCCATGCGGGACCTGGACGCGCTGTTCCTGCGCGGCCGCTGAACTTTTTCGACCACCGGCGCTCCACTTTTTCCATGAAGCGCCTCATTGCCCTGCTGCTGGTGTCGCTCGGCCTGCTGGCCGGCTGCGCGACGCTGGACGAGAAACAGCGCCAGTGGATCTTCCAGCCCTCCGACCGCACCTGGTCGGGCGGGTCGCTGGCGGCCGAGGACATGGACGACGTCTGGATCGAGTTCACCTCGGCCGAGACCGGCGAGCCGGTGAAGCTGCACGGCCTGTGGCATCCCCACCCCGACCTGCGCCAGCGGGCCGACGCCCCGGTGCTGCTGTACCTGCACGGTGCACGCTGGAACGTGACCGGGTCGGCGTTCCGCATCCGGCGCATGCAGGAGCTGGGCTTCTCGGTGCTGGCGGTGGACTACCGGGGCTTCGGCAAGAGCACCCAGCAGCTGCCGTCCGAAAAGCTCGCTGCCGAAGACGCCCGTGCCGCCTGGGACTGGCTGGCGCAGCGCCATCCGGAGCGGCCCCGCTACATCTTCGGCCACTCGCTGGGCGGGGCGATCGCCATCGAGCTGGCACGGCAGGTCCAGGATGAGCGCGGCACCCTGGTCGAAGGCACCTTCACCTCCATCCCCGATGTGGTGAGCACCTTTCGCTGGGGCTGGCTGCCGATCTCGCCTCTGATCACGCAGCGCTTCGAATCGGTGCGCAAGGTGGCCGACATCGGCTCACCGCTGCTGGTGGTGCATGGCAGCGAGGACCGCCTCATCAAGCCCGAGCTCGGGCAGAAGCTGTTCGAGGCAGCGCGCGGCCCCAAGGCCTTCGTGCTGGTCGAAGGTGGCTCCCACCACAACACCAATTCGGTCGGACAGCCGCAGTACCGGCAGGCGCTGGCAGAACTGTTCGGTCTGGGCGAGGTGCCCCAGGCCATGCGCTGAGCCCCTCGGCGCTGACGTCCCTGACGGCGCTGCGCCGACGGTGCTTCTGCTACCCTCGACCGGATGTCTGCCCCCTCTCCTGCCCCAGCTGCGCCCGCCACCATGAGCCCGGGTTTCGTGGTGCTGGCGCTGGCGCTGCTGCTGGGCCTGCAGCCGGTGGCCACCGACCTCTACCTGCCGGCCCTGCCGGCGCTGACCACCGGCTTCGGCGCGCCCATGTCGCAGGCCCAGCTCACGCTGACCGCCCTGCTGCTGGCCTTCGGGCTGTCGCAGATGGTGTGGGGCCCGCTGTCCGACCGGTTCGGGCGGCGGCCCATCCTGCTCATCGGTCTGGTTGCCTTCGTGGCCGCCTCGGTGGGCAGCGCGCTGGCCGGCAGCATGGAGCAGCTGATCGCCTGGCGGGCGGTTCAGGGTGCGGCGCTGGGAGCGTCGGTGATGTGCGCCCGCGCCATCGTGCGCGACCTGTACGCGCCGGCCGAAGGGGCCCGCTTCATGTCGCGCGGGCTGACCGGTCTGGGGGTGATCGCCTGCTGCAGTGCGCCGCTGGGCGGGCTGTCGTCCGACCTGCTGGGCTGGCGCGCTGCGCTGCTGCTGATCGGGGTGTTCGGTGCGGTCACGCTGGCCATCGTGGCCTGGCGCTTTCAGGAGACCGTGCGCCAGACCAACCCGAACGCGCTGCAGCCCCGGGTGCTGATCACCAACTGGGTGCGCATCGCGCGCCACCCCACCTTCCGCGCCTATGCCCTGCTGGCCACGGCCTCCTACGGCGGCCTGTTCACTTTCCTGGCGTCATCGTCCTTCGTGTTCATCCAGGTGCTGGGCCTGAGCAAGACGCAGTACGGCCTGCTGATGTTCACCATGTCGCTGAGCTACATCGGCGGCACCGTGCTGTGCCGACGCCTGCTGGCCCGCATGGGCGTGCGCCGCACCGTGGCGGTGGCCGGTGCGCTGTCGCTGATCGGGGGCAGCACCATGGGCTTGCTGGCACTGGCCGGCGTGCAGTCGGTGTGGGCCGTGGTGCTGCCGTTCTACCTGTTCATGGTGGCCCACGGCGTGCACCAGCCCTGCGGCCAGAGCGGCGCCGTGGCCCCGTTCCCGCAATCGGCTGGCGCGGCCTCGGCACTGGCCGGACTCATCATGATGGTCACCGCCTTTGCCATGGGCAGCTGGCTGGGCCACAGCATGGCGGCCTTCGGCCCGGGCCAGGGCAGCGTGCTGCCGCTGACCAACGGCATCTGGTTCTGGGGCGTGCTGTGCGCCCTGTGCGCGTGGACGCTGGTGCGCCGGCATGGCGAAGCCCCGGCCGCGCCGCTGGCCGCCGCCTCCACGGCCCCCTGACCGGACATGACCACCGCCATCCGCCCGCGCTGCATCGCCCTGGCCGGCCCCACGGCCAGCGGCAAGAGCGCGGCCTCGCTGGCACTGGCGCAGCACTGGCCGGTGGAGATCGTCAGCGTCGATTCGGCCCTGGTCTACCGGGGCATGGACACCGGCACCGCCAAGCCCACGCCGGCCGAGCAGGGGCGGGTGCCGCACCACCTGATCGACATCATCGAACCCACCGACGCGTACAGCGCTGCGGCCTTCGTGCGCGACGCGACCCGGCTGGTGGACGAGATTGCCGCACGCGGCCGCACCGCCGTGCTGGTGGGCGGCACCCTGCTGTACTTCAAGGCCCTGCTGGTCGGGCTGGACGACATGCCCACCGCCGATGCGTCGGTGCGCGAGGCCATCGAGGCCCGGGCCCGCGAACACGGCTGGCCCGCCCTGCACGCCGAACTGCAGCGGGTGGACCCGGTCACCGCCGCACGCCTGTTCCCCAACGATGCCCAGCGCATCCAGCGTGCGCTCGAAGTGCATGCGGTGTCGGGCAGGCCGCTGTCGGCCTGGCAGAGCGGGCGCACCCACAACCCGCACAGCCCGCTGCAGCCGCAGCACCTGATCTCGCTGGAACCGGCCGACCGCGCCTGGCTGCACCAGCGCATCGCACAGCGCTTCGACGCCATGCTGGCCGGCGGGCTGATCGACGAGGTGCGCCTGCTGCGCGCACGCGGCGACCTGCACCCCGACCTGCCCTCCATGCGCTGCGTGGGTTACCGCCAGACCTGGGAAGCGCTGGACCTGGCCGATCCACCCGATGCAACCACGCTGGCCGACCTGCGGGAGCGGGGCATCGCCGCCACCCGGCAGCTGGCCAAACGCCAGCTCACCTGGCTGCGCTCCATGCCCGAGCGCCGCGTCGTGGCCTGCGATGCGCCCGACGCGCTGAGCCAGGTGCTGGCCATCGCCACCGACTGGCTCGGCCCACCATCACCCCACCCATGACGCTGCAGCTCCACCACCTGTCCAAGCAATACGGCACCACCCGCGTCTTCGGCGACGTGAACCTGCGGGTGGAACCCGGGGAGTTCGTGGCCATCGTGGGCGAATCCGGTGTGGGCAAATCGAGCCTGCTCAACTGCATGGCGGCACTGGACACCTGGAGCGAAGGCCAGGTGACCTGGACCGGCCGCGATGGCCGCGTGACCGACCTGGGCGCCCTGGACGAGACCGCCCAGGCCCTGTGGCGGCGCGCCCACCTGGGCTTTGTCTTCCAGGCCTTCCATGTGCTGCCCCACCTGGACGTGGCGCAGAACGTGGCACTGCCGCTCATGCTGCTGGGGCAGCGCGATCCGCAGCGGGTGGACGCACT
>CALRSR020000026.1:0-48254 GCA_943370825.1 Allobosea thiooxidans | reverse complement strand
AGCACTGCCTTCACACGGCAGGGGTCGCAGGTTCGAACCCTGCACCGCCCACCAGACAAAAGCCCTTGAACGCAGGTTCAAGGGCTTTTTTGTTGGCAATCAAAGTTCTCACCAATCCCTTACCAACACTTACAGTCGGGGGTATTCGTCCATCGAACGCGGTGCAGCGCAAGAATGGAGCGCCCCAGGGTCTGACAGGAGATGTCCATGAACGCCACGTCGCCCATTGAGCCCAGCGAAACCTCCATGCCCCTGGAGCGGGACCTGTTCCTGCGCACCCTGGTGCGCGAACTGGCCGGCACCCTGGAGAACGTGGTCGGTCTGGACGAGGCTTCCGGTTTCATCAGTGTGGTGGGGCAGCGCATGGGCGACTGGATCGATGCCGAGTACCGCCAGGCGCTCAACACGCCGCAGCTCAACAAAGAGCAGGTGGTGGCGGTGCTGGTGGACCTCAAGCGCCGCATCCAGGGCGACTTCCATGTCATCGAAGTCACGGAAGACCGCGTGGTGCTGGGCAATCGCGCCTGCCCTTTCGGCGACAAGGTCCTGGGCCGGCCGTCGATGTGCATGATGACCTCCAACGTGTTCGGCACCATCACGGCCCAGAACCTGGGCCGCTCCAAGGTGGTGCTCAACCAGACCATTGCCCAGGGCTCGCCCACCTGCCGGGTCACGGTGTTCTTCAAGGCCAGCGCCGACGCCGACGCTGCCGACGGCCGAGAGTATTTCCGTGTCTGATCGGCACCGGCGGTCCTGGCTGCTGGCGCTGCAGCCACTGGAACGCCTGTTTGCCGGACTGCCCGATCCGATCGTCCTGATCGATGAAACCGGCCTGCTCAGGCATGCCAACCGTGCGGCCTTGCGCCTGCTGGGGCGTACCGAGGCCGATTTCGGCGTGCAGTCCCTGGCCACCATGGTGGTCGACGATGCTGCGCAGTGTGCCGCCCTGATGCGGCAGGGCCGGCGCAGCACCGTGCCCACGCCGGGCCGGCTCGACTGGCGTGTGTCCGACGGACGTGTGTTGCCTTGCCGGGTGGAGATCGCCTTGCTGGATGCCGCCGTTGCGGAATCGCCGGCGCTCATGTGGTGCCGGCTGACCGAGCTGCGGCTGGGCAATTCGCAGTTCGAGGTGCTCAACCACCAGATCGAGACGCTCAAGCGCGAGGTGTCGCGCCGCCAGGTGGCTGAAGCCGAGATGCGGCAGCAGAGCGAGTGGCTGGAAACCGTGCTGCAAGGCGTGACCGAAGGCGTGGTGGCCACCGATCTCAACGGCCTGGTGCTCTTCATGAACCAGGTGGCTGCTGACCTGACCGGGGCGCCCCGGGCCTTGTCGCTGGGTCGGTCGCTCAAGGACGTGGTGCAATGGGCCGACAACGACGCGCTGACGCCGCAGGCAGCCATCGCCCGAGCCCTGAAGCAGGGGGCGCGCGACGTTCGGCTGGAGAAGGTGCGGTTGAAGCACCGCGACGGCCTGGACGAATGGGTGCAGGTGTCGGTGTCGGTGCTGCAGAACGAGGCGGGGGGGCGCAGCGGCGCGGTGATGGTGCTGCGGTCACTGGCCGAAGAGATCAAGGCCGAGGCACAGCGGCGCTCGCTGGAGCTGCAGCTGCGCGAGTCGCAGAAGATGGAAGCGCTGGGCACCATGGCCGGTGGCATTGCGCACGACTTCAACAACATCGTGGCGGCCATTCTGGGCAACGTCGAACTGGCCCTGGGTGACGTGCCATCGGGCAGCGCCGGCGCGGTCAGCCTGCAGGAAATCCGCAAGGCGGGCCGGCGTGCCCGCGATCTGGTGCAGCAGATCCTGGCCTTCGGGCGGCGCCAGAGCAACCAGCGTTCGGTGGTGCGTCTGCATGCCCTGCTGACCGAGGCCGAGTCCATGCTGCGTGCGGCGGTGCCGCCCGGCGCCCAGCTGCTGATCGATGCCCGGCCTGATCTGCCGCCGCTCATGGCCAACGCCACCCAGATCGAGCAGGTGCTGCTCAACCTCGTCGGCAACGCATTGCAGGCACTGAACGGACGTCCCGAGGGCCGGGTGTCGGTGTCAGCCCGTGCCTGGCACGGCGACATAGGGCCGCCCGCGCCTGGCGAGCTGCAGGTGCTGCCGCCGTGCGGGTGGCCCTGCCATGGTGTGTGCCTGGTGGTGCAGGACAACGGCAGCGGCATGGATGCGGCCACGCTCTCGCGCATTTTCGAGCCCTTCTTCACCACCAAACCCGTGGGGCAGGGCACCGGCCTGGGCCTGGCGGTGGTGCACGGCATCCTGGCCGAACACGGTGCCGTGCTCCGCGTGGCCAGCGCCCCGGGCGCGGGCACCACCTTCAGCCTGTGGCTGCCGGCCGCGCAGGCGGCACAGGCGCTCCAGCAAGACCTGGCCGCCCACATCGACCCCACCGATGTGCCCACCCCCAGCGCACCGCATCCGGTCTCCCGCATCCTGTATGTGGACGACGACGAATCCATGGCCTTTCTGGTGCGCCGCTTCCTGGAGCGCAACGGCTACCAGGTGCACACCTGCGAGACGCCCATGGATGCCCTGCAGGCGCTGGCCGCCGGTGCCGATCGCTTCGACCTCTGCATCACCGACCACAACATGCCCGGCATGTCTGGCCTGGACCTGGCCGCTGCCATGCAGGCCCATGGCTACCGCCTGCCGGTGGTGATCGCCTCCGGCTTCATCAGCGAAGACCTTCGCACCCGCAGCGCCGAGATCGGCGTGGCCGAGCTGCTGCACAAGCCCGACACGGTGGAGGAGCTGTGCCGCAGCATCGAGCGGGTGCTGACGGCCCGGCGCGAAACACCGGCCGACCAGCGCCGCTGAACGGAGGCCTGTCGCTCCCGCATAATCTCGCCCAGGCCGCAAGGCTCGGTGCGTGAAAACACCTGTCGACCAGAGGTTGCAGCCCCCACCTGAAAGCGCGGGTATTTGCAAGGAGCCTCGACCATGCCCGAGTTCAATTCCGGCACGCCTGTGCCGTCCCCCACCCCTTCGCTTGTTCGCCATCCCGATCAGGGTTGCGTCTGCCTGTCTGACGCCCGCCACCGCGCCTGCCTGGAGGCGGCCTGGGAAATCGAGGCGCTGGCGCGGTTGTTGCCCCGTGTGTTGGGGCAGGGCGCCGACACCGACACGGCGCTGCAGATGAGGGGGCTGGGCGCCCGCATGGCCGCGCTGGCCGGGGTGGTGGTGTAGGGGCTGGATGACGAGGTGGCGACCGACCGGTCGCTGGTGGATGCTCTCGGCACCTGAAGCCTGGCAGGGGCGCCACCAAAGACAAGGGGCGCTTGCGCGCCCCTGGATTTCAGAGAAGAGAGCTTGTCATCGCTGTTCTTTCTGGCTGGTCAACGCTTGCGCGGACCAGACTGCAAGCCCCTTGCGGGAACGCTCGAATTCTACGCCAGACGAAGTGCCTTCACGACCAGTGCCCGGACTGCCGTCAGATCAGCGGCAGATATCTGTATGTTGATGGGTGAAGCCGCCGCACGTCTGGAGGCTCGGTTGACCGGCATCGTGAGCCGGTCGGTTGATACGGTATTGACCACATCGCACTTGATCCAGATCGGCGTGTCCGGGTCCTGTCCAGGCCTTGGCAATGGCAGTGTGGCCAGCGGGTGAGCCAGTTCGGGGACATGAGGTGGTGTGGTTGACAGCGGCACCACATAGACAAGCTTCGCCACGGTCTTGTGCTTCCAGAGCACCACGACCTGTCGGTGTTTGACGATCTCAGGCAGCACATAGCCTCGGAAGTCACATTGCAGGATGGTGCCGGGCGCTGGTTGAAACGAGATTGGCATGAGGTGGGAGCAGAGCGCAGAGTCCCGCATTCTGGGCAGGCATGCCACCGCCATACCCGCACTGGTACGTAGCCATCTGGTCTGATGCCGCAGCAAGCCTTTCTTGCCGGCTCGGCGACGGTTCGCCAATAGCCGCCCCACCACGCAGGTGATCAGCGACCGGGTGGTTTGACGACGGATGTGCCGCCAGCCGGAGCGGCTGCAGCCGCCCGCAGCTTGTCCTTCTTGCTCGGGCGCTTGCCCTTGACGCCACCGTTGCCGGGCGCGGCCGGCGGCGGGGTCTCAGTCGGCTCGAAGCCGGGCAGCACTTCCAGCGGCAGGCTCATGCCCTGGCGTTTCTGGATCAGGTTCCATTGCGCCTGCGCAGCGGCGATGACCAGGCTGATGGCCTGGCCGCTGCGGCCGGCGCGTCCGGTGCGGCCGATGCGGTGCACATGGTCGTCGGCGGAGCGGGGCAGGTCGTAATTGACGACCAGCGGCATGTCTTCGATGTCCAGGCCGCGCGCGGCCAGGTCGGTGGTGACCACCACGTCCCAGCGCCTTTCCTTGAACTCGGCCAGCACTTCCTGCCGTGCCCCCTGGCTGAGGCCGCCGTGGAAGGGGGTGGCGTATCGGTCCTGGCGGTTGAGCTTGGCGGCCACATGGTCGGCCGCGTGCTGGCTGGCGACGAACACCAGAGCCCGGTCGGGCTGCAGGGTGTCGAGCAGGTGCCTGAGCAGGGCGGTGCGGCGGGTGCTGTCCACCGCGATGGCGCGTTGCAGCACGGGCGGTGCGTCTGCACCTTCGGCCGGCAGGTCGATGCGATGCGGGTCGTGCAGCAGGCGTTCGGCCAGGGTGCGGACGCGGTCGTCGAAGGTGGCCGAGAACATGAGCGTCTGGCGCTGAGACGGCAGCAGCGCCAGCACTTCCTCGAGTTCGGCGGCAAAGCCCAGGTCGAGCAGGCGGTCGGCTTCGTCCAGCACCAGGGTCTGCACCGCGTCCAGCCGCAGGGCGTTGTGGCGCACCACGTCCAGCAGACGGCCGGGTGTGGCCACCACCACATCGGCTCCGCCGCGCAGGCCCATGAGCTGCGGGTTGATGGACACACCACCAAACAGCACGGCGGTGCGCAGCCGGGCGTTGAGCGGCTGCGCCAGGGCCCGCAGCACCTCGCCCACCTGGGCGGCCAGCTCGCGCGTGGGCACCAGCACCAGGGCCCGCGTGCGGCGCTGCGGCACTGGGGTGGAGAGCAGCCGCTGCAGCAGAGGCAGCGCAAAGGCGGCGGTCTTGCCGGAGCCGGTGGGGGCGGTGGCCAGCAGGTCCTGGCCTGCCAGTGCAGGCGGCAAGGCGGCCTGCTGGATGGGCGTGGGCGCCTCGAAGCCGAGGGCGCGGGCGCTGTCGGCCAGCGAGGGCATCAGCCCCAGGGTGGAGAAGTTCATGCGGTGATGGCGGAGTGAGCCGCCAGTATGCGGCCGGCTACCATGCCGGCCATGAAAAAGACATCGTCATCCAGTGGCCTGGTGTATTCCACCGACGCCGGCCGCATGTGCCCGGACTGTCGCCAGCCCCTGGCCGCCTGCCGCTGCGGGCAACCCGCCTTGCCGCAGGGTGACGGCATCGTGCGGGTGTCGCGCTCCACAGCGGGGCGGGGCGGCAAGACGGTGACCGTGGTGCGCGGCCTGCTGCTGCTGCCCGAGCCGCTGGCGGCGCTGGGCAAGCAGCTCAAGGCGGTGTGCGGCACCGGCGGCACGGTGAAGGACGGCGTGATCGAGATCCAGGGCGACCATGTGGAGCGGGTCATGGCCTGGCTGCAGAAGGCGGGCCACACGGTGCGCCGCGCCGGCGGCTGACCCGCGAGCCATCGCGGGCGCGTTCAGCGCAGCACTTCCAGCAGGCGGTCCAGGCCGCCCTGTTCGATGGACACCATGGCCTGTTCGCGCACGGCCGGCTTGGCGTGGTAAGCCACCGACAGGCCGGCCACGCCCATCATGGGCAGGTCGTTGGCGCCGTCGCCCATGGCAATGCACTGCGCCGGCTCGATGCCCAGCAGCGAAGCCACCTCCAGCACGGTGCGGCGCTTCTCGGCGCCGTCACAGATGTCGCCCCAGGGCTGATCGACCATGCGGCCGGTGAGCTGGCCACAGTTGGCACCGCTCTCGATCTCCAGCACGTTGGCCCGCACGAAGTCGATGCCCAGCCGGTCGCGCACCACGTTGGCGAAGAAGGTGAACCCGCCGGAGACCAGCAGCACCTTCAGCCCGGCGGCCTTGCAGGCCTGCACCAGCGTGGCTGCCCCGGGGTTGAGCTGCAGGCGCTCGCTCAGAACACGCTCCATGTCGGCCACGGTCACGCCGCGCAGCAGGGCGACGCGGCGGCGCAGGCTGTCCTTGTAATCGGTGATCTCGCCGCGCATGGCGGCTTCGGTGATGGCGGCCACCTCGGCCTTGCGGCCCACGGCATCCGCAATCTCGTCCACGCACTCGATGTTGATGAGCGTGGAGTCCATGTCGAAGGCAATCAGCTTGAAGTCGGACAGCTTCAGTGGCGGCGTGAAGCCGCGAACGGTGAGACCGGGGGCAACGGTGTGGGCAGTGGTCATGGTCGTCAGATGGTTTCAGCGGATTTGACCGGCTGGCCGAGCGAGCGCAGCACGTCGCGCACCAGCTGCACCCGGTCTTTCACCTCGGGCAGGGCGCGTTCGATGCGCAGCTTCTCGTTGCCGGCCAGCTTGATGTGTTTGTTCTTCTGGATGAGTTCGATGATGCGCATCGGCTCGATGGGCGGGTTGGGCCGGAAGGTGATGTTCGTCACCCCGGGTGCAGCATCCACCTTGACCACGCCGTAGGGTGTGCTGAGCACGCGCAGGCGGTGCACGTCGATCAGCGTCTGGGCCTGTGGCGGCAGCTTGCCGAAGCGGTCCACGATCTCTTCCAGCAGCGCATCGACCTGGTCGGTGGTCTTGGCGGTGGCCAGCTTCTTGTAGAACGACAGGCGCAGGTGCACGTCGCCGCAGTAGTCGTTGGGCAGCAGGGCCGGTGCATGCAGGTTGATGTCGGTGGTGACCGACAGCGGGCTCAGCAGGTCGGGCTCCTTGCCGGCCTTGAGCGACCGCACGGCTTCCGACAGCATTTCGTTGTAGAGCTGGAAGCCCACCTCCAGCATGTTGCCGCTCTGGTTTTCGCCCAGCACCTCGCCGGCGCCGCGGATTTCCAAGTCGTGCATGGCCAGGTAGAAGCCGCTGCCGAGTTCCTCCATTTGCTGGATGGCGTCCAGCCGCTGCTGGGCCTGCTTGGTCAGGCTCTCGATCTCGGGCACCAGCAGGTAGGCATAGGCCTGGTGGTGGCTTCGGCCCACGCGGCCCCGCAGCTGGTGCAGCTGGGCCAGGCCGAACTTGTCGGCGCGGCTGATGACGATGGTGTTGGCCGTGGGCACGTCGATGCCGGTCTCGATGATGGTGGAGCACAGCAGCACGTTGTAGCGCTGGGCCACGAAGTCGCGCATCACGCGCTCCAGGTCGCGCTCGGGCATCTGGCCGTGGGCCACGGCAATGCGCGCTTCGGGCAGGAACTCTTCGAGCTTCTGCTTGCGGTTCTCGATGGTTTCCACCTCGTTGTGCAGGAAGTACACCTGCCCGCCACGCTTGAGCTCGCGCAGCACCGCCTCGCGGATCACGCCCTGGCCTTCGTTGCGCACGAAGGTCTTGATGGCCAGGCGGCGCTGCGGCGCGGTGGCGATCACGCTCAGGTCGCGCAGGCCTTCCAGGGCCATGCCCAGGGTGCGGGGGATGGGGGTGGCGGTCAGCGTCAGCACGTCCACCTCGGCGCGCAGGGCCTTCATGGCCTCCTTGTGGCGCACGCCGAAGCGGTGCTCTTCGTCGATGATGAGCAGGCCCAGGTTCTTGAACTGGGTCTTCTCGCTCAGCAGCTTGTGGGTGCCCACGACGATGTCCACCGAGCCATCGGCGATGCCTTTCATGGCGGCGGTGATTTCCTTCTGGGTGCGGAAGCGGCTCATCTCGGCCACCTTGACGGGCCACTTGGAGAAGCGGTCCACCAGCGTCTGGTAGTGCTGCTCGGCCAGCAGCGTGGTGGGCGCCAGAAAGGCCACCTGCTTGCCACCGGTCACGGCCACGAAGGCAGCGCGCAAGGCCACCTCGGTCTTGCCGAAGCCCACATCGCCACACACCAGCCGGTCCATCGGGCGCGGGCTGATCATGTCCTGGATGACGGCGTGGATGGCGGCGCGCTGGTCGGCGGTCTCGTCGAAGCCGAAGTCGTTGGCGAAGGTCTCGTAGTCCTGCGGGGAGTAGCGGAACGGGTGGCCCTGGCGCGCAGCGCGGCGGGCGTAGATGTTGAGCAGTTCGGCGGCGGCGTCGCGCACCTGCTCGGCGGCCTTGCGCCGGGCCTTTTCCCACTGGCCGCTGCCCAGCTTGTGCAGCGGAGCTTCATCGGCGCTCACGCCGGTGTAGCGGCCGATCAGCTGCAGCTGGCTCACCGGCACGTACAGCACCGCCTTGTCGGCGTATTCCAGGTGCAGGAATTCCTGCAGCGCGGGGGTGCCGTCGGCGTTCTTCTCGCCCATGTCCAGGTTGACCAGACCCCGGTAGCGGCCGATGCCGTGCTGGGTGTGCACCACCGGGTCGCCCACGTTGAGCTCGGAGAGGTCCTTGATCAGGGCCTCGACATCGCTCACCTGCTCCTGCTTGCGGCGGCGGCGGGTGGTGGGGCCGGCGGAGAAGAGTTCGGTCTCGGTGACGAAGTCGATGCCGCCTTCGATCCAGGCAAAGCCGGCGTTCAGGGCAGCGGTGGCCATGCCGACCTTCTCGTCGCTGGCCTGGAACTCGGCCAGTGAGTCGAACACCGGCGGGCTCAGTCCGCTGGCCCGGATGAAGTCCAGCAGGCTTTCGCGGCGGCCGTCGCTCTCGGCCAGCAGCAGCAGGCGGTGCGGGCTGGCGCGCAGGTGGGCCTGCAGGTGGGCCAGCGGGTCTTCGGCGCCGCGCACCACCGACAGGGTGGGCAGCGTCTGCACGAAGGCACTGTGGGCCACATCGCCCACGCCGGGGCGCAGGGCGAGCTGGGCATGCCGGTTGGCCAGGGTGTAGAACTGCTCGGCCTGCAGGAACAAGGCTTCGGGCGGCAGCACCGGGCGGTCGGGGTCGCCCTGCAGCAGGCGGTGGCGGTCGCGCGTGTCTTGCCAGAAGCGCTGGAAGGCCGGCTCCAGATCGCCGTGCAGCACCACCGTGGCCTGTTCGCCCAGGTAGTCGAAGACAGTGGCAGTCTCTTCAAAGAACAGCGGCAGGTAGTACTCGATGCCGGCCGTGGCCACGCCGTTGCCGATGTCCTTGTAGATGCGGCTCTTGGTCGGGTCGCCCTCCAGCAGCTCGCGCCAGCGGCTGCGGAACAGGGCGCGGGCCGCATCGTCCATGGGGAACTCGCGGCCGGGCAGCAGACGCACCTCGGGCACTGGGTAGAGGCTGCGCTGGCTGTCGGGGTCGAAGGTGCGGATGCTGTCGATCTCGTCGTCGAACAGGTCCACCCGGTACGGCACCAGGCTGCCCATGGGGAAGAGGTCGATCAGGCCGCCGCGCACCGCGTACTCGCCGGGGCTGACCACCTGGGTGACATGGTTGTAGCCGGCCAGGGTGAGCTGGGCCTTCAGCCGGGCCTCGTCCAGCTTCTGGCGCACCTTGAACTCGAAGGTGTAGCCGGCCAGGAAAGAGGGCGGGGCCAGACGGTACAACGCGGTGGTGGCCGGCACCAGCACCACGTCGGCGCCCCCTTCGTGTTCGCGCTGGGAGATGCGCCACAGCGTGGCCAGGCGCTCGCTGATCAGGTCCTGGTGCGGCGAGAAGGTGTCGTAGGGCAGGGTTTCCCAGTCGGGGAAGAGCGTGACGCGCAGGTCGGGCGCAAAGAAGGCCAGCTCGTCGATCAGGCGCTGGGCATCGTTGGCATCGGCCGTGACGATAGCGGTCAGGTGCGATGCGGCGCGTTCACGCGTGGCCAGTTGCGCCAGCAGCAGGGCATCGGCCGACCCGCCGGGGTGGGGCAGCGTGTGGCGTTTGCCGGGGGTGAGTTTGGGCAGGTCCATGAATGAGGGCCGGTGGTTGCCGGCGGCCGTGCAAGACAAACACCCCCTGCGCGGTCCGCAGGGGGTGTGACGGGTGGATTTTAGAATGCGCCTCTTCATGACCGCATCCACCCATCCCATACCCGACCACGGGTCCCCGGCCTGCCATGCGGTGTTGCCTTGCGCGGGCAGCGGTTCGCGCGCCGGCACAGCCGTTCCCAAGCAATACCAGGTGCTGGCCGGTCGGCCGCTGGTGCTGCACACCCTGCAGGCCCTGGCATCGGTGGAACGCATCGCCACCTGCCTGGTCGTTGTTCAGCCCGGTGATGCGTTCTGGCCCGGCCTGCACGGCGCCTTGCCGGCCGGTACCTCGGTGGTGGAGCGTGGCGCCGCCACCCGGGCCGGCAGCGTGTTCAACGGCCTGCTGGCCTTGCGCGAGCGCGGCGTGCCCGACACCGACTGGGTGCTGGTGCACGACGCGGCACGCTGTCTGGTGGAGCCATCGGCGATCGATGCTTTGATCGACGCCTGCCTGCCCGATGCGGTGGGCGGCCTGCTGGCACTGCCGCTGCCCGACACCCTCAAGGCCAGCGTGGGCGGCAGGGTGAGCGCCACCGTGGAACGCAGCGACAAGTGGCTGGCCCAGACGCCGCAGATGTTTCGCCTGGGCGCGCTCATCGACGCGCTGCAGGCCCGGCAGGCCGACGGCTTTGCCGGCATCACCGACGAGGCCAGCGCCATGGAACAGGCCGGGCTCAGCCCCTTGCTGGTGCCGGGTTCGGCGCGCAACATCAAGATCACCTACCCGGAAGATTTCGCACTGGCCGAGGCCGTGCTCAGGAGCCGCTCATGAATCCGTTGATGTCGCTGCGCGTCGGCGAAGGCTGGGACACCCATGCCCTGGTGCCGGGCCGCCCGCTGGTGCTGGGGGGCATCACCGTCCCCCATACCCACGGCCTGCTGGGCCATTCGGATGCCGATGCGCTGCTGCACGCCATCACCGATGCCTTGCTCGGGGCCGCTGCATTGGGCGACATCGGCCGGCATTTCCCCGACACCGACGCCGAGTTCAAGGGCGCCGATTCGGTGGTGCTGCTGGCCGAGGCCGCGCGCCGGGTGCGGGCCGCCGGCTTCGAGATCGTGAATGTGGACAGCACCATCGTGGCCCAGGCACCCAAGCTGGCGCCGCACATCCCGGCCATGGTGGACCGCATTGCCCAGGCGCTGTCGCTGGCGCCGGGGCGGGTGAATGTGAAGGCCAAAACCGCCGAGCGGCTCGGCCCGGTGGGGCAGGGGCTGGCCATCGAGGCCCGCGCCGTGGCGCTGCTGGTCGCCGCCTGATCGGGGGTTGGTTCAGCTGGGCGCCTTGACCAGCTTCATGTGGGCGGCCAGCCCACCCGTGCTGCTGTTGGCCAAGGCAAAGCGCCCGCCCATGCGGGCCACGGCCCGCTCCACGATGGCCAGACCCAGACCGGTGCCGGTGGCCGAGGTGCGCGAGGTGTCGCCCCGGTAGAAGGGCTGGGTCAGCTGGGCCAGCTGGTCGGCCGGCACGCCCTTGCCGTGATCCCGCAGCTTGACCAGCACGGTGTCGTCCATGGGCTTGGCGGCGATGTCGATCTGCAGCACCCCGGTCACCGGGTTGCGACCGTAGCGTTGGGCGTTTTCCACCAGGTTGGAGAAGACGCGCTGCAGCTCCACCGGATCGCCCATGACGCGGGTGTCCGCCGGGATGCTGATGTTGATCACCTGGCCTTCGCTCTGGCCCAGGGAGAACACGGCAGCCTCCACCACCTGGTTCAGGCTCACCTCCTGCAGCTGGATGTGGTCGGGCCGGGCGTAGTCGAGGAACTTGTCGATGATGGCGTTGACCTGGTCGATGTCGGCCGCCATGTGCTCGCGGGCCGACGGGTCGGCCACGCTCATCTCGGTTTCCAGGCGCAGGCGCGCCAGCGGCGTGCGCAGGTCGTGCGAGATGCCGGCCAGCATCAGTGCGCGGTCCTGCTCGATCTTGGACAGGCGCTGCGCCATGCGGTTGAAGCCGATGTTGACCTCGCGGATCTCGCTGGTGGCCACCGCCTCGCTGAGCTGGCTGGCGTTGAAGTCGCCTTCGCGCACCCGGCTGGCGGCAAACGACAGCATCTTGAGCGGCCGGTTGATCAGCCGGGCGATGAGGGCGGCGCCGGTGAGCGAGAGCAGGGCGGCCGTGGCCAGCCAGATCAGCCAGGTGGTGCCGGCCACCGGCCCCACGCGCGACGGATCGGTGAGCAGCCAGTAGGGGTCGCCATCGATGCTGAACCCGATCCACAGACCAGGCTGGCCGTTGACCTCACGCGCCACCACCGTGTCGGGCCCCAGCCGGGCCTTGAGGCGGTCGGCCACGCTGCGGCTGAGCGGATCGGTGTCGTGCAGTTCGAAGGTGTCGGTGGGCTCGCGCGGCGCGATGTTCAGCCCTTCCTCGGTGGCCAGCGTCTTGACCAGCGACACCCGGGCGATGGAGTCGGAGTGCACCAGCGCCGCCCGGCTCAGGTTGACCAGCGAGGCCAGCTGCTGTGCGCTTTGCAGGGCGCGCGGCTCGTATTCGAGCGCGCGGAAGGTCTGTAGCCAGGCCACGATGCAGCCGATGAGCAGCAGCGTGAGGAAGAAGAAGGTGCGCCAGAACAGGCTCACCCCGCGAGTGGGCCGCACCTCCAGCGGCGCTGGCGCCGTCTCGAGGTTGCCGGTTTCCGACGATTCGAACGAGATGCGGGACTCGAAGCTCATCAGGCGTTGCCGTCCGGCACGAACACATAGCCCACGCCCCACACGGTCTGCAGGTAGCGCGGCGAGGTGGCGTCTTCTTCGATCAGCTTGCGCAGGCGCGAGACCTGCACGTCCAGGCTGCGGTCGAAGGGTTCGAATTCGCGGCCCCGGGCCAGCTGGGCCAGCTTCTCGCGCGACAGCGGCTGGCGCGGGTGGCGCACCAGGGCCTTGAGCATGGCGAACTCGCCGGTGGTCAGGGGCAGGTCGGCGCCGTCCTTGCGCAGCGTGCGCAGGCTCAGGTCGAACTCGAACGGGCCGAACTTGACCACTTCCTGGTCCTGCGACGGGGCGCCGGGCACCTCGGTGGGCGGACGGCGGCGCAGCACCGCATGGATGCGGGCCAGCAGTTCGCGCGGGTTGAAGGGTTTGCCCAGGTAGTCGTCGGCACCCACCTCCAGGCCCACGATGCGGTCCACGTCCTCGCTCTTGGCGGTGAGCATGATGATGGGGGTGCGGTCGCCGTTGGCCCGCAGGCGGCGGCAGATCGACAGGCCGTCCTCGCCCGGCATCATCAGGTCCAGCACGATCAGGTCCACCGAGTCGCGCTGCAGCACCCGGTTCAAGGCCTTGCCGTCCTCGGCCAGCATCACCTCGAAGCCTTCCTGCATGAGGTAACGGCGCAGCAGATCGCGGATGCGGACGTCGTCATCGACGACCAGAACCTTGTTGGGGCGGGTGTTGTTGGTGGCCATTCAGGGACTCTCGAAAATGTAACAAACGCGAGTATGGCAGCGCCAAGTGCTTGTCAGCAATGGGATTTTGTTTTTCTGACAGGCTGTTACAGAAGTTGCCGGTACACCCTCCAGTGTCAACGGATCGCCTCGCACAATGCCCCGTCACACCCTGCAAGGCAACCACGATGAAAGCAACCGCATGGATGGGCGCCGGCCTTCTGGCCCTGCCCCTGCACCTGGCCTGGGCCAATGGCGACCGCACCACCACGGAGGCCGCCAACTCGCCAGGTCTGGCCACCGGCAGCCCGCACGATGCCGGCGTGGTCGCACCGGGCAACCCCGCGGCCGAAGCCGATGCCCCGGCCGATGCACGCCCGGCGCCCCGGCTGCGCGACTCGCTCCGGCAGTCGGCCGACAACGGCAGCGAGCCGTTTCAGCCCTATCGGCTGTCGCTGGAGGAGCGCCAGCGCATGCGGGAGCAGCTGCGCCACCATGGCACCATCGAATTCCGCCTCAAACCTTGAAAGACCGCATGAACCGCCTGGCCGCCTCCGCCTTCGTTGCCTTGTTTGCCATCGCCCATCCGCAGGTCTGGGCACAGACTGCGCCGGTACAGCAGCAGATCAGCCTGAGCGCCAGCGGGCAGGTGGAGGCGCCACAGGACTGGCTCACCGTGCGCATGGGCCTGACCCGCGAGGGCACTGACGCTGCTGCGGTGCAGAACCAGCTCAAGGCCGCCATCGACGCGGCGCTGACCACGGCACGGGCTCAGGCCCGCAGCCGGCAGATGGAGGTGCGCAGCGGTGCGTTCGGCGTGTCGCCACGCTACGGACGCGACGGCAGGATCAACGGCTGGCAAGGATCGGCCGAGGTGGTGCTGGAAGGGCGTGATGTGGCACTGATCACCGCCACCGCCGGCAAGCTGCCCACGCTCACCGTCAGCAGCATGGGTTTCTCGCTCTCGCGTGAGGCGCGCCGTCAGCTCGAATCGGAGGTGCAGGCCCAGGCCATCGAACGCTTCCGGGCCCGTGCGGCGGAAGTGACCAAGGCCTTTGGCTTTGCCAGCTACACGCTCGGGGCTGTGAGCATCTCGTCCACCGACGAGGGGGGTCGGCCCATGCCCCGCATGATGGCCATGGAGGCCAAGGCCGCCATGGCCGATGCGCCGCTCCCGGTGGAAGCGGGCACCGACACGGTGTCGGTCACCGTGTCGGGCTCCATCAACGTGCGTTGATCAGGACCGGTTTACTGGGCGGCCCAGCCGCCGTCCATGTTCCAGGCCACGCCGCGCACGTTGGCGGAGGCCGACCCGCACAGGAACACCGCCAGCTCGCCCAGTTCGTCCGGGGTGGTGAACTGCATCGACGGTTCCTTCTCGCCCAGCAGCAGCCGGGTGGCTTCCTCGTTGCTGACGCCCAGCGCTGCGGCCCGGGCATCCACCTGTTTCTGCACCAGCGGCGTCAGCACCCAGCCGGGGCAGATGGCGTTGCAGGTGACGCCGGTGGTGGCGGTTTCCAGGGCGGTGACCTTGGTCAGGCCCACGATGCCGTGCTTGGCCGCCACGTAGGCCGATTTTTCGGCCGAAGCCACCAGCCCATGCACCGAAGCGATGTTGATGATGCGGCCCCAGTTGGCCTCGCGCATGGCCGGCAGGGCCAGACGCGTGGTGTGGAAGGCGCTGCTGAGGTTGATGGCGATGATGGCGTCCCAGCGTTCGACCGGGAAGTTCTCCACCTTGGCCACATGCTGGATGCCGGCGTTGTTGACCAGCACGTCCACGCGACCGAACTCGCGGGCAGCGAAAGCCATGAGGTCCTCGATCTCGGCCGGCTTGCTCATGTCGGCGCCGTGATAAGCCACCTTCACGCCCAGCGCGGCGATCTCGGCCTTGGCGGCATCCACCTCGCCGAAGCCGTTGAGGACGAGGTTGGCGCCCTGGCGGGCCAGCGCCTTGGCGATGCCAAGGCCGATGCCGCTGGTGGATCCGGTGACGAGGGCGGTCTTGCGCGCGAGCATGGGGTTCTCCTGTTCCTTTACGATGGGGGCAGCTTTTCGCGGTCGATTATCAAGGACCGCCGATACCGTCCCCGGTGACCCTCACGCCATGACCGAACCCGTTCTCCAGCACCTTGTCGTTGTTCCCGAAGGCACGCCCGGCGGCCCGCGCCGCATGGCCTGGTGGGACTGGCCCTGCACCGGCGCCGACAAGGGCCATGTGGTGGTGTGCGTGCACGGCCTGTCCCGCCAGGGCCGCGACTTCGATGTGCTGGCCCGCTCGCTGCAGCCGCAGGCCCGCGTGGTGTCGGTCGACGTGGCCGGGCGCGGCCACAGCGACCGGCTGGCCGATCCGGCGGGGTACCAGGTGCCCACTTATGCGGCCGACATCGCGCAGCTGCTCATGGCGCTGCGGCAGCAGCGGCCGGATGCGCGCATCGACTGGGTCGGCACCAGCATGGGCGGCCTGATCGGCATGGCACTGGCCGCGCAGCCCGGCATGGGCATCCGGCGGCTGGTGCTCAACGATGTGGGGCCGGTCATTCAATGGGAGGCCCTGCAGCGCATCGGCAGCTACGTGGGCACCAACCCGTCGTTCGACACCGAGCAGCAGGCCATCGATTACCTGGCCACCATCTCCACCGGCTTCGGCCCGCACACGCCCGAGCAGTGGGCGGCTTTGTCGCGCCCCATGCTGCGGCAACGCGATGGCCGCTGGTGGCTGCATTACGACCCCGCCATTGCCGCACCATTCCGGCAGATGGCCGCCGATGCGCAGGCCGCGCAGGCATCGGCCCAAGCCGGCGAGGCCCTGCTGTGGTCGTTGTTCGACGCCATCACCTGCCCGACGCTGCTGCTGCGCGGTGCCGACTCCGACCTGCTGTCAGCCGCCACCGCGCAGGCCATGTCCCAGCGTGGCCCCCGGCCCCGGCTGGTCACCTGGCCGGGGGTAGGGCACGCGCCCACCCTGGTCAGCTCGGACCAGGTGGCGGTGGTGGGCGAATTCCTGCTGGCCGACTGATCGCCCAGCCATGAAACGCGCTGCACCCTACGGACCCGGCGAGGTCCCTGCCGCCGCATCGGCCATCGTCGCGGCCACCTCCGCCAGCCTGCCCGCCGGCGACCAGGCCCTGCAACGCTCGCGTGCCTTTGCCGAGCCGCTGCTCTCAGGCGAGACGCTGGACACCGGCGAGAACACACTGGCCCATGCCGACGCCGTGGCCCGCATCCTGGCGGACATCGGTGGTTCCGAGGCCATGCAGGCGGCGGTGTACCTGGTGTATGCGTGCCAGCACCTCAATCGCCCGCAGGAGGTGATTGCCAAGGCCTTCGGCGAACACTTCGCGGCGCTGGCGGTGGAGACCACCAAGCTGGTGCAGCTGCAGCGGCAGGCCCGCCAGCGGGCCACCGAGCAGCAGGCCGACCCGGTCACCGGCAAGGTCATGGCCACCGGACTCACCGCCGGTCAGACCGAAAACGTGCGCAAGATGCTGCTGGCCTTCTCGCGCGACCTGCGGGTGGTCATGCTGCGGCTGGCCTCGCGCCTGCAGACACTGCGCCACCACGCAGCCAGCAAGCTGGATCCGGGGCACGCGCTGGCCAGCGAGTCGCTGCATGTGTTTGCGCCGCTGGCCAACCGGCTGGGCATCTGGCAGATCAAGTGGGAAATGGAAGACCTGGCCTTCCGTTTTCTGGAGCCGCAGACCTACAAGGACGTAGCCCGCCTGCTGGACGAGAAGCGGGCCGAGCGCGAGGCCCACATGGACCAGGCGCGTCAGCAGCTCCAGCTGGCATTGCTGGAGCAGGGCATCTCCGCGTCGGTGCAGGGCCGGCCCAAGCACATCTACAGCATCGTCAAGAAGATGCGCGGCAAAGGACTGGGCTTTGACCAGGTGTTCGACATCCGCGCCTTGCGGGTGATCGTTCCGCAGTTGGCCGACTGCTATGCGGTGCTGTCCTGGGTGCACGCCCATTACATGCCGGTGCCGGACGAGTTCGACGACTACATCGCCAGGCCCAAACCCAACGGCTATCAGTCGCTGCACACCGTGGTGCGGGATGCGCAGGGCAGGGCATTCGAGATCCAGATCCGCACCCAGGCCATGCACGACCACGCCGAGCACGGTGTGGCGGCGCACTGGGCCTACAAGGAGGCCGGAGCCAAGGGCTATGCGGGCGTGTCGGCCAGTTCCGAATACGACGCCAAGATCGCTGTGCTGCGCCAGCTGCTGGCCTGGGAGCGCGACCTCAGCGGCGCTGCACGCGGCCTGTTCGACGACCGCATCTACGTGCTCACGCCGGATGCTGCCATCGTGGAGCTGCCGCAGGGCGCCACCCCGGTGGACTTTGCGTATACGGTGCACACCAACCTGGGCCACCGCTGCCGGGGCGCGCGGGTGGATGGCGCCATGGTCACGCTGAACACACCGCTGCAGAACGGTCAGACGGTGGAGATCACGGCGGCCAAGGAAGGCGGGCCGTCGCGCGACTGGCTGAATCCGGAACTGGGCTACCTGGTGAGCCACCGCGCCAAGGCCAAGGTGCGGGCCTGGTTCAATGCGCTGGCGCTGCAGGAGACCACGGCACGCGGGCGCGACGCGGTGGAGAAGCTGCTGCAGCGCGAGGGCCGCACAGCCCTCAAGTTCGACGATCTGGCCACGGCGCTGGGCCTGGCGTCGGCCCAGGAACTGTTCGAACAGGTGGGCAAGGACGAGCTGTCGTTGCGCGCCATCGAGACCCACCTCCGCCCGGCCGAGCCACAGGCGGCGCCCGAGACCGCCGCCAGCTGGGTGCGCAAGCCGCGCCGGCAGGCGGGTGGCGATGCGGGGCGGGTGCTGGTGGTCGGCGTGGAATCGCTCATGACCCAGCTGGCCAAGTGCTGCAAGCCGGCGCCCCCGGACGACATCGGCGGCTTCATCACCCGGGGCAGAGGCGTGAGCGTGCATCGCAGCGACTGCCCGGACTACCAGCACCTGTGCCGCAAGGCACCGGACCGCGTGATTGCGGTGGAGTGGAGCGGCCAGGGATCGGCTGGCCGCGACGGCAAGCCCACGGTGTATCCGGTGGATGTGGGCATCGAGGCGCTGGACCGCCAGGGCCTGCTGCGCGACATCTCCGACGTGTTCGCCCGCGAGAAGATGAACGTGATCGGTGTGCAGACCCAGACGGTCCGTGACATCGCCTGGATGACCTTCACCATCGAGGTGACCGATGCCCGGCAGGTGGCGCGTGCCATGGCCGTGGTCAGCGATGTGCCGGGTGTGCGGATGGTGCGGCGGAAGTGATCCGGTTTCGCCGTGCTATACTGCGAGGCTTGCAACGATTTCAGGCGCGTAGCTCAGCTGGTTAGAGCACCACCTTGACATGGTGGGGGTCGTTGGTTCGAGTCCAATCGCGCCTACCAACACAAGCCCTGACAGAGTCTCTCTGTCAGGGCTTTGTCGTTTCCGGGGAACCGAAAGCGCGACACCATGGGCATGGTGGTGCGGGTATGCGGGTGGCGCGGTGGCTACGATCGCCCACCTTTTCGAGCCCTTCGTACCCAGATGCCGTTCCCCCATGCTGTGGCGCTGTGCACCGACGCGCCCTACCTGCCCTACACCGCGTTTGTGGCAGCCCGGATCGCCCAGCTGCCCCATCCGGCATCTTTCGACCTCTTCATCTGCTCCACCGAGCCGCTGGAACTGCCTCAGGCCCTTACCGACATGGGCATCCGGACACTCCGGATCGATCAGGGCGCGCAGCTGGCGGCTCTGAAGACGACGCACCTTCCCATGACCGCCTACCTGCGCCTGTGGTTGCCGCAGGCCCTGGGTGACCGGTACGAGCGCATCCTCTACCTCGATGGCGACGTGTTCGTCGAGGCGGCCGACCTCAACCGCTTGCTGGCCGTTGACTTGGGCGGCCATGTGGTCGGGGCTGTGCGCGACATGCAGCAGTGGCTGACGCCGCACAAGCATGTCCGGGACTTCATCTCCGCCGGTCTGCCGTGCGCCCCTTACCTCAACTCCGGCGTACTGGTGCTGGACGCCGCCGGGTTCAACCGCCTGGGCGTGCTGGACGAGTGCCTGGCATTCTGTGCCGCCACGCCGCAGGCCATCCACCACCATGATCAATCGGTCCTCAACTGTGTGATGCATCGGCGCTGGACCGAACTCAGCCCCCTGTGGAACTGGCAATGGGCCGGCAAGCGGCCGCTGTGGGAACTGCAGGAAGAGATCCAGATTGCCCATTTCGCCGGGAACGAGCGCAAGCCCTGGAACGATCCCCACGGTTGCTGCCCCCCGCGTTATCGGGCCCATTGGCAGCGGTTCATCGAACACCACTTCCCCGACTTCAAGGGTTCAGGTGTTGTGGTGCCATCGGCCTTCCGGCGACGCTGGAACTGGGCCGGGCAGCTGGCTGCGCACTGCCTCATCCAGGCCCGGATGCGTCGGTATCTCGATCGATTCGCTTCGCTGGATGTCACCCACCCGCTACGCGCTGTCTGAAGTGCTTCAGCCAGCAGAAGTCCGCCGCTGGCGCTTGCGCAGCACCCGCCAGCGCCACACCAGCAAGACCAGCCCGTAGGTCAGCAGCGAAAGGCAGATGGCCATGGTGGCCAGGCCGGTCGCCAGTGGCAGACCCACGCCCGACACGTGCTGGCCCAGCATCGCGTCGCCCAGTTTCCAGGCCGCGTAATACACCGGACCGAAGGTCACCGGGTTGGTCACCAGCGTGCTCGCAATGGCCGCCGGCACATGGGCCCTCAGCAGCACGGCCGCGCAAGCGCTCAAGGGAATCTGCGCCACCGGGATCAGCAGGCCGAAAAAGATGCCCAGCGACATGCCCTTCGCAAAGCCACGCCTGCGAAGGCTCCACAGGGCCGGGTGGTACAGCGCCGGCCCGATCCAGCGCAGCCAGCGGTTTTCGCGGACCTTGGCAACGTCGGGCAGCCAGCGTTTGAATCGTTCCATGTCGGGCGGTGTCGCAGAGGCGGGGGACGTTCGGAGCCGGTGGGCCGGGGTGCATCGTTGTTGCACAGGGAAAACCCATGCACACTCCGGGGACGGGATTCCTAGAATTCCCGATGCTCTCTGTGATGGCTCCGCGGCCATTCCGTTCCCGCTCTGAAAGCTCCCAGTGCACAAATCCAAGGCCGACACTGCCCGCTCTGCCGAATCGGTCCGGGTGATCAAGAAGTATCCCAACCGCCGGCTGTACGACACCGACACCTCGTCCTACATCACGCTGGCCGAGGTCAAGGCCCTGGTCATGGACAACGAGCGTTTCGTGGTGCGGGACGCCAAGACCAATGAAGACCTGACCCGCAGCATCCTGTTGCAGATCATCCTGGAAGAGGAAACCGCCGGCGTGCCCATCTTCACCGAGCAGGTGCTGGCCAACATCATCCGGTTCTATGGGCATGCCATGCAGGATTTCATGGGGTCGTATCTGGAGAAGAACGTCCAGATCTTCATGGACCTGCAGCACAAGATGGCCGAGCAGTCGTCCGGCATGAATCCGGAAGCCTGGAAACAGTTCATGAATGCCCAGTCGCCCATGATGCAGGGGATGATGGGCACCTACATGGAGCAGTCGCGCACCGCATTCACGCAGATGCAGGAGCAGATGCAGAAGAACAGCGAGCAGATGCTGGCTGCGTTCGGACTCAAGCGCTGAACCCCGGGTTCATGAGGGTCTGAGACAATCGGGCCCATGAGCGAATCTCTGCAGACACCGGGCACCACCGTGCCCAAGGTCGGTTTCGTGAGCCTGGGTTGCCCCAAGGCCCTGACCGACTCCGAACTCATCCTCACGCAACTCAGCGCCGAGGGTTACCAGACCTCCAAGACCTTTGCCGGCGCCGATCTGGTGATCGTCAACACCTGCGGCTTCATCGACGATGCGGTGCGCGAGAGCCTGGACACCATCGGCGAGGCCCTGGCCGAGAACGGCAAGGTCATCGTCACCGGTTGCCTGGGCGCCCGCGAAGGCGAGGGCGGCGGCAACCTGGTGCGGCAAATGCATCCCAGTGTGCTGGCCGTCACCGGCCCGCACGCCACCCATGAGGTGATGGAGGCGGTCCACACCCACCTGCCCAAGCCGCACGATCCCTTCGTGGATTTGGTGCCGCCGCAGGGCATCAAGCTCACGCCGCGCCACTATGCGTACCTGAAGATCAGCGAGGGCTGCAACCACAGGTGCACCTTCTGCATCATCCCCAGCATGCGAGGCGATCTGGTGAGCCGGCCCATCGGCGACGTGCTGACCGAAGCGCGCAAGCTCTTCGAAGCCGGCGTGAAGGAACTGCTGGTGGTGAGCCAGGACACGTCCGCCTACGGCGTGGATGTGCAGTACCGCACCGGCTTCTGGGACGGCAAGCCGGTCAAGACCCGCATGTTCGATCTGGTGCGCACGCTCGGCGAATTGGCCAAGGGTTACGGCGCCTGGGTGCGGCTTCACTATGTGTATCCGTACCCGCATGTGGACGACATCATCCCGCTCATGGCCGAAGGCCTGGTGCTGCCGTACCTGGATGTGCCGCTGCAGCACAGCCATCCGGATGTGCTCAAGCGCATGAAGCGTCCGGCCAGTGGCGAACGCAACCTGGAGCGCATCGCGCGGTGGCGCGAGATCTGCCCAGAGATCGTGGTGCGCAGCACCTTCATCGCGGGCTTCCCGGGCGAGACCGAGGCCGAGTTCCAGCACCTCCTCGACTTCGTGCGCGAAGCGCAGATCGACCGGGCCGGTTGCTTTGCGTATTCGCCGGTGGAAGGTGCGGCGGCCAACGCACTGGCCGATCCGGTGCCCGATGCCGTGCGCGAAGAGCGCCGCGCGCGCTTCATGGCGGTGGCCGAAGCGGTGTCGGCCGAGCGCCTGCGCCGCCGTGTCGGTGCCACGCTGCAGGTGCTGGTGGACTCGGCACCGGGCCTGGGCAAGAAGGGCGGTGTGGGTCGCAGCTACGCCGACGCGCCCGAGATCGACGGTCTGGTGCGGCTGCTGCCGCCTGAAAAGATCAGCAAGACCCTGAAGGTCGGTGAGTTCACACGGGCTCGTGTGGTGGCCGCCGAAGGGCACGACCTGCTGGCGGTCCCGATTTGACGGACCGCCTCTGCGCCCATGCAGGACCAGGGGGCCGCGTGGGCGTTGCCATGTTTGGCCGCGCCATGCGCGCTGTCATCACGGCAAAGAAAAAGGCCAGCAAACTTGCGTTTGCTGGCCTTTATGATTGGTGCCCAAGAGAGGACTCGAACCTCCACGCCTCTCGGCGCTAGTACCTGAAACTAGTGCGTCTACCAATTCCGCCACCTGGGCATCTCAGGAAGACCGCAAGTATAGCATCAAAAAATTGATCGACAAAACAGTGAACGAAAAAAACAGCCTGCTGGCCGAATTCGAAGGCGTCGTCTCGGGTCATCGCGATGGACACGGCTTCGTGATCCGGGACGATGGACAGGCCGACATCTACCTCCCCTCCAATGAAATGCGCGCGGTGCTGCACAAGGACCGCGTCAAGGCCCGCATCGTGCGGCTGGACCGCAAGGGCCGCCCTGAAGGCCGCGTCACCGAAATCCTGGAGCGGTCTGACGCCCCCATCATCGGCCGCCTGCTGCAGGAAAGCGGCGTTTGGCTGGTGGCGCCGGAAGACAAGCGTTACGGGCAGGACGTGCTGATTCCCAAAGGGGCCACCGGCTCGGCCAAGCCGGGGCAGGTGGTGGTGGTCGAGCTCACCGAGCCGCCAGCCCTGTACGGGCAGCCGGTGGGCCGCATCAAGGAAGTGCTGGGCGAGATCGACGACCCCGGCATGGAAATCGAGATTGCGGTTCGCAAGTACGGGGTGCCGCACGCCTTCTCCGAGGCGGCTCTGGCTCAGGCGCGTGCCTTGCCGGACCATGTGCGTGCCAGTGATCTGAAGCACCGCGTCGATCTGCGCGACGTGCCGCTGGTGACCATCGATGGCGAGGACGCCCGCGACTTCGACGATGCGGTCTACTGCGAGCCGGCCAAGGTCGGGCGCGGCAAGGGCTGGCGCCTGCTGGTGGCCATCGCCGATGTGAGCCACTATGTGGAGACCGGCTCGGCCATCGACGTGGATGCTTACGACCGTGCCACCTCGGTCTATTTCCCGCGCCGTGTCATACCCATGCTGCCGGAGAAGCTCTCCAACGGCCTGTGCTCCCTGAACCCGGGGGTCGAGCGGCTGTGCATGGTCTGCGACATGCTCATCAATGCCAAGGGCGAGATCCACGCGTACCAGTTCTATCCGGCGGTGATGTTCAGCCACGCGCGCTTCACCTACACCGAGGTGGCGTCCATCCTGCAGAACACGCGAGGCCCCGAGGCACAGGCGCGCAAGCCGCTGGTGCCCTACCTGCTGAACCTGCACGACGTCTACCGGGCGCTGCTGCAGGCCCGCCAGGCGCGCGGAGCAGTGGATTTCGAGACGGTGGAAACCCAGATCGTGTGCGACGAGTCCGGGCGCATCGAGCGCATCGTGCCGCGCACCCGCAACGACGCCCATAAGCTGATCGAAGAGGCCATGCTGGCGGCCAACGTGTGCTCGGCCGAGTTCATCGAGCAGGGCAAGCACACCGGCCTGTTCCGGGTGCATGAAGGCCCCACCCCCGAGAAGCAGGAGATCCTGCGCAATTACCTCAAGGCCATGGGGGTGCAGCAGACCATCACCGACAACCCCAAGCCGATGGAGTTCCAGCAGATCGCGGCCGCCACCAAGGACCGGCCCGAGGCGCAGCAGATCCACACCATGCTGCTGCGCTCGATGCAGCAGGCCATCTACACCCCGGTCAACAGCGGCCACTTCGGCCTGGCCTTCGAGGCCTACACGCACTTCACCAGCCCGATCCGGCGCTATCCGGACCTGCTGGTTCACCGGGTGATCAAGGCCATCCTGACCCAGCGCCGCTACCAGCTGCCGGCCTTGCCCACGCCGGGCGAGGCCCATGCCAAGCTCAGCAAGCGGCTGGCCAGCCGTGCGCGGCCTTCGGACGAGCCGCCGCGCAAGCTGCCGGCCGACACGCTGGCGTGGCAGGCCGCCGGCCTGCACTGCAGCGCCAACGAGCGCCGGGCCGACGAGGCCAGTCGAGACGTGGAGGCCTGGCTCAAGTGCAAATACATGCGCGAGCACCTGGGCGAGGAGTTCAGCGGTGTGGTGAGTTCGGTGACCAGCTTCGGCCTCTTCGTCACGCTGGACGCCATGTATGTGGAGGGCCTGGTTCACATCACCGAGCTGGGTGGCGAGTACTTCCGGTTCGACGAAGCCCGCCAGGAGCTGCGCGGCGAGCGCACCGGTATCCGATATGCCCTGGGCACGCGGGTGGATGTGCAGGTGAGCCGTGTGGACCTGGATGGTCGCCGCATCGATTTCCGCCTGGTCACGCCCGATGACGATCTGGTGGGCCGTGCCATGCGCGAGAAGGCCGGGGTCGAGTCTTCCGGTGCACGGGAGCGCAAGGCGCGCCGCCCCGACAAGGCGCCGGTCACCGACATGAAGACGGCGGTGCGCAAGGCCGCCAGCAAGAAGGCCGCCAAGACCGGCACCAACGGGAAATCCCGCAAGGGCCGCCGGGGCTGATCGTCCTGCGGCCTACACTCACGCCCATGCGCATCGTTCTGTTCCTGCTCGACACCCTGTTCTTCTTTCTGGTGGCTGCCGCCCTCCTGCGGGCGTGGATGAATCTGCAGCGGGTGCAGATGTCGGTGCAGCCAGGGCGTTTCGTCATGGCCATCACCGACTGGATCGTCAAGCCGGTGCGGCGTGTCTTGCCGCGCGCCCTGGCCCAGTCCCGCATCGACTGGGGCAGCCTGCTCTCGGCCGAGCTGCTGGCCCTGCTGCATGCGGTGCTGACCCTGTTGCTGGTGCAGGGGGGTGCCGTTTTCCAGCAGGCCGACTGGCTGGCTGCGGTGCCCCTGATGTCCGGCGTGTTCCTGCTGCGTACCGTGCTGCAGGGGCTGATGGTGCTGCTGATCGTCTATGCCGTGCTGAGCTGGGTGCAGCCGCATTCGCCGGTCATGGGCATGCTGGACCGATTGCTGGCGCCGCTGCTGCGTCCCATCCGCAAGGTGGTGCCCCTGGTGGGCGGCGTGGATCTGTCCGTGCTGCTGCTCATAGTGCTGCTGCAGGTCGGCCTCATGGTGGTCGGCTGAAGCCTGCCGGCCGGTTCAGACCGGACCGACGCTGCGGGCCAGCGCGGCGGCCGTGAGGCTGCCGTGGCACAGGTCCCAGGTGTCTGCGATGGCCCCATGGGCGTGCACGGCGCGGCAGACCTGTTCGACCACGGCCTCGGGCCGACGAGCCACGGCCGCCGCCACCATGCCCGCCAGCACGTCACCGGTACCCGCCGTCGCCAGGCGCGCGTTGCCGCTGGCATTGATCCAGGGAGTGCCCCCGGGCGACGCCACCACGGTGCCGGCACCCTTGAGCACGCAAACCGCCTGCAACCGTTCTGCCAGCTCGCTGGCGGCGCCCAACCGGTCCGCCATCACATCGGTGGTGCTGCTGCCCAGCAGACGGGCTGCTTCCAGCGGGTGCGGCGTGATGACCGTGCGGGCCCAGCCCCTGCGGCGCAGCACATCCTGCAGGACCGGGTCATGGGCCACGGCGTTCAGACCGTCGGCATCCAGCACCAGCCGTGCCGCCTGCGCCAGCACCGTGGGCAGCCAACCGGCCATGGTGGATCCCCCGCCGCAGCCGGCGACCACGGTCAGGCTGGCCAGAAGCGCCGGGTCCAGCAGGGCAGAAACGTGACGCAGCATCAGCTCGGGTTGCAGCGCGTCCCACTCGGTTGAGGCCGGGGACTCGGGAACGCCCAGGTACACCCGGCCGGCGCCCCCGTGCAGGGCAGCGCGCGCCGCCAACACCGCCGCACCCGCCATGCCGCGCCCTGTCTCTGCCAGCGACTGACCCGGCAAGACCGCCACGTCTCCATAGCTGCCCTTGTGGGCCGCGTGCGGATCGCTGGATTTGCCGTCCCGGGAAAAGTCGAAGCCTCCCCAGCGGGCCGCCACTGGCGCGTCGTCGGGGATGGCGACGCCCAGGTTGTCGGTCCAGACCTCGCCGGCCAGGTCGCGTCCGTGCCCGGTGAGCAGACCGGGCTTGAGGGTGAGCAGCGACAACGTGGCCCGGGCTGCGCGGGTGGTTCGCATCGGGCCGTCCCAGCGCCCGGTGTCGGCATTCAGGCCGGAGGGCAGGTCGATGCACAGCACCGGTCGGGGGTCGGTGGCCAGCGACCATGCCGCCGAGGCCAGCGGCCCGGGCTCCAGGGGGCGTGCGCCGATACCCAGCAGCGCGTCGATCAGCACCTCGGCGTCGTCCGCCCATGGGCAGGCGCCTTCCAGCCCGGCGGGCAGCGGTCGCAGGTCGACCCCGGCGGCCTCTGCCTCGCGCAGGGCATGGGCTGCATCAGCGGGTACAGACCGCTCCGGCGCCTGGAGCACCCAAGCCCTGACGCGACCATGGCCCAGCGACTGCAGATGCCGATGCAGCACAGTGGCCGCCACCAGCCCGTCCCCGCCGTTGTTGCCGGATCCGCAGACCACATCGATGTGCCGGGCCTGGGGTTGCCATGCCCGCAGCAGCCGCGCTACCGAGTCACCGGCGCGGCTCATCAGGGTGCCAGGCGTGTGCTCGGCCAGAGCACAGGCTTCGATGGCCCGTGTGGTGGCCACGTCGTGCAGACGCTCCTGCTGGGACGGGTTCAGGCGGCGGGGCAGGGTGGTGGTCATGCAGCAGACTTCCCGGGCCGGACAGCCCGTGTTCAGAGCCCTCGGCGTGTGGGCAGGAAAGGGCGGGCGTCCAGGGTGGGCGCCTGTCCGGACATCTGGTCGGCCAGCAGGCTGGCCGACCCGCAAGCCAGGCTCCAGCCGGCTTCACCGTGACCCAGGTTGAGCCACAGGCCTTCCACCCGGGTGGGGCCGATGAGCGGCGGGCCATCGGAGAGCACCGCCTGTGTGCCCTGCCATTCCTGAAGGCTGCTGCGAGGGCCGCCCATGCGCGCCGCGCCGGGAAACCAGTCCAGCAGCGCGTCGTACAGCCGGCGCAGGGTGGCCGCGTCGGGGGGCGCATCGGCCCTGTGCAGCAGCCGCCCGCCACTGACCCGTACCCGCTGGCCCAGCCGGGTGATGCTGATGCCGGTGGCCGCGTCCAGAACGCCGGAGACCGGTGCGTCGAGCGGCTCGCGCAGCGGCGCGCTCACCGAGCACGACTGCACGCCCATCAAGGGCAGACGCAGGCCATGGTCTTGCAGCAGGCTTCGTGCATCGGTGCCGTTGCACAGCACGGCCACGTCGAAAGCTTCGCCGGGCAGACCTTCCCGCCGCACCTCGATACCGCCCTGAGGGCGCTGCACCAGCGCCGAGACCGGTTGTCCCATCTCGAACCGGCAGCCCGATTCCAGGGCCGCCTGCCGGATGAGCAGTGCCCATTCGCGCGCGTTGGCCACACCGGCCGCCGGCAGTTCGATCGCACCGGCCAGCGGGGTGTCGGCCCGCAAGGCCGGCTCGATCTGGCGTGCGGTGGCCGCATCCAGCTCGCGGCAGGGAGTGCCCCACTGGCGAAGCCGCGCCACCACCGGCTGCGCCCACTCCTGCTCGCGGCGGGACCGCAGCAGCACCAGCAATCCGTCGGACCGGTCGTGATCGAGCTGCAGGCGGTTCTGCAGATCGGCCATCACCTGCTGGCTGCTGACCGAGAGGGCGTGAAGTGCCGCCAGATGGTCGTCCGCCTGGTCCGACGGAGCCTGCCGGCGCCACTGCAGCAGCCAGCCCCAGCGGGACAGCCCGGGCCAGCCGCGCAAGGTCAGGCGGGTACCGGAGCCGCTGGCGGCAGCGCCGAACCCCCGCGCCGGTCCCCGCCAGGGCTGATGCCAGCCGGCTCCGACCAGGCCGCCGGGTGCAAAGCTGGCGCCTTCCGCTGCGCGTGAGGCCCGCTCGAACACCGTGACCGCGTGGCCTTCCTCGGTCAGGCGGTGGGCTGCGGCGATGCCGACGACCCCCGCTCCGATGACGGCGACCCTCATGCAACACCCCGGGCTTGGGTGGGTCGGGCAGGGGTGTGGATGGGTGGGGGCGATGACATGGGTCGGGAGGGGGAATGGCGACTGCTATAATCGATGGGCTTTGCACCAAGCGGTGCAGGCAAATCGCAAACCAGCCCGACCAGGTGTCGGATCCTGTCGATGTTCCAAGCTGCCAAGGGTGGCACGACAGGCCGATCGGGGCTGGATTTTAGACACAACCTCTGGAAAGAAATCCCATGTCGATCTCCATGCGCGAAATGCTGGAAGCCGGTGTCCACTTTGGCCACCAGACCCGCTTCTGGAACCCCAAGATGGCTCCGTACATCTTCGGCCATCGCAACAAGATTCATATCGTCAACCTCGAGAAGACGCTGCCCCTGTTCGAAGAGGCGCAGAAGTTCGTGCGCCAGCTGTCCGCCAACCGCGGCACCATCCTGATGGTGGGCACCAAGCGCACCTCGCGCGAGATCGTCGCTGCCGAAGCCCGCCGCGCCGGCGTGCCCTTCGTCGATCAGCGCTGGCTCGGCGGCATGCTGACCAACTTCAAGACGGTCAAGACCTCCATCAAGCGTCTGAAGGACATGCAGGCCCAGCAGGAAGCCGGCCTGGACAGCATGACCAAGAAGGAGCAGCTGCTGTTCGCCCGCGAGATGGAAAAGCTCGAGAAGGACATCGGCGGCATCCAGGACATGACCGCACTGCCGGACGCCATCTTCGTGATCGACGTGGGCTTCCACAAGATCGCCGTGCTGGAAGCCCAGAAGCTGGGCATCCCGCTGGTGGGCGTGGTCGATACCAACCACTCGCCGGCCGGCATCGACTATGTGATCCCCGGCAACGACGACTCGGCTCGCGCCGTGGCGCTGTACGCCCGCGGCATCGCTGACGCCATCCTCGAAGGTCGCGCCAATGCCGTGACCGACGTGGTCAAGGCCGTGGCCGCCGAAGGCGCCGACGAGTTCGTGGAAGTCAAGGACGGCGCCGCCGCCTGATCGCCCGCCGCGTGTGCAGGAGGGGCTCGCGTAGCCCCTTTTTCACACCCTGCCGTCGGACACATAACGAATTTCAACCGCCTGCCCGGGTGTCCAGGCAGGCCTCAGGAGAAAGCAACATGGCAATTACCGCAAGCATGGTCGCCGAACTGCGCGCCAAGACCGACGCCCCCATGATGGAGTGCAAGAAGGCCCTGACCGAGGCCGACGGCGACATGGCCAAGGCCGAAGAGCTGCTGCGCGTCAAGCTGGGCACCAAGGCCGGCAAGGCCGCCAGCCGCGTCACCGCCGAAGGCGTGGTCGCTTCCCACATCGATGGCGCCACCGGCGCCCTGATCGAAGTCAACTGCGAAACCGACTTCGTCACCAAGAACGACAGCTTCCTGGCGCTGGCTGCTGCGGCTGCCCGCCTGATCGCCGAGCACAACCCGGCCGACATCGATGCCCTGGGCGCGCTGCCCTACAGCCAGGATGGCTTCGGCCCCTCCCTGGAAGAAGTGCGCAAGGGCCTGATCGGCAAGATCGGCGAGAACATGTCCTTCCGCCGCTTCAAGCGCTGGGCCAACGGTGGCCAGCTGGCCGGCTACCTCCACGGCACCCGCATCGGTGTGGTGGTGGAGTTCGACGGCGATGCCGTGGCTGCCAAGGACGTGGCCATGCACGTGGCCGCCATGAAGCCGGTCTCGCTGACCTCGGCCGATGTGCCGGCCGACCTGATCGAGCGCGAGCGTTCGGTCGCCGCCGCCAAGGCCGCCGAGTCCGGCAAGCCGGCCGACATCGTCGCCAAGATGGTCGAAGGCTCGGTGCAGAAGTACCTCAAGGAGGTCTCGCTGACCGATCAGGTGTTCGTGAAGGCCGCCGACGGCAAGCAGACCGTGGGTGCCTACCTCAAGAGCGCCGGCACCAACGTCAAGGGCTTCACCCTGTACGTGGTGGGCGAGGGCATCGAAAAGAAGGTCGACGACTTCGCTGCCGAAGTGGCTGCCCAGGTGGCCGCTGCCAAGGGCGCCTGACACCGGCCCGCCGGGTGACCGGCAAGCTCTCACAGCAACGGGCCGCAAGGCCCGTTGTCACATCCGGCGACGACTCGACGGCCGCCTGCTGGCCGCTACACTTCGCCGGTGACATTCCCGCATTCCTAGAACCGCTCTGCTGAAGGTCATTCATGCCAGCCTACAAACGGATATTGCTGAAGCTGTCGGGGGAGGCCCTCATGGGCGACGACGCATTCGGCATCAACCGCGCCACCATCGTCCGCATGGTGGACGAGATTGCCGAAGTCACCCGCCTGGGCGTCCAGGTCGCCATCGTCATCGGTGGCGGCAACATCTTTCGCGGTGTGGCCGGCGGCTCGGTCGGCATGGACCGTGCCACCGCCGATTACATGGGCATGCTGGCCACCGTCATGAATTCGCTGGCGCTGGCCGACACCATGGAAAAGGCGGGTCTGGTGGCCCGCGTGATGTCGGCCATTGCCATCGAGCAGGTGGTCGAGCCCTATGTGCGGCCCAAGGCGCTGCAGTACCTCGAAGAAGGCAAGGTGGTCGTGTTTGCGGCCGGCACCGGCAACCCCTTCTTCACCACCGACACGGCAGCCGCCCTGCGGGGTGCCGAGATCGGTGCCGAGGTGGTGCTCAAGGCCACCAAGGTGGATGGTGTGTACACCGCCGACCCGAACAAGGACAAGACCGCGACCCGTTACACCACCATCAGCTTCGATGAAGCCATGGCCCGCAACCTGCAGGTGATGGATGCCACGGCCTTTGCGCTGTGCCGCGATCAGAAGCTGCCGGTCAAGGTGTTCTCGATCTTCAAGCCGGGCGCCCTGAAGGCGGTGGTGCTGGGAGCCGACGAAGGCACCCTGGTCCACGTCTGAGGCACCCCGTTTCCCATCTTTCCTGGAGATTCCATGACCATTGCCGACATCCGCAAGAACGCCGAGCACAAGATGCAGCAGTCGATCGAGGCGTTCAAGAACAGCCTGACCAAGGTGCGTACCGGCCGTGCCAACCCGCAGCTGCTCGACACGGTGCATGTGGACTACTACGGCTCCATGCTGCCGCTGTCCCAGGTGGCCAACCTGTCCCTGCTGGACGCGCGCACCATCGGCGTGGCGCCCTGGGAAAAAGGCATGGGCGCCAAGATCGAGAAGGCCATCCGCGAGTCCGATCTGGGTCTCAATCCGGCCACCCAGGGCGACCTGATCCGCGTGCCCATGCCGCCCATGACCGAAGAGCGCCGTCGCGAGCTGACCAAGGTGGTCAAGAACGAAGGTGAGGCCGCGAAGATCGCCATCCGCAACCTGCGTCGCGACGCCAACGAAGCCGTCAAGAAACTGGTCAAGGACAAGCTGGCCTCGGAAGACGACGACCGCCGTGCCCAGGACGACATCCAGAAGCTCACCGACCGCATGATTGCCGAGGTGGACAAGCTGGTGGCCTCCAAGGAGCAGGACATCATGGCCGTCTGACGGCCGATTCCCGCCGACGCCATTGCCGACCGCGCACCCGTGACCGATACCTCCGCACCCACCGCCAGCCGCGTGCCCGGCCACGTGGCCATCGTCATGGACGGCAACGGCCGCTGGGCCCGCCAGCGCTGGATGCCCAGGGTGGCCGGTCACAAGCAGGGTGTGGAGGCCCTGCGCCGTGTGGTCCGCGCCAGCCTGGAGCGCGGCATCCAGGTGCTGACCGTCTTTGCGTTCTCGTCGGAGAACTGGAGCCGTCCTGCCGACGAGGTATCCGGCCTGATGGACCTGCTGGTGATGGCACTGCAGCGCGAGGTGCCCAGCCTGTCCGAAAACGGGGTCCGGCTTCACTTTCCGGGCGACCGCACGGGCCTGTCGGCCCGGGTGGTGCAGGGCCTGGAGGCGGCCGAGCAGCACACCGCGCAGAACCGCCGCATGGTCCTCAATGTGTGTTTCAACTACGGCGGGCGCTGGGACATCGTGCAGGCGGCCCGCCAGCTGGCGGCCGAAGGACGCGAGATCACCGAGACCAGCCTGTCCGGTGCCATGGCTCTGTCCCATGTGGCCGATCCCGACCTGCTGATCCGCACCGGTGGCGAACAGCGCATCAGCAACTTCCTGCTCTGGCAGTCGGCCTACACCGAATTCGTGTTCACCGACACGCTCTGGCCCGATTTCGATGCCGAGGCGCTCGATCGCGCCCTCGCCGAGTTCGCCCGGCGCGAACGCCGCTTCGGCAAGACCTCCGAACAGGTGGCCGACGCCGACGCACCCGCCATGGCCGACACCCGTCTCCATGCTTAAGCAGCGCGTCATCACCGCAGTGGTCCTGCTGGCCATCCTGCTCCCCGCGCTGTTCCATGCCTCCATCGCTCCGTTTGCCGGCTTCACCCTGTTGCTGATCGTGGCCGCCGGCTGGGAGTGGTCGCGTCTCAATGGCTGCGGTCCGCTCACCTCGCGCCTGCTCGGCCTGGGCCTGGGGGCGGCGTTGCTGGCCCTGTGGCTGTCCGGCGGTCTGGAGCGCGACTGGCGAGCGCTGTGGCTGCTGGTGGGCGGCCTGTGGCTGGCGCTGGCGGTGGTCATGCTCTGGCGTGGCGTGGCCGGCTGGGGCCGCTGGCCGACGCCCCTGCGGCTATGGCTGGGTCTGTTCCTGCTGGCGTGTGCGTGGCTGGCGCTGGTGCAGGCCAGGCTGCAGAGCCTGAGCTTCCTGTTGTCGGTGCTGCTGCTGGTCTGGGTGGCCGACATCGCGGCCTACGCCGGCGGGCGCACCCTGGGGCGCCGCAAGCTCGCGCCCAACATCAGCCCCGGCAAGAGCTGGGAGGGCGCCATCAGCGGCCTGCTGGGCGTGATGCTCCTGGCCGGCGGCTGGGTGCTGGCCGATGCCTCCGGCTGGGGTGACGGGCACAGTCTGTACGCGCGCCTGGCGTCCCACGGCTGGCTCGTGGCCCTGCCGGCCTTGCTGGGTCTGACCGCCATGAGCGTGGCGGGCGATCTGGTGGAGTCGCTGGTCAAGCGTTCGGCTGGCGTCAAGGATTCCAGCCAGTTGCTGCCCGGTCACGGCGGTGTGCTCGACCGGGTGGATGCCCTGGTGCCGGTGCTGCCTCTGGCCATGATGCTCTCCACCTTCTGAACCCTCCTCATCGCATGCAGACCCTCACCGTCCTGGGCTCCACCGGCTCCATCGGCACCAGCACCCTGGATGTGGTGGCCCGCCATCCCGACCGTTACCGCGTTCATGCGCTGACCGCCTCCACCCAGGTCGATCTCATGCTGGCCCAGTGCCAGCGATTCCGTCCCGCCGTGGCGGTGATGGCGGGCGAGGCCCAGGCGGCCGCGCTGCGCGAGCGGTGCCGCGCCGAGGGTCTGCCGGTAGAGGTGCGGTCCGGCGAGGCGGCCCTGTGCGAGGTGAGCGCCGATCCCGCGGTCGACATGGTCATGGCGGCCATCGTGGGCGCCGCCGGTCTGGCGCCGGCGCTGGCTGCTGCCCGCGCCGGCAAGAAGCTGCTGCTGGCCAACAAGGAGGCCCTGGTGGTCGGGGCCGACCTGTTCATGCAGGCGGTGCGCGAGGGTGGTGCCACCCTGCTGCCCATCGACAGCGAGCATTCGGCCATCTTCCAGTCGCTGCCCGAAGACCCGTCCACCTGGGACCGGCGAGTGGACCGCATCGTGCTCACGGCATCCGGCGGTCCGTTCCGCACCCGCGACCCTTCCACGCTGGCCGACGTGACGCCCAACCAGGCCTGCGCCCATCCCAACTGGGTCATGGGCCGCAAGATTTCGGTGGACTCGGCCACCATGATGAACAAGGCGCTGGAAGTGATCGAAGCGCGTTACCTTTTCGGCCTGCCGCCCGAGCGCATCGAGGTGGTGATCCACCCGCAGAGCGTGGTGCATTCCATGGTCCAGTTCCGAGACCATTCCATCGTGGCCCAGCTCGGCACGCCCGACATGCGGGTGCCGATTGCCTACGGGCTGTCCTGGCCGGAGCGCATCGAGTCCGGTGCGCAGCCCCTGGACTTCACCCAGCTCGCCTCGCTCACCTTCGAGAAGCCCGATGCCGCCCGTTTCCCGGGCCTGCCGCTGGCCTGGGAGGCCCTGGCCGGACCCACCGGCACCACCGCAGTGCTCAATGCCGCCAACGAGGTGGCCGTGGCGGCTTTCCTGGAAGGGCGGTTGCGCTTTGATCGCATCCATGCGGTCAACCGTGCAACTTTGAACAGCATGGTCCCCTCCAAGCCGGACAGCGTGGATGACCTGATGGCCATCGACGCCGAGGCCCGATCGATGGCGCAGTCGCACGTCGGGCGTTTCGCATCCACCACCTGAGCATCCCACCATGCTGACCGTCGTTGCCTTCATCGCTGCCCTGGGCCTGCTGATCGCGGTGCATGAATACGGTCACTACCGGGTGGCAGTGGCCTGCGGCGTGAAGGTGCTGCGCTTTTCGGTCGGCTTCGGCAAACCCCTGTTCACCTGGCGCCGCGCCGGCAGTCCGACCGAGTACGTGATCGGTGCGCTGCCCCTGGGGGGTTATGTCCGCATGCTCGATGAGCGGGAAGCGCCGGTCGATCCGGCCGAGCGACATCTCGCCTTCAACAACCAGTCGTTGAAGAAGCGGGCGGCCATCGTGGCCGCAGGACCTGCAGCCAACCTGCTGCTGGCGGTGCTGCTGTACGCGGTGGTGAACTGGGTTGGCGTGCAGGAGCCGCAGCCGGTGCTGTCGGGGCCGGTGGCCGGATCGCTGGCCGAGAAGGCCGGGCTTCAGGGCGGCGATCGCGTGGTGCGCGCAGCCTTCGCTGAAGACGAGCCAGAGGCCATCCGTTCCTTCGAAGATCTGCGCTGGCGCCTCACCCAGGGTGCGCTGGATGGCCGCGACATGACCCTGTGGGTGGGCCAGAACCCGGAGGATGCGGGCCGTCCGGTGGTGCTGCCCCTCTCCGGCCTGCAGGTCCGCGAGGCCGATGCCTCGCTGTTCCAGCGCATCGGCATCACCGCGCCGTACAGCCCGCCCGAGGTGGGCGACATCATGGATGGCGGCGCGGCCCAGGCCGCGGGCCTGAAAGCCGGCGACCGGGTGCAGTCGGTCGATGGCATCGCGGTCAAGGACGGCCAGCACCTGCGCACCCTCATCCGCGGCGGTGTGGGCCCTGCCGGCGAGGAGCGCACCCAGCAGTGGCGCGTGCTGCGACAGGGCCAGCTGGTGGACATCCAGGTGCGACCTGCGCCCGAGCAGCGTGATGGCGTCTGGCTGGGCCGCGTCGGTGCCTACATCGGCGGGCTGCCCGCCATGACCACGGTGGACTACGGCCCGGTGGAAGGGCTCTGGCAGGGCGTGGTGAAGACGGCCGAAGTGTCCTGGCTCACGCTCAAGATGATGGGGCGCATGCTGATCGGTGAAGCGTCCTTGAGCAACCTCAGCGGTCCTCTGACGATCGCCGATTACGCCGGCAAGTCGGCCAGCCTGGGACTCACGCCGTACATCCTGTTTCTGGCCCTCATCAGCGTCAGTCTGGGCGTGCTCAACCTGCTGCCGCTGCCGGTCCTCGATGGGGGGCACCTGATGTATTATCTTTGGGAGGGTGTGACGGGGCGTCGCATCTCCGACGTCTGGATGGATCGCCTGCAGCGGGGCGGCGTCATGGTTCTCATGGCGCTCATGTCCATCGCCTTGTTCAACGATGTGGCCCGCCTCGCAGGCTGAACGCTTCCTTCTCATGAAATTCAAGAAATCCGGTTTTCGCGGCCTCACGCTCACCGTGCTCGCGTCAACCTTGATGGCAGCCTTGCCTGCCTGGGCGGTCGATCCCTTCACTGTGCGCGACATCCGCGTCGAGGGTCTTCAGCGCGTCGAGCCCGGCACCATCTTTGCGTCCCTGCCGTTCCGCATCGGCGACCAGTACAACGACGACAAGGGATCCAGCGCGATCCGCTCGCTGTTCGGCCTGGGCCTGTTCAGCGATGTCCGCATCCAGGTGGACGGCGACGTGCTCACCGTGATCGTGGAAGAGCGCCCCACGGTGGCCGACGTGAGCTTCTCGGGCATCAAGGAATTCGACGCCGAGACGCTGCGCAAGTCGCTGCGCGACATCGGGCTGGCCGAAGGCCGGCCGTTCGACAAGGCCCTGGCCGACCGCGCCGAGCAGGAGCTCAAGCGCCAGTACATCACCCGCAGCATGTACGCCGCCCAGGTGGTGACCACCGTCACCCCGACCGAGCGCAACCGCATCAACCTGAACTTCAGTGTGGTCGAGGGCGACATCGCCCGCATCACCGACATCCGCATTGTCGGCAACAGGGCGTTCTCGGAATCGACGCTGCGCGACCTGTTCGATCTGAACACCGGCAACTGGCTGAGCTGGTACACCAAGTCCGACCGCTATTCGCGCGCCAAGCTCAACGCCGACATCGAGACGCTGCGCTCCTACTACCTCACCCGCGGCTTCCTGGAGTTCCGCATCGATTCCACCCAGGTGGCCATCACCCCGGGCAAGGACGAGATGTCCATCACACTCAACATCACCGAGGGCGACCGTTATGTGGTGTCGTCGGTGGCGCTGGAAGGCGAGTACCTGGGCCGCGAGAACGAATTCAAGACGCTGGTCACGCTGAAGCCGGGCGAGGCCTACAACGTCGAAGACCTGACCGCCACCACCAAGGCCTTCACCGAGTACTTCGGTGCCTTCGGCTATGCCTTTGCCCAGGTTGAAGCCACCCCGGACATCGACCGCGCCAACAAGCGCGTGGCCTTCGTGATCCGGGCCCAGCCTTCTCGCCGGGTCTATGTGCGCCGCATCAATGTGGAAGGCAACAACCGCACCCGCGACGAAGTGATCCGCCGCGAATTCCGCCAGTTCGAGTCGGCCTGGTACGACAGCGACCGCATCCGCCTCTCGCGCGACCGGGTGGACCGCCTGGGCTTCTTCACCAATGTGTCCATCGACACCCAGGCCGTGCCCGGCTCGCCCGATCAGGTGGATCTGACCGTGGCGGTGGCCGAAAAGCCCACCGGCAACCTGACACTGGGCGCCGGTTATGGCCAGGCCGAAGGTCTGTCGCTGGTGGCCGGCATCCGGCAGGAGAACGTGTTCGGTTCCGGCAACTACCTGGGCATCGACGTCAACACCAGCAAGTTCAACCGTCAGATCGTGCTGAGCACGACCGACCCGTACTTCACGCCCGACGGCATTTCACGCAGCTTCGACGCCTACTACCGCACGACCCGCCCGTACGGCAGCCAGACCCAGGACCTGGGCGACTACCGCCTGATCACCAAGGGCGTGAGCACCCGGTTCGGCGTGCCGTTCACCGAGCAGGACACGGTGTTCTTCGGTGTGGGTGTGGAGCAGACCACCATCGAGGACGGCAGCTTCCTGCCCGAGGCTTATGCCAGCTACCGCGACCAGTTCGGTGCCACCAGCAACACGCTCCCGCTGACGATCGGCTGGGCCCGCGATTCCCGCGACAGTGCCCTGGTGCCCACCACCGGTCGCTACCAGCGTTTCAACACCGAGGTGGCAGTGGCCGGCGACGCTCGCTATGTCAAGGCCAACTACCAGTTCCAGCAGTACATCCCGCTGACCAAGAAGTACACGCTGGCCTTCAACACCGAGCTGGGCTATGGCAAGGGTTTTGGCGGCAGGCCCTATCCGATCTTCAAGAACTTCTTCGGGGGTGGTCTGGGTTCGGTGCGCGGCTTCGAGCAGGGAACGCTGGGACCGTTGTCCAACGTCCGCAACACCAATCCGGTGCAGCAGCTCAACATCGGCGGCAACCAGAACTTCGCCTTCAATGCCGAATTCATCACCCCGTTCCCGGGTGCCGGCAACGACCGCACGCTGCGCATGTTCGGCTTTTTCGACGTGGGCAACGTGGCCAACTCCGAAGTGCCTGGTTCGCCCGGCCTGTTCTCGGACCTGCGCGCCTCGGTCGGTATCGGCCTGAGCTGGATCTCGCCGGTGGGGCCGCTGCGCTTTGCCATCGCCAACCCCATCCGCAAACAGCCGCAGGATAAAATCCAGCGTTTCCAATTCCAGATCGGAACCTCGTTTTGATGAACATGTCTTCGTTTGCCCGCCGTCTTGTCCTGTCGATGTTCATGGGCCTTGCCCTGCTGGCAGGGCCGGCCATGGCACAGGCCACCAAGATCGGCGCCATCAACGTCGAGAAGATCCTGCGCGAGTCGAGCACCGCCAAGGCGGTGTCGGCCAAGCTGGAGCAGGACTTCTCCAAGCGTGAGCGCGACATCCGCACGGCAGCCGAACAGTTCCGCGCCGCAGTGGAGAAGTTCGAGAAGGAAGGCCCGACCATGGCCGAGAGCCAGCGGGCCAACCGCCAGCGCCAGCTGGCCGAACAGGAGCGCGACATCCAGCGCCGCCAGCGTGACTTCCAGGAAGAACTCAACCTGCGCCGCAACGAGGCACTGCAGCAGGTGGTCGAAAAGCTCAACCGCGTGGTTCGCCAGATCGCCGAGTCCGACAAGTACGACCTGATCGTCTCCGAGGCTTACTACATCAACCCGCGCGTGGACATCACCGACAAGGTCATGTCTGCCCTCGACAGCGCGAAGTGACGGGCGGCGCATGGCCGCGCTGCTGAACGACATCGTGCAGGCCCTGGGAGGGGCCCTGCACGGCTCTCCCGACCGACGCATTCATCGGCTGGCACCGCTGGACACAGCAGGGCCGGCCGATCTGTCGTTCGTGTCCCATCCCCGTTACGCACGCCAGATCGACACGACCCAGGCGGGCGTGCTGATCGTGCCGCCCGCGCTGCAGGCGGCGGCGAGCGCGCGGGGCGACTGCATCGTCACCGACGACCCCTACCTGTACTTCGCCCGCTTGACCCAGTGGTGGAAGCAGCAGCACACGGTGGCGCAGGCTGCCGGCATTCACCCGTCCGCCGTGGTGGACGAATCGGCAGTGATCGGCGCGCGCGTGAGCATCGGCCCTTTCGTGGTGGTCGGTCCCGGCGTGCGGCTGGGCGATGGTGTCTCGGTGGGCGCACATACGGTGCTTGAATCCGGCGTGGTGGTGGGCGAGGGCAGTCGTCTCCACAGCCATGTGACGGTGCGCGAGGCCTGTTCGCTCGGGCAGCGTTGCATCGTCCACCCGGGCGTGGTGATCGGTGCCGACGGCTTCGGCTTTGCATCCCACGGCGGGCAGTGGATCAAGATCGAGCAGCTCGGCTCGGTGCGCATCGGAGACGACGTGGAGATCGGCGCCAACTGCTGCATCGACCGCGGCGCGCTGGATGACACCGTGATCGGCAACGGCGTGAAGCTCGACAACCTGATCCAGATCGGCCACAACGTGAAGATCGGCGATCACACGGCCATGGCCGGCTGTGTGGGCGTGGCCGGCAGCGCCACCATCGGCGCACGCTGCACTGTGGGCGGAGGCGCCATCGTGCTGGGGCATCTGACGCTGGCCGACGGCGTGCACATTTCGGCCGCCTCGGTGGTGACCCGCTCGATCCTGCAGCCGGGCCAGTACACCGGCATGTTTCCCATCGACGACAATGCCGCCTGGGAAAAGAATGCCGCTTCGCTCAAGCAGCTCAATCGCCTGCGCGAACGCCTCAAGGCCGCCGAACACGCCATCGCGCAGGCCCTTCACAAGAACTCCGACTGACCACCATGGACATCCACCAGATCCTCAAGCTGCTGCCTCACCGTTACCCGATCCTGCTGGTGGATCGTGTGCTGGAGATCGAATCCGGGCAGCGCATCAAGGCGCTGAAAAACGTCACCATCAATGAGCCGTTCTTCACCGGCCACTTTCCGCACCGCCCGGTGATGCCGGGTGTGCTCATGCTCGAAGCCATGGCCCAGGCCGCCGCGCTGCTGACCTTCCACACCCAGGGTGTGGCGCCGGACGACAAGACGGTGTACTACTTCGCCGGCATCGACGGTGCCCGCTTCAAGCGGCCGGTGGAGCCGGGCGACCAGCTCGTCATGGATGTGTCGCTGGAGCGGGCCAAGGCCGGCATCTACAAGTTCAAGGGCACCACCCGCGTGGGTGACGAGGTGGCCTGCGAGGCCGAGCTGATGTGCACCATGCGCACCATCTCCTGAAGCCCGACGGAGACCCGACGTGAGCCTCATCCACCCGACCGCGCTGATCGATCCGGCCGCCCAGCTTGACAGCTCGGTGTCGGTCGGTCCCTACACCGTGATCGGCCCGAACGTGCGCATCGGCGCCGGCACTACCGTGGGTGCCCATTGCGTGATCGAGGGCCACACCACCGTCGGCCGCGACAACCGCATCTTCCAGTTCAACTCGCTGGGCGCCATTCCCCAGGACAAGAAGTACGCCGGCGAACCCTGCGAGCTGGTCATCGGCGACCGCAACACCATCCGCGAGTTCTGCACCTTCAACATCGGCTCGCCCGGTGACAAGGGCGTCACCCGCGTGGGCGACGACAACTGGATCATGGCCTATGTGCACCTGGCGCACGACTGCACCGTGGGCAACAAGACCATCTTTGCCAACAACAGCCAGCTGGCCGGCCATGTGGTGGTGGGCGACTGGGTGATCCTGGGCGGCTTCACCGTGGTGCACCAGTTCGTGCGCATCGGCGCGCATGCCATGACGGCCATGTGCTCGCTGCTGTTCGCCGACCTGCCGCCGTTCGTGATGTGCCAGGGCCAGCCGGCCCAGGCGCGCTCCATGAACTTCGAAGGCCTGCGCCGCCGGGGTTTCTCGCCGGAACGCATCTCGGCGGTCAAGGCCATGCACAAGCACCTCTACCGCGACGACCTCACGCTGGACGCGGCCGCGCAGCGCATCGAGGCGCTGACTGCCGAGAAGCCCGAGGCCGCGCCGGACGTGACCATGATGCTGGACTTCCTGCGCGCCACCTCGCCCCAGCGCGGCATCGTCCGCTGAGGTCCGACGTGAAAGACGCGTTGCGCCTGGCTCTGGTGGCGGGCGAAACATCGGGCGACCTGCTGGCCGGCCTGCTGCTGGGCGGGGTTCGCGAACGATGGCCGCACGCCAGGACCAGCGGCATCGGCGGACCCCGGATGCAGGCCCAGGGTTTCGAGGCCTGGTGGCCCAGCGAGAAGCTGGCGGTGCGAGGCTACGTGGAAGTGCTGCGCCACTACCGCGAGATCGTCGGCATCCGCCAGCAGCTGCAGCAGAGGCTGCTGCAGGGCTCCCGCCCCGATCTTTTCATCGGTGTGGATGCGCCCGACTTCAACCTCGATCTGGAGTCCGGTCTGAAGGCCGCCGGTGTGCCGACCATGCACTTCGTGTGCCCCTCGATCTGGGCCTGGCGGCCCGAACGCATCGAGAAGATCCGCCGCAGTGTCGACCATGTGCTGTGCATCTTTCCGTTCGAGCCCGAGCTGCTGCAGCGCCATGGGATTGCGGCCACGTATGTGGGCCATCCGCTGGCCCAGGTGATTCCGATGGAGCCCGACCGCGCCGCCGCCCGTCGTCAGCTGGGCCTGCCCGCCGATGCGCCAGTGGTGGCGCTGTTGCCGGGCAGTCGCCAGTCCGAGCTGCAGTACCTGGGCGGGCGCTTCGTGCAGGCCGCCGAGCTGATGGCACGCCAGAGGCCCGAGCTGCGCTTCGTGCTGCCCGCGGTGCCGGCGCTGCGCGAGCGGGCGGATGCGCTGGTGCAGGCCAGCACGCTGGGTGAACGCATCACCGTGGTCACCGGTCAGTCGCATGCAGCGCTGGCCGCCTGCGACGTGACGCTGATCGCCAGCGGCACGGCCACGCTGGAGGCGGCCCTTTTCAAGCGACCCATGGTGATTGCCTACAACATGAACTGGCTCTCCTGGCAGATCATGAAGCGCAAGCAGCTCCAGCCCTGGGTCGGGTTGCCCAACATCCTGTGCAGCGACTTCGTGGTGCCGGAGTTCCTGCAGGACCGCGCCACGCCCGATGCCCTGGCCCGGACCACCCTGCGCTGGCTGGATGACACCGCCGCTGTGTCGGCGCTGCGGGTGCGCTTCACCGATCTCCACCACCAGTTGAACCGGGATACCGCCCGGCTGGCCACCGATGCGATCGCGCAAGTTGTCGGTGCCTGAGCAGGCCACGCTGGCCTGGGATGTGCCCGGTCTGGTGGCCGGTGTGGACGAGGCCGGCCGGGGTCCGTTGGCAGGACCTGTGGTGGCTGCTGCCGTGATCCTGGACGATCTGAACCCCATCGCCGGCCTGAACGACTCCAAGAAGCTCAGTGCTGCGCGCCGCGAGGCACTGTTCGACGAAATCCGCGCCAAGGCCCTGTGCTGCTGCGTGGCGGAGGCTTCGGTGGAAGAGATCGACCGGCTCAACATCCTGCAGGCCACGCTGCTGGCCATGCGCCGCGCGGTGCAGGGCCTGCGCCTGAAGCCCGCCAAGGTGCTGGTGGATGGCAACCGCCTGCCGCCTCTGGAGGTGCTGGCAGAAGCCATCGTGGGGGGCGACGCCAAGGTCGCCGCGATTTCGGCGGCGTCCATTCTGGCCAAGGTCACCCGGGACCGGCAGCTGATCGAGCTGCATGCGCGTCACCCGGAATACGGGTTTGACCGCCACAAGGGTTACGGCACGGCCGAGCACTTGGAGGCCTTGCGCCGTCACGGTCCGCTGCAGGTGCACCGCCGTTCGTTTGCACCGGTGGCGCAATCGCTGGCCCGGTTGGCGAGCCATCCTCCTGGAGCATCGGCATGAACGAGCCGCAACACATCACCTCGCGCGACAACCCCTTGCTGCGGCAGTTGCGGCAGCTCGCACAGGAGAACACCGCCTACCGCAAGGATGGTGTGGTGTGGCTCGAGGGCGATCACCTGTGCCGGGCGCTGCTGGCCCGTGGGCACCGGCCCGAGGTGGCGGTGTTCACCGAGGTGGCGTGGCGCGCGGCATCGGATGCGTTGCGACAGGCCGCGCCGCGGGTGGTGCTGATCCCCCCGGCGCTGATGGCCGGCATCAGTGGTCTGGAGTCTCCGGCCGGCATGGGCTTTGTCTGGCGGCTGCCGCCCGATGCGGGCGTGGCACCGCGCGTGGGTACCGTCGTGCTGGACCGTCTGCAGGACGCCGGCAATGTGGGATCCATCCTGCGCAGCGCAGCGGCCTTCGGCTTCACGCAGGTGCTGGCCTTGCGGGGCACGGCTGCGCTGTGGTCGCCCAAGGTGATCCGCGCCGGCATGGGCTCGCACTTTGCCCTGCGGCTGGTCGAAGGCCTCGCGGCCGACGATCTGGACACGCTGGGCGTACCGCTGCTGGTCACCAGCTCGCACCAGGGTGATCTGCTTCACCGGGCTGCACTGCCCTGGCCCTGCGCCTGGGTGATGGGCCACGAAGGGCAGGGCGTTGGCGATGCCTTGGTGTCGCGCGCCGGTGCCTGGGTGCGCATTGCGCAGCCAGGTGGCGAGGAGTCGCTGAACGTGGCCGCTGCGGCCGCCATCTGCCTGCACGCCAGCGCGGCCAGTCGCGCGGACTGAAGGCCGCCGGCGGGCCCGAAAAACCCTTCGGGCCGGGCTATAATTCCGGGGTTTACCCGCAATCAGCGCACGCCCAGCGCGCCCCGGCTTCTCACCCCAGGAATGTCTTGCCCGCCTTCGGCATCCGGTCTCCCCGGATCGGGCGGAGGGCAGTCCTGCGCGGCACCTGCCGCCGGCGCTCCGGTCCTGCCGCCCCACAACTGGAGAACCCCGTGCTGCCCGTCCACCCGAAAGCCCTTCTCGCGCTCGCCGACGGCACGGTCTTTACAGGCATCTCCATCGGCGCTTCCGGTCAGACCACGGGTGAGGTGGTGTTCAACACCTCCATCACCGGCTACCAGGAAATCCTCACCGATCCGAGCTACTGCCGCCAGATCGTCACGCTGACCTACCCGCACATCGGCAACACCGGCATCAACCGCGAAGACGTGGAAGCCGACCGGGTGCATGCGGCCGGCCTGATCATCAAAGACCTGCCCCTGCTGGCTTCCAACTTCCGTTCCGAGGAGACGCTCAGCGACTACCTGCGGCGCGAGAACACGGTGGCCATCGCCGACCTCGACACCCGCGCCCTGACGCGCCGCCTGCGCACCCACGGCGCCCAGAACGGCTGCATCGTGGCGCTGGCCCCGGGCGAGGAGATCACTGAAGCCCACCGCGCCGCCGCCGTGGCCGCCGCCAAGGCTGCGCCCAGCATGGCCGGCCTGGACCTGGCCCAGGTGGTGTCGGCCACGGAGCCCTTCGCCTGGACCCAGACCGAATGGCAGCTGGGCTTCGGCTACGGCGAGCAGATCGCTCCGCGCTTCCATGTGGTGGCCTACGACTTCGGTGTGAAGCACAACATCCTGCGCATGCTGGCTGCGCGCGGCTGCAAGGTGACCGTGGTGCCGGCGCGCACCCCGGCGGCCGACGTGTTCAAGCTCAAGCCCAACGGCGTGTTCCTGTCCAACGGCCCCGGCGACCCGGAGCCCTGCGACTACGCCATTGCGGCAGCGCGCGAGATCATCGAGGCCGGCGTGCCCACCTTCGGCATCTGCCTGGGCCATCAGATCATGGCCCTGGCCAGCGGCGCCAGGACCTTCAAGATGAAGTTCGGCCACCACGGTGCCAACCACCCGGTCAAGGATCTTGATTCCGGCCGCGTGTCCATCACCAGCCAGAACCACGGCTTTGCGGTGGACGAGGCCTCGCTGCCCGCCCACCTGCGCGCCACCCATGTGAGCCTGTTCGACGGCACGCTGCAGGGCCTGGCCCGCACCGACAAGCCCGCGTTCTGCTTCCAGGGCCACCCCGAAGCATCGCCTGGCCCGCACGACATCGGCTACCTGTTTGACCGCTTCACCGCGCTGATGACCCAGGCCCAGGAGAAAAACTAATGCCCAAGCGCTCAGACATCCAGACCGTCCTCATCATCGGCGCCGGCCCGATCATCATCGGCCAGGCCTGCGAGTTCGACTACTCCGGCGTGCAGGCCTGCAAGGCCTTGCGTGAAGAGGGTTACCGCGTGGTGCTGATCAACAGCAACCCCGCCACCATCATGACCGACCCGGCCACGGCCGACGTCACCTACATCGAGCCCATCACCTGGCAGACGGTCGAGAAGATCATCGCCAAGGAGCGGCCGCTGGCCACCGGCGGCTTCGCCATCCTGCCCACCATGGGCGGTCAGACCGCGCTGAACTGCGCGCTCGACCTGTGGCGCAACGGCGTGCTGGCCAAGTACGACGTGGAGCTGATCGGTGCCACGCCCGAGGCCATCGACAAGGCCGAAGACCGGCTGAAGTTCAAGGACGCCATGACCAAGATCGGTCTGGGTTCCGCGCGCTCGGGCATTGCGCACAGCATGGAAGACGCCTGGGCGGTGCAGAAGACGGTGGGCTTCCCGGTGGTGATCCGCCCTAGCTTCACCCTGGGTGGCACCGGCGGCGGCATTGCCTACAACCCGGAAGAGTTCGAGACCATCTGCAAGCGCGGCCTGGAAGCCTCTCCCACCAACGAGCTGCTGATCGAGGAGTCGCTGCTGGGCTGGAAGGAGTACGAGATGGAAGTGGTCCGCGACAAGGCGGACAACTGCATCATCGTCTGCTCGATCGAGAACCTGGACCCCATGGGCGTGCACACCGGTGACTCCATCACCGTGGCCCCGGCCCAGACGCTGACCGACAAGGAATACCAGATCCTGCGCAACGCCAGCCTGGCCGTGCTGCGCGAGATCGGCGTGGACACCGGCGGCTCCAACGTGCAGTTCTCGATCAATCCCAAGGACGGCCGCATGGTCGTCATCGAGATGAATCCGCGCGTGTCGCGCTCGTCGGCCCTGGCTTCCAAGGCCACCGGCTTCCCGATCGCCAAGGTGGCGGCCAAACTGGCCGTGGGCTACACGCTGGACGAGCTGCGCAACGAGATCACCGGCGGCGCCACCCCGGCATCGTTCGAGCCCTCGATCGACTACGTGGTCACCAAGATCCCGCGTTTTGCCTTCGAGAAGTTCCCCACCGCCGACAGCCGCCTGACCACCCAGATGAAGTCGGTGGGCGAGGTCATGGCCATGGGTCGCACCTTCCAGGAAAGCTTCCAGAAAGCCCTGCGCGGTCTGGAGGTGGGCGTGGACGGCATGAACGAGAAGACCCAGGATCGCGAGACCCTGGAGCGCGAACTCGGCGAACCCGGCCCGGAGCGCATCTGGTACGTGGGCGACGCCTTTGCCGCCGGCTGGTCGGTTGACGAGGTGCACCAGTTCACCAAGATCGACAAGTGGTTCCTGGTGCAGATCGAGGAGATCGTGAAGCTCGAGCTGGCCATGGACCAGCTGGTGGCCGAGAAGGGCGCCGGCGCACTGGCCAGCCTGGATGCCACCACGCTGCGCAGCCTCAAGAAGAAGGGCTTCTCCGATCGCCGCCTGGCCAAGCTGCTGTCCACCACCGACACCGCCGTGCGCCAGCAGCGCCTGGCGCTGGGCGTGCGTCCGGTCTACAAGCGGGTCGATACCTGCGCAGCCGAGTTCGCCACCAACACCGCCTACCTGTATTCCACCTACGAAGGTCACGGCGACGCCGAGTGCGAAGCCGAGCCCACCGGCAACAAGAAGATCATGGTGCTGGGTGGCGGTCCGAACCGCATCGGCCAGGGCATCGAGTTCGACTACTGCTGCGTGCACGCGGCCCTGGCCATGCGCGAGGACGGGTACGAGACCATCATGGTCAACTGCAACCCCGAGACCGTGTCCACCGACTACGACACCTCCGACCGCCTTTACTTCGAGCCGCTGACGCTGGAAGACGTGCTGGAGATCGTCGACAAGGAAAAGCCGGTCGGCGTGATCGTCCAGTACGGCGGCCAGACGCCGCTGAAGCTGGCCCTGGGCCTGGAGGCCAACGGCGTGCCCATCATCGGCACCAGCCCCGACATGATCGATGCCGCCGAGGACCGCGAGCGCTTCCAGAAGCTGCTGCACGACCTGGGTCTGCGCCAGCCGCCCAACGCCACCGCCCGCACCGAGGCCGAAGCGCTGGAAAAGGCCGCTGCCCTGGGTTACCCGCTGGTGGTGCGCCCCAGCTACGTGCTGGGCGGCCGAGCCATGGAAATCGTGCACGAGCAGCGCGACCTGGAGCGCTACATGCGCGAAGCCGTGAAGGTCAGCAACGATTCGCCGGTGCTGCTGGACCGCTTCCTCAACGATGCCATCGAGTGCGACGTGGATGCCGTGCGCGATGCGTCCGGCCGCGTGTTCATCGGCGGCGTGATGGAACACATCGAGCAGGCCGGCGTGCACTCGGGCGACTCCGCCTGCTCGCTGCCGCCGTACTACCTGAGCAAGACCACCATCGACGAGCTCAAGCGCCAGACCGCCGCCATGGCCCAGGGCCTGAGCGTGGTGGGTCTGATGAACGTGCAGTTCGCCATCCAGGAGGTGGAAGAGAACGGCCAGAAGAAGGACGTGATCTTCGTGCTGGAGGTCAACCCGCGTGCCTCGCGCACGGTGCCCTTCGTCTCCAAGGCCACCGGCATCCAGCTGGCCAAGGTGGCCGCGCGCTGCATGGCCGGCCAGACGCTGGATGCGCAGGGCATCGGCGCCGAGGTGACGCCGCCGTACTTCAGCGTGAAGGAAGCCGTGTTCCCGTTCGTGAAGTTCCCCGGTGTGGACACCATCCTGGGCCCCGAGATGAAATCCACCGGCGAGGTCATGGGTGTGGGCAAGACCTTCGGCGAGGCATTTGTGAAGAGCCAGCTCGGCGCCGGCACCAAGCTGCCGCGTTCGGGCCGTGTCTTCCTCACCGTCAAGAACGGCGACAAGCCGCGTGCCGTGGAAGTGGCCCGCCAGCTGGTCGAGCAGGGCTTCGAGCTGGTCGCCACCCGTGGCACCGCTGCGGCCATCGCGGCCGCCGGCATTCCGGTGCAGACGGTGAACAAGGTGGCCGAAGGCCGTCCGCACATCGTGGACATGATCAAGAACGGCGACATCGCCCTGGTCATCAACACGGTGGAGGAGCGCCGCAACGCCATCACCGACTCGCGAGCCATCCGCACCTCGGCCCTGCTGGC
>CALRSR020000025.1:0-49098 GCA_943370825.1 Allobosea thiooxidans | reverse complement strand
GCGGCCGACTTCCAGCAGCACGGCCACGGCGGATGAATCGAAATGGCGCAGGGCCGAGGCATCGACCTGCACCACCGGGCCGGCCTGCGAGGCCACGGCGGACTGAAGGGACTGGAGGGTGGCCGCCGCTTCATCGAGCGTCAGACGCTCGGGCAGGCGGGCCACCGGGTTCAAGGTATCGGTCACGGAAAGGCGATCGGGATCGGAAACAGGCGCGGTCAGCTGCGGGCGCTGTTGGTCTTGTTGCGCTGGGCCAGGGAGGCGATGAGTCCATCGATGCCCTTGGCGGAGATTTCCTGAGCGAACTGGGTACGGTAGGTTTCCACCAGCCACACGCCCAGCACGTTGAGGTCGTAGATCTTCCAGCCGCCGGCGGACTTTTCGAGGCGGTAGTCCAGCTGGATCGGCTCGCCCCGGCCACGGACCTCGCTGCGCACGATGACTTCGGTGTCGGTGGGCTGCATGCGCAGGGGCTTGAAGCTCAGGGTCTGATCCTTGACCTCACCCAGGGCGCCGGAATAGGTGCGGACCAGCAGGGTCTTGAACTCGTCCTGCAGCTGCTTCTGCTGCTCGGGCGTGGCCTGGCGCCAGTAGCGGCCCACGGCCGAAGCGGTCATGCGCGTGAAGTTCACGTTCGGCATGATCTTCGTGTCGACCAGGTTGACGATGCGGTTGATGTCACCCGCCTGGATGGCCTGATCGGCCTTGACGGCGTTGAGCACCTCGGTGGAGATGCGCTTGACCATGGCGTCGGGTGCCTCGTCGGCAGCCACGGCGGGCAGTGCCCAGGCAGCGGCGGAGAGGGACAGGATGGCAAGCCAGGAACGGCGCTGGATCATGGAAATTCCTTTCGTCAGGGGAAACCCGATGCTAGGGTTGCGACCGCCGGACTTCATGTCCGGTTCCCGGGTCATTCGTTGCGATTCGTTTCGACGTGAATCGGAGTGATCACTCACCATCACCGATACCGATGCCCTTGTCGATCATGCGGTCGATCTGGCTCTGGCGGCGGTTGAGGTAGAGGTCGCGGGTGAAGCTGTACTTGTCCAGGGCGGCCTCTTCCAGCACGTTGGACGCGCCCAGCAGGCCGGCCCGGATGTCCACCACCTCGAGCGCCCACAGGGCATTGCGGTTGGCCTTGTTGTCGAGCTGGTTCAGCGGATCGGCCGCCAGATCGACCACCAGACCGCCGGTGTCCCGCACCGACGAGGGGCCAAGGAACGGCAGCACCACATACGGTCCGGACGGCACGCCCCAGCGGCCCATGGTCTGGCCGAAATCGATCTTGGTGCGCGGAATGCCGGCCTCGCTGGCGATGTCGAGCACGCCGCCCAGACCGAACACCGTGTTCACGCTGAAACGCATCAGGTTCTCGCCAGCCTCCTTGGGGCGCAGCTGGAACAGCGCGTTGAAGGTGGACCAGAGATCGCCCAGGTTGGAGAAGAAGTTGGTCACCCCGGTCCGCACCGGTTGCGGGGTGACTTCCACATAGGCCGTGGCCACCGGCTTGACCACCGCCGTGTCCACCGCGTCATTGAAGCGGTACATGCCCCGGTTGAAGGGCTCCAGAGGGTCGCGGGGGTTGGCATCCGGGCCGGTGGCGCAGCCGGCCAGCAAGGCCGTCATGCCCGCGAGAAAGGCCAGCTGCAGCAGGCGCGAGATAGCGGTGGTGAAGGTTTTCATGGAAGGTCTCCGGTGCTGTGTGTGCAGGCGCTCACTGGGCATCGTCGGCGGGCTTGCCTTCGGCCGCCTTGTTGAACAGGAACTGGCCGATCAGGTTTTCCAGGATGACAGCCGACTGGGTCTGGGTGATCACGGCACCGGCCGCGATGTTCTCGGGGTCGCCGCCGGGTTCGATGCCGATGTACTGCTCGCCCAGCAGTCCGCTGGTGAGGATCTTCATCGAGCTGTCCTTGGGAAAGGCGTAACGCGATTCCAGCGCGAGCACCACGCTGCCCTGGAAGGTCTTGTCGTCGAAGGTGATGGATTCCACCCGGCCCACGACCACACCGGCGCTGCGCACCGCCGCACGGGGCTTGAGACCGCCGATGTTGTCGAAGCGGGCCGTCACCTTGTAGGTGGGCTCGAAATTGAGCGAGAGCAGATTGGCCGACTGCAGCGCCAGGAACAGGATGGCGGCAGCGCCGATGAGGACGAACAGGCCGACCCAGACATCGTTTTTGGAGGTGTTCATGGTGAGGGGTCCCGGGAATCAGATGCTGAACATCATGGCGGTGAGGACGAAGTCGAGTCCAAGCACCGCCAGGGAAGCCACCACCACGGTGCGGGTGGTGGCGCGCGACACGCCTTCGGGCGTGGGCTGGGCCATGTAGCCCTGCAGCAGGGCCACGAAGGTGACGGTGAAGCCGAAGACGATGCTCTTGATGACGCCGTTGCCCACATCGGCCCACACGTCCACGCCGCCCTGCATCTGGCTCCAGAAGGCACCGGCATCCACACCGATCATCAGCACCCCGACCACCCAGCCGCCGATGATGCCCACCGCGCTGAACACCGCCGCCAGCAGGGGCAGCGTGATGACACCGGCCCAGAAACGGGGCGCGAGCACGCGCCGCACCGGATCGACCGCCATCATTTCCATGGCGCTGAGCTGCTCGCCGGCCTTCATCAGGCCGATCTCGGCAGTGAGCGAAGTGCCGGCCCTGCCGGCAAACAGCAGGGCACTGACCACCGGCCCCAGCTCTCGCACCAGGGACAGCGCCACCAGCAGGCCCAGCGCCTCGGTGGCACCGTAGCGCTGGAGCGTGTAGTAGCCCTGCAGGCCCAGCACGAAGCCGACGAACAGGCCGGACACGCCGATGATGGCCAGCGAATAGTTGCCCAGGAAATGGATCTGGTCGCGCACCAGGCCGAAGCGGCGCAGGCTGGCGCCGAACAGGGCCAGAAGGCGCATGAACAGGCGGGCGGCCAGGCCGATGCCGGCCAGCTGGAGCCGCACGGCTCGACCGACGCGCGCGGGATGCAGGGCCTTCATGAGCGGCCTCCCGGTCCGAAATCGGCCACCAGATCGGGGGCAGGATGGTGGAAGCGTACCGGTCCGTCCGGCAGGGCATTGACGAACTGGTTCACCAGCGGGTCGGTGCTGTGGCGCACCTCGTCGGGCGTGCCCTGGGCAGCGATGCGGCCGTTGGCCAGCACGATCACCTGGTCGGCGATGTGGAAGGTCTCGTCCAGATCGTGGGAGACCACGATGCTGGTCAGGCCCATGGCGTCGTTGAGCTGGCGGATGAGCCGGGCCGCCGTACCCAGGGAGATGGGGTCCAGGCCGGCGAACGGCTCGTCGTACATGATGAGTTCGGGATCCAGCGCAATGGCCCGGGCCAGCGCCACGCGCCGGGCCATGCCGCCGGAGAGCTCGCTGGGCATGAGCTGGCGCGCGCCGCGCAAGCCCACGGCGTTGAGCTTCATGAGCACGATGTCGCGCACCATGGTCTCGGGCAGCGAGGTGTGCTCGCGCAGCGGGAAGGCCACGTTGTCGAACACGCTCATGTCGGTGAACAGGGCGCCGAACTGGAACAGCATGCCCATGCGGCGGCGCGCGGCGTACAGCCGGGTGGCGTCCATGGTGGTGACGTCGGTGCCGTCGAACAGGGTCTGGCCCCGGTTGGCCCGGATCTGCCCGCCGATCAGGCGCAGCACCGTGGTCTTGCCGCCACCGGACGCACCCATGAGTGCCGTGACCTTGCCACGCGGCACGGTCAGCGAGATGTCGTCCAGGATGACGCGCTCACCATAGCCGAAGGTGACGCCGCGCAGTTCGACGAGGGGGGTGTCTGGGGTGGTGCTCATCAATGAAAAGCCGGGCTTCAAACCCGGCTCTTCATGATAAGGGATGCGGGATAACCCGGGATTCCATGTACCCGCGTTGCCGGCGCGTCAGCGCGGCAGGTCGGAGTGACCCATCAGGAACTCGTCCACCGCACGGGCGGCCTGTCGCCCTTCGCGGATGGCCCAGACCACCAGCGACTGGCCCCGGCGGATGTCACCGGCAGCGAACACTTTGTTCACATTGGTCACGTAACCACCGGTGAAGTCGGTGCTGGCGCGGGCATTGCCGCGGCCGTCCTTGTCGATGCCGAAGGCGTCCAGCACCGAGGCCACCGGGCTCACGAAGCCCATGGCCAGCAGCACCAGGTCGGCCTGGTATTCCTTCTCGGTGCCCGGGATCTCGACCAGCTTGCCGTCCTTCATCTCGACATGCACCGTCTTCAGGCCGGTGACCTTGCCGTTCTTGCCGATGAACTCCTTGGTGGAGATGGCGAACTCGCGCTGGCAGCCCTCTTCGTGGCTGGAGCTGGTGCGCAGCTTGAGCGGCCAGTACGGCCACACCAGGGGCTTGTTCTCCTGCTCGGGCGGCTGGGGCATGACCTCGAACTGGGTCACGCTGGCAGCGCCGTGGCGGTTGCTGGTGCCCACGCAGTCGGAGCCGGTGTCGCCGCCGCCGATCACGATGACGTGCTTGCCGTCGGCGCGGATCTGGCCCTTGAGCTTGTCGCCGGCGTTGACCTTGTTCTGCATCGGCAGGAACTCCATGGCGAAGTGCACGCCATCGAGGTCACGGCCGGGCACCGGCAGGTCACGGCTCTGCTCGGCACCGCCGCACAGCAGCACGGCGTCGAACTCGCTGCGCAGCTGCTCGGGGGAGATGGTTTCCTTGGCCCAGTTGGTGACCTTGCTGCCCTCGGGCAGCTGGCCCACCATCACGCCGGTGCGGAAGGTCACGCCCTCGGCCTGCATCTGCTCGACGCGGCGGTCGATGTGCGTCTTCTCCATCTTGAAGTCGGGAATGCCGTAGCGCAGCAGACCACCCACGCGGTCGTTCTTCTCGAACACGGTGACGTCGTGGCCGGCGCGGGCCAGCTGCTGGGCAGCGGCCATGCCGGCCGGGCCGGAACCCACCACGGCCACCTTCTTGCCGGTCTTGTGGCGCGGCGGCTGAGGCTTGACCCAGCCCTCGTTCCAGGCGCGGTCGATGATGGCGTGCTCGATCGACTTGATGCCCACCGCGTCGTCGTTCACGTTGAGCGTGCAGGCCGCCTCGCAGGGCGCGGGACAGATGCGGCCGGTGAACTCCGGGAAGTTGTTGGTGCTGTGCAGCACGGTGATGGCGTTGAGCCAGTCACCCTCGAACACGAGGTTGTTGAAGTCCGGAATGATGTTGTTGACCGGGCAGCCGTTGTTGCAGAACGGCGTGCCGCAGTCCATGCAGCGGGCAGCCTGCACCTTGGACTGCGCCTCGGTCAGACCGATGACGAATTCCTTGTAGTGCTTGACGCGTTCCGGAACCGGCTTGTAGCCCTCTTCCAGCCGCTCGTATTCCATGAAGCCGGTGACTTTTCCCATGGTGATCTTCCTTCGTGGGTCGGTGCGTTGTTCGGTTTACTTGACGGCTGCGGCGCGCTTGGCCGGAGCCTTGGCAGCGGGTGCGGCGGCGCCGGCAGCGGCCTTGCGGGCTGCGATCTCGCCGAGGGCGCGCTTGTATTCGTTCGGGAACACCTTGACGAACTTGGCGCGCGAGGTGGCCCAGCTGTCCAGCAGTTCGCGCGCACGCTTGCTGCCGGTCCAGCGGTTGTGGTCTTCGAGCAGCTTCTTGAGCTGGGCCTCGTCGGTCTGGCCCTTGTGCCAGATGGCCTTGTCCATGGATGCCTCTTGCTCGGCGGCCGGCAGCACCTTCTCCATGCTGACCATGGCGGTGTTGCAGCGCTCGGCGAAGCGGCCGTCCTCGTCGTACACATAGGCCACACCGCCGCTCATGCCGGCGGCGAAGTTGCGGCCGGTCTTGCCCAGCACCACCACGGTGCCGCCGGTCATGTATTCGCAGCCGTGGTCGCCGGTGCCTTCGACCACCGCCGTGGCTCCCGAGAGGCGCACCGCAAAGCGCTCGCCACCCACGCCGCTGAAGAAGGCTTCACCGCTGGTGGCGCCGTACATCACCGTGTTGCCCACGATGATGTTGCGGGCCGCCTCGCCGCGGAAGTCGATGCTCGGACGCACCACCACCCGGCCGCCCGAGAGGCCCTTGCCGGTGTAGTCGTTGGCGTCACCGATCAGGTAGAGCGTGATGCCTTTGGCCAGGAAGGCGCCGAACGACTGACCGCCCGTGCCTTCGAGCTGGATGCGGATGGTGTCGTCCGGCAGGCCTTCCGGATGCCGCTTGGTCAGCTCGCCCGACAGCATGGCGCCCACCGAACGGTTGACGTTGCGGGCCACTTCGATGAACTGCACCCGCTCGCCCTTTTCCAGGGCCGGCTTGGCGCGCTCGATCAGCACGCGGTCCAGCGATTTCTCCAGGCCATGCTCCTGCTCTTCGGTGTGCAGGCGCGGCACGTCGGCCGGCACGGCCGGGGTGGCCAGCAGGCGGCTGAAGTCCAGACCACGGGCCTTCCAGTGCGCGATGCCGGCTCGCATGTCCAGCAGGTCGGCACGGCCGATGAGCTCGTCGAACTTGCGCACGCCCAGCTGGGCCATGATCTGGCGCACTTCTTCGGCGATGAAGAAGAAGTAGTTGACGACGTGCTCGGGCTTGCCGGTGAATTTCTTGCGCAGCGCCGGGTCCTGGGTGGCCACGCCCACCGGGCAGGTGTTGAGGTGGCACTTGCGCATCATGATGCAGCCCTCGACCACCAGCGGTGCGGTGGCGAAGCCGAACTCGTCGGCGCCCAGCAGGCCGGCGATCACCACGTCACGGCCGGTCTTCATCTGGCCATCTGCCTGCACCCGGATGCGGCTGCGCAGGCGGTTGAGCACCAGGGTCTGCTGGGTCTCGGCCAGGCCGATCTCCCAGGGCGAACCGGCGTGCTTGATGGACGACCACGGCGAGGCGCCGGTACCGCCGTCATGGCCGGCGATCACCACATGGTCGGCCTTGCACTTGGCCACGCCGGCTGCAATGGTGCCCACGCCCACTTCCGACACCAGCTTGACGCTGATGCTGGCATGCGGCGCCACGTTCTTCAGGTCGTGGATCAGCTGGGCCAGGTCCTCGATGGAGTAGATGTCGTGGTGCGGCGGCGGGCTGATCAGGCCCACGCCCGGCACCGAGTAGCGCAGCTTGCCGATGTACTCCGACACCTTGCCGCCCGGCAGCTGGCCGCCCTCGCCCGGCTTGGCGCCCTGGGCCATCTTGATCTGCACCTGGTCGGCGCTCTGCAGGTATTCGGCGGTCACGCCGAACCGGCCCGAGGCCACCTGCTTGATCTTGGAGCGCAGGCTGTCGCCGGCTTCCAGCGGCATGTCGACCTCGACCACATCGTCACCGATGATGGACTTGAGGGTCTCGCCCTGGGTGATCTTGATGCCCTTGAGCTCGTTGCGGTAACGGCGCTCGTCCTCGCCGCCTTCGCCGGTGTTGCTCTTGCCGCCGATGCGGTTCATGGCCACGGCCAGCGTGGCATGGGCCTCGGTGGAGATGGAGCCCAGCGACATGGCGCCGGTGGCGAAGCGCTTGACGATCTCCTTGGCCGGCTCCACCTCGTCCAGCGGGATGGCCCTGGACGGGTCGAAGCGGAACTCGAACAGGCCGCGCAGCGTCATGTGGCGGCGGCTCTGGTCGTTGATCAGCTGGGCGTATTCCTTGTAGGTGCTCCAGTTGTTGGCGCGCGTGCTGTGCTGCAGTTTGGCGATGGCATCGGGCGTCCACATGTGCTCTTCGCCACGGGCGCGCCAGGCGTACTCGCCGCCGGTTTCCAGCATGGTGGCCAGCACCGGGTCGTCACCGAAGGCGGCCTTGTGCATGCGGATGGCCTCTTCGGCGATCTCGAACACGCCGATGCCTTCCACCCGGCTGGCGGTGCCGGTGAAGTACTTGGCCACGGTGTCGCTGTTCAGGCCGATGGCCTCGAACAGCTGGGCGCCGCAGTACGACATGTAGGTGCTCACGCCCATCTTGGACATGATCTTCGACAGGCCCTTGCCGATGGCCTTGACGTAGTTGTAGATGGCCTTGTCGGCGCTCAGGTCACCCGGCAGGTCCTTGTGGATGTGGACCAGGGTCTCCATGGCCAGGTACGGGTGCACGGCTTCGGCACCGTAGCCGGCCAGCACGGCGAAGTGGTGCACTTCGCGGGCGGTGCCGGTCTCCACCACCAGGCCGGCGGTGGTGCGCAGGCCCTCGCGCACCAGGTGCTGGTGGATGGCGGAGAGCGCCAGCAGCGCCGGGATGGCGATCTGGGTGGGCGACACGGCGCGGTCGCTGATGATCAGGATGTTCTTGCCGCCCTTGATGGCGTCGACGGCGGCTGCGCACAGCGATGCCAGCTTGGCTTCAACGCCCTCGCGGCCCCAGGCCACCGGGTAGGTGATGTCCAGGGTGGCGCTGCGGAACTTGCCCTGGGTGGTGGCTTCGATGTTGCGCAGCTTGGCCATGTCGTGGAAGTCCAGCACGGGCTGGCTCACTTCCAGACGCATGGGCGGATTGACCTGGTTGATGTCCAGCAGGTTGGGCTTGGGTCCGATGAAGGACACCAGCGACATCACGATGGCTTCGCGGATCGGGTCGATCGGCGGGTTGGTCACCTGGGCGAACAGCTGCTTGAAGTAGTTGTACAGCGGCTTGTTCTTGTCGGACAGCACGGCCAGCGGGCTGTCGTTGCCCATGGAGCCGATGCCCTCCTCGCCGGCCTGCGCCATCGGCGCAATCAGGAACTTGATGTCTTCCTGCGTCATGCCGAAGGCCTGCTGGCGGTCCAGCAGCGACACGGCGCCGTCCTGCGGCACCTCGGCGGCATTCGGTTCGACGTCGTCGAGCTTGATGCGCAGGTTTTCGATCCACTGCTTGTACGGCTTGCTGTTGGCCAGGTTGGCCTTGAGCTCCTCGTCGTCGATCATGCGGCCCTGTTCCAGGTCGATCAGGAACATCTTGCCGGGCTGCAGGCGCCACTTGCGCACGATCTTGTTCTCGGGCACCGGCAGCACGCCGGACTCGGAGCCCATGATGACGAAGTCGTCGTCGGTGATGCAGTAGCGCGAGGGGCGCAGGCCGTTGCGGTCCAACGTGGCGCCGATCTGCCGACCGTCGGTGAATACGATGGAGGCCGGGCCGTCCCACGGCTCCATCATGGCGGCGTGGTATTCGTAGAAGGCCTTGCGGCGCTCGTCCATGGTGGTGTGCTGCTCCCACGGCTCGGGGATCATCATCATCACCGCCTGGGCCAGCGGGTAGCCGGCCATGGTCAGCAGCTCGAGGCAGTTGTCGAAGGTGGCGGTGTCGGATTGGCTGGGGAAGCTGATGGGGTAGAGCTTCTTCAGGTCGTCACCCAGCACCGGCGAGCTCATCACGCCCTCGCGCGCCTTCATCCAGTTGTAGTTGCCCTTGACGGTGTTGATCTCGCCGTTGTGGGCCACGTACCGGTACGGGTGGGCCAGGGGCCACTCGGGGAAGGTGTTGGTGGAGAAGCGCTGGTGCACCAGACCCAGGGCCGAGACGCAGCGCGGGTCCTGCAGGTCCATGAAGTAGGTGCCCACCTGATCGGCCAGCAGCAGGCCCTTGTAGACCACGGTGCGGCTGCTCATGCTCACCACGTAGTACTCCTTGGAGTGGGTGAGCTTGAGACGCTGGATGGCGGCGCTGGCCGTCTTGCGGATGACATACAGCTTGCGCTCCAGCGCGTCCTGCACGATCACGTCGTTGCCGCGACCGATGAACACCTGGCGGATGATGGGTTCCTTCTCGCGCACGGTGGGCGACATCGGCATGTCCACATTCACCGGAACATCGCGCCAGCCCAGCAGCACCTGGCCTTCGGCGGCGATGGCGCGCTCCATTTCCTGCTCGCAGGCCAGGCGGCTGGCGTGCTCCTTGGGCATGAAGATCATGCCGACGCCGTACTCGCCGGCCGGCGGCAGGGTCACGCCCTGGGCGGCCATCTCTTCGCGGTACAGCGCATCGGGCATCTGGATCAGCAGTCCGGCACCGTCGCCCATCAGCTTGTCGGCACCCACTGCACCCCGGTGGTCGAGGTTTTCCAGGATCTTCAGCGCCTGCTCCACGATGGCGTGGCTCTTTTCGCCCTTGATGTGGGCCACGAAGCCCACGCCGCAGGCGTCGTGCTCGTTGGCCGGGTCGTACAGGCCATGCTGCTGGAGGTGCTGTTGTTCGGCTGCCGTGTTCATGGCGCTTCCTTTGTTCGGTAGGTGCGTGGGGACGCAAAAACGGGAGGAGAGAGCTTATTGCAATGCAACACGTGTGCCAAGCCCAATTAAATGGGGTCAGACACTTAAATATTTCCTAACCCGATCCGGAGTCAGGTAATTGGGGACAGATCAGGGTCGACCTCGCCCGGATCGGCCCGTCTGGGACGCCCTGGCTTGCCCCGGGTCATGCGCCGGCCGGTGCGGCGCTGCAGCTCGGCCCGGTAGGTCTCGTCCCCCCAGGCCCAGCCGTGCAGGGCCGCATCGACCAGCGCGATCTCCCTTGACGAGCCGATGCCGGCGCGTACCGCAGCGGCATACGCGGCCTCGCGGGCGAACGGGGTGTTGCCCAGGCCCCAGTACACCGCCGGCGGCGCCACCTGGCGGTGCACACCGAGTCCGGCATAGTGCGCATGGCTGGACCATCGGTACGCGCCAGGCTCCGCCGCCAGACCCAGCCGCACCGGATGGAGGTCCAGATAGACCATGCAGTCCAGCAGATGACCGTCGGGCTGCACCAGTGTGCTGCGGTAACGGCCCTCCCACAGGGTGCCGCTGCGCTGGTGCCGGTCGTTGAAGTAGCGCACATGGCTGCGGCCCAGGGCCTGCATCAGGCGGGGCACACCGTCGTCGGTGTCCGGCGTGAGCAGCAGGTGGAAGTGGTTGTCGACCACGACCCAGGCATGCACCGCCACCCGCTGGTTGCGGGCTTGCTGGAAGATGGCCTGCACCAGATGCTCCCGGTCGGCATCGTCGCGCACGATGACCTGGCGATCGTTGCCGCGCAGGACCACATGGTGCGCCTCGCCGGCCAGAGTGAGTCGGGGCTGACGGGCCATGGACCGACCTCAGGGAAACAGGGTGGCGCCAGAAAGGCGCTCGTGCTCGCGGATGGCAAAACGGTCGGTCATGCCGGCGATGTAGTCGGCCACCGCACGGGGCAGGTCCTCGCGGCTGGCATGGGCCTCGGGCAGCTGGGCCGGATCGGACAGGTAGGCCTGGAACAGATCGCCCACCACCTGTTTCGCCCTGCCGGTGGTTTCCATCACCTGGGGATGGCGGTAGAGGTTGCGCAGCAGGAAGGTCTTGAGCGCCTGGCTGCGCAGGCGCATGTCCGCCGAGAAGGTGACCAGCGGGCGGGAGCGGCGGACGTCCTCCACGCTGGCCACGCCGGCGTGCTCCAGCGCGCGCTGGGTCGCGTCGATGACGTCGTAGACCTGATCGCTGAGCATGAGGCGGATCGATTCGAACAGCAGCCGCCGCCCGGTCAGGGCGGGATGCAACTGCAGCGCGCGACGCCGATAGTCGTCGAACAGCGGCACCTGCTCGAGCTGCTCCAGGGTGATCAGGCCGGACCGCACACCATCGTCGATGTCGTGGGCGTTGTAGGCAATCTCGTCGGCCAGATTGCACAGCTGGGCTTCCAGCGAGGGAGAGCCGCCATGCAGGAACCGGTGGGCCACGCCGCCGGGCTCGATGGCCTCCAGCCGCTGCGCGTTGCTGCGCGAGCAGTGCTTGAGGATGCCCTCACGGGTCTCGAAGGACAGGTTGAGGCCGTCGAACGCCGGGTACCGCTCCTCGAGTGCATCCACCACCCGCAGGCTCTGCAGGTTGTGTTCGAAGCCCCAGCCGTCGGTGACCATGCCCTGGTCGATGCAGCGCTGCATGCACTCGTGCAGGGCGTCCTGTCCGGCATGGCCGAAGGGGGTGTGACCCAGGTCGTGGGCCAATGCGATGGCTTCGACCAGGTCCTCGTTGAGCCGCAGCGATCGGGCGATCGAACGGCCCAGTTGCGCGACTTCCAGCGAATGGGTCAGCCGGGTCCGGAACAGGTCGCCTTCGTGGTTGAGGAAGACCTGGGTCTTGTAGACCAGCCGGCGGAAAGCGGTGGAATGGATGACCCGGTCACGGTCGCGCTGGAACGCGGTGCGCGTGGGTGCCGGTACCTCGGGATGGCGCCGGCCGCGCGAGGCCGCCGGGTCGCAGGCGCAGGGATCCAGACCGCTTCCCGCCGTCATGCCGCGCTGGACTCGGCGATCACCCGGGCCACGGTGGCATCGGGCGCCGGGCACATCACGGCCGAACCGGGGGGGTCGATCACCACGAAACGGATCTCGCCGGCCTCGGCCTTCTTGTCCACCCGCATCAGCGACAGCCAGCGACCTGTGTTGTCCTGCGCATCCAGCACCGGTGCCACCGAAGGCAGACCGGCACGCTGCACCAGCGCCTGCAGCCGGGCCACGAAGGCCGCATCCACACGACCCAGGGCCTGGGACAGGCGGGCAGCCATCACCATGCCGCAACCCACCGCCTCGCCATGCAGCCATGCGCCATAGCCCATGCCGGCCTCGATGGCATGGCCGAAGGTGTGGCCGAAATTGAGGATGGCGCGCAGACCGGACTCGCGCTCGTCCTGCCCCACCACCAGGGCCTTGATCTCGCAGCTGCGCTGCACCGCGCGGGCCAGCGCGGCCGGGTCCCGGGCCACCAGTGCATCGATGTGGGCCTCGATCCAGTCGAGGAAGGCCATGTCGGCGATCGGACCGTACTTGATGACCTCGGCCAGCCCGGCGCTGAGCTCGCGCGGCGGCAGGGTCTTGAGCGTGTCCAGATCGCAGATCACCCGAAGCGGCTGGTAGAAGGCACCAATCATGTTCTTGCCCAGCGGATGGTTGATCGCGGTCTTGCCACCCACCGACGAATCCACCTGGGCCAGCAAGGTGGTGGGCACCTGAACGAAGGGCACGCCCCGCATGTAGCTGGCCGCTGCGAAACCGGTCATGTCGCCGATCACGCCCCCGCCCAGTGCATACAGCACCGTCTTGCGGTCACAGGCCGAGGCCAGCAGGGCATCGAAGATGAGCTGCAGGGTCTGCCAGTCCTTGTGCGATTCGCCGTCCGGCAGCACCACCTGCAGCACGCGTGTGTGGCGGGTCTGCAGCGCGTCGGCGAGCGTCTGCAGGTACAGGGGGGCCACCGTGGTGTTGGTGACGATCATGGCCGTGCCGCCCTTGGGCAGGCCGTCGTAGCTTGCCGGCTGCGCCAGGAGCCCGGCGCCGATCAGGATGTCGTAACTGCGATCACCCAGATCGATGGAGACCTTGGCGGATGGGGGGTTGGCGGGCGTGGATGGCATCCCCGAAGTGTAGGCCTTGCCATGGACCCGCAGAGAAATGGGGGTCGGAATCCGCGCGAAGGGATCAGGCGCCAGGATCTGCCGGGGAGCGCCCGATGTCGGACATGTCGAGCTGCATCACGATCATGTTGACCAGCGTGGCCACCGACGGGCGACCGGTGTCGATGGTGAAGTGCGCGGTTTCGGCGTAAAGCGGATCGCGCAGCGCATGCAGGTCGCGCAGCTTCTGCAGAGGGTCTTCCACCTGGAGCAGCGGCCGGTTGCGATCGTGTCGCACGCGGCGGAACACCTCCTCCGGCGCTGACCGCAGATACACCACCACCGCACGCTCGTGCAGGATACGACGGTTCTCATCGCGCAGCACCGAACCGCCCCCGGTGGACAGCACCTTGCGGTCACCCGCTGCCAGCTCGGCGATCACCTCGGACTCGATGTCCCGGAAACGCGCCTCGCCCTGCTCTTCGAAGAAGACCTTGATGGGGCAGCCGATGCGCTGCTCGATGACGGCATCGGAATCGAAAAAAGGCAGCCCGAGTCTGCGCGCGAGCTGCCTTCCGATGGTGGACTTGCCCGATCCGGGCAGGCCCACCAGGGCCACGGTGCGGGACGTCAATTCGAAACCGTGCGGCCCAGCACCCGGGGGGTGATGAAGATGAGCAGCTCGGACTTGTTGGAGACCCGGTTGCGCGTCTTGAACAGGTTGCCCACGCCCGGCAGGTCACCCAGCAGCGGCACCTTGTCGACTTCGTTGCGATCGGTCTGCTCGAAGATGCCGCCGATGACCACCGTGCCGCCGTTTTCGACCAGAACCTGGGTCTTGACGTGCTTGGTGTTGATGGCGATGCCGTCTGGCGTCACATCACCCGGGCTGTCCTTGTTCACGTCCAGATCCAGAATGATGTTGCCTTCCGGCGTGATCTGGGGCGTGACCTCGAGCTTCAAGTTGGCCTTGCGGAAGGCGATGGCCGTGGCGCCGCTGGACGTGGCCGTCTGGTACGGGATCTCGGTACCCTGTTCGATCAGGGCCTTGACCTGGTCGGCCGTCACCACACGCGGGCTCGACACGATGCGGCCCTTGCCGTCGGATTCCAGGGCAGATACTTCCAGCGCCAGGAACCGGGTGGCGCTCGGGCTGAACAGCGACAGAGCGTAGGTGGCCGCCGCGTTGTTGGACGGGTTGGCCGGCAGGTTCACGAACGGCAGCGAGGTCAGGCTGGGTTGGCCGGCTGCAGTCACGGCGCCGTAGTTGGAACCGAAGTTGCCGCGCACCTGGTTGCCGCCGGTATCAGGTGCATTGCGGATGCCACCGCCCAGACGCACACCGATGGACTTGCTGAAGGTGTCGTCGGCCTCGACGATGCGGGCCTCGATCATCACCTGACGGATCGGGATGTCGAGCTTGTTGATCAGTTCCTGCACCTGCTGCAGGCGGGACGGGGTGTCGGTCACGAACAGCTGGTTGGTGCGCGGCTCGGAAATCACGCTGCCACGGTTGGACAGGATGCTGGCATTGCCCCCGCTCGTGCTGGTGCCGGAGGACGCGCCGGAGCTGCGAAGCTGGTTGGCGATGTCGGCCGCCTTGGCGTAGTTCATCTGGAACGACTGGGTGCGCAGCACCTCCAGGCTTTCGATGGAGGCCTTGGATTCCAGCTCCTGCTTCTCGCGGGCGGTGATCTCGTCCTTGGGGGCGATCCAGATCACGTTGCCCGACTTGCGCATGCCCAGACCCTTGGCCTGCATGATGATGTCCAGCGCCTGGTCCCAGGGAACATCCTTCAGGCGCAGCGTGACCGAGCCGGTGACCGAGTCGGAGGTGACGATGTTGAAGCTGGTGAAATCGGCGATCACCTGCAGCAGGGAGCGGACTTCGATGTTCTGGAAGTTCAGCGAGAGCTTCTCGCCGGTGTAGCCAGGGCCCTGGCTCAGCTTGGCCGGGTCGATCTTCTGCTCGCGCACCTCCAGCACGAACTGGTTGTCGCTCTGGTAGGCCGAGTGGTCCCAGGCACCGGTGGGGGTGACCACCATGCGGACACGGTCACCGATCTGGCTGGTGACGATGGTCTGCACTGGCGTGCCGAAATCGGTCACGTCCAGGCGACGCCGCAGACCCTCGGGGAGCGAGGTCTTGAGGAAGTCGACCACCAGGGTAGAACCTTGAGGACGGATGTCCACACCCACCTGGCTGTTGGCCAGCTCGACCACGATGCGGCCGGTGCCACCGTTGCCACGGCGGAAATCGATGTCACGCAAGGCCGCCACATCGAGCGTGCGGCTTTCGGCGAACGGCGTGGGCGGCTGGGTCTGGGCGGTGACTGCTTCATTGCGGTCCATCAGCACCAGCAGGGTATTGCCTTCGATCCGGGTCTGGTAGGCCGCCGACTGCTTGAGGTTGATCACCACCCGGGTGCGATCGCCCGCCTGCACCACGTTGGCCGAGCGCAGGTTGCCTTCGTTGATGTCAACCGTGCTGCGGCCGATGGCGTTGGTCACACCGGGAAAGTCCAGCGCGATCCGGGCCGGCGCCTGAATGGTGAAGCCGGCCGGCGGCGCCTTGAGCGGCTCCTTGGTCACGATGCGGATCACCTCGGTGCCACCCTGCGTGCCGCCGGTGACCGACTCGATGGTGTTCTGGGCGTAGGCCCAGACACTGGCGGTGGACAGCACCACCCAGAGTGCTGCTCGTTTCAACCGGGACCCTGCGCTGCTGCCGGTAGTCCGATATGCCTTGTTCATTTGGAATTTCCCTCTACCAATTGCAGCGCTGCGGGGCGCTCAGTCCATTCACCGGTCGAATCCTGGACGATTTCTCGAAGCACCACCTCGGTCTCGCTGATGCGCATCACGCGTCCGTAATTCAGTCCGAGGTAGTTGCCGGCCTTGACCTGGTACAGCAGGCCACCGACCTTCACGAGTGCCACCAGCGATCCGCCACGGTCCAGGCTGCCCACCATCGACATGGTGTCCAGCGGGAAGGCTTCCAGCGGTTCGCGCCGGCGATTGAGCTCGGGCTCGATCAGCGCGGAACTGGCGGCCGGGCCGGCGGCGGCACCCCTCAGCACGCTCTCCAGCTTTTCGGTGCTGAAAGGCTGCAGGCCGTTGGCGGCACTGTAGGGTTCCGGGTTGAATTTGGTCGGCTCCGGGATCGGCTGGACCGAAGGCTTGATGCTGTTGCGCTCGGCCTGCATCCAGGCGCGAATGTCGTCCTGCTGTCCGCCACCGCAGGCCGTCAGGGCAGCGGTGGTCGCCAGCAGGCAAAGCGCAGGAATCGTGCGGTGTCGCATCACTTCTTGCCTCCCTGCTGGGCCGCGATCTCTTCCTGATCTAGGTAGCGGAAGGTCTTGGCGGTGCCTTCCATGCTCAGGGTGTTCCGGTCGCGGCCGGGCGCCAGGGACAGGTTGTTGAGCGTCACGATCCGGGAGAGGTTGGCCACGTCGGCGGCAAACAGCCCGATGTCGTGGTAGCTGCCGGTCACCCGGATGGAAATCGGCAGCTCGGCGTAGTACTGCTTGACCGTGACCTGTCCGGGCCTGAACAGCTCGAACTGCAGGCTGCGGCCCAGGCCGGCCTGGTTGATGTCGGACAGGAGGGCGTCCATCTCGGCCTTGCTGGGCAGCTGCTTCTCCAGCTGGGTCACGTACTGCTGAACCTGCTCCAGCTGCTTCTTGAGGGCGTCCAGGTTCACTGCCTGAACCAGCTTGGAGCGGTAGGTGGTGCGCAGCTCCGTCTCGCGGGACTGGGCTGCCAGCAGCTGCGCATCCACATCCTTGAGCCAGAAGAACCACAGGCCACCGATGATGGCCGCGCAGACCGCCACCAGCAGCAGGTTGCGGGGCAACGCAGGCCACAAGGACGGATCGTTGGGATCAAGGTCGGAGAACTGGCTGCGCAGCTGGTCCTGCAGTACCTTGAAATCGATGTTGATGTTGGGAGATTTGGCCATCGTGCACCCCTGATCAGACCTTGGCAGGCGGCTGTCCCGCCGCTGGATCCGGCGCAGCCGGCGCCGCCGGTGCGGGGCGCTTGAGCGAGGCCCGAACAGTGAAGTTGGACACCCGACGCTGCTCCCGACCGGCCAAGGCTGCCGAGCCGGCAACGATCTCGATCAGTTCGGGCTTGGTCAGCCAGGGGCTGTTGTTGGTGAGGTTGCGCAGCAGCTCCGACACGCGCTCCTGGGACTGGGCCGTGCCGGTCATCAGGATGCTCAGGTTTTCCTGGCGGATGGTGTTGAGGTAGACGCCCTCGGGCAGCTGGGTGACCAGTTCCTCGAGCATGTGGACCGGCAGGTTGCGGTCGGCCTGCAGATCTTCGACCGCGGTCTGGCGGGCACGCAGCGAGGCGATCTGCTGCTGCAGCGACGCGATGTCCTTGATCTCTGCGTCGAGCTTGGCAGTTTCGGCCACCAGGAAGTCATTCCGGGCTTGTTGCTCTTCGATGCGGGCCTGGTACCAGAGGAACACGGCAGCCGAAACCAGCACCCCGGCCAGCGCAGAGCCGCCGAGCTGGGTGAAGAACAGCTCTTTCTGCCGTTTGCGGGCTGCCTCGCGGTGGGGCAGCAGGTTGATCAGGATCATTGGTGGAACCTCCGCAGCGCCAGGCCGGTCGAGGTCAGGTAAGCCGGCGCTTCACGGCTGATCTTGCGCGCCTGGACCGACGACCCCATCTCCATCGTGTCGAAGGGATTGATGACCATGCAGTTGAACGATGTCTGCTGGGTGACGGCCTCGGTCAGACCGGCCAGCGCGGCGCTGCCGCCTGCCAGCAGGATGTGGTCCACCTTGTTGAAGGGCGTGCTGGTGAAGAAGAACTGCAGGGCGCGGCTCACTTCCTGGGCCAGCGTGTCCACAAACGGGTCCAGCACGGCCTGACGGTAGTCTTCAGGGAGCTCGCCCGACCGCTTCTTGGCTTCGGCCTCGTCGGCCGAGAAGCCGTATTGACGCACGATGAGCTGGGTCAGCTGAGAACCGCCGAAGGCCTGGTCGCGCTCGTAGAGCACCTCGTCGTTGCGGATCACCTGCATGCTGGTGGTCAGCGAACCCAGTTCGAACAGGGCCACCAGCGCGTCCGCGCCCTGGTTGGGCAGCGATTCGATCACGCGTCCGGCAGCCAGCCGGGAGGCGTAGGACTCGACATCCATCACCACCGGTTTGAGGCCGGCCGCTTCCGCGAGACCCTGGCGGTCGGACACCTTCTCCTTGCGGGAGGCTGCGATCAGGACTTCCATGTCGCCGACCGAAGTGGCGCTCGGGCCGATCACGCAGAAGTCAAGACTGACTTCGTCCAGCGAGAAGGGAATGTATTGGTTCGCCTCGGATTCGACCTGGGCTTCCAGCTCCTTGTCGGAGAGGCCGCCGGGGAGGATGATCTTCTTGGTGATCACCGCCGAGGCCGGCAGCGCAAGCGCCACCTGCTTGGTCTTGCTGCCGCTCTTGCGCACCAGACGGCGCAGAGCGTCGGCCACCTCGTCGAATTTCTCGATGTTGCCGTCCACGATCCAGCCGCGCTCGAGCGGCTCCATGGCACAACGCTCCAGCACCAGCTCGCCCGAGCGGTTGCGGCTCAGTTCCACCAGCTTGACGCTGGACGTGCTGATGTCTATGCCCAGCATGGGCGCCGGTTCCCGGCTGAATAACGATCCCAGTGAGATCAAGGCGGCCCCCAAAACGTCAAGCCAAGGCGGATTCGAAACTTAAGAAGTCACTTCAATGCTAGCAGCAAGCCCTTTGAGCGGCAAAGATTTTTGACACAGACCACAAATGGAAACGTTGTCAAAATCACACGAGACAAGGTCCCGTGGCAAGCCGCCCGGACCGGGACCGGAGGGCGCCTCACATCCCCTCACAAGTTCCCGCAGGAGCCCGGGTGTGCAAAAAGAGGGCGTTTTTATAATGACCGACCGCCAACACGATTGCCTTCATGCCCGCTGACGACAGTACCCCCACCCGTTCCCCGTCCAAACGAGTATCTGCACCGTCGAGTCCGGTCGCCCTGATCGGACGCTTGGTGGTGGGTCTGGCCGGACTGGCGGCAGCAGGTGTTGCGTGCGTGTTGATTGCCGTGGGCATCGCACTCGCGGTGGCCTACCCCAACCTGCCCGATGTGACCGGCCTGGCCGACTACCGGCCCAAGCTGCCCCTGCGGGTGCTCAGCGCGGACGGCCGCCTGATCGGGGAGTTCGGTGAGGAGCGCCGCAACCTGATGCGCATCGACGACATCCCCGACGTCATGAAGAACGCGGTGCTGGCCATCGAGGACGCGCGCTTCTTCGAGCACAGCGGGGTGGATTACCGGGGCATGCTGCGTGCCGCGCTGGCCAACCTGCGTCAGGCCAAGAGCCAGGGTGCCTCCACGATCACCATGCAGGTGGCCCGCAACGTCTATCTGTCGGCAGAGAAAAGCTACACCCGCAAGATCTATGAAGTGCTGCTGACCTTCAAGCTGGAGCATCTGCTCACCAAGGAGCAGATCCTCGAGATCTACATGAACCAGATCTTCCTGGGGCAGCGGTCGTACGGGTTCGAGTCGGCGGCGCAGACCTACTTCGGCAAGACGCTCAAGGACATCACCATTGCCGAGGCCGCAATGCTGGCAGGCCTGCCGCAGGCACCGTCGGCCTACAACCCGGTCCGCAACCCCAAGCGGGCGCGGGCCCGGCAGCTGCACATCATCGACCGCATGGTCGAGAACGGCTTCATCACCGAGGCACAGGCCGAACAGGCGCGCGCTGAGCCGCTGAAGCTGCGCACGCCGACCATGTCGGCCGGGATTCAGGCCGACTACGTGGCCGAGATGGTGCGTCAGGCCATGGTCGACCAGTACGGCGAAGAGGCCTACACGCGCGGCCTGGTGGTGACCACCACGATCAGGTCGGCCGCGCAGGAGGCCGCCTACAAGGCGGTGCGGGCAGGCATCCTGGATTTCGAGCGCCGCCAGTTCTACCGCGGGCCGGAGCTGTTCATCACCTTGCCGGCCGACGCGGCCGAGCGGGACGCCGCCATCGACGAGGCCCTGTCCGATCGGCCGGACAACGGCGACCTTCTGAGCGCCGTGGTGCTGGAAGCCGGGCCACGCAAGGTGGTGGCGGTGCGCCAGGACGGCGAACCCTTCGAGATCACCGGCGAGGGCCTCAAGCCGGCCCAGTCGGGGCTGTCGGACAAGGCCGGCCCCAACATCCGCATCCGCCCGGGCGCAGTCATCCGCGTGGTCAAGGTGGACGACAAGAACTGGCGCATCACCCAGCTGCCCGAGGTCGAGTCGGCCTTCGTGTCCATGGACCCCCGCAATGGGCGCATCCAGGCCCTGGTGGGTGGCTTCGACTTCCAGAAAAGCAAGTTCAACCACGTGACGCAGGCCTGGCGGCAGCCGGGGTCGAGCTTCAAGCCCTTCATCTATTCGGCAGCACTCGAGAAGGGCCTGACCCCGATGACGGTGGTCAACGACGCGCCCCTGTTCTACAGCGCGGAGCAGACCGGCGGGAAACCCTGGGAACCCAAGAACTACGACGGGCAGTTCGACGGGCCCATGTCGGTGCGCCGGGCGCTGGCCAAGTCCAAGAACATGGTGTCCATCCGGGTGCTGCAGCTGGTGGGCACCCAGAGCGCCCAGGAATGGGTGTCGCGCTTCGGCTTCGAGCCGGCCCGCCATCCGCCGTACCTGACCATGGCCCTGGGCGCCGGCTCGGTCACGCCGCTGCAGATGGCCACCGGCTACGCCGTGTTTGCCAACGGCGGCTACCGCATCACGCCCACGCTGATCACCAAGGTGTCGGATTACCGGGGCCATGTGCTGTTCGAAGCACCCCAGACCACCCTGGACAGCGCCCCGCGCGTCATCGATGCGCGCAATGCCTTCATCATGAACAGCCTGCTGCAGGAGATCACCCGCTCGGGCACGGCAGCCCGTGCCCAGGCCACGCTCAAGCGACCCGATCTGTTCGGCAAGACCGGCACCACCAACGATGCGGTGGATGCCTGGTTCGTGGGCTACCAGCCCACGGCGGTGGCTGCCGCCTGGGTAGGCTACGACACGCCCCGCAACCTGGGCAGCCGCGAAACCGGCGGCGGTCTGAGCCTGCCGATCTGGATCCAGTACATGCAGACGGCGCTCAAGGACGTGCCGGTGGCCCAGTACGACCCGCCACTGGGCGTGGTCAACGTGGGCGGCGAGTGGTACTACGAAGAGTACGGTCCGGGCCGGGGTGTGCAGTCGCTGGGCATGCAGGATCCCCTGCCGGGACAGACCGGCACCGAGCCGGTGCCGGGGGATGCCCCCAGGGCACCGGCGGTGGAGGACCGGCGCTCGATCCTCGACCTGTTCAGGAACTGAAGTCCAGCGACTGGCCTGCCTGCTCGCTGGCATGCCGGCTCAGGTTGGCGAAGAACTCGCCGGCGCCCTTGGTGTCCATCCAGGCGGTGCCGTCGTGGCGGTAATGAAAGCCACCGGCCTTGGCCGCCAGCCACACTTCCTGAAGCGGTTTCTGCAGGTTGATGATGATCTGGCTGCGGTTGCGGAAAGTCAGGGTGATCATGCCGCCGACCCGCTGGTTGTCGATGTCGGCGTCGGTATCGTCATTGAGGCGGTCGCAGGCCAGTTCGACGGCCTTGAGCAGGGCTTCGGCGCGGTCCAGGTATTCGGTGTCGGTCATTACAATGCGCGGATGTTCGGGTACCAACGCATTCTAGGCCGCAGCCATGGCCCCGCCCGCCTCGGGGTTCTGTCGCTCATGACCTGCGTCGGCCTGTGGGGATGCGGCCAGAAGGGTCCGCTGTTCCTGCCGCCCCAGCCCTCCTCTGCCGCACCCGCTGCACCCGCCGCAGCGACTCCTCCCTCCTCCGCCCCCGCCCAGAATGTCCCAGCTGCCCGCCTTCCTGACACACCAGCACGGTGAACTGCACATGGAGGGCGTGGCCCTGTCGCGGCTGGCACGCGAACATGGCACCCCGCTGTTCGTTTACAGCCGCTCGGCCATGCTGGCCGCGCTGTCCGCCTACCAGCGGGGACTGGCGGGACGCGACCACCTGATCTGCTACGCCATGAAGGCCAACTCGTCGCTGGCCATCCTGCAGACGCTGGTGCGGGCCGGCTGCGGTCTGGACATCGTGTCGGGCGGCGAGCTGGAGCGCGCGCTGGCGGCGGGCGTGCAGCCCGACCGGATCGTGTTTTCCGGGGTGGGCAAGACCCGCACCGAGATGCGTCGCGCGATCGAGGTGAGCGTGGGCTGTTTCAACGTGGAAAGCCGGGCCGAACTCGACGTGCTGGACGAGGTGGCCCGCGGCCTGGGCCGCAAGGCGCCGGTGAGCATCCGCGTCAATCCCAATGTCGATGCCAAGACCCACCCCTACATCTCCACCGGACTGAAGGGCAACAAGTTCGGCATCGCGCATGAGGAGGTCATTGCGACCTACCGCCACGCCGCCGGCTGTGCAGGCCTGCAGGTGGTGGGCATCGATTGCCACATCGGTTCGCAGATCACCCAGTCGGGGCCTTACCTGGATGCCATGGACCGGGTTCTGGATCTGGTGACCGCCATCGAGGCCGCCGGCGTGCCCATTCCCCACATCGATTTCGGTGGCGGTCTGGGCATCGACTACAACGGCGACACTCCCCCGGCCGCCGACGAGCTGTGGTCACAGCTGCTGGCCCGGCTGGACGCGCGGGGCTTCGGCCAGCGCCGCATCATGATCGAGCCAGGCCGTTCGCTGGTGGGAAATGCCGGCGTCTGCCTGACCGAGGTGCTCTACCTCAAGCCAGGCGAGCAGAAGAACTTCCTGATCGTGGATGCGGCCATGAACGATCTGCCGCGTCCGGCCATGTACCAGGCGTTCCACCGCATCGAGCCGGTGGCGCCGCGCACCGGCGACGCCCCGACCTGGGATGTGGTGGGGCCCGTGTGTGAAAGCGGCGACTGGATCGGCCGTGACCGCGTGCTGAATGTGCAGGCCGGCGATCTGCTGGCGGTGCTGTCGGCCGGCGCGTACTGCATGAGCATGGCCAGCAACTACAACACCCGGGGCCGCGCGGCCGAGGTGCTGGTGGATGGCACCCAGGTGCGGGTGATCCGCCAGCGCGAGACGGTGGCCGATCAGCTGCGGGCCGAAGTCCCGCTGGACTGAAGCCGCAGCCGGCCGACCCGGCGCCACAGGCGCCAGCCCAGCAGGCCGCCCAGGATGGCGACGTACACCCAGACCTCGGCAAAGTCGTTCTTGCCGGCACGCATCCAGAAGAAGTGCAGGATGGCCAGCACCGCCACGGCATACACCGCCCGGTGCAGTTGCTGCCAGCGCGCCGCGCCCAGCCAGCGGATGGCGCGGTTGAACGAAGTGGCCGCCAGCGCCAGCAACAGCAGCCACGACACCATGCCCACCAGAATGAAGCGCCGCTGTCCGGTGTCGTGCACGATCTGGGCCAGATCCAGCCCCATGTCGAACCAGGCGTAGGCCAGCAGGTGCAGGCTGGCATAGAAGAACACGAACAGCCCCAGCATGCGGCGCAGGCGCGCCAGCGCAGGCCAGCCGGCCCAGGTGCGCAGCGGCGTCACCAGCAGCACCAGCACCAGGAAGCGCAGGGTCCAATCCCCCAGTGAGCGGATCAGGGCTTCGGCAGGGTTGGCACCCAGCTGGTCATGCCATGCTGCCCAGAACAGCCAGGCCACCGGCAACACGCACAGCAGCCCGAGCACCGGCTTGGCCGCCGCGTGCAGCAGCACCCGGTTGGGCAGGCTGGGCTGCGGGCGTTGCAGCGTCGGGTTGGCCGTGGCCATGGGTGCGCGGCTCAGTAGAACTTGCGCAGGTCCATGCCGGCGTAGAGCTGACCGACCTGGGCTTCATAGCCGTTGAACATCTGGGTCTGGCGGCGCTTGGCGAACAGACCACCCTCATCGCCGATGCGGCGCTCGGTGGCCTGGCTCCAGCGCGGATGGGCCACCTGAGGATTCACGTTGGAATAGAAGCCGTACTCCTGCGGCGCGGCAATGTTCCAGGCGGTGTTCGGCTGTTTGTCGGTGAAGCGGATCTTGACGATCGACTTGCCGCTCTTGAAGCCGTACTTCCACGGCACCATCAGGCGCAGCGGTGCGCCGTTCTGGTTGGGCAGCACCTCGCCGTACATGCCGAACACCAGCATCGACAACGGGTGCAGGGCTTCGTCCATGCGAAGCCCTTCCACATAAGGCCACAGCAGCACCGGGCTGCGCAGCCCCGGCATCTGGGCCTTGTCGGCCAGGGTGTGGAACTCCACGTACTTCGCGCTGCCCTGGGGCTCGACACGCCGGATCAGCTCGGCCAGTGAATAGCCGACCCAAGGGATGACCATCGACCAGCCCTCGACGCAGCGCATGCGGTAGATGCGCTCTTCCATGGCCGCGAGCTTGAGCAGCGTCTCGATGTCGTAGGTGCCCGGCTTGTTCACCAGCCCTTCGACCTGCACCGTCCACGGCCGGGTCTTGAGCGAACCGGCACGTGCCGCCGGGTCCGACTTGTCGGTGCCGAACTCGTAGAAATTGTTGTAGGTGCTGGCGTCCTTGTAGGCCGTGGGCTTGTCCAGCGCCTGGGCACCGGCCACCTTGCTCGGTGTGGACGCCAGCGGTGCGAGACGACCAGGGCGCTCGACACCGCTCTGGGCAAAGGCCTCCCGACCGGTCCAGCCCAGGCCGGCGCCGGTGGCAGCGGCCGCCATGAGCCACTGGCGGCGGTTCTGGTAGACGCTCTGGGGAGTGATCTCGCTGGAGATCGGGTGCTGGTAGCCGTCCTGGCCGGTGCGGATGATCATTGCGAACCTCGAATGAAAACAGCGGTGGCGGAGGATGCCGCCACCGCTGTCCAGATTGGTCGTGGGACCGCAGCGATTCTTGCAAAGTTCCGGCAGAAAAGCCGGACCGGGTCAGAGTTCCCCGTAACTGTGCAGACCGGAGAGGAACATGTTGACGCCCAGGAAGGCGAAGGTGGTGATGGCCAGGCCCACCAGCGCCCACCAGGCGGCCACGGTGCCGCGCAGGCCCTTCATCAGGCGCATGTGCAGCCAGGCGGCGTAGTTCAGCCAGACGATCAGGGCCCAGGTTTCCTTCGGGTCCCAGCTCCAGTAACCGCCCCAGGCCTCGGCCGCCCACAGGGCGCCCAGCACGGTGGCGATGGTGAAGAAGGCGAAGCCCACGGCGATGGCCTTGTACATCACGTCATCCAGCACCTCGAAGCTGGGCAGCCGCTCGGCGATGCGGCGTCGGCCACCGATGATGCCGCCCACGATCAGGGCCGAGATGCCGAAGTAGATGAACCAGTAGCTGCCGCCCTGGTCCTGCGCGCCCTGGCGGAAGACGATGGGCTCGAAGCACAGCACCACACCCAGCAGCCACAGCGGCGCCAGCTTGTACCAGCGGGTCTCGCCAGCCGACTGCTTGATCAGGTAGGCAAAGGCCAGCATGGCGGCAATGGCGAAGGTGCCGTAACCGATGAAGTTGGCCGGCACATGCACCTTCATCCACCAGCTCTGCAGCGCAGGCACCAGGGGCTGGATGGCGTGGGCTTCACGAACCAGGGTGTACCAGAGCAGGAAACCCACAGCCGCGCTGACGATGAGCATGGAGAACGCACCCATGCTGCGCGTCTTGTACTGGTCTTCGTAGTACAGGTAGAAGGCCGCGGTCATCCAGCAGAACAGCACGAACACCTCATAGAGGTTGCTGACCGGGATATGGCCGATGCCGGGGCCGATCTGGTGGCTCTCGTACCAGCGCACCATGGTGCCGATGAGCGCCAGCGTGACCGCCGCCCAGGCCAGTCGCGAACCCAGCGCCTCGAAGGCGGCACCAGCCCGGGTGAGCAGACCGATCCAGTAGAAAGCGGTGCTCATGAAGAACAGCAGGCTCATCCACAGGATGGCCGACTGGCTGGAGATGAAGTACTTCAGCATGAAGACCTGGTCGGCACGTGCGAGGTCCGCGCCTTCCGGGGTCTGGTACAGCCAGATCGCCAGCAGGGAAAACGCGCCCACCACCACGGTCAGCGTGCGCAGCGGTCGCCAGAACCATCCCAGCCAGATCATGGACGGCACGGTACCGGCCAGGATCCACTGCTCGTAGACATTCATGGCCGTGTGGTATTGGGTGAAAGCCCATGCTGCGCCGGCCACCATCAGGACGGCGAAGAGCCAGTCCCACAGGTCACGCCGTGCGAAGTAGCCGGGCTGCACGCCCTGGGCGGTGCCGTCTTTCTTGAGCTCGATGGTCTGGGTGGCGGTATTCATGGGGTCACCTTGAGCAACTGGGACTGAAGTTGGTCGAATTCACGGTCGCCGTCCATGGTCTTGCGGTTGGACGACAGGGCCATGCGGGCCTGGGACTGGTTCTCGCCGGAGGGGCTCAGCCACACCCAGATGCGCCGGTCGCGCACATACAGCATGGCGAAGATGCCGATGATGAGCAACAGGCAACCCAGGTAGACGATGTTCTGGCCTGGCGCCCGCGCCACCTGGAACACGCTGGCCTGCACATGGGTGAAATCCTTGAGCTGGAAGGTCATGGGCGCCGGGTAGAAGAAGGTGTCGCTCAGGCTGATGACGGACTGGGTCATGAAGCGACGGGTCGGCTCGTCCTGCTCGGAGCGGGGCAGACCGGCCTTCTCGCGGCTCATCTGGTAGAGCTCGAACAGCGTGCCGTTGAGGATGCGGACCAGCACGTCGCTGGCTCGCTCACGGTCGCTTTCCGGCACGTTGGCCTCCAGGAAAGCCGAGATGGCCTGCAGACCGCCCACCACCTCCGGGCGGCTGTCGGTGGCCGGCACCGGCTCGGCGCCAGAAAACAGGTCCAGGGCCCGGGTGGCCGATGCCGCCAGGGCCTCGGCCAGATCGGGGCGACCGGGTTCCACCGACGAGTCGGCGTAGCGGCGCACCGCTGCGCGCCGCATCTGTGGATCGTCGAGCGCACTGCGCAGTCGCACGAAGGCGTCCATGCTGTCGTCGGCATCGGCCGGCACGCGCAGATACCGGAACGGCTCCTGCGGGGTCTCGCGCAGGCCCAGCAGGAAGACGCGCTGGCCATCCAGCTCCACCGGCAGCATGTAGTTGTGGTACTCCACCGCCTGACCGGCCGCGTCGCGCAGCTTGTAGGTGATGCTCGGTCCGACGTTGAGCAGGTTCTTCTGGGTGACCGTCTTGTTGCCGGCGCCCAGGCGGCTCTCGATGGAATGGCGCAGATCGACCCTGCGCACATCGGTCTCGCCACCGACGGCGGTGGTGGCGTTGGCGAAGTTCTCGACGTTGATCACCCGCAGGGCGGTGTATTCCAGCGTGAGCTGCTGGTCGCCGTTGCTCAGCGCGGTGGAGCTGCCGATGGTGCCTTCCACCTCGAAGGGGCGGGTGGGCCGGGTCAGCGGCACGGCCTGCAGCTTCACGCGGGATCCGCCGTCGTCGAAGCTGGACTGGTAGATGTTGATGCCCCGGTGGTTGGCCGGGTGGTTCACCTCGACACGGGCTTCCTTCTTCTCGCCGGTTTCCTTGTCGTGGATCACGATCTCGCTGGCAAACAGACGCGGCATGCCGGTGTCGTAGTACTCGACGATGAACTTCTTGAGTTCCACCGAGAACGGCAGCTCCTGCAGCAGCACGCCCTGCGGCTGGGCCAGGATGGCCGTGCTCGAGGCGGTGCCCTCGGTGACCAGCAGGTTGCCCCGGAAGGTCGGGTTGCTGGACGACAGGCGATGCTGCTCGGGCACATCGGCGATCAGTCCGCCCCCCTGGAAGGCTTCCTTGCCGTTGAACCAGGTCTGGGCGCGGACCATCAGGTCGCCGTCCAGCAGCCCGCCGACGCAGACCAGCACGATGGCGCTGTGTGCAGCGATGTAGCCCAGCTTGTTGGCCGCGCCCGCCTTGGCTGCCACCATCCAGCCGGTGCCGTTCGGCGTTTCGCGCGACTGCAGCTTCACCTTCCAGCCCGACCCCACCAGGGTCTGGCCGATGCGGCGGGCGGCCGCCTCCGGGGTTTCGGTGAGGGTGGCTTCAGCCTTGTGCGGGAACGCCTTGAGGCTCTGCTCGCGGATGTTTTCCTTGTGCGACTTCAGATCGACCAGGATCTTGGGCGTGTTGCGGGCGATGCACAGGCTGGTGCTGACCACCAGAAAGGCCAGGATCAGCAGGAACCACCAGGCGCTGTAGACCGAAAACAGGTGGGCGCTGGAGAACACCTCGGCCCAGAACGGGCCGAACTGGTTGACGTAGTTGTTGAAGGGCTCGTGCTGCTTGACCACCGTGCCGATCACCGAGGCGATGCAGATCACCGTCAGCAGGGAAATGGCGAACCGCATCGAGGACAGCAGCTCGACCACGTCGCTGACCCACCGGGAGCCGGTGCGCAGCTGAAGACCTTCGGTGGAAACGCTCATGGGACGGAGGACGGTGCAAGAAAAAAGGGCGCATCCGTGTGGTCCGGATCGCGCCCTGCTATGACGTGTTGCGGGTCTGGCAGTTCAATGCGCGGCGGGCATTTTTTGATGGGCCCGTCGCCTGACCTGCGGCATTGTCCGTCAATACATTACCGACGACTTATATGACCCCAGATCCCGAAGGCCCGCTCAACGCAGACCGGCGATGTAGTCGGAGACCGCCTTGATCTCGCGGTCGTTCATCTTGGCGGCCACCCCGGTCATCTGGGCGTTGTTGGCCCGGGTGCCATCGCGGAAATGGCGCAGCTGGGTCTCGGTGTACTCGGCATGCTGGCCGGCCAGGCGCGGGTACTGCGACGGGATGCCGGCACCGTTGGGGCTGTGGCAGCCGGCGCAGGCGGCGATCTGGCGGTCGGCAATGCCGCCGCGGTAGATGCGCTCGCCCAGCTTGACGAGATCCTTGTCGGTGGCAGCGCCGTCCTTGGGTTTCTGGCTGGCCAGCCAGTAGGCGATGTTGCGCTTGTCGTCGTCGGACAGACCGGCTGCAAAGCCCTGCATGATGGCATTGGCCCGCTTGCCCGACTTGTATTCCTGCAGCTGCTTGATCAGGTACTCGGGGTGCTGACCGGCCAGCTTGGGGTTGGCGGGCGTGCTCGAATTGCCGTCCACGGCGTGGCAGGCCACGCAGACATTGCCGTAAAGCGCAGCGCCCTTGACCAGATCGGGCTTGGCGGATTGCGCCTGGGCGCTGAAGGACAGCACTGCAGCAGCAGCGGCGCAAAGGATGGAAACAGGCAATTTCATGACGGGACGGGCGTCGATGCGACGGTTTCGGTTGATCGGGTAGCCGGGTCACCCCGGCAAAGCCCGTCGATTTTACAATGCCCCACCGGGATCCCCCTAATGACCCAATACCCTACTCCACCAGAAGCCAAGCCCGATCCCCGGATCACGCACGGTTGGTTGCACACCGCCCGTTTCCTCACCACCGCACCGCAGCTGGAACACCTTCCGGCGCTCGATGTGCCGGAGGTGGCCTTCGTAGGCCGGTCCAACGCCGGCAAGTCCACCTGCATCAACACCCTGACCCAGCAGAAGCGGCTGGCCTTTGCCTCCAAGACGCCGGGCCGCACCCAGAGCATCAACCTGTTCTCGCTGGGCAAGCAGGGCATCACTGACGCCGTGCTGGCCGATCTGCCCGGTTACGGCTACGCCGCCGTGCCGCGTGAAGCCAAGCTGCGCTGGCAGCGGGTGATGGGCAATTACCTGATCACCCGCCCCAACCTGGTGGGCGTGGTGCTCCTGATCGACCCTCGCCTGGGCCTGACAGAGCTGGACGAGACGCTGCTGGAGGTCATCCGGCCCCGGGTGCAGGAAGGTCTGAAGTTCCTGGTACTGCTCACCAAGGCTGACAAGCTCACCCGGGCCGAGGCCAACAAGGCGCTGTCCATCGCGCGACTGCAGTCCGGCGGCGGCGAGGCCAGACTGTTCTCCGCCCTGAAAAAGCAGGGGCTGGACGAAGTGGCGCAGCTGCTGTGGCAATGGACCCACGAGCCCCGCAGCGAGCCGACCAGCCCCGCACCTGCCGATCCGGCCGAGGACGAACCGCCCGCGCTCGACGAGTGAGGCGTGCGCCCGGAGTGCGTCGGCGGGCCAATCCCTGAGTGAAAGCCCGCCATGATCCAGATCCAGCCCATCGAACTGCCGCACGGCATCACCCTGAACTGCCGCACTGCCGGCATGCCCGGGCGCCCGGTGCTGATGTTCCTGCACGGGTTTCCCGAGGCCGCCTTCGTGTGGGACGGCCTGTTGACCCACTTCTCACGTCCCGAGCATGGCGGCTGGTACTGCGTGGCGCCCAACCTGCGCGGCTTCGAACGCTCCAGCGCACCGGACGATGTGCATGCCTACAAGGCCCGACACCTGGTGCAGGACATCGCAGCACTCACCACGTTGGTGACCGCCGGCAGCCCCACCCCGGGCCGGCTGGGCGCACTGATTGCCCACGACTGGGGCGGCGCTGTGGCCTGGACGGTGGCCGCGCTGCACTCGGACATCATGGAGCAGCTGGTCATCCTGAACGCACCGCACCCGGGCCCGTTCCAGCGCGAACTGGCCCACAACCCGGCCCAGCAGGCGGCCAGCGCCTACATGAACTTTCTGGCCCGGCCCGATGCGCCACGCCTGCTGGCCGAGAACGATTTCGCCCGTCTCTGGCCGTTCTTCACCAACATGGCGGCCGACAGCGGACCGCAGGCCTGGCTTACCGATGCGCTGCGCGAGCAATACCGGGAGGTCTGGCGCCAGGGCCTGCACGGTGCCTGCCACTACTACGGCGCCTCTCCGCTGCGGCCGCCCACGCCCCACGACCCCGCCGCTGCCGCCGTGCAGCTGCCGCCGGACAAGGTCATGGTGACCGTGCCGACCCGGGTGATCTGGGGACTGGGCGACACCGCCCTGCCGCCGTCGCTGCTGGACGGGCTGGAGACCTGGGTGCCCGATCTGGACGTGGTGCAGGTGCCCGGCGCCACCCACTGGATCGTGCACGAGCAGCCGGCCGAGGTGACCCGGCTGATCGCAGAGCGACTGAAGGCCTGAGGCGCTCAGCGCGCGCCGTCGTACAGCGGGGGCTCGCCGGGCGGACGCGACTTGAAGCGCTTGTGCACCCAGTAGTACTGCTCGGGCATGGCGGCGATGAAGGCCTCCAGCCGCTGGTTCATCAACGCCGTGTCGGCCTCCACATCGGCCGTTGGGTAGGCCTCCCAGGCCGGGTGCACCACCACCTCGTATCCATCGGGCGTGAGGCGGCTGACCACCGGCACCACCTGGGCACGGGAGAGCCGGGCAAAGCGCGACAACGATGTGAGCGTGGCGGTGGATATGCCGAAGAACGGGACGAACACCGAATCGCGGGTGCCGTAGTCCATGTCGGGCAGCAGGTACAGCGGCAGGCCGTCCCGCAGGGCACTCACCAGTGGCTTGAGACCCTGGCGCATGGCCACGATGTGCGGATCACCGAAACGCTGCCGGCCCTGGGCCATCCAGCGGTCCACGTCCGGGTTGAGCTGTTCGGCATAGATGCCGCAGAAGCGGCGCGACAGGTGGACGGTGACCGCCGTCCAGCCGGCGTCCATGCCCACGAAATGGGGTGCGAACATCACCGTTGGCCGGTCGCCCGCCAGCGCATCCAGATCACCCTTGAGCGTCAGGCGGCGGCGCACCACATCAGGCGACGCCTCCCACAACCAGCTGCGGTCCAGCCAAGCCTGGGCAAACAGCACGAAATGGCGCCGCACGGCCGCGTCGCGCTGCGCTGCGGATTGATCGGGAAAGCACAGGGACCAGTTGGTGCGGGCAATGGTTCGGCGGCGTCCGGCCACCCCATGCAGCACCTGCCCCAGCAGCCAGCCCAGCGCACGGATCCAGCGCAAGGGCAGGTGGGCCAGCAGGCGCATCGCTGCCAGGCCCAGCCAGTTGGCCAGGCCACCGGGTGGTTTCTGATGGGTGGGAACGGTCGGCTCGTCAGGCATCAGCGCGGATTCTTGTAGCGGTCGTAGGACCACAGATATTGGGCGGGCGATTCTCGCACCAGCCCTTCCATGGCCCGGTTCACCACGGCTGCAGCGGCCTCGGCATCGTCCGGCAGCGGTTCGGTCAGCGGGCGCACATGCACCACGTAGCCCTGGCCTCGGGGCAGGCGCTCACCCCAGCTCAGCAGGACACGGCAGCTGCCGGCCTGGGCCAGGCGGGTGGACAGCGTCATGGTGTACGCCGGCCGGCCGAAGAACGGCGCCCATACGCCTTGCCCCTGCGGCGGCACCTGGTCGGGCAGCAGCCCCACCGCCTCGCCGGCCTTCAGCGCCCGCATCAGCTGGCGCACCCCTGCCAGCGAGACGGGGGCGGTCTGCAGACCTGGGCGCTGGCGCGCCTGCATCACCAGATCGCGCAAAGCGGCCAGCCGGGGCGGGCGGAACAGCACGGTCATGGGTCGGCGGGCGCCGAAGCGCAGCGCGTAGGCCTGGGCCGTGATCTCGAAGCAGCCCAGGTGGGGCGTGAGGAACAGCAGGCCGGCGCCGTCCTGCAATGCCGCCTCGATGTGCTGCTCGCCGTCCCAGCGCACCGGCACCGGTCGACCCAGCCAGAGGCGGGGCAGCTCGGCCACCAGGCGCCCTGCCTGCCCGACCGAGGCCAGCGCCACGCTGCGCCCGTACCCGGCCTGCGCCGCATGCTCGACCAGCCGACTCCGGTAACGGGAGGACAGACCGAAGCTCAGCCATCCCAGCGCGCTGCCCAGGCCGTGCAGGCACCACAGCGGCAGATGGCGCCCGAGGCGGAACAGCGATGTGAGGAGCAAGGTCAAGGCGGAGCGGGGACGGGGTTTCGGCTTGCGCCTAAAATACGCGGATCGCCGAGTTGATGAACTGATTGCGGGGCGATTCACAAATACCGCTAAAGCGTTCGCCGCCTTCTGCAGGACCGGCAACGCCGATCCACCCAACGCAGGAGTTTAAAGACATGGCGAACGATTTCCTCTTCACTTCCGAATCCGTCTCTGAAGGTCACCCCGACAAGGTGGCCGACCAGATCTCGGATGCCATCCTTGATGCCATCTTTGCCCAGGACCCGCGCTCGCGCGTGGCCGCCGAGACCCTGACCAACACCGGTCTGGTGGTGCTGGCCGGCGAGATCACCACCAACGCCCATGTGGATTACATCCAGGTGGCGCGCGACACCATCAAGCGCATCGGCTACGACAACACCGAGTACGGCATCGACTACAAGGGTTGCGCGGTGCTGGTGGCCTACGACAAGCAGTCCAACGACATTGCCCAGGGTGTGGACCACGCGTCCGACGACCACCTCAACACCGGCGCCGGCGACCAGGGCCTGATGTTCGGCTACGCCTGCGACGAGACGCCCGAGCTGATGCCCGCGCCCATCTATTACGCCCACCGTCTGGTGGAGCGCCAGGCCCAGCTGCGCAAGGACGGCCGGCTGCCCTTCCTGCGGCCTGACGCCAAGAGCCAGGTGACCATGCGCTACGTGGACGGCAAGCCGCACAGCATCGACACCGTGGTGCTGTCCACCCAGCACAGCCCCGACCAGAGCGAGACCGCCACCCGGCTCAAGGCCAGCTTCTATGAAGCCGTGATCGAGGAGATCATCAAGCCGGTGCTGCCCAAGGAGTGGATCCAGAACACCCGCTACCTGGTCAACCCGACCGGCCGTTTCGTCATCGGTGGCCCCCAGGGCGACTGCGGCCTGACCGGCCGCAAGATCATCGTGGACACCTACGGCGGCGCCTGCCCGCACGGTGGTGGCGCCTTCTCGGGCAAGGACCCGTCCAAGGTGGACCGCTCGGCCGCCTACGCCGCCCGCTATGTGGCCAAGAACGTGGTGGCCGCCGGTCTGGCACGCCAGTGCCAGGTGCAGGTGGCCTACGCCATCGGCGTGGCCAAGCCCATGAACATCACGGTCTACACCGAAGGCACCGGCGTGATCCCGGACGCCGAGATCGCCAAGCTGGTCGAGGCCCACTTCGACCTGCGCCCCAAGGGCATCATCCAGATGCTGGACCTGTTGCGCCCCATCTACAGCAAGACCGCTGCCTACGGCCACTTCGGCCGCGAGGAGCCGGAGTTCACCTGGGAGCGCACCGACAAGGCCCAGGCCCTGCGCGCCGCTGCCGGCCTGAAGTAAAGAGCGTCCGCTCACTTTCGCATCGAGCCCTGTGGTTGCGGCCACAGGGCTTTTTTGTGTCTTGTCCCCAGATGGGTGGACTGAAGTTTCGGCAGGCCGGGTCGATAGGTAGGGGACAACGCGTTCACGCATCCCCGATCCTCCAGGAGGCCCGCCCATGGACACCGACCGCAGCACCGCCGCCGTGGCGCCCGAGAGTCTGCTGCGCAGCATCACCGACCGGATTCCGGCCCGGGTGACCTACTACGACCGCGACCTGGTCTGCCGCTTTGCCAACATCGCCCACGCCGCCAGCTACGGCTGCCAGCCTGATGAACTGCTGGGGCGGCACATGAGCGACATCGTCGACCCGGCGGTGATGGCGGAAATCCTGCCGCGGATCGCCGACGCCCTGAGCGGCCAGCCGCAGCGCTTCGAGGCGGTGCGGCGCGACGTCGACGGGGCCGAACACTGCTACGAGATCCACTACGTGCCCGACTCGCGCGGCGACGAAGTGGCCGGCATCTTCATCGAGCTGCACGACATCAGCGAGCGCAAGCGCACCGAGGAGCTGGTGCTCAACGCCAACCAGGAGCTGGAGGAGCGGGTGCGCGAACGCACCGCCGAGCTGTACGCCAGCGAGCAGCGCTACCGCCTGATGGTCTCCGCCATCCAGGACTACTGCGTCTATTTCGTCGATGCCGAAGGCCGCATCACCGAGTGGACCGACAGCGCCCAGCGGCTGCATGGTCACACCCGCCGGCAGATCGAGGGGCTGCATTTCGAGGTGCTGATGAGCACCCTCAACCACGGCGAGGACGAGACCGACGCGCCGCAGGTGCTGCGGCTGGCGAAGGCCCACGGCCAGTGGGAGAGCCGGGGCTGGCGGCTGCGCTCCGACGGTTCGCGCTTCTGGGCCAACACCATCCTGACCGCGCTGCGCAACGAGCAGGGCGAACTGCAGGGCCTGTCGTGCATCACGCGCGACATGACGGCTGCCAAGAGCCTGGAGGACGTCATGAACGACCTCAACCGCGAGCTGGAGAAGCGGGTGGCCGAGCGCACCCGCCAGCTGGTGGCCGCCAACAAGGACCTGGACGTGTTCTCGCACATGGTCTCGCACGACCTGCGCGCCCCTCTGCGCCACATCAGCAGCTTCGTCTCGCTGCTGCAGGAACATGTGAGCGACGGCGGCGACGCGACATCGCAGCAGTACCTCGGCTCCATCGCCAAGTCCAGCAAGCGCATGGGCCTGATGATCGAGGGCCTGCTGGAATACGCGCGGCTGGGCCGGGTGACGGTGGAGCAGCACGCGGTGCCCATGACCCAGCTGCTGCGCGGCATCCTGGTGCATCTGCAGCAGGAGCACCGCGAGCGCCACATCGAATGGGTGATCGACGACGAGCTGCCGGTGCTGCTGGGCGACGCCATGATGCTGGCCCAGGCCTTCGGCCACCTGCTGGACAACGCGGTGAAGTTCACCCGCAAGACCGAGCGGCCACGGATCGAACTGGGGTGGCAGATCAACCCGGTCGGCGGGCGCATGTTCTACATCCGCGACAACGGTGCCGGGTTCGACATGACCAAGGCACACAACCTGTTCGTGATGTTCCAGCGCCAGCACCACTCGATGGACTACGAGGGCACCGGCACCGGGCTCTCGCTGACGCAGCGCATCATCGAGCGGCACGGCGGCCGCATCTGGTGCGAGTCGGCACCGGGCCGTGGCTGCACCTTCTACTTCACGCTGCCCTGCGCCGAAGCCGAGCCCACCATGCGTTTCTCGGCGTCGGCCCTGGCCGAGCTGTCGGTCTGAACGCCGGGGCGCCGGATAATCCGGCGCCTATGCGAAGCACATCCCTTTTTGATCTCGGTGGCCGTGTCGCACTGGTCACCGGCGCCACCCGCGGACTGGGCCGCGCCATGGCGGGCGGTCTGATCGAGCATGGGGCCCGCGTGTGGCTGGCCGGGCGCGACGCCGAGGCCCTGGCACGAACCGCCGCCGAACTCGGGCCGGCTGCGGTCGCCTGCCCGCTGGACGTGAGCGATCTGCCCGCCGCCAGCGCCGCGCTGCAGCGCCTGCTGCGGGCCGAGGGCCGGCTGGATGTGCTGGTCAACAATGTCGGGCAACGCCACCGCGCACCACTTTCCGGACTGCCCGCCGAGGCCCTGCGCGAGCTGATGGAGGTGAACCTGGTGGCGGGCTGGCACCTGTGCCGCGAGGCCGCCGGCGTCATGGCACGGCAGGGCGCCGGCAGCATCATCAACGTGACCTCGATCGCCGGCCCGATTGCCCGGGCAGGTGACGCGGCCTACACCACCACCAAAGGCGCGCTGGCGGCCATGACACGGGCATTGGCAGCCGAACTGGGCCCCCAGGGTGTGCGGGTGAACGCCATTGCGCCCGGGTTCTTTGCCACCGAAACCAATCAGGAGATGGTGGCGGATGCCGACATCCAGGACTGGCTGATCCGCCGCAGCTCGCTGGGCCGGTGGGGACAGCCCCCGGAGGTGGCGGGCGCAGCGGTGTTCCTGGCCTCGGACGCTTCCAGCTACATCACCGGCCACACGCTGGCGGTGGACGGCGGGTACCTGGCCCATTTCTGAGCCAGGCCCGCCGCGCCGGTCAGGACTTGCGGCCCAGGCGGTGCTCGATCTCGCCGACGATGCCGCGGCGGAAGGCCAGCACGCAGACCACGAAGGTCAGGCCCATGATGATCGACACCATCGAACCCAGGTCCGCGAGGTAGTTCTGCATGGTCACGATGATGGCGGCGCCCAGGGCCGGACCCAGGATGGTGCCCATGCCGCCCAGCAGCGTCATCAGGACCACCTCGCCGGACATCTGCCAGCTCACGTCGGTCAGCGTGGCGATGCCGAAGGCGATCGACTTGGTGGCACCCGCCAGGCCGGCGATGGTGCCGGAGAGCACGAAGGCCAGCAGCTTGTAGCGGTCGACGTTGTAGCCCAGTGACAGCGCGCGCGGCTCGTTCTCCCGCACCGACTTCAGCACCTGCCCGAACGGCGAGTGGATGATCCGGTAGATGAGCGCGAAGCCGAACACGAACACGGCCGCCACCACGTAGTACATGGCGGTGTCGTTGGCCAGATCGATCACGCCGAACAGCTTGCCGCGCGGAATGCTCTGGATGCCGTCCTCGGCATAGGTGAAGGGCGCCTGCACGCAGATGAAATAGATCATCTGGGAGAGGGCCAGCGTCACCATCGCGAAGTAGATGCCCTGGCGGCGCACCGCCAGCCAGCCGGTGACCACCGCAATGACGGTGGCACACAGCGTGCCCGCAATGATGGACAGCTCCGGGGTCAGCCCCCACACCTTGGCGGCATGGCCCGACACGTAAGCGGCGAAGCCGAAAAACATGGCGTGGCCGAACGAGAGCAGGCCGGTGAAGCCGATCAGCAGGTTGAAGGCGCAGGCGAACAGCGCGAAGCACAACACCTTCATCAGGAAGATCGGGTAACCCACGAACGGGGCCACCAGAAGCGCCGCGAACAGGACGCTGTAGAGGATTCGGGTCTTGGACATCATTTTTCGCGACCGAACAGGCCCGCCGGACGGAACATCAGAACGATGACCATGATGATGAACACCACGGTCGAGGACAGCTCGGCATAGAAGACCTTGGTCAGGCCCTCGATCAGCCCCAGCACCAGGCCGGTCAGGATGGAGCCCAGGATCGAACCCATGCCGCCGATCACCACCACCGCGAACACGATGATGATGATGTTCGAGCCCATCAGCGGGCTGACCTGGTAGATGGGCGCAGCCATCACGCCGGCCAGGCCGGCCAGGCCCACGCCGAAGGCATAGGTCAGGGTGACCATCAGCGGCACGTTGATGCCGAAGGCCTTGACCATGTTGGGGTTCTCGGTGCCGGCGCGCAGGTAGGCGCCCAGCTTGGTCTTCTCGATCACGAACCAGGTGGCCAGGCAGACGAAGACGGCGGCGAAGATCACCCAGGCCCGGTACTTGGGCAGGAACATGAAGCCCAGGTCGAAGCCGCCCCGGAAGACTTCAGGCAGTTCGTAGGGCAGCCCCGACGAACCATAAAACTCGCGGAACACACCCTCCAGCAGCAGCGCCAGGCCGAAGGTCAGCAGCAGGCCATAGAGGTGGTCCAGCCCATGCAGCCAGCGCAGCATGGTCTTTTCGATCAGCACGCCGATGATGCCCACGCCGATGGGGGCCAGCAGCAGCGCGAACCAGTAGTTCACGCCGGCGTAGTTCAGCAGCATCCAGGCGAAGAATGCGCCGGTCATGTACAGCGCACCGTGCGCGAAGTTGACGATGTTGAGCATGCCGAAGATGACGGCCAGGCCCAACGAGAGAAGTGCGTAAAAAGAACCGTTGACCAGCCCCAGCATGAGTTGCCCCATGAAGGCCGCCGTCGGTACGCCAAAGATCTGGTCCATTGCAGTCCGTTGAATGTGGACGGGCCGTGGCCGGCACGGCCCGTCTGATCGGCTCGGTGATTCAGGCCGGCATCAGCCGGCCTTCAGCATCACTTCTTGATGGCAGCGCAGCGGCTCTGGGCCAGCGGCTGGAAGGCGTCGTCGCCCTTGATGGTGCCCTTGAGGTTGTAGTAGTCCCACGCACCCTTGGACTCGGAAGGCTTCTTCACCTGGAACAGGTACATGTCGTGGACCATGCGGCCGTCTTCACGGATCTTGCCGCCCTTGGCGAACATGTCGTTGATCGGCATTTCCTTCATCTTGGCCATCACGGCAGCGGTGTCGTCGGTGCCGGCGGCCTGCACGGCCTTCAGGTAGTGCAGCGTGGCGGAGTAGACCGAAGCGTGGTTGGAGTTCGGCTTGCGACCGTTCATGACCTTGCCGAACTTGTCGGCCCAGGCGCGGGTCTCGGCGTTCAGATCCCAGTACCAGCCCTCGGTCAGGTACAGACCTTGTGCGGTGTTCAGGCCGATGGCGTGCACATCGGTCAGCAGCATCAGCAGCGCGGCCAGGTTCTGCTTGCGGGTGATGCCGAATTCGGCAGCGGCCTTGATGCTGTTGACGGTGTCGCCGCCGGCGTTGGCCAGGCCGACCACCTTGGCGCCGGAGGTCTGGGCCTGCAGCAGGAAGGACGAGAAGTCGCTGGTGCCCAGCGGGTGGCGCACGGCGCCCATGGTCTTGCCGCCGGCGTTCTTCACGACCTCACCGGTGTCCTTTTCCAGCGAGTGGCCGAAGGCGTAGTCGGCGGTCAGGAAGAACCAGCTGTCGCCGCCGTCCTTTACGATGGCCTTGCCCACCACGTTGGACAGGGCAATGGTGTCCATCAGGTAATGGATGCCGTTGGCGGGCGCGCAGTCTTCGTTGGTCAGGCGGGCGGTGGCGGCACCGGTGGTAATGGTGATCTTGTTCTTTTCCTTGGCCAGGGCCTGCACGGTCAGGGCCACGGCCGAGTTCAGGTTCTCCACCGAGATGTCCACGCCATCGCGGTCGAACCACTGCTGGGCCACGTTCTTGGCGATGTCGGGCTTGTTCTGGTGGTCGGCGTTGACCACCACGATGTCCTTGCCGAACATCTTGCCGCCGAAGTCCTGCACCGCCAGGCGAGCAGCGGCCACGGCACCGGGGCCACCGTAGTCGGCGTACAGGCCGGACATGTCGGTCAGCACGCCGATCTTGACGGCGTCGCCCGAGAGCTTGCCCTGCTGGGCCATGGCGAAGGGAGCACCGCCGGCCAGAACGGTGGCGATGGCAGCAGCGATCAGTTTGCGTTTCATGTCTTGTCTCCAGATGAAAAGAAGGCGTCAGACGCCCAGGTACTCGCGCAGCATGTCTGCCTTGCTTTCGAGTTCGTTCTTGGCCACGGTGGCCACGATCTGGCCGTGTTCCATGACGTAGTGACGATCGGCCAGCGGTGCAGCAAAACGGAAGTTCTGCTCCACCAGAATGATGGTCAGGCCCTTGGCCTTGAGGGCGCGGATCACGCGGCCCAGGGTCTGCACGATCACCGGTGCCAGGCCTTCGGTGATCTCGTCGAGCAGCAGCACCTTGGCGCCGGTGCGCAGGATGCGGGCCATGGCCAGCATCTGCTGCTCGCCGCCGGACAGGCGCGTGCCCTGGCTGTTGCGGCGCTCCTTGAGGTTCGGGAACATCTCGTAGATTTCCTCGACACTCATGCCGCCCTCGCCCACCTTGGGCGGCAGCATCAGGTTCTCTTCGCAGCTCAGCGACGAGAAGATGCCGCGCTCTTCCGGGCAATAGCCCAGACCCAGCCGGGCGATCCGGTTGGTCGGCATGTTGATGGTCTCGACACCACCGATCTGGACCGAGCCGGTGCGCTTGCCCACCAGACCCAGGATCGACTTGATGGTGGTGCTGCGGCCCGCGCCGTTGCGGCCCAGCAGCGTGATCAGCTCACCTTCGTACAGCTCGAAGTTGACGCCATGCAGGATGTGCGATTCGCCGTACCAGGCGTCGAGCCCGGACACTTTCAGGAGCGGCTGTTTCATGCGGTCTCCTCTGTCGAACCCACGTAGGCTTCCAGCACCCGGGGGTCCTGGGACACCGTCTCGTAGGGACCTTCGGCCAGCACGCTGCCGCGTGCCAGCACAGTGATGGTGTCCGACAGGTTGGACACCACGTTCATGTTGTGCTCGACCATCAGCACGGTCCGGTTGGCCGCCACCTTGCGGATGAGTTCGACCACGCGGCCCACGTCCTCGTGGCCCATGCCCTGGGTGGGCTCGTCGAGCAGCATCAGTTCGGGGTCGAGGGCCAGGGTGGTGGCGATTTCCAGCGCACGCTTGCGGCCGTAAGGCAGGTTGACGGTGACGGTGTCGGCAAAGCTGCCGAGGTCGACCTCGTCAAGCAGCTCCCGCGCCCGTTCATTGAGCTGGTAGAGCGACGACTCCGGCTTCCAGAAGTGGTAGCTGGTGCCCAGCTGGCGCTGCAGACCGATGCGCACGTTCTCCAGCACCGTCAGGTGCGGGAAGACGGCCGAAATCTGGAACGACCGCACCATGCCGTCGCGGGCCACCTCGGCCGCTTTCAGCGGCGTGATGTCCTGTCCCTTGTAGAAGATCTGGCCCGAGCTGACCGCCAGGAACTTGGTCAGCAGGTTGAACACGGTGGTCTTGCCGGCACCGTTGGGGCCGATCAGGGCATGGATCGAGCCGCGCTTCACGCGCAGGTTCACCTTGTCGACAGCCACAAAGCCTTTGAACTCGCGGGTGAGATCCCGCGTTTCGAGGATGTATTCGTTGCTCATGGATTCCGGTCGTCCATGCGGGCCAGGGGCACCGGATGGATAGTGTGTGGGGTATGCGGCGCATTGTTAGCAAACTAACAAAGCGGCACCACTAGGGAATTCACCCGGGCGCAGTCGCAGGCCGGACAACCCAGCCAGCCTTCTGCTTCTCAGATAGAGGTGGAGTCGTAAACCTGACCATGGAGCGAGTCCGGGTGCCGTGATGGGAAGCCCCCCACCAGCCAGGGACGGGCTGTTGATGCCCGAAGCAGGGCGGCGACTCCTGCGGCTATACTCTGGAGCATGCGGCGCGTTCTCATCATCTTTATGCTTATTTTGATGCCGGTCCAGCTTAGCTGGGCAGCCGTGGCGTCATATTGCGAGCACGAAGTTCGAGTGAGCGAAGCACACTTGGGGCATCATGAGCACCAGCATCAGAAAGATGTTGAGTTCCATAGTGTCGGTGACAATGGTTTATCCGACAGTGACGATATTGGCTCGAAGGGCATTGCACCCGGTGACACCGATTTGGATTGTGGTCATTGCCACACTTACTGTAGCGCGATGTTGTCCACGCCTCCTGACGCACCCGGAGCGTTCTCTGCGGCTCGTCCCGGGATAGCACGTGACGAAGGCGGAGCTTCCCGCGCACCGACCCAGCCCGATAGACCCCGATGGCGGAGTCTCGCCTGATCGGCGGGACGGGTTACACCTTACTCTGAAGCCCGTTCGCGCCGGAACGAGAAGCGCGAATCTTCCGTTCTGTGCGCGACGCGACCGTTACGTCGTTGCTTGCTGATCTCCCGTGGATTCTTTTCAACACTGGAGCATCGGATGACAATTGGATCTCGAACGAAGAGTTGGGCGCTGCATGGCGGCGTAGCAGCTCTTACAATAATTTGCACTACAGCGGCACAGGCTCAGTCACCCGCAGTGGTCAGCACAGCCGCGCTGCAGAGTTTAAATCAAGTATTCGAGGCAGCTTGGGCTCGCCAGCCCGAGGCACAGACCCTACCCTCGCGGCGCGAGGCCGCACGAGCGCAGCAAAATGCCTCCCAGGCTTGGACGCCTGAACCTGCGGCCTTGGAAATGGGCTACAGAACCGACCGACTCAACCGGAACCAGGGCGCAAGAGAAATCGAGGTTGGTGTATCAGTGCCCCTCTGGTTGCCTCGCGAGCGTGCGCAGAGCACTGCACTCTCTGATGCGCGAGCAATGGCCGTCGAAAGCGGAACCATGGCCGCTAAGCTGCGCCTCGCTGCCATCGTCCGCGAAGCGTGGTGGCAGTGGCAGCGCGCACGCATCGAAGTCGACATCGCACGCGACCAGCTAAAAAACACCCAGCAAATTGCTGCTGACGTGGAACGGCGCACCGGTGCAGGCGATTTGGCTCGTTCAGACCGACACCAAGCGCAGGCAGCTGTTGCCAGCGCGGAAGCCCATCTTGCGCAAGCTAAAGCCAGTTTTGCGGCAGCTCAACAACGACTGCAGGCGCTTGCAGGTCACGCAACATTTGCAGGCGATGTTGAGGGGGGTGGTGTGGAGCAAGACCCCAGCACCCTAATGGCTCAATCTGAAATGCATGCCGCAGTGCAAGAGCTGAAAGACAAGGTGGCTGTGGCCGAGCGAAGTGCTGCACTCACAGCGATCCAGTCCCGCGCGAACCCCGAATTGACGCTCACGACCACGCGAGATCGCGGTGCTTTCGGTGAAGCCTCGAAGCAGACTTTTGTGATGAGTGTGCGCATCCCCTTCGGTGGTGGCGCGCGCCACAATGCACGGACTGCTCAAGCCCTTGCTGACGCATTGGAAGTTCAAGCCCAACTTAGCTTGGAACGAGAGCGTTTAGCCGCTGAGCAAGAAGCTGCCCGGGTGCGGGTTGAGGCAGCCCGCACGCAGCTTGCAGCAGCCGTGCAACGCGCATCACTTGCGCGCGAATCCCGTGGCTTCTTTGACAAATCTTTCCGCCTAGGTGAAACAGACCTGCCCACACGGCTGCGCATCGAAGCTGAAGCGGCCGAAGCCGAGCGCCAAGTGGCCATCATCCGCATCGAACTGGCAGCGGCCATATCCACGAAACGACAGACCCTTGGTCTGCTGCCCCAATGACGTGCAGTTGGCCTGCTCCTTCTACAGCCATTCATTCATTTCAGAAAACTTCCATGAAATACCTCAAATTTCCGTATGCGCTGTTATGCGCAGCGCTCTTCACCACAGCGCCCGCCTGGGCGGGTGAAGGCCATGACCACGGTGAAACCGCTCCTGCAGCGGTCGGCCAAGCGCTGCCACGTTTTTCTGCGGTGTCAGAAACCTTCGAGCTTGTGGGCGTTCTCAGCGGCAAACAGATCACCCTCTACTTGGATCGATTCAGCGACAACAGCCCGGTCCGCGACGCGCAAATCGAATTCGAAATCGGCAACGCCAAATTCAAAGCCGACAAACAAGGTGAAGACGAATACGAGGTCGTTCTGCCGGAGGCTCCCAAGCCCGGAGTTCTTGCTGTCACTGCCACGGTGACAGCCGGCAACGAGGTCGATCTTCTTGCGGGTGAACTTGACATCCACGAGGAGGCGCATTCAGAGGAAGTCCAGGCGGCGCAGCCCTGGACGAAATACGCCGGTTGGGTGGCCGCAGGGATCGCTGCAATTGCCTTCGTGTTTGTGGGTGCGCGGCGCATGTTTGGCGCACGCAGCGTTCGCGTGGGAGGTACAGCATGAAGCGCACGCTCATCACCACCAGCCTGGGACTCTTCATCGCTTTGTACAGCCTAACTTCCGTCCATGCGGGTGAGGGACATGATCACGGCGACGCACCTGCGACGCCCAGCGCCAATGGACCTCAGCGTCAACCGGACGGCAGTGTTTTTCTGCCAAAACCTGCTCAGCGCCAGCTGGGAGTCAGAACCGTTGTCACCGAGGCGGCCGAACTACCCCGGACACTGGAGTTGGGCGCCAAGGTGCTGATGGACCCCAACGCAGGTGGAAAAGTGCAGGCATTGAACGCCGGTCGCATTGAACCTGGTCCGCGCGGATTGCCAAACCCCGGGCAAACTGTCCGCAAGGGAGAGGTGCTGGCATACGTTGCTTCGTCGGCAGCGCCGATTGAGCGCTCCAACCAGGCTGCACAGTTAGCTGAACTGCGGGCAGCCAAAGCGCTGGCGGACAAACGCCTGGCGCGCTTGCAAGAATTGTCTGATACGGTGCCGCGCAAAGAAATCGAAGCGGTTGAGAGCGAGTCGGCCAGCCTGTCGGCACGCATCGCGGCTGTCGGCGGAGGTCTGTCCAGTCGCGAAGCGCTGGTTGCCCCAGTCTCCGGCGTGATCGCGTCTACAAACGTAGTGGCCGGTCAAGTGGTTGATGCGCGAGAACTGGTTTTCGAGATCGTGGACCCCACACGTCTGCGAATTGAAGCCCTGGCGTTCGATGCCGCTATTGCCACAAACATTGGCGGTGCCACTGTGGCTGTCGGTGAGCAGCGCATCCCTCTAACTTTCATCGGTGCGTCGCGCAGCTTGCGCGAGCAGGCCCTGCCCTTGGCGTTTCGTGCTCAGGGCGCAGCCCTCGACCAATTGGCCGTTGGACAGCCGGTACGCGTGTTTGTCCAGACCAAGGACAAGGTCAAAGGCATTGCCGTGCCAGTTGCCGCACTGATGAAGAATCCAGCCAACCAGACGGTGGTCTGGGTCAAGACCGGGCCGGAGCGATTTGAACCTCGCCCTGTCACGACAGAACCGCTGGATGGTGTCAACGCTGCCGTCACATCGGGCCTGACTTCCGGCGACCGTGTCGCGACCCAAGGTGCCACCTTGATCAACCAGGTACGCTGACATGTTCAAGTGGCTACTCGATAACAGCCTGACCAATCGGCTGCTGGTGATCATCGCCAGCGTGGTTCTGATGGCTTATGGCGCATTCACGCTGTCCACCACCCCGGTGGATGTGTTTCCCGACCTCAACAAGCCGACCGTCACCATCATGACCGAGGCCGGTGGCATGGCCGCCGAAGAGGTGGAGCAGCTCATCACCTTCCCGCTCGAAACGACCATGAACGGTCTGCCCGGCGTGGAGTCGGTGCGGTCCACGTCCTCGGCAGGCTTGTCTTTTCTCTACGTCACCTTCGACTGGAGCACCGACATCTTCCGCGCCCGGCAACTGGTGTCGGAGCGCCTGTCCTCAATGGAAGAAGGTATTGCCGAGGGCGTCGTTCCGCGCATGGGCCCGATCAGCTCGATCATGGGTGAAATCATGCAGATCGCCATCCCAGTCGATCCGAACAAGATCAGCTCCATGGCGGTGCGCGAATACGCCGACTGGGTGTTGCGGCCTCGGCTGCTGTCGGTCCCCGGTGTGGCTCAAGTCATCCCCATCGGTGGCGAGGTCAGGCAGTTCCAAGTGCAACCCAACACCACTCGCATGGCGGAATTGGGCATCACGCATGAGCAGCTTGAGGCGGCCTTGAAGGGCTACTCAAGCAACACATCGGGCGGCTTTCTTGAACTCAACGGGCGCGAGTACCTGATCCGCAACCTGGGCCGCACCTCACTGTTGGAGGACCTGAGCAATCTGGCATTGACCGCCAAGGACGGGCAACCCATCCTCCTTCGCCAGATAGCCGAGGTGACGTTTGCAGCGGCGCTCAAGCGCGGCGATGCGGGCTTTGAAGGCAAGCCTGCCGTGATCCTTGGCATCCAGAAGCAACCGACCGCCGACACCATCGCGCTCACCAAGTCCATTGAGGACGCCTTGGTGGGGCTGAAGGCTTCGCTGCCGGCCGGCATGGAGGCCCCACGAGTCACTTTCCGTCAGGCCAGCTTCATCGAAGCATCCATCACCACCTTGCAGGGCAAGCTGATTGGCGCATCGGTTTTCGTGGCGTTGATCCTTTTCTTCTTCTTGGGCACCTTGCGCCCGACCATCATCGCGTTGACGGCGATTCCCGTCTCGATCTTCATCACCGCGCTGGTCTTCAAGTATTTTGGGTTGTCGATCAACACCATGACGCTTGGTGGCTTGGCCATCGCGATTGGCGGGCTGGTAGACGACGCCGTGGTCGGCGTTGAAAACGTCCTCCGGCGATTGAAGACGGACCGCGCCGCCCACCCGAACGGCCGACTGCATCCGATTGAACTCGTCGCCCACGCGACGATGGAGGTCCGCTCAGCCATCCTCTACGCGACGGTCATCATCGTTCTGGTCTTCATCCCGCTGTTTGCACTGCCGGGGCTGGAGGGCAAGTTGTTCGTGCCACTCGGCATCGCCTTCATCGTCTCGACGCTCGCGTCACTGATCGTCTCGGTGACTGTGACGCCTGTGCTCAGTTTCTACCTGTTGCCCCGCATGAAGAACCTGGAGCATGGGGACACCAAGGCCCTGGCGTGGTTGAAAGCGCGGTATCGAAGCAGCTTGCAGGGCGTGTTGGACCGACCCAAGGCGGCCATTGCAGTTGCCGGTGTGACTGTTTTGATGGCAGCCGCCTCTGTGCCGTTTTTCCCCACCACGTTCCTGCCACCATTCAACGAGGGCACACTGCTCATCGGTCTACGGCTGAACCCGGGTGTCACGCTGACGGAGTCGTCCTCACTTGCGCGCCAGGCTGAGGTGCTGGTCAGTCAAGTGCCGGAAGTGACCCACGTGGGGCGCCGCAGTGGTCGCGCCGAGCTGGATGAACATGCCGAAGGTGTCCACGTCAGCGAGCTCGATGTGGGTCTCAAGCCAACAGCAGAGCTGACGCGCAGCATGGACGAGATCAAAGCCGATATCCGTGCCCGGCTGGTCAATCTGCCCGCTGCGCTGGAGATTGGGCAGCCCATCTCCCACCGTATCGATCACATGCTCTCGGGCGTGCGTTCTCAAATCGCCATCAAGATCTTTGGCGAAGACTTGGATGCCCTGCGTGGCCAGGCCGACGCATTGCGTGCGAAGCTGGCGACCATTCCGGGCATTGCCGACCTCCAGATCGAGAAGCAGGTGCTGGCACCGCAGATCAAGGTGCGTATCGACTACGCGGCAGCTGCGCAGTACGGCGTGCCAGCGCCTCAGGTCTTGTCGGCGCTGCAGGCGCTGGTTGAAGGTGAGAAAGTCACGCAGATCGTGGAGGGCAGTCGGCGCTTTGCGCTGGTCGTCAAGCTGCCAGAATCCGCTCGTTCGGTCGAAGGCCTGGGCCAGATACTGATCGAGACGCCGAACGGCCGCATCCCGTTGTCGAAAATCGCCACCATCGAGGATGGCGATGGCCCCAACCAGATCAGTCGTGACGATGGCAAGCGCCGCATCGTGTTGTCGGCGAACGCGTCTGGACGCGCCCTGTCCGAGATCGTTGCCGACATCCGCAAAATCGTGGCCGAGACGAAGTTGCCAGAAGGCTACTTCATCACGCTGGGTGGCCAGTTCCAGGCGCAAGAGGAAGCCTCACGCCTCGTCGGCCTGCTGTCCATCGTGTCGCTGACCTTGATGTTCGTGGTTCTTTACAGCCGCTACAAATCGGCGGCGCTGTCGGCGTTGATCATGGTGAACATTCCGCTGGCCCTTGTCGGCGCGGTGATCGGGCTGTGGTTGTCGGGGCAGCCTCTCAGTGTGGCGGCATTGGTCGGCTTCATCACGCTGGCTGGTATCTCGGTGCGCAACGGCATTCTGAAGGTCAGCCACTACATCAACCTGATGCGCTTCGAGGGTGAGTCGTTTGATCAGAAGATGATCATGCGCGGCTCGCTGGAGCGACTGAGTCCCGTGCTCATGACCGCCCTTGTCACAGCCTTTGCACTGGCGCCACTGCTGTTTGAAGCAGAGCAGCCAGGCACTGAGGTGTTGCACCCGGTGGCCGTGGTGATTTTCTCTGGTCTCATCAGTTCGACCCTTCTTGACACCTTCCTCACTCCCGCGATGTTCTGGTTGTTTGGGCGCAAGCCGGCCGAATCGCTGTTGAATGACAAGGATGCCGAGGCGCTGTGATTTCACCCAGAGTCATAAACTATCCAGAAAGGTTCTCCATGAAGACAAAAACACTTCTATCCACCGTTGCCTTGACCCTGACCACCACGGCCTTTGCTGCCGGGAACAAACACGAGCATGCCCATGGACATAAGCCGCTGCATGGCGGTGTGGTCGTTGAGGTCAAGGACATTGATTACGAACTGGTTGCCAAGCCGACCATAATTCAGTTGCACCTGCGCGACCACGGCAAACCAGCCGACGTGTCAAAGGCTACGGCAAAGATCACCATCCTCAGCGGCACCGAGAAACAGGAGGTTGAACTCAAGCCCGCTGGTGACAAGCTCGAAGCCTCGGGCAATTTCAAAGTGGGATCGGGCACCAAGGCCGTAGCTGTAGTTTCGTTTGCAGGCAGGGCAGCGACTGTGCGCTTCAGTATCAAGTAGCACTTAGTGACCGCGTCAACGATAGTCCTTATTTTGAAGTCCCCTCGATTTCCTGAGCCAGTCAGAAGTAGAGGTTGGGGAACAGTTTGACACGGTACTCGACCGGAGGGATTCGGCCGAGAGCTTCATGGGGTCGGTGGTGGTTGTAGCGGTGCAGCCAATCGGCTGTCATGTCACGAAC
>CALRSR020000024.1:0-49839 GCA_943370825.1 Allobosea thiooxidans | reverse complement strand
GATCTCGTCCATGGTGGTGACCACCTGGGCCACCACCTCGCCGCCCCGGGCGGCGATCTCGGCCGCACTCGACGCCAGCTGGTTGGCCTGGCGCGCGGCATCGGCGCTGTTGCGCACCGTGCTGGTGAGCTCCTCCATCGAGGCCGCCGTCTCTTCCAGGTTGCTGGCAGTCTGCTCGGTGCGGGCCGACAGATCCTGGTTGCCGGTGGCAATCTCCGCCGAGGCGGTGCCGATGTTGTCGCTGGCCAGGCGCAGCTCGCGCATCATGGTCAGGAAGCGCTGGCGCATGGATTCCACCTCGCGCACCAGGCCGCCGATCTCGTCGGTGCGCTGGCTGGAGAAGGGACGGGTCAGGTCGCCCTGGGCCACGGTGGTCACCGCCGAGGTGAGCTCGGCCAGCGGCTGGCTCACGTTGCGGCGCACCAGCCAGAACAGGCCGGCACCCAGCACCAGGGTGGCTGCAGCCAGCATGCCCCAGAAGGCGTACATGGTGTTCCAGTAGGAGGCCATGGCTTCGGTGTCCGACACCTCGGCCACCACCCACCAGGAACCGGCCTTGGCCTGCTGCTTCGCAGCCCAGGGCTCGCTGATGGACGGATTGAACAGCGGGGCGGCATCCATGACGAAGGCTTCCTCGCTGGCACGCAGCTGGTCGAGGAAGGCGCCGGCGCCCGGGTTGACTTCCAGCACCTTCTTGCCGGCGGCGGTCGGGTGCGACACGAAGACCGCTTCCTCGTTGGTGGCCTTGGGGTCGATGACGTAGGTGCCGCCGCTCTGGAAGAAGCGGGCGTCGGCCACCAGGGTGTCCAGCGATTTCTGGAAGTCGCTCAGGTCGAAGCCGATGAACAGGATGCCCACCACCGCGCCGCCACCGTCCTTGATCGCCTCGTAATGGGTCATGTACGGCTTGCCGAAGAGCGTGGCGCGACCGGTGTAGGTCTTGCCTTCCATCATGAGCGGATAGGCCGGATGGGCGCGGGCCAGGTTGGTGCCCACGGCGCGGTCGCCGTTTTCCTTCTTCAGCGAGGTGCTGATGCGCTCGAAGTCGTCGCCCTTGCGCATGAAGATGGTGGCCACGCCACCATTCATCTTGCTGAAGAGGTCCACCTCGGCAAAGTCGTTGTTGAGCGCAGCACCGAAGCTCTTGAGCTGGCCATTGGCCTTGTCCAGATCGAAGGTGGCGGCGAACTTCTGGCGGAACGGCCGGTAGGCGCGGTCGGTCATCATGCGCGCGGTGGCGTCGAAGCCGTCCACCGAGTCGGCCACCGAGCGGGCCTTCTCGGACGCCATCATCACCCGTTGTTCTCGTGAGCTTTTCTCCACAGCCAGTGACATGGCGCCGCTGAGGATGGCCAGGACGACGGCCAGCATGGCCACGGCCATCAGGGCAACCCGGCGCGCGACCGAGGAAGTCGGAGTGGTGGTCGGATTCATGGTGTTGTTCTGCTTTGAAATACGGGCGGAATGGCAGGGAATGTCACTGCACGGTCTGGCTGTCCATCAGGCCCATGTCGCTGCTCGACATGAGGGCCTCGATGTCCATGAGGATCAGCATGCGTTCGCCGACACTGGCGATGCCGGTGATGAAGCTGGTGTCGACCGTGGTGTTCATTTCGGGCGAGGGCTTGATCACGTCGCCGGCCAGTTCCAGCACATCCGACACCGAATCCACCACCGCACCGACCACACGGCCGTGCACGTTGAGCACGATCACCACGGTGAAGCCGTTGTATTCCACCTTGTCGCAACCGAGCTTGATGCGCAGATCCACCACCGGAACGATCACGCCACGCAGGTTGACCACGCCCTTGATGAAGGACGGCGCATTGGCGATGCGGGTAGGCTCTTCGTAGGAGCGGATCTCCTGCACCCGCAGGATGTCGATGCCGTATTCCTCGCCGCCCAGGCGGAAGGTCAGGAATTCGGCGCTGGCCGGCTGGACCGCGGAGCGGGCGCCGTCCTGGCGGGCGAGGTGGGTGGCTTCGTTGCGCATGTCCATGTCGGTGTCCTCGGTGAAAGCTCGATAAAGGGATGTCAGGTCACTGCAATATCGGTTGACCCGCCCACTCCTGAAGGGCGAAATAGCAACCCCTTGGGGCGCCAATACCTGTCTGAACGCCGTTCAGGCTGTCGCGCTGATTACCAAAGTACACAGAGCGCCTCTGGGATCATCCGGCCATGAGCACACAGCCCCGCACCCCCGCGCCCGGCCCGGTCCATCTGGCCGCCACGCCCAGCATCGATGCCGACCATCCGGCCATCCGGGCCTTTGCGCGGCAGCACCAGCGCGGCAGCACCGTGCGGGAACAGGCGGTGTCGCTGGTGCATGCGGTGCGCGACGAAGTGCGCTACGACCCTTACCGCATCGACCTGTCACCCGCCGGCATGCGGGCCAGCACCTGCCTGGAGCAGGGCTTTGGCTGGTGCGTGCCCAAGGCGGTGCTGATGGCTGCCGTGGCCCGGGCCGCCGGCATCCCGGCGCGGCTGGGCTTTGCCGATGTGCGCAACCACATGTCCACCGAGAAGCTGCGCCGCACCATGGGCACCGACGTGTTCGTCTGGCACGGCTACACCGAGCTGTGGATCGACGGCGCCTGGCGCAAGGCCACGCCGGCCTTCAATCTCTCGCTGTGCGAGAAGTTCGGCCTGCTGCCGCTGGACTTCGACGGGGTGAACGACTCGCTCTACCACCCGTTCGACAAGGCCGGGCAGAAGCACATGGAGTATGTGAACGAGCGCGGCAGCTTCGACGATCTGCCGCTGCAGGCCATTGCCGACAGCTTCCGCAGCACCTACCCGCAGCTGGCATCGGGTGCGGGCATCGAAGGCGATTTCGGGCAGGACGGCGCGGCCGAACGCCGCTACTGACCCGACCTGTCGGCCGGCCGGTCAGGCCGAGAAACGGAACACCGCCGTGCTGGCCAGCAGGTTGGGCAGGAAGCGCACTTCCTCGCCTTCGTGCAGACCGAAGCTGTCGTCGATGCGCAGGCCGCAGCTGCGCGCCAGCACCTCGAAGTCGGCATGGGTGCCCACCCGGATGTTGGGCGTGTCGTACCACTGGTAGGGCAGACGCTTGGTCACCGGCATGCGCCCCTGCAGCACCGCCAGCCGGTTGGGCCAGTGGGCGAAGTTCGGAAACGCGACCACGCCCGCACGACCCACGCGGGCGGTCTCGCGCAGCATCACCTCGGCATTGCGCAGATGCTGCAGCGTGTCGATCTGCAGCACCACATCAAAGGCCTTGTCGCCGAACACCGACAGGCCTTCCTCCAGGTTGAACTGCAGCACGTTCACACCCCGGCGCATGCAGGCCTGCACCTTGGCATCGTCCAGTTCCACGCCGTAGCCGGTGCAGCCCCGGGTGGACTGCAGGTGGTCGAGCAGGGCACCGTCGCCGCAGCCCAGATCGAGCACCCGCGAGCCCGGCGGCACCAGTCGGGCGATGCTCTCCATCACGCGACGCTCGCTCATGCCCGGCCTCCCGTGGCCTGGGCCACCGTCTGTTCAAAATAGGTGCGCACGGCCGCGTGGTAACGCGGGTCGTCCAGCAGGAACGCGTCGTGGCCGTGGGGCGCATCGATCTCGGCATAGCTCACGTCGCGCCGGTTCTCCAGCAGGGCCTTGACCATCTCGCGGCTGCGCGCCGGCGAGAAGCGCCAGTCGGTGGTGAAGCTCACCAGCAGGAACTTTGCGCGGGCGCGGGCCAGCGCGCGGCTGAGGTTGCCCTCGAATGGCCGGGCCGGGTCGAAGTAGTCCAGTGCGCGGGTGATCAGCAGGTAGGTGTTGGCGTCGAAGTACTCGCTGAACTTGTCGCCCTGGTGGCGCAGATAGCTCTCGATCTGGAACTCCACGTCCTGCGTCGAGTACCGGTAGCCCCACGCTCCACCCTGTTCCAGATCGGCCGGCTTGAGCGTTCTGCCGAACTTGGCGTTCATCACGTCATCGCTCAGGTAGGTGATGTGGCCGATCATGCGGGCGATGCGCAGTCCGCGCCGCGGCAGCGTGCCGTGGGCCAGGTAGTGGCCGCCGTGGAAATCGGGGTCGGTCACGATGGCGCGGCGGGCCACCTCGTTGAAGGCGATGTTCTCGGCCGTCAGGTTGGGCGCGCTGGCCACCACCACTGCGTGGCGCACCCGCTCGGGGTATTGCAGTGTCCAGCTCAGGGTCTGCATGCCGCCGAGGCTGCCGCCCATCACGGCCGCCAGCGTCTGTATGCCCATGGCATCGAGCAGCCGCGCCTGGGCATTCACCCAGTCCTCCACCGTGACCACGGGGAAGTCGGCACCCCAGGGCTGGCCGGTGGCCGGGTTGGTGTGGGTCGGGCCGGTGGAGCCGAAGCACGAGCCCAGGTTGTTCACGCCGATCACGAACCAGCGGTCGGTGTCCACCGGCTTGCCCGGGCCGATCATGTTGTGCCACCAGCCCTCGCTGCGCGGCAGCGGCTGGCCTTGGGGGTCGGCATGCAGGCCGGCCACATGGTGCGAGGCATTGAGCGCATGGCACACCAGCACCGCGTTGGAGCGGTCGGCATTGAGCGTGCCGTAGGTTTCCACCACCAGCTCGTAGGCCGGCAGCACCGCGCCGCTCTGCAGCGGCAGCGGGGTATCGAAACGGAAGGTCTGGGGCGTGACGATCAAGCGGTCCACCCTGCCAGGCAGGGCCCTGAAAGAAGAATCCCGGCACCGCCATGGGTCAAAGGCGAGACCGGGAATCCCCCCTTTAGCGGCATTTTTAGAGCGCCCGCAATCCGGACAAATCGGCGCGGCGTCAAGTATACGCACCGGGGCCGGCGGCATCCGCCCGGACCCGGACGGTCAGGGTGTTGTAAGCGCGCATCGGGCCTTGGTGGGGCTTGCACATCCTGAAAAATAAAGTCTTGTTTTCAGCCGTTGCGCGCATAATGGCCGAGCAAGCCCCTGCCGGGCTTGTGGTTCAAGTGATCGGTCGGTTTCGCGCGCTACAGCTACAGGTTTGTGTGCATCGGGGCTCCATCGCTACTTTTCTTTTGTTTCTAGGAGTCCCACAGATGGGCAACAAACTGTACGTCGGCAACCTGCCTTACTCGGTCCGTGACGAAGACCTGAACCAGGCCTTCGGTCAGTTCGGTTCGGTCAACAGCGCCAAGGTCATGATGGAGCGCGACACCGGCCGTTCCAAAGGCTTCGGCTTTGTCGAAATGGGCAGCGATGCCGAAGCACAGGCCGCCATCGAAGGCATGAACGGCCAGTCCCTGGGCGGTCGCAGCCTGGTGGTCAACGAAGCCCGTCCGATGGAAGCCCGCCCGCCGCGCACCGGTGGTGGTGGCTTCGGCGGTGGCCGCAGCGGTGGCGGCGGCTACGGCGGTGGTGGCAACGACGGCGGTTTCCGCAGCCCCTACGGTGGCGGTGGCCGTCGTGACGGCGGCGGCGGTGGCCGCGGCGGCTACTGACCGGTTCTCCCGACACTGAAAACCCCGGCGCGCAAGCCCCGGGGTTTTTTGTTGTCCGTGCCGGTCGGGTCCCGCGCCTCAGCGCTCGCCCTGCCGGTGCTTGCGCGGCCGCCCGGCGAGCAGGCGGTCGAACAGCGGGATGGGCAGCATGCGCAGCAGGCGGGCCACCCAGCCCATCTGCCACGGAATGACCCGCCAGGCCGTGCCGGCCTCGATGGCGGCATGGGCGCGGTCGGCGAAAGCATCGACCGGCATCAGGAACGGCATGGGATAGCGGTTGCGCTGCGTCAGCGGCGTGTCGATGTAGCCCGGCACGAGGGTCACGACCTTCACACCGCTGCCCCGCAGCTCGCCACGCAGGCTCTCGGCATAGGCCACGACGGCGGCCTTGCTGGCGCAGTAGGCGCCGTGGCCGGGCAGCCCCCGGATGGCGGCCACGCTGGCCACCGCCACCAGCCGGCCGCTGCCGCGCTGGCGCATGCCGTTGACAAAGGGGTGGAAGGTGGCGGCCATGCCGGTGTTGTTGACGGCGAAGGTGCGGGCCATCACGTCGATGTCCTCGCGCTCGCCGGTGTCCATGCCGATGCTGATGCCGGCATTGGCCACCACGACGTCGGGCAGGCCCATCTGAGCGATGCAGGCCAGGCCGGCCTTGACGATGCTGTCGATGTCGGCCACATCGGCACCGAAGATGCCGCAACGCTCAGCGTCCAGTCCCTGCGCGTGGGCCCAGGCCCGCAGATCGTCGGTGCGCCGGGCCACCAGGGCCAGCCGGTAACCGGCCCGTGCAAAACGGGCGGCCAGGGCCTGGCCGATGCCGCTGGAAGCGCCGGTGATGAAGACCAGGGGAGCGGAGCGCAGAGCAGTGGTCATGGCGGGCTGGGGTTGCGACCGGGCGGAGCCAGTTCGACACGGACCCGGCCGGTGAAGTCGGCCACGCGCTGGTCATCGCGGTAATCCAGGGTGGCGGCTTCGAGCCGGTCGTTGCCGCGCCGCAGCACCACCGGCAAGTCGGAGACGACGCGGTCAGGGTCGAGGAAGATCTTCAGCCGCTCGCCATTGAACTGGAGCCGGGGACGGGCCACGCCATCCTTGCCGGTGCCGGCTTCGCGCACCACCTGGGCATTGCCCTCCAGCAGGAACTCGGTGTTGTCGCCGTTGGTGGTGACGCGCCGCGCGGTGGCCACGGTGATCAGACCCTGGTCGTCGATGCGGCGGATGCGGGCGTTGTCGATCTCCACCCGGTCGTCCGAGGGATGGTGGCGGGCTTCGGTGCCGGCGACCTCGGAGCGCAGCGTACCGGCGGGGTCGAACGACTTGACCGAAAAGCGGCGCATGAAATAGTCGGGCTCGCTGCTCACCGGCCGGGCCTGCGGCGCCTCGACGAAGACCGGCGTGGCCCGCAGCAGCCAGTAGGACGCCAGCGCCAGCACGCCCATCAGCAGCACCGGCAGGTAGATGGACACCGTGTCCCACCACGGGGCCTTGCGGCGCCGGGGGGCCGGACCTGCCGTGGCCGGGTCCAGGCCGGGCAGGATGTCGTCCAGGGGTTCGTCGGGCGTCACCGCAGGGCCGCCTCCAGCTCGCGGGTGTAGTGGCCGCTGGCCAGCAGCAGCAGATCGCAGAGCTCGCGCACCGCACCGGCACCCGCACCACGCTGGCTGACCCAGTGGGCACGGGCCAGCACCTCGGGGTGGGCCTCGGGCGGGGCCGCAGCAAAGGCGGAGCGGGTCAGCAGGGGAAGGTCGGGCCAGTCGTCGCCCATGGCGGCGGCGGCATCCCAGTCCAGACCGAGCGATTGCAGGATGGCCTGCGCAGCGGGTGCCTTGTCCTCGGTGCCCAGCCGCAGGTGGGTGATGCCCAGGGCCTGCAGGCGCATGCGCAGGGCAGCCGAGTCGCGGCCACTGACCACGGCCGGGGTGATGCCGGCGCGCTGCAGCAGCTTCAGGCCGTGACCGTCGAGGGTGTGGAAGCGCTTGAGGGTCTCGCCAGCCTCGCTGAAGTAGAGGCCGCCATCGGTGAGCACCCCGTCCACGTCGAGCAGCAGCACCTTCACCGCCTGGGCGCGCAGCAGGATGTCGGCGGAAAAGCGTGGCACCGGGTTCATCAGATCACCTTGGACCGCATCAGGTCGTTGCTGCTCAGCGCGCCCACCAGCAGCCCGGCCGCATCGACCACCAGCAGGCTGTTGATGCGACGCTCCTCCATCAGGCGCGCGGCCTCCACCGCCAGCGACTGCGCGGCCACAGTGGCCGGCCGGGGGTTCATGACCTCGGCGGCGGTGAGCTGGCGCAGGTCCTGGGCGCTGCCGGTGCGCTCGATCAGGCGGCGCAGGTCGCCGTCGGTGAAGACGCCCTGGGCACGGCCGTCCGGGCCGACCACGGCGCACAGGCCCAGACCTTTGGCACTGATCTCGCGCATCAGGTCCATCAGCGGCGTGGCGGGCGCCACGCGCGGCACGGCATCACCCTGGCGCATGACGTCGGCCACGTGGGTGAGCAGGCGCCGGCCCAGGGCACCGCCCGGGTGTGAACGGGCGAAATCGTCGGCGCGGAATCCGCGGGCGTCCAGCAGGGCCACGGCCAGCGCGTCCCCCAAGGCCAGTTGCGCGGTGGTGCTGGCGGTGGGCGCCAGGTTGTGGGGGCAGGCCTCGCGGGACACGGCGGTGTCGAGCACATGGTCGGCGTGGCGGGCCAGGGACGAATCGCTGCGGCCGGTGAAGGCCACCAGCGGCACGCCCATGCGCTTGATCAGGGGCAGCAGCACGGTGAGCTCGTCGCTCTCGCCGCTGTTGCTGATGGCCAGCACCACGTCCTGCGGGGTGATCATGCCCAGGTCGCCATGGCTGGCCTCGGCGGGATGGACGAACTGCGCCGGGGTGCCGGTGGAGGCCAGGGTGGCTGCGAGCTTGCGGCCGATGTGACCGCTCTTGCCCATGCCCATGACCACCACGCGCCCCTGGCAGGCCAGCAGGCACTGCAGGGCGCCGACGAAGGCGGCATCCAGGCGCGTGGCCAGTGCCTGCACCGCCTCAGCCTCGATCTGCAAGGTGTCGCGGGCCAGCGCGAGGGCGCGTCCGGCGTCGAATGCCACGGGAAAAGTCATGGCCGGATTATCGCTGCGGGGGGTGACGGCTAACATCGGCCGATGACATCGCTGGACATCACCCTGCTCTACCTGCTGGCCGCCGTGCTGGGGGTGGTGGCCTGCCGCAGCCTCAAGCTGCCGCCGATGCTGGGTTATCTGGTGGTGGGGGTGCTGATCGGACCCAACGCACTGGCCATTGCGCAGGACTCCAAGGGCATCCGCTACCTGGCCGAGTTCGGCGTGGTGTTCCTGATGTTCGTCATCGGGCTGGAATTCAGCCTGCCCAAACTGCGGGCCATGCGCCGTCATGTGTTCGGGCTGGGGCTCTCGCAGGTGGTGCTGACCGTGCTGATCACCACCGCCGCCTCGCTGGCCCTGGCCATGCTGCTGCCGCAGTGGTGGGACATTCCGTGGCAGAGCGCGCTGGCGCTGGGCGGCGTCATGGCCATGAGCAGCACCGCCATCGTGATCAAGCTGGTGGCCGAACGGCTGGAGCTGGAATCGGAGCACGGCAAGCGGGTGCTGGGCATCCTGCTGTTCCAGGACCTGGCGGTGGTGCCGCTGCTGGTGCTGATCCCGGCGCTGGCGGCCGAGCCGGAACAGCTGCTGCCTGCGCTGGGTCTGGCGGTGTTCAAGGCCACGGTGCTGCTGGGCCTGCTGCTCACCGGCGGGCAGCGGCTGATGCGCTGGTGGCTCACGCTGGTGGCGCGGCGCAAGAGCGAAGAGCTGTTCATGCTCAACCTGCTGCTCATCACCCTGGGCCTGGCCTGGCTGACCGAGCACGCGGGCCTGTCGCTGGCCCTGGGCGCCTTCGTGGCCGGCATGCTGATCTCGGAGACCGAGTACAAGCACCAGGTGGAGACCGACATCCGGCCGTTCCACGACGTGCTGCTGGGCCTGTTCTTCATCACCATCGGCATGATGCTGGACTGGCGTCTGGTGCTGGAGCGCTGGCCGCTGGTGCTGCTGCTCCTGCTGGCCTCCATGGCCTTCAAGCTGGCGCTGATCACCGGGCTCACCCGGGCCTTCGGCGCCCCCACCGGGGTGGCCCTGCGCACCGGCCTGTACCTGGCCCAGGCAGGCGAATTCGGCCTGGTGCTGCTGAGCCTGGCCGGCCAGAACGGGCTGATCCCGCCGCAACTGTTCAACCCCATCCTGGCCAGCATGGTGATCTCCATGATCGCCACGCCTTTCCTGATCATGCACGCCAACACCGTGGTCACCCGCCTGGTGGGCAGCGACTGGCTGATGCAGTCGGTGCAGATGACCACCATCGCGCGCAAGGCCATCAATGCCGACAAGCACGTGATCATCTGCGGCTACGGCCGCTGCGGCCAGAACCTGGCCCGCCTGCTGGAGGCCGAAGGCATTCCCTACATGGCGCTGGACCTCGACCCCGACCGGGTCCGCCAGGCCGCAGCCGCCGGCCACTCGGTGGTGTTCGGTGACGCGGCGCGGCTGCAGGCCCTCATGGCCGCGGGCCTGCACCGCGCCAGTGCCCTGGTCATCACCTACAACGAGACCGCCAGCGCCCTGAAGGTGCTGCACCACACGCGCGAGCAGGCGCCGCAGGTGCCGGTGGTCGTGCGCACGGTGGACGATGCCGACCTGGACCGCCTGCGCCAGGCCGGCGCCACCGAGGTGGTGCCCGAAGCCATCGAGGCCAGCCTCATGCTCACCAGCCACGCACTGGCGCTGGTGGGTGTGCCCATGCGCCGGGTGATCCGCGTGGTGCAGGAACAGCGCGAGGCCCGCTACAACCTGCTGCGCGGTTACTTCCACGGCGCGGACGACGACGCCGAAGACGACGGCGAGCAGGTGCGGCTGAACACCGTCACCCTGCCGGGCGCCAGCCGCCACGTGGGCCGGCCGCTGGACGCCCTGGCACTCGACGCCATCGGTGTGCGGGTGGTCAGCCTGCGGCGCGCCAGCGGACGGGCCGCCACGGCCGAGGACACCACCCTGGTCGAGGGCGGCGACACGCTGGTGCTGCAGGGCAAGGCTGCCGCCCTCGCGCTGGCCGAAGACAAGCTGCTGGGCGGCTGAAGCCATCCCGCTCACCGGGGGCGGGATTGTCCGAGTCGCCTCGCGGGCCTTTGCCCGCCCCTTACCCTGCCGGCTTTTCATCCTCCGGAGACAACCCCATGGATCGACGCCTCTTCCTCGGTGCCGGCATCGCCGGCGCGACCACGCTGACCTTCACCTCGGTCTTCTCGCAGAACTCGCCCGACCTGGGCGCCCCCTCGCTGCCGAGCCCGGGATTCCGCAAGACCATGGTCGGCGACATCGAGGTGATCGCCATCAACGACGGCGCCCTGCGCCGCCCGCTGGGAGACGAGTTCGTGCGCAACGCGCCGCTGGAACAGGTCAAGGCCCTCCTGGCTTCGCAGAACCTGCCCACGGCCTATGTGGACATCCCCTTCACGCCCTACCTGATCGTGGCCGGCGGCCAGCGCTTCCTGATCGACACCGGCTTTGCCGACAACGGCCCCGCCACCACCGGTCGCCTGCGCGCCAACATGGCTGCTGCCGGTCACAAGCCGGAAGACATCGACCACGTCATCCTCAGCCACTTCCATGGCGACCACATCAACGGCCTGTTCGCCAAGGACGGCTCGGCCGTGTTCCCCAAGGCCAAGGTGCATGTGCCGGCGCCCGAGTTCGCCCACTGGATGGACGACGCCAAGATGAACGCCGCACCACCGGCCGCCAAGGGCGCCTTCGAGAATGCCCGCCGCGTGATGGGCAAGATCGCCGCCGACAAGCTGGTGAAGTTCGAACCCGGCGCCGAGCTGGCCCCGGGCATCCGTTCGCTGGCCGCCTTCGGCCACACCCCGGGCATGAGCGTGTTCAACGTCAGCTCCAAGGGCCAGTCGTTCATGTACGTGGCCGACGTGACCAACGTGCCTTCGCTGTTCGCCCGCAGCCCCGACTGGGCCGTGACCTTCGACATGGACGCCGACATGGCCCGCGCCACCCGCCGCCGCCTGTTCGACCAGCTGGTCAAGGACAAGACCATGATGGGCGGCTTCCACTTCCCCTTCCCGGCGCTGGGCACCCTGGAAATCGCCGGCAGCGGCTACCAGTTCAAGCCGCTGGCCTGAGGCGGCGGGGATACCCCCGGGGGCGGCGGATAATCCGGGCATGGATACCGCCGCCTACCTCCGCGCCCACATCCGCACCGTGCCCGACTGGCCGGCGCCGGGTGTGCAGTTCCGCGACATCACGCCCCTGCTGCAGGACCCCAAGGTCTTCCGGGTCCTCATCGACGCCTTCGTGCACCGCTACATGGACCCGGCGCTGCGCCCCAGCGTGGTGGCCGGGCTGGATGCGCGCGGCTTCATCATCGGCTCGGTGCTGGCCTACGAGCTGGGCGTGGGCTTCGTGCCCATCCGCAAGAAGGGCAAGCTGCCGTTCACCACGGTGGAAGAAACCTACGAGCTGGAATACGGCAGCGCCACGGTGGAGCTGCACACCGACGCGGTGAAACCCGGCGACCGGGTGGTGCTGATCGACGACCTGATCGCCACCGGCGGCACCATGATGGCCGGGCGCCGTCTGCTGGAGAAGCTGGGTGCCGAGGTGATGGAAGGAGCGGCCATCGTCGACCTGCCCGAACTCGGCGGCTCCGGCAAGCTGCGGGCCAGCGGCCTGCAGCTGTTCACCCTGCTCGATTTCGCAGGGCACTGAACGACCCGACCCCGCGGCTCAGAGCTTGCCGTACTGGGTCTCGCTCAGGGCGGCAAAGTCGCTGACCACATCGGTGGGCTGCACCGGCGTGTCCCTGGCCTGGCGATAGGCCTGTGCCGGCGGCGCCTGCAGGGCCTGGCGGAACGCTTCCACCTCGGCCTCGGTCACCGGCTGACCGGCCTGATGCCGTTCGGGTTGCGGCGGGCGGGGAATGGCGGTGTCGCGCGCCATCTCGCGGACCGGTTCACGCGGGGTCTCGCGGGCCAGCTCGGCCTCGCGCCGGGTCTGGGCCGCCACCGAAGCCCGCAGGGCGGTGCCAACGCGTTCGGGAGCTGCACGGCGGCGCCAGTAGACCGAGCGCACCTCCATGGCATGGCGGCTCTGGGCACTGCGCTGGATCCAGCGCTCGATTTCCAGCAGGTATTCGTCGGGCAGGTCCTTGGCACCCAGGGCCAGGTCGATCAGCACCAGAAAGCTGTCTCCGTTGGCGTCGGTGGACAGCACCTTGAAGCTGTAGCTGGTGGAGAGCACGCCACCCCGGATGAGCGACTCGCGGATGACGGTGAACAGCTGCTCGCGACGCAGGATGCGGCGGCCCCGGCGCGGGGAGATCAGGGGCAGCGTGGTGTTGCGGATGGCCTGACGGGCCCGGGCCAGCGTGCTGTCGCCGTCCGAGGGCTTGCGTCCGAACCACCAGTTCTTGAATGACATGGGCAGGGCGATCATGTGAAGGGGTGGGCGGTCAGGTCACAGCCACCCGTTTGGGCTTGTTGTACATGCGGCGGGCCAGCACGGCCGACATGGCCACCGTGAGCTCGAGGGCGATCTCCGGGGCGCGGGTGCACAGTTCCCGAAAGCGCAGCGGGGTCAGGCACCAGAGCCGGCAGTCGCTGCCGGCGCTGACCGTGGCGCTGCGCGGCAGGTGCGAAAAGAACGCGCCCTCGCCCAGCAGCGAGCCTTCGCCCACCACGGCAATGCGAATGCGGTCGTGGCTGTCTTCGTAGTGCACGGTGAGCGTGCCGCTTTCCACCAGGTAGACGGTGCGGTCCTTCACGCCTTGCTCGATCAGCGCCTGGCCCTGGCGCAGCATGACCGGCTGCAGGTAACCCGCCAGGGTATTCCACTGGGCTTCGGACAGGTTGAGCGGCAGGGCGTCCAGCGCGTTGCTCTGCCGCATGGCAGTGGCCAGCGCCTTGATGTCGGCGCGCGCCGAAGGGACGGTGATCACACTCATGCCCCCGAGTTGACCGCGAGGTGACCGACGGCGCAAGTGTGCAATGGATCACGCTTACGGTTGATTACAGATTCGCTCCGGACGGCTGACGAACGGCCCCGGACGGTGGGGCAAGTACTACTTGCCGATGCAGAAGCGCGAAAAGATGACGCCCAGCAGATCGTCCGCGCTGAATTCACCCGTGATTTCGCCCAGGGCATGCTGGGCCAGTCGCAACTCCTCGGCCAGCAGGTCCAGGGCATCGGCCGAGCCGTCCAGCCAGGTGGCGGCCGCCTCCAGGTGGGTCTGCACCCGGTGCAGGGCCTGCAGGTGCCGCTCGCGGGCCATGAACAGGCCGTCGCCGGCCCGTTCCCAGCCGGCCAGCTGCAGCAGGCGCTGGCGCAAGGCTTCCAGTCCGTCGCCCTGCCGGGCCGACAGGGCCAGCGCATCGCCGGAAACACGGGCCTCGGGCCGCTGGTCCAGCTTGTTCCAGACATGCAGCACCGGAACGCCCCGGGGCAGATCGGCCTCGATGGCCGCATCGACCTTGGCGTGAGCCGGATCGTCGGCCCGGGTGAGGTCGTGCAGGAACAGCACCACGTCGGCCTGGCGGATGCGGCCCCAGGCCCGCTCGATGCCGATGCGCTCGACCTCGTCCACCTCCGGGCTGTCGCGCAGGCCGGCAGTGTCCACCACATGCAGCGGCACGCCCTCGATCTGGATGGTCTGCTGCACCACGTCGCGGGTGGTGCCGGCCACCGGCGTGACGATGGCCAGCTCGGCGCCGGCCAGGGCATTGAGCAGCGAACTCTTGCCGGCGTTGGGCTGCCCGGCGATCACCACCTGCAGCCCGTCGCGCAGCAGCGCACCCTGACGCGCCTCGCCCAGCACGGTGGCCAGCGACGCCTGCAGGCGCTGCAGCTGTCCGCTGGCATCGGCCTTCTGCAGGAAATCGATCTCTTCTTCGGGGAAGTCCAGCGTGGCCTCCACCAGCATGCGCAGGTTCACCAGCGCGTCGCGCAGGCCGTGGATGCGCTCGGAAAAAGCACCCGCCAGCGAACGCGAGGCGCTGCGGGCCGCCGCTTCGGTGCTGGCATCGATCAGATCGGCCACCGCCTCGGCCTGGGCCAGATCGAGCTTGTCGTTCAGGAAGGCGCGCTCGGTGAACTCGCCCGCCCGCGCCAGCCGCAGCCCCGGCAGGCTGCCCTGTGCCGCCACCTCCAGGCAGCGCGCCAGCAGCAGCTGCAGCACCACAGGACCGCCATGGCCCTGGAGTTCGAACACGTCTTCACCTGTGTAGGAATGCGGCCCGGGAAACCACAGCGACAGCCCATGGTCGATCGGCTCGCCCGCCGCATCGCGCCACGGCCCGTAAGTGGCCTCGCGCGGCCTCAGCTCCCGCCCCACCAGCGCCGTCACGAACGGCCGCAGCCCCTGGCCCGACACCCGCACCATGCCCACCGCACCCCGACCAGGAGCCGTGGCGATCGCAATGATGGGTTCGGAAGCAGAGGAGAGCATGAAGATCCGGAAGAGCGCCAACCCCTCAACCCGGAGGCACCACGGGTCCGGCTCCGCCGGTCCGTAGGTGCCGTCCCCCCTCCGAGGGGGGAAGCCGCGTCAGCGGCGCAGGGGGGTCACTTGAAACTCGGCATGTTGAACTTCAGCGGCACGCCCATGCGGCTGTTGATGTGGGCCTGCTGGATGATGGTCAGCACGTTGTTGGTGATCCAGTACAGCACCAGGCCGGACGGGAAGAAGAAGAACATGACCGAGAAGATGAGGGGCATGAACCACATCAGCTTGGCCTGCAGCGGATCCGGCGGCAGCGGGTTGAGCGCGGTCTGGATCAGGGTGGTCACGGCCATGACCAGCGGCAGGATGTAGAACGGATCGGGCGAGGACAGGTCATGGATCCAGCCCAGCCACGGAGCGTTGCGCATCTCGACGCTGGACAGCAGCACCCAGTACAGGGCGATGAACACCGGGATCTGGATGAGGATGGGGAAGCAGCCACCCAGCGGGTTGACCTTCTCTTCCTTGTACATCTTCATCATTTCCATCTGCATCTGCTGCGGGTTGTTCTTCAGACGCTCCCGCATTTCCATGATGCGCGGGTTGATGGCCTTCATCTTGGCCATGCTGCGGTAGGCACTGGCGTTGAGCCAGTAGAACGCCGCCTTGATCAGCACCACCAGCAGCACGATGGCCCAGCCCCAGTTGCCCACGAAGCTGTGGATCTTCTCCATCAGCCAGTACAGCGGCTTGGCCAGGATGGTCAGCCAGCCGTAGTCCTTGACCAGCACCAGGCCCGGGGCGATGGTTTCCAGCACCTTCTCTTCCTGCGGGCCCACGAACAGGCGGGCCTGGCTGGTCTCGCGCTGACCCGGGGCGATCTCGGGCAGGCGCACGATGCTGCCCACCGAGAACAGGTTGCTGTCCACCGCACGCACGAAGTTCTCGCGCGCCACGCCGTCGGCCAGCAGCCAGGCGGTGGCGAAGTAGTGCTGCACCATGGCGATGTAGCCATCGCTGGTGGTCTTGACGAAGTTGGCCTTGTTGGCGGTGATGTCCTTGAACTCGACCTTCTGGTACTTCTGCTCGGCCGTGAAGACGGCCGGGCCGGTGAAGGTGGAATAGAACGGGGTCTCGCTGTCGAGCTTGCTGCCGTCGCGCACCAGCTGCACATACAGCTGCGGGCTGACCGGGGCGGTGCCGGTGTTGACCACGTCGTGGCGCACGTCGATCACATAGGAGCCGCGCTTGAGCGTGTAGGTCTTGACCAGCTTCACGCCGCCCACGTCGGCCGACTCGAACACCACGTCCATGCTGTCCTGACCGTCGGCCAGCGCGGTGGGGGAGCCCACCAGCGTCATGGGGGTCTTGTGGGTGGGGAAGCTGCCACCGATCAGGCCGGTCTGGGCCACATAGGTGTGCTTGGCGTCCTGGGTGAGCAGGGTGAAGGGGCCGTCGTCGGGCGTCTTGCTCTGGCGGGTGGACTGGCGATGGGCCAGCAGATCGGCACCGATCAGGGCGCCGCCCTCGCTGCTGAAGGTCAGGACCATGCGGTCGGTGCGCACCTCGTGGCGGGTGGCGGCCGCGTCGGGAGCGGCTGCCGGGGCATTGCCGGCCGGGGCCAACGCCGCCGAGGCGGCAGGCGCTGCGCCGGCTGCAGGGGCATTGCCGGCGGCCGGTGCGGTGGCGGCGGGCGGCGTGGCGCCCGGGAAGAACGTGGCGGGCTTGCCGTTGTGGATCTGCCACTTGTCCCAGATCAGGACCATGGACAGACCAAACACCACCCACAGGATGGACCGACGGATGTCATTCATGACGGGTTCTTCTTTGCACGAGAGGAGGAAAGGAGGCCGGTGAACAGACCCTGGGGCTGTTCGGGCACCGGATCGACGCCACCCTGGCACCACGGATGGCATCGCACCAGACGGCGCGCCGCCAGCCAGCTGCCGCCGGCCGCGCCATGGCGCTGCAGGGCTTCCAGGGCGTAAGCCGAACAGGTCGGCGCGAAGCGGCAGTGGCTGCCCAGCCAGGGGCTCAGCAGCAGCCGGTAGCCACGCACCAGGCCGATCAGGATCTGGCGAGGCAGATCAGCCCACATGGGAAGGGTTCCCCGCCGCCGCATTCAGGCCGGCCCGCGACCAGAGCTGCTGCAGCTCGGCGCGCACCGCGCGCTTGAGCACATCGGAGCTGGCGCTGACGAACTGGTCGCGGCTGAAGCCGGCGCGCAGCCGCACCACATGCACCGCTGCCGGCAGCTGGCCGGTCAGCGGGCGGACCGATTCATAGATCTGGCGCCGGATGGCATTGCGGGTGACGGCGCGCTTGGCCCAGCGTTTGGGCAGCACGACACCCAGCCACGGCGCGGTGACTGGAAACAGGGGACGGGCAGCCGCCGCTCTCGCGGGGTCTGCGCTGCCGGCGTTCCGGACCGGATCCGCCATGCCGTCGAGCGGCGAACGGTGCAGCGCGAAATGGGCGGTCTTGGCCACAGGTGATCCCGCCATGGCAACCTGAAACTGCTGCCGGGACCGCAGGCGCTGGATCGGCAGGGCCGGTGCCTGTTCCCGAGGGTCGGCCGTGTGCTCGGGCACCGGCGTTCCAGGAGCGTTCAGGGGGTCGGACTCAGACCGACAGACGCTTGCGGCCCTTGGCGCGGCGTGCGTTGATCACGGCACGGCCACCACGGGTTTTCATGCGCACGAGGAAGCCGTGGGTGCGGGCGCGGCGGATCTTGGAGGGCTGGTAGGTGCGTTTCATGATGGGTGGGTAAGAATCGGGGAAACCCGCAATTATCGCCAGAAAGGCCACCCGCCGGCAAGTTCCGGTGCACAGCCCCTGTCCGACCCCGGTCTGCCACGGGTGTAACCCGGGTTGTGGATAACTGCTCGGCATCGGTAGAATCCGCCCCCTGGCCCGAGCCCTTTGTCCACAACAACAACTCCCGATTTCTCCGCATGACCGAGGGCTTCGCCTCCGATTCCGACCTGCCCGAGGCCCACAGCCTGTGGGCCGCCTGCCTGGACCAGCTGGCCCAGGACATCCCCGAACAGCAGTTCAACACCTGGATCCGCCCGCTGGTGGCCCAGGTCAGCGACGACCGCCGCAAGGTGGTGGTGTCGGTGGCCAACCGGTTCAAGATGGACTGGATCCGCGCCCAGTACGCCACCCGCATCAGCGCCGCCCTGGAGGCCCTGGCCGGCGAGAAGGTGGCGCTTGAGTTGGCGCTCGCTCCGCGTGAAGGCCCCAGCCGCACGATGCCGGCACCCCGCAGCATGCAGGACCAGCTGCTGGCCGAACTGCCCGATGTGGCCCCGGCCGAACCCGCCGCTCCCAGCGGCACTCGCAACCGCCTCAACCCGGCGCTGACCTTTGCCACGCTGGTGGAAGGTTCGGCCAACCGCATGGCGCGCGCCGCCGCCATGCACGTGGCCGGCAGCCTGGGCCAGCTCTACAACCCGCTGTTCATCTACGGAGGGGTGGGCCTGGGCAAGACCCACCTGGTGCACGCCATCGGCAACCACCTGCTGAGCGAGCGGCCGCAGGCCAAAGTTCTCTACATCCACGCCGAGCAGTTCGTCTCCGATGTGGTCAAGTCCTACCAGCGCAAGACCTTCGACGAGTTCAAGGAGCGTTACCACTCGCTGGACCTGCTGCTGATCGACGACGTGCAGTTCTTCGCCAACAAGGAACGCACGCAGGAAGAGTTCTTCAACGCCTTCGAGGCCCTGCTGGCCAAGAAGAGCCACATCGTGCTGACCAGCGACACCTACCCCAAGGGGCTGGCCGACATCCATGAGCGGCTGGTCTCGCGCTTCGATTCCGGGCTCACCGTGGCCATCGAGCCGCCGGAGCTGGAGATGCGGGTGGCCATCCTGATCAACAAGGCGGCGGTGGAACATGCCGTCATGCCCGAGGAAGTGGCCTTCTTCGTGGCCAAGAACGTGCGCTCCAACGTGCGTGAACTCGAAGGCGCGCTGCGCAAGATCCTGGCCTATTCGCGCTTCAACCAGCGCGAGATCTCGATCCAGCTGGCCCGGGACGCCCTGAAGGACCTGCTGTCCATCCAGAACCGGCAGATCAGCGTGGAGAACATCCAGAAGACGGTGGCCGACTTCTACAAGATCAAGGTCGCCGACATGTATTCCAAGAAGCGCCCGGCCAGCATTGCCCGGCCGCGCCAGATCGCGATGTTCCTGGCCAAGGAGCTGACCCAGAAGAGCCTGCCGGAGATCGGCGAGCTGTTCGGCGGCCGTGACCACACCACCGTGCTGCATGCGGTGCGCAAGATCGCTGCCGAACGCCAGCAGAACAGCGAGCTCAACCAGCAGCTGCACGTCCTCGAACAAACCCTCAAGGGGTGAGGCGGGAAAGCCCCCTCAAACCAGCGAAAATAAACACGGTTCAACCCTGTCGAAAGAGTCGTTCATGATCGTTTTCAAATCGACCCAGGACAAAGTCCTGGCCGCCCTGCAGTCGGTGGCCGGCATCGTGGAGCGCCGCCACACGCTGCCCATTCTGGCCAACGTGCTGCTGCGCAAGACCGGCTCGGCCGTGCAGCTGACCACCAGCGATCTGGAGATCCAGATCCGCACCACCGCCGCCCTGGACGGCGACGACGGCAGCTTTGCCACCACGCTGGGCGCGCGCAAGCTGATCGACATCCTGCGCACCATGCCGGGCGACCAGACGGTGAGCCTGGAATCGAACGCCGGCAAGCTGGTGCTCAAGGGCGGCAAGAGCCGCTTCACGCTGCAGAGCCTGCCGGCCGAGGACTTTCCGCTGGTGCAGGAATCGGCCAGCTTCGGGCCGGTGTTCAGCGTGCCCCAGAAGACGCTCAAGGGCCTGCTGGGCCAGGTGTCGTTCGCCATGGCGGTGCACGACATCCGCTACTACCTCAACGGCATCCTGTTCGTGGCCGAAGGCAAGCAGCTGAGCCTGGTGGCCACCGACGGCCACCGCCTGGCCTTTGCCAGCGCCACCCTGGACGTGGACGTGCCCAAGCAGGAAGTCATCCTTCCGCGCAAGACGGTGCTGGAGCTGCAGCGCCTGCTTTCCGACAAGGAAGGCGCCATCGAGATGCAGTTCGCGGCCAACCAGGCCAAGTTCAGCTTCGACGGCATGGAGTTCGTCACCAAGCTGGTCGAGGGCAAGTTCCCCGACTACAACCGCGTGATTCCCAAGAACCACAAGAACATCGTCACTCTCGGCCGCCAGCCGCTGCTCTCCAGCCTGCAGCGCACCGCCATCATGACCAGCGAGAAGTTCAAGGGCGTGCGCCTGAACATCGAAGCCGGCACGCTGCGCGTGGCCTCCAGCAACGCCGAACAGGAAGAGGCGGTGGACGAGCTGGACATCGACTACGCCGGCCCCGAGATCGAGATCGGCTTCAACGTGACCTACCTGATCGACGCGCTGCAGAACATGTCGCAGGAGATGGTCCGCATCGAACTGTCGGACGGCAACAGCTCCGCGCTGGTGACCAACCCCGACGACAACGCCTTCAAGTACGTCGTGATGCCCATGCGCATCTGACCGACCGCCCGCCAGCCTGCCCCGAGCCCGACCCGCTGACCAGCGGGTTTGGCGTTTTCTGAGATCGAGAAAGTTCCCATGTCCAACGCTGCACCGAGCCCCGAGAGCTCCAACTTCCAGCCCACCATCGACGCGAACCAGGCCGGCGCCAGCGAGGGCTATGGCGAGGGCAGCATCCAGATCCTGGAGGGCCTGGAGGCGGTGCGCAAGCGCCCGGGCATGTACATCGGCGACACGTCGGACGGCACCGGCCTGCACCACCTGGTGTTCGAGGTGGTGGACAACTCCATCGACGAGGCGCTGGCCGGCCACTGCGACGACATTGTGGTGACCATCCACACCGACAACTCCATCAGCGTGGTGGACAACGGCCGCGGCATCCCCACCGGCGTGAAGATGGACGACAAGCACGAGCCCAAGCGCTCGGCGGCCGAGATTGCGCTCACCGAACTGCACGCCGGCGGCAAGTTCAACCAGAACAGCTACAAGGTCTCCGGCGGCCTGCACGGCGTGGGCGTGAGCTGCGTGAACGCGCTCTCCGTCTGGCTGCGCCTGACGGTGCGCCGCGAAGGCAAGGTGCACCAGATCGAGTTCGCGCGCGGCTTCGTGCAGAACCGCATCGTCGAGAAAAATGCCGACGGCATCGAGATCTCGCCCATGAAGGTGACCGGTGCCACCGAGAAGCGCGGCACCGAGGTGCACTTTCTCCCGGACACGGAAATCTTCAAGGAGAACAACGATTTCCACTACGAGATCCTGTCCAAGCGCCTGCGCGAGCTGAGCTTCCTGAACAACGGCGTGCGCATCCGCCTGATCGACGAGCGCAGCGGCAAGGAAGACGACTTCTCGGGTGCCGGCGGCGTCAAGGGCTTCGTGGACTTCATCAACAAGGGCAAGACCGTCCTGCACCCCAACGTGTTCCATGCGCTGGGCGACCGCCAGAGCGACCAGGGCACCAACATCGGTGTCGAGGTGGCCATGCAGTGGAACAGCGGCTACAACGAGCAGGTGCTGTGCTTCACCAACAACATCCCGCAGCGGGATGGCGGCACCCACCTCACCGGCCTGCGCGCCGCCATGACGCGGGTGATCAACAAGTACATCGAAGAGAACGAGCTGGCCAAGAAGGCCAAGGTGGAAGTCACCGGTGACGACATGCGCGAGGGCCTGTGCTGCGTGCTGTCGGTCAAGGTGCCGGAACCCAAGTTCAGCAGCCAGACCAAGGACAAGCTGGTGTCCAGCGAGGTACGCGGCCCGGTGGAAGACGTGGTGGCCCGCCTGCTGACCGACTACCTGCAGGAGCGCCCGAACGACGCCAAGATCATCTGCGGCAAGATCGTCGAGGCCGCCCGTGCCCGCGAAGCCGCCCGCAAGGCGCGCGAGATGACCCGCCGCAAGGGCGTTCTCGACGGCATGGGCCTGCCCGGCAAGCTGGCCGACTGCCAGGAGAAGGACCCAGCGCTGTGCGAGATCTACATCGTGGAGGGCGACTCCGCCGGCGGCTCGGCCAAGCAGGGCCGTGACCGGAAGTTCCAGGCCATCCTGCCGCTGCGCGGCAAGATCCTGAACGTGGAGAAGGCGCGCTACGAGAAGCTGCTGACCAGCAACGAGATCCTGACCCTGATCACCGCGCTGGGCACCGGCATCGGCAAGGCCGGCAGCACCGACGGCAAGAGCGGCGCCGACGATTTCGACGTGGCCAAGCTGCGCTACCACCGCATCATCATCATGACCGACGCCGACGTGGACGGCGCCCACATCCGCACCCTGTTGCTGACCTTCTTCTACCGCCAGATGCCCGAGCTGGTGGAACGCGGCCACATCTACATCGCGCAGCCGCCGCTCTACAAGGTCAAGGCTGGCAAGGAAGAGCTCTACCTCAAGGACGCCGCCGCACTCGACGGCTTCCTGCTGCGCATTGCCCTGAAGGACGCCAAGGTGAGCACCGGCGGCGCCACCCCGACCACGCTGGAAGGCGACACCCTGGCCGAGCTGGCCCGCAAGCACCAGGTGGCCGAGGGCGTGATCGCCCGCCTGTCCGCCTTCATGGACGCCGAGGCGCTGCGCGCCATGGCCGACGGCGTGTCCATCCAGCTGGACGACATGGAAGGTGCCGCCGCCAGCGCCCAGGCGCTGCAGGCCAAGCTGCGTGAGCTGTCCACCACCGGCGTGCCCGCCGAAGTGGCGGCCGAGTTCGACAACCGCACCGACAAGCCGGTGCTGCGCATCAGCCGCCGCCACCACGGCAACATCAAGAGCAGCGTGATCACCCAGGACTTTGTGCACGGCGCCGACTACGCCGCCCTGGCCCATGCCGCCACCACCTTCCGCGACCTGCTGGGCGAGGGCGCCCGCGTCATGCGCGGCGAAGGCGACAAGCAGCGCGAAGAGAAGGTGGGCGACTTCCGCCAGGCCATGCAGTGGCTCATCAGCGAAGCCGAACGCGCCACCAGCCGCCAGCGCTACAAGGGCCTGGGCGAGATGAACCCCGAGCAGCTCTGGGAAACCACCATGGACCCCAACGTGCGCCGCCTGCTGCGCGTGCAGATCGAGGACGCCATCGAGGCCGACAAGGTGTTCACCATGCTCATGGGCGACGAGGTGGAGCCGCGCCGGGATTTCATCGAGACGAATGCGTTGCGGGCGGGGAATATCGACGTTTGATCGTCACTGTAGTCGTAGGCCGCCAGAGTAACTGCAACTCGCGCCACAGTTCTGCTACTGCCGAGCGCTAGTTACTGCTACTGGCCTACTTCGCTGGGTCTTGAGAGAGGTGAGAGGGGAAGAAAACAGGTGGACTGCTAAGGCTCTGCGATGGAGTCGATACGGAAAACACTCGGATTACCTCGGTGACAGCAGTCTCTGTCGCGAGCGCTCGCTTTTCGCTATAGCGCCGACTCCTCTCGGCTGTTTATGAAGCTGAGGCGAGGTTTCATAATGTCTAGTCCCTTTTCTCACTAGCGTCTTGCGACCTACATAGTCTTTTCGGCCTTGTCTTCCACATAGCTGAGTGCCAGAGATGAGGTCGCAGGCACTGGCTGAGAGTCTAGGTTGCTGTGTTAGCCGCCCATCGACGTTTCACACGCATGACCGCGCTCAGGCTCTTTCGACTTTTCTTTCGTAGGTAAGATGGCAGTTACCACGGAGTGCTTCCAGCCTAAACTCCTCTTAGCCTCGCTAGCGACAGCAATGCAGCGGGACCTGCCATTGGGCAATGCAGTGCCAACGTCCGCATCAGAGGTCGTAGCAGCCGTGGGCCTTAGGCAGGCACATCACCCGCGAGAACTCACTTAGCTTCTACTCCACTCAGCATCACGGGATACGCCACCAAAACGTCGAGCAGTAGATCTCCATGTCACGCATCGATGTCCATAAGCGGCGCTCCCACATGTTGGTTCCGTTTGTAAACTTCACGTCATCATTCATGGAGTCGTAGACCGCCTTTGTGATCCAAGTAGCCTTTTCGGACAGGCTGGTCATTTTCGCCGCGTAGTTGGCGGCGCGACCAATCCAAACAAGGTCATTGTCACCTCGTACCCCTATTCGAGCCGTCCGAAGCTGCGTGGAATCGACTCCTACGACGTGCTTCAGCGTGAAGTCCTTCGACGGATATTGCGCCTTCACCGCGGGCCGGATGATCTCGCATACCGCGAAGTTGATCTTCAATGCAGCACGAACGGCCGAGGTATTTTTTGTGCTGCCAGTAAATACGGCCATGACGCGGTCACCGTCATACGCGGTGATTACACCGCCTTCGCTTCGAATCACCTGCGCGGCGCAGCGCAGGTAGCTTTTGTAGATCTCGGCACTGAAAGTCCAATCGTGTGAATCAACCATGTTGGTTGAGCCGTCAAGATCAGCGTACAGGACCGTCGCCAGCTCAAGGTCCTTCGCATGGTTGGCGTTCAGGCGCAGATCTTCCGGCACCGGAACACTGTCCGTCTTCTGAACCTCCCATTGCGTTGCGAAGGTCTTCTTTACCTCGGCGGCGAGATCGTCTTTTAGTCCCATAGCCACTACTCATTTATTGTGTAGAAGCGTAATGATCGCCGGGAACCATGGGAGAGCTGAGAGGAACGACCACCACATACTCGTCCTGACCCATGCGAACTTGTCACATGCAATTTGGGCGTTTCGATGAATCTGTGCGGTCCAGTCTTCAAGAAGGTCCACGTCGGACGCCTTCTTGAAATCTTCGATGTACTCGGCTTCGGCACGGGGCCCAACGCGACCGAAAAACAGCAGCGACTTTGCAGGACCCGCGACACGCGGGAGCACTGCCATGGCTGCACAAAACAATCCGACTCCAAGGCAGACCGTGGCAACAATTGTGAAAAACCAAGCCCAGTGCGTCCGGACAGCGCCGCCTGCCACACTGAAGGCTGCCCCGAGGCCACCAAGCATCGCTGTGTCAATTGCCACGATCACACCCACCTTGACCTCCGCTGCGGCGATCCAGGCAAGGTTCCGTTCAAGCACCCACTGAGCGGTTTGCAGCCGCTCCGTTTCCGCACTCATGTATTCACCTCCGCAAGCGATTCTCGTCCAAGTATGCAGACCGCATAGTCATGCCGAATTGGTCAATCTCCACGAGTGAGCACGGTCTTCCATCTATTAACCAGGCGATGATCGCAGTCAGGTGTGAGCAGTCACAGGTGGGCTCTTCGTCCTCAGTGGACTCCTGCGCAAGTTCGTGCTGCACCACACTCGCCGGCGGCCACTCCAGCAGCATGCCCCTAACCTTGATAAAGTCTTAGCCCGGCTAGGACATCCGCCGCATGCCGTCCACTGCGGCATTCGTCAGCGCCAGGGTGTTGTCGGTGGGCCGCCGCAGCGGCACCACCACGCTGCGCGAGCACTGCGGTCCATCGCAACACCTTGCTGCGTGGTTAGCGCGATCACCAGCGCGTTCATTTCTCGCCCAAGATGGTTTTGCGGACCCCCAGCTCGCGAAGGCGGCGTTTGATCTGATAGATCACCGGGCCAAGCGCGGTCGAGGGCTCCTCGCCCGACTTGGGCTGGGCATAGGCAAGCGGCGTCAGGCCCTTGAAGTCCGAGGGCAGCTTCACGTCTTCGCCACGAGGCACCAGCAGTAAGGTCCGAGCTCTCCCCAGACGGGACATGAAGAAGCCCAGCTCGAAGATCACGTTGTCGCGAGGCGTGGATTGGGTACGCTCCCTGGAACGAACCAAGTCGTCGGGTTGCGCGATCGCAATGCCTAGATCGGACTCGTTGACGCCACGTTCAAGTGCCTCGATCGGGTAGCCGCCAGGCGGGAAGATGTGGTCGTCGCTCCAAATCTCGACGACAGCATCCTCGTGCTGCAAACCTGCTCGGATGCATTCGGCGATGTCGAGAGCTTCGGCCGAGCAGATGAAGAACACTCGCGGCCTTGCGTTCGGTTTGTTGATGAACCGGTTGCGCTGTTCAAGCCGTCCGGACATGTCGATCGCTAACAACCGCCAAATTCGAGGCTGCTTCTCGGCGATCGCTTCGAGGTCCTGATGCGAGATCTTCAAGGCGACTGTCGGCTCGTCAGCCTGGATGGTGGCCGCGCGCGTGATCTCCGGGTTGATCGCAGACATCTCCCCTACTGAAACGTTTTTTTCGCGCGGATAGAGCCGGACGCCCTTGACGATGACCTGAACCTTGCCCGCTAGGAGGAAGAACATGTCGCGATCAGTATCGCCCTCCTCAATCAAGTTCTGTCCCGGCGCGAATTCCAGCAGCTCGCCGACATCGGCAATGGCCTCCGCCACCGCAGTGTCGCCCTGCACGATCTTCTGCGCCCGTAACGCCTCCACAAGCGCAGCCCTGTTTCCGAATCTCTGCTTCAAACTCATGCGACCCTCCTTGTTCTTCCGCGCGCCTCGCGCCTCCAAGCCGATTCTCCCTGGGCTCTCCCCCATTCGCTCGACGGTGGCCGCAGGTCGCGCGGCCCCTCCCCCGACAAACCCACGCGAAGTGGCGCCAAGCCTCGACGAAACGCATGCGCGCTGCCTTCTAGCGAGCCGGAGCGGCCCAGCTTCATCACGAGCAAAGCCAAGAACAAGGCCCGTTGGCTCGGCTGTTCGATCAGGCGCTGCATCTGCCTGAGATCGGGCAAGCTGGGCATGGCGGGGAAACTTGGATGGGAATGCCATTCGCCCAAATAGTTGTAACGCTCGTAGTCGCGGCCAGATCGCTCCTGGAATCGGCGAATAAAACGGCCATGACGCGGCGAGCTGCGTGTGAAGCTCGAGAACGAGCCGTCGCGCTGGACGGAGAGGTCGAGCACCAGAAAGCGCCCATCGCCAAGATTCTCAGCTGCGAGCACGCCTCCGATCTCATCCGAGCCAGCGCGCGCCAGTTCGCGGCGTAGTTCGGCGACGCACTGATCGCTGACGATGATATCGATCATGCGTAGGCCCGCAGGACGGTCAGCGCAAACGTTGTCGCCGGGTCGAAATTGCCGGCCGCGACCGGCGCCGCCTCAGCCTCCGTGAGCCGAACCAACGGGATCCCGAAGGTGGAGAACGGCTCGCCAAAGATCCACTCTGCCCGCAGACCAATCATGTAGGCAGAGCTCGGGTAATCAGAATGCTGCGGCTTGGTCAACAAGTCGATCGCGAGGCGCGCGAGGTGGCCCGAGATGATGGACACGTCGGCGTCGTCAGCGATCATTGGCGGGCCGTCGCCCTGCACGGAGCCGTAGTCGACGGCTGCGGCTGGCGGGGCCGGCGGGAAGTCCGGATTCGAGCACCAGACGTCGATCTGCTCGCGCACCGAGTGCGGGTCGGGTTCGATGCCAGGTCGGCTTCGCGCGATGTAGCCCCCGTAGCCGCCCGCGAGCACTCGACCCCAAACCATCGGGATGCGCGCGCTCTCTGCGACTGCAGCGGCATAGTTGAAGCACATATCGCTGCCACTGGTGTCCACTATCAAGTCGAAGCCCGACATATCGTCAAGCGCCAGCTGCAATGTCTTGGCGGCCATTTGCCCGCCGAGCCGCTGCAAACGCGTTCTGACCTTGACCGACGGATGCACCAAGGCGAGCCGCTCGGCGAGTGCCTCGGCCTTGTGGGCGCCGACGGCGCGCCAGTCCAAGTCGTTGCGGACCAAGTTGCCGTCGCGCACGATGTCATCGTCGACGATCAGAAACTCCCGCGCACCCGATCGCGCCAGGCTCATAGCCACTTTGGACCCCATGGATCCAGCGCCGAGCACAGCGATCCTCGCGCCAGCGAGGACCCCGTGGCGTTCGGGCAGTCTGGCGCTCTGGTCAGTGGTAGGCATGCCGCACTTGAATATCTTTTCGGTATCCGCTGTGAGGTGCAGCGCCTGGACGGAGTCGGGGAAGACCGCCAGCAGGATCTTCCGGCCGGCCAGGGGCTCGGGGCTAAATGCCTGCCACAACACGGACGCCCCCTCCGAACCCGCTGAACGCACGAGGTCCGCGCGGGGGTCGCCGGTGGGCAACGACACCGCAAACCCCTCGTAATAGCCTTCCTCCCTCAGCGGCGCCGGGATGCTCGGGTCGAGCCAAGCGTCCGCCCCCGCGGGCATCAGCTTCACCGCTGTCCAGACCATGCAGTTTTCGAAAGTTGAGCAGCGGAATCGCGCAGGGCAACCGTCTCCCCTCTCCCTTACTTTAGCGATTAGCGTCGGAGTGGCGACCACCCGGAAGAAGTGCAGCAACCCCATGGTCTGGCCTTCGGTGAACGCGTGGGCGGAGGGAACCCTCTCGCGGCGGCCGTCCGCGTTGACCGTGCCTTCAGTGGATAAGAGCTCCTGTGCGCTTCGGAGCATGTCGGCGGCGGTGTAGCGAGGCCGCCAGTTGTCCGCCCTGATTTGCAAGCAGAGCTCGCCGCCTGCGCCCCACTGGTGTCCGGACCACAGCTGTTGTGGATCGCGCGGTAGGAGCATCGGCGGCGCATGAGGGAACACATGCGGATAGACGAGCCAGCCCTTACGCAGCGCACCACCCGCCTGGAAGTCGATTTCCAGCCGGAGTGAGCCGTCGTCTGGGACGACCTGCCAATGCGCTAGCTTGATCCAGCCCTCCTTCCGCAGCGCTTCCACGGCCGCCATCTCGACGTCGAGCCGGTCGAGGTTCCGCAAGAACCACATCAGGAGAAGCCGGGCGGAATCTTCGAAGGGGTGGCTGCGGCGGCGGGGAAGCCAAACCCGGCGGCCGCTGCGGCGGCGCCAGCCGCACTGGGCGAACGCAGGGGAGAGGCGGCAGGACGCGACGCCAACTTCGCCGCGTTCTCGGCCTGCGTCAAGGCCTGGGTGGCTGCGTCGTAGTCGAAGTCCGAGCGGCGGCGGCCGACGCCAAAGAGGTCTTTGAACGCCTGGGGGGCGAACTTGTTCAACGTCGGGCCGACTGCGGTTTGACGCCCGTTGCAACGAAGCTGCTCCTCCTCGGCACGCAGCACCGAACGGCTGATGCAGCACCGGACCATCTCGCCCTTAATGCCGAGGCGGGTCACCGCCACGGGGCCGTGCTCGGCCCCGATCGCCAGGCCGAGATCGCTGGCGTCCACGCCTTCGTCGGCCAACAAATCCAGCGCCAAGGCGAAGCTGCTGCGCATGGCCGCCGCGCAAAGCATGGCGTTCTTCGCCGTCTCCTCGTCGTCGGTAGTCTGGGCAGTGCCCTCGATCAGGATGCCGTGGATGCAGTCGCCGATGAACCTGATCTTGCAGCCAGCGAAATCGTCGCGCAGCACGCACTCGAGTTCGGCCCGCAACACGTGTAACGCGCGCACCACGTCTTTGGCCGTCTCGTCGTCGCCGATCCGGTCGGAGACGTAGCTGGTGAAGTTGTCAATGTCGGCGTAGACCGAGGAACACTCCTGCCGGCGCGAGTTTTTCGGAGAGAGCACCTCCAGATCTAGGGTCTGGAATGGCGGGGTATGCCGGTAGAACTCGATGTCCCCGATCGGCTGCTTGGCCAGGTCGTCCTGCCAATCCGTGTAGATCTCGTCGGGAGTCACTGGGAGCTTGGCCTTATCCTTGGCCGTCTGGACCTGCTCGCCGGTAAGCGCCGTGGCGTTCTCGTCGACGACAGCCTGCCAGCCGACCACCGCCCGAGCCGTGTTCGTCACGTAGATGCCGGTCTTGGTACCGCCGCCGGCACGCTTCGCAGCCAGTTTCGCAGCCAGGTTCGCAGGCTCGCCCAAGAACAACGGCTCCCGAGAACCTCGCCGCCCGTTGTTGACCGCGAGCGCCTCGCCAGAGTCGATACCGACGCGGACCTTGGCCGCCGGCAGCGGATCGTCGCCATCCTCGCCCGTGCGCGAGAGGACGTCGCAGATCAGCTGGGCCGTCGCGACCGCCTTGTGCACGCGAGCTGCCTCGTCGCCATAGGGCTTGGCGAACACCGCGTGCAGCCGCTGGTTATGGAAGTCGACCTCGATGGCAGCGACCTCCAACAAGATGTTCCTCACCGCGCGGTAATGCAGGTTCAGGAAGCGGAGGGTGCGACGGTGAGCGACCACGCCCTCGTAGTCCGTCACCCCCAGCATCTCGTCCATGTTCAGGATGTCAACATACACATGGACGCCATCGACCCGGTAGGCGGTCCCGACCGGGAGCCCAGTCAAGTCCGTCTCCTTGACGTATTCCTTTATCTTGATGGTCTCCACTTCAGCGAGACGCTTCTTGATTCGGTCTTCGGCAGTCGCTTTGTCCCAAGTGCGCTTGGCCATGAGGCCTCCTTCCTGCTGACATCCGCGGCACGCTCCGCGAGCGCTTTGTACACACCTAACACTATATCTAGTGTCTCAACTAACACCCTACCACTATATGTAGTGTACTGTGATTATAGACAGTATTTTGATTCATTCGCGCGTGTACGCAGCGGCGCACTCTATCCAGTTGCGGCAGCCCAGATACAAATCTAGGGGTTGAGGTTCGGTCGCGTCGTCTGTTCGGTGTGTCGGCGTACCCAATCCGGGCTCGGCGAAATGCTGCACCACACACGCCTTCAATGACTGAATTGGGTTGGCAGTGCCAGTTCGCGTGGAGCGAAGCCAGTCCTTCCCTGCGGGCGTGCTCACCCTCTCCAGCGGGTGCCGGGACTTCGAGTCGAAGCAGCTGCAAGACCCGTTGATAGTCGAATGACCGGAAGCGTCCAATGCTGACATTCGACCAGCAAGGACGAGTGGCTGAGATCAGCCTAGAGCCGATGTGTTACCAGCGAGTGCGCAGCGGAGCCGCTTTTGCGTATCACTGCCCCGGTCTTTTGAAGATGTAATGAAGGCCAGTGGTCAGACCCGCCCAACTTGACGCGTCCGGGCGGGATACGGTGACGACCTCTATCAGCTCCCAACCCTCTAGGCCCATGGCGTTGAGGCGTTCTTCGCTGGAGCGCTGGTCCTTGTCTGTCCAGATGTAGTTGTCGTTCTTGTCGAAGCCGCGAACCAGCACCCGGTATTCCCATCGATTCATGCTGCACCCTTTCAGAGTTTAGGCGTCGCCCCCTGTTTTTGCCGCTTGCGGACAGCTTCGGCTCGCTGCTGCTCCACCCACTTCAGGGACTCACGGTTCTTCGTGACCATGCCTCCCTGGTCGACCAGCCAGGCGTAGAACTCGGTGATCGGGAAGGCCGCATCGTTGGCCGGCCCGCCCCAGACGTACCGGAGTACCACACCACAACGACTCACATCGATGCTGCTGCCCATGCTTCGTTTGAGGTTGGGGTGCTGCATCTTCCCCAAACCCTCCAGAACCTCCACAGCCCGTGGCGGCATCAAGGTGTCCGGGCTTGCGTCGACCACCACCCGTTCGTTGGTGCTGACCGCACACTCCGGTTTGCCAGCCTCGTTCCACTGCATGACGTTGCTGCCCGTGTTGGCCAGGTAGTGGCTGTGACCCGCCCCGTACTTGGAGGTCAAGGCTGCTGAGAACTGCTGTCGGGTTGGGGGTGTCCTGTTGCCCGTCGAGTACCTGTGGATTGCGTAAACACGAGGCTCAGCTGGGGGTGATGCGAACCACACGCGAATCCTGGAGTCACCGGCCTGGTACACGATCTCATCGAGGAAGGTCGGGGTCTGAAAACCGGTTACTCCGTCTGAATAGGGGTAGTGGGCCATGCGTCGGCTGGTTTGCTTGGCTGCCGGATCAAACGCTTTGACTGCAGTTGCCACCTCTGACTCCGTCATTCCCAGCCGGATGCCCACCAGGTCCAGCTTGTCAGCAGAAGCTACTTGAGCCACCGCTGCGTTGGAAATGCTCAGGATGGTGAAGAGCCACAACACTTGGCTGAGTTTGAACACGAACCTGATCCCTCCTTGGATGGATGAAAAGGTTGCTCGCCTCCGGTCACAAGCTGACAGCCAACTTGGATCTTTTCCTGGGCTGCCCGATCTTGGTGGGCAGCGTCAGAGGACGCCTACTTCTTGCAACGGCGAAACACTGATTGCTGTACAACGCTACCCAATGGTCCGTCCAGCGCGACTGGACGTTCATTCCCCGGGTTTTCGCGCTCAGCGCTGAGCACACCCGGTTTCTCGCCTGCGTTGAAAGTAAGGATGACCGGGGTGTTGTCATCACCCCAGCGGTTCTTGCCGCCGTGCTTGACCAGAGCCCAGACCTGAATGCCGCTGTAACGTGCCCCACCTATAAAGGTGTAGCTGACCATGATCGGGAGCGGCCCACGGGATCCAGCGGGTGTTTCTATTCCCACGCCCCCAGGTCCTACAACGACTCGAGGCTGTCGGGTGCAATCAGCTCCGGGAGCGTATGTCCCATGAACTTCGGGGGGCAACTGCAGGTCGGCCGCTGCCGCAGCGCTCGGGACAAGCAGCAGCGCGCAGACCGATAAGGCTGTTCGAACCATCTGGATTCCCCCCTCGCAAGTACTACCTGCTTCTCCGGGTTCCTCACCCGACCCTCCGGGGATCATAGGAACTAATCCAAAAGAACTCGTCCCCTGAATGAGGGATGCGACCTGCTAAGCAAAAGACTCAGCTCAGTTCGGTGGGACTGGTGGGCCCACTTTTGAAGAACTGCATCCGTCTGAACTTGGTGATGTACTGCTCGGTTTACCACCCAGACTGGTCGGTCGAATGAATTGCATCGGCATGGCTGTCCACGAGCACAGATCGTCCACAGCTAAGTGTCCGATCTCGTGCATACCTATGCTTGGAGTTGTGTCTCGATCGACTGCAATCAGCCTGTAGCCGTCTTTCATCTTTCGTCTCTCGGGTTGGGGAACCTGCAGGGCGACCTTGCAGTGCGGTGACCGGGCGCCCAGCACGGCTTCGATGCGGCCGAGTGCTGGACTGCGTGGCGTGATGCTGAAATGCACAGCCTGCAGGTACCCCTCCACGGTGTGAAGCTGGGAAGGCAAGGGTGGCCGCCCCTGACTATTCCCACGCACTTCTCGTCCATCATCCGCTTGGGCGTATCGATGCCGCCGGAGCGAAGGATGGTTACGATGGACTGCCGCCGGTTGCGTTGACGCTGGCCGAATCTTCCTGAGCTTGTTTGAACCGTACGGGACTTCGATACCCGACAGTTCACCCCCAAATACTCATGTTGAACTGGCTCGTGGGCAGGAACCCCTTTAAAGGCCTGCCAAGACATAGCCGCGACCGCACCGTGGTCTGCTAGCTGTGGCTTCCGGATGGAGTGGCGGAAGCAGCAGCGTCCATTTTTGGGATCGGAAAAGGCACTTTCCGACGAACGGAAAACGTCATTTTCTTCAACAAAAACAAAGGTCTATCGTGCTCGCCGGTGTAGGGAGTATCTGTCACACAGCGGTTTCAGATCAGGCTACTCCAGCGCGCTTGACGGGCACTTCGGACTGATGAATCCTTGCGCTCCGGTGGGTCGTTTCTGACCCTTTCGTTGCTCTCCGACAGCTGCCTCCGGCCACCGCGCCAACAGCTTGAACCGCAACTTTGTTTGTGGAGAGCAGCATGGATACAGATCACAGTCAGAAGGTCTGGCGCTACACCGATGAGCGCCTGACTGAGCTCGTTGAGGCAGCCCGCGACGAGGGCGCCAGTCACCCGTTGTTCACACTTTGGCCGGTCGGCGACCCGGCGCTGGCCAGCAACACCACACTGTTCGCGATGCTGCACGACCCGGAGGTCACTCATCGTGATCGTCTCATTGCACTGCGGCTCATCTACAACCGGGTGGCTCGGTTTCCAGGTGAGTTTGGATCGCCCAGCCTGCTGGCTCTGAACCTGCAGCTTCTGCTCGCCGATCGGTTTAATTCCATCGAGCTGCTGCACCTTCTGGCTCATCTCACTTACCGGCTTCTGGGATACGAGCCACGAGTAAGCTGCGCCGAGGGCGGCCGGCGCAAAGCGTTCGGTTTGTACAAGGACGGGAAGTTGATCCCTGCAGGCGGCACGCTGCAGTTTGTGAGCCCCTTGCTCGCATCTGCCTACAGTCACATCTCAGGGCTGAGCAAGACCAACCTTCGAGCTCTGAGCCTGGGCAAGCGGCACCAGGCGGCTGAGCTTGTGCTGACCCATTACCTGCATGGTCCTGGTGAGGGGGATGCGCCCTGGGATTGCCTGGAACGTTGGTCGGAGCTCAAGCAGTTTGGTGACCCTCTCATGGATCGACTCAAGGAAGGGGAGGCAGATCTGCCGCCTGATGATTCGGGACAACGGTTGCCAGGCACCTTGGATGTTGAAGCGATCCGCCTGGTGGGCCATCGGCTCAAGACCCAGGATTTTTCCCAGTCCGTCAAAAGGTCGCAGGAAGCTGGCAGTGCGCCAGCGCAACCGTGTGCAACAGAGGCCCTTCGACCAGAAAAGCTCCTGACGGTGATCCCGGGATCCATCCCGCCGGCCAGCGATTCAAACGATCAGATGCAGATTCAGCGGTTTAAGGTGCTGCAGAACGCACAGCGCGTCGTACAACTGCCCAACCCCGATCAGCTGTTCCGCATCCAGGTGATCTTGACCGAGGAGTTTCCTTGGGCCGCAAGCGCGATAGAAACCATCCTCGGTGAGTTGCGTTTGAAACGCCAGCTCGGCGCGCTTGACTGCAAGGTCAGGCCGACCTTGATCGCTGGGCAGCCAGGTGTTGGTAAAACCCGCTTTGCTCGCCGTCTTGCTGAGGAGCTAAGCCTGACGTTTAGGGCCATCAGCATCGGGGGTATGGACGACAGCCGAGCTCTCTTGGGAACCAGCCGGGGCTGGTCATCTGGGCAGCCTTCCTCGCTGTTGGAGCTCCTTCTCAACGCGAATTGTCCGTCTGCGTTGGTGCTGCTTGACGAGGTGGACAAGGCCAGCGACCGGTCTGTCAACAGCGCTCCCGTGGCCAGCGCCCTGCTGGGTCTGCTAGAGGCGGAATCGGCTCGCCGGTGGTTTGACACCTTCCTGCAGACCGAGTGTGACCTCTCCATGGTCAGCTTCATCCTCACGGCGAACTCGTTGTCTCAGCTGCCGAAACCACTCCTCTCCAGGTGTCAGATTGTGATGTTCAACGAGCCGAGTGCAGATCAGATCGCTGCGGCGGTGCCACATGCGCTTGCGGATCTTGCTGAAGAATGGGGACTGCCTTCGGGGGTCTTCCAAGGCTTGCTGCCCTATCAGCGTTGCATCGATGCTCGAAGCATGCGCGATGTCAAAAGCATCCTCACCCAACTACTTCGATCAACGCTGATACCGCAAGAGCAACGGAACTGGAGGCACTAGGAAGTATGGGATAAAGCTAGAGCGGAGCGACCCGTGCGATCGCTTAAACGTCGAACTGCGTACGCAACCGCCAGCAGTCGCTACCGATGAAGGCTCCAACGGCGGGTACCGGCGTGCTGCCGTCCTGAACTGTGGCGGCGTGCGGTGCTGCTCCTGCAGTTCCAGCAGGCACAGCGCCATCCAGGTGAGGGTCAGCAGTCAGATGGTAGCCGCCGCCCTGGCGGTCGGCGCTGCGGTTGCGCAGCGATTTGGGACGAACGTCAGGGGGCAACCGTTGGCTTGCAGGTGGCAGACGGCGTGGATGGATGAAGCGGGGAGGGGCTGCATTCCAGCAGGATACCGGCGCGTCAACGGGCGGAAGGGCATCTATCAGCCGATGCAGAATGTGTGCAGTGGATAGCGGGAATCATGTCGAATCAAGGCGAGCCAAAGGTAAGTTACTCCTTCTCCACCGCGGATGGTCAGTTGGATCGCATTCGATTTAACGTCGATGGCCGCATGGAGTTTTTTGGCCGCGATGGACGCCCGCTCCGAATTGATGGTGTCGAGCGCTCTGTGATTCATCACGGCCCAGGGAAGCCGAGGATGAGGTCCCTCATACTTCAGAGCGGCCACACCGTATCGTTCGATGGAGCCCGCGCACTCACCAGCTACGACGACGTCTTTGTGATCGACACCGCCTATATCCCAGGCGCGCAGGAGCCCATTGCGGCAGCTGTTGCAGTGAGATTACGCGTGCGGGAGAAAGGCAAGCAGCTGGTGGTCACGGCGGACGATCACTGCGTGATTTACCTCCTTCAGAACTACATCGGCAACCCGGAGCTTGCAGCCGTTTACGCCCTGGCGTGCGACTCCAAGTTCACAAGCCGTGCGCGCGCGCGTGCGATCGTTAACGATTCTGATCGTGGCTTGCACGATGCCATCAACGCACGGACGCTGCCAATCTACAACGGTTGCATGCTCCCTGCTCCGTTCACGCTGATGTACGCTGGCGACAGAGGGTACGAGATGTTGAACCGAGTGCTGAAGTTCTGCGATAAGCAGTCGCGTATGTGTCTCAACGCCTACTTCAGTGGCGAGCTACCGAACCCCGAGCGTTTCAATGTAGGCCCACCTGGATCCGGCGACCTTCGAATCAACAGGCTGATTCATACCGACCTGCAGATCCTCAACAACGCCAGCCCAATCGGCGCCCTGCCGGACGGCATGACGATGGATCTGATGGGACAGGACGCAGACGGCAAGAGCTACAAACTGGCAGAGGGAGTTGTGCGTGACGGGCAGCTCCACTTTCGCAGTTTCGCAGACGACATCGAACGGCAGATCAGGCAGGTTTCAAGCTCCGACGACGCACCATCTGACGAGTGATCGGATCAATGATCGGACAGCAGTCCGTCTGGCCTGCAGGCCAATGCCGATGCTAGAGTTGACCGACGCCTTCTAGAAGTACACCGGCGGAATGAGACTCCTTTGGACAGAGAGGGCGGGACAGAGCTGCGACCTGACGTCTGCTCTCGGCCAAGAGCGGACATCACACTAAGTCAGAAATGGCGGTCCACCAGTTCGTTATACCTGCAAACTTCCACGACTATGCCTATGAGGTCGAGGCAAAAGGCAGCTTCTCCGGTGCCAGCTTGCAATACAAGGGTCACCAGTCTCCGGTCAGCTTCTATGACGCTACCAGACAGCGGCTCAAAGATTGATTGGAGTCGTGTACCTGGCGCGATCGGGCGAGTTGAAGAAGATGCGGCTCTTCCAGTAGAGCAGTTCACGGCATTCTTCGACGAAATCGTTCAGAAATTCTGTTTGGCTGGCGATGTTGTTTACGTGGGAGGCAATGTGACTGACTCTGCACTTATGGGATCGCTGCAGTGCGTGAGAGAGGTGATCCATCAACTGCTGCCGGTTCCACAGCACCATTACTTGATCGGCCCTCAATTCTCTTGGTGTTTGTCTTTCAAGATGGAGGATGCCGTAGGATTCGGCTTCCGCCCTACGCTTGTGAAGATCCGCTGACCGCCCTCTGATCGGGGGCAAGGCGTGCCGTCGCGAAGAAACAGATGATCGAGATTGTTGATTCATTTCCAAAGCTGGGCCATTTCGGGACGCGTTCACGTTGAAATCTGAGCCACGTTGCCGCTCTATCGTGCTGAGTTTTTCAGCACGGGGGAGCAGGAGTGATCAACGTGAGCACATTGAGCAAGTTGCGCCGCCTCGTGCTGAGGCAGGACGTGTCGGTGCGCGAGGCCAGCCGTAGGCTGGGAATCTCGCGCAATACAGCCACCAAGTGGCTCAAGGACGGACAGATGGTCGAGCCCCGATACCCGCAACGGGTGTCGGGCCCCAGCATCCTGGACCCGTACAAGGATCAGTTGAGCCAATGGCTCAAGGCCGATAGCCATCGCAGCAAACGCGATCGGCGCGGGATCAAGGCGATGTTTGAAGCGCTGCGGGCGCAGGGCTACGGCGGCAGTCGGGGGCCGGTGTACGCCTTTGCCCAGCGCTGGCAGCAAGAGCAAGGCAGCGCATCACGCGGCGCGGGGTTTGTGCCGCTGAGCTTCGAGCTGGGCGAGGCATTCCAGTTCGACTGGAGCTGTGAGTACCTGTTCATCGGTGGGCTGCGCCGCCGCCTGGAGGTGGCACACACCAAGCTGGCGGCCAGTCGCGCCTTTTGTCTGGTGGCGTACTACAGCCAGGCGCACGAGATGCTGTTCGATGCACATGCGCGGGCGTTCGCTCTCTTCGGTGGCGTGCCACGGCGGGGCATCTACGACAACATGAAGACCGCGGTCGACAAGGTCGGCCAAGGCAAGCAGCGCAGCGTCAATGCGCGCTTCGAGGCCATGACCGGGCACTACCTGTTCGAGCCGGAGTTCTGCAACCGGGCCGCTGGCTGGGAGAAGGGAGTCGTCGAGAAGAACGTCCAGGACCGGCGCAAGGACATCTGGCGTGAGGCCAGTGAGCGGCGCTGGGGGTCGCTTGAGGAGCTCAACGACTGGCTGGAGCAAGCCTGTGTGAAGGCCTGGGGCGAGATGAGTCACCCAGAGTGGGGGCACCTCACGGTGGCCGACGTCTGGCAGGACGAACGTGCACGCCTCATGCCCAACCCCCGGGCGTTTGATGGCTATGTGGAGCAGCCGGTGCGGGTCTCTGCCACTTCGCTGATCCACTTCCAGCGCAACCGCTACAGCGTGCCATGCGAGTGGATCCACGCGGTGGTCAGTCTGCGGGTCTACGCAGATGGCCTGCTGGTGGTCGGTCCCGATGGGCGACAGGTGCGCCTGGCGCGCAGCTTCGAGCGGGACCAGACGCTCTACGACTGGATGCACTACATCGCGTTGATCGAGCGCAAGCCCGGCGCGCTGCGCAACGGCGCGCCCTTCAAGACCATGCCCGAACCCCTGCAGGAGTTGCAGCGCCAGCTGCTGCGCCACAGCGGTGGCGACAGGGTGATGGCGCAGGTGCTCATGGGGGTGAGCCTGCACGGGTTGGAACCTGTGCTGGTGGCGGTGGAGCTGGCACTGCAGTCGGGGCGAGTGAGTGCCGAGCACGTGCTCAACGTGCTCTCGCGCTTGCAGGAGCAGCGCATGCCCGAGCCACCGGTGGTCACCATGCTCACGCTCAACACGCCGCCACGGGCCAACCTGCAGCGCTACGACGCGCTGCGCAACGCCCAGCCTCACGAGGCCTCACCGGAGTCCGACCATGCATGACCTCATGGATGCCTTCAAGGCGCTGGGCTTGCACGGCATGGCCAGTGCCTGGCCGGAGGTGCTGGGCACTGCACGCATGAAGTCGCTGGATCACGAGGCCGTGCTGCACCAGCTCATCAAGGCCGAGACCGCGCAGCGCGAGGTGCGCTCCATGGCCTACCAGATGCGCGTGGCGCGGTTCCCGTCGCACCGAGATCTCGCCGGCTTTGACTTCGCCCATACGCCCATCGATGAGGCGCTGGTGCGCCAACTGCACACCCTTGGCTTCGTGGACTCGGCCCACAACGTGGTGCTGGTCGGTGGCCCCGGCACAGGCAAGACCCACCTGGCCACCAGCCTGGGGATCGAGGCCATCCGCCAGCATGGCAAGCGGGTGCGCTTCTTCTCCACAGTGGATCTGGTCAACGCCCTGGAACTGGAGAAGGCGCAGAACAAGTCCGGGCAGTTGGCACACCGGTTGATGTACGTCGATCTGGTGATCCTGGATGAACTGGGCTACCTGCCGTTCACGCAGTCGGGCGGCGCGATGCTGTTCCACCTGCTGTCCAAACTCTACGAGAGAACGAGCGTGGTGATCACAACAAACCTGACCTTCTCCGAATGGAGCAGCGTCTTCGGCGACGCCAAGATGACCACGGCGTTGCTCGACCGCCTCACGCACCACTGCCACATCGTAGAGACGGGCAATGAGAGCTGGCGATTCAAGCATTCCAGTGCCGCTGGCGCGGCACCACCAAAGCAACGTAGCAAAGCTCAGAAAGGAGATCGAAAAACAGCAGACCCGATAGACTTATCCACAACCGAGTAGCCAGAACATCCATCAAACCAGTGGCTCAGTATTCAACGTGATCACTGGCTCAGTTGTGCTGATGAATCAACAGGCATAGCTGGTGTCGCCATCGACGCGATGATATTGGGCTCGACCTTCGCACTGGCCTGCCTCATCGGCACGCGCTGGCTGGGCCTGGAGCGCAAGACGGCGATGCTGATCGGCGCTGGCAGTGCCATCTGCGGCGCTGCTGCGGTGATGGCCGCCGAGCCGGTGGTCAAGGCGCGCGCCGAGCAGGTCACGGTGGCGGTGGCCACGGTGGTGGTGTTCGGCACGCTGGCGATCTTCCTGTACCCGGCGCTGTTCGAGCTGAACCGGCACTGGGCGCTGATCCCCGGCGGCGCCAACGGGTTCGGCATCTACGTCGGATCGACCATCCACGAGGTGGCCCAGGTGGTGGCCGCAGCACGTTCGGTGGGCCCGGACGCAGCCAACTCGGCCGTCATCGCGAAGATGGTTCGAGTAATGATGCTGGCGCCGTTCCTGGTGATGCTGTCGGCTTGGCTGGCGCGCGACAGCACCCTGCAAGCCCTGGTGGAGGCAGAGCATGCTCACGCCAAGGGTCAACTCGCTGTGCCCTGGTTCGCCTTCGGCTTCGTCGCGGTTGTGTTGCTCAATTCGCTGCAATGGCTGCCGGCGTCGGTGGTGGCAGTGACGATCGAGATTGACACCGCGCTGCTGGCGATGGCGATGGCTGCGCTCGGCCTGGCCACGCACATCGGCGCCATTCGCAAGGCCGGGGCCAAGCCGCTGCTGCTGGCGTTGATCTTGTTCGGCTGGCTCATCGTCGGAGGCGCGCTCATCAACCGCTGGGTGCCGGCCCTGCTGGGCTGAAGCCTCGAATTCACGGCCCAGGGCCCTGACCCTAAATTTCTTTGCACGCTCTGGAATAGACCGCATGCCGACGCCGTCTGCTCTTTTGTCGGGACCTATCGGACCCTTCGTCCAGCACTCACCCCCCTTCACTTCACACCAACCCTTCATCGGAGCCCACAATGTTCAAGACTTTCGCTTTCGCCGCCACCGCCCTGACGCTCGCCTCCGGCAGCGCCTTCGCCGCCCCCAGCGACGACGCCCGCACGCACTTCCAGGCCATCGCCTCGGGCGACACCCAGATCGTCATGCGTGCCTATGCCGACCAGGCCCAGCTGAACTGGGTAGGCGGCCCACTCGACGGCACCTATGCCACCACCGATGCCATTCGCGGCACCTGGGAGAAGTTCGGCAAGGCCGTCGGCCCACTGAAGCTCACAGTCGGCCAGATTGAAGAATCGGCCAACCCCAAGGGCGCCACCGTCTCGGCCAACGTCGTCTTCGAAGGCAAGATGCCCATCAAGGTGCGCTACGTGCTGACGTTCCGTGAAGGCAAGATCGTCAGTGAAACCTGGCAGATCGACCCCAAGCTGGCGGTGGCTGCGGCTTACTGAACGGCACGCAGCGTGGCTACTCTCCACCAGACCCTAAAGGACAACCCCATGAAGCACCTTTCGACTCTGGCCGCGCTGCTGATCACAGCGGCTTCCTTCGCGGCACCACTCACCGGCGCTATGGCTGCCGACGCGCCGGCCAAGCTCGCCAACGGCGCGCTGGTCGACGCCAAGGGCATGACGCTCTACACCTTCGACAAGGACGTGGCAGGCAGCGGCAAGAGCACCTGCAACGGCGGCTGCGCCGCGCTGTGGCCGCCCGCGATGGCCGCCGCCAGCGACCAACCCGCCGGTGCATACACGATCGTCATGCGCGACGACGGTGCGCGCCAGTGGGCCTACAAGGGCAAGCCGGTCTACACCTACCAGGCCGACCAGAAGCCCGGCGACCGCGCCGGCGACAACTTCAAAGACGTCTGGCACATCATCAAGGAATGACATTTGCTGTCGACTTCCGTCCAGTCCCTCAGGCCACGACCCCCCGATGCAAGACGACGCAAGCCTGCTGAGCTGGGTGCCGCGCCTGCGCCGCTATTCGCGCGCGCTGGTGAACAACCGTGACGACGCCGACGATCTGGTGCAGGACACGCTGGAGCGGGCCTGGGCCAAGTCGAACCTGTGGGGCGGCGTGGCCGACATGCGCGCCTGGCTCTTCAGCATCATGCACAACCTGCACGTCGATGGCGTGCGCCGTCCCAGGCTGCACACCGTGACCATGGACGACGACACGCCCGAAGTGCCGGTGGCGCCGACACAAACCGACAGGCTGGCTGTACTGGATCTGCAGGCTGCACTGGACTTGCTGCCCGTCGAGCAGAAGGAAGTGCTTCTTCTGGTGACGCTGGAAGACATGGCCTATGCCGATGTGGCGCAGGCCCTGGGTATCCCCATCGGCACCGTGATGTCGCGCCTGTCGCGAGGCCGTGAGCGCCTGCGCGGCCTGATGGAAGGCCGCGCAGAACCGGTGCGGCTGAAAGTCGTCAAATGAATATATTGCGAAGCAACCCATGAATACCGACCGTCCGCCACCGTCCATTCCCCCGGTCACCGAGGCCGACCTGCATGCGTTCGTTGATGGCCGCCTGCCCGCTGAGCGCCAGGTCGAGATCGCCGCTTATCTGGCCGCACGCCCTGAAGACGCGCAGCGCCTGGAGGCCTACCGGGCGCAGAAGCGCAAACTGCACGCCTTGCTCGATCCCGTGCTGGATGAACAGCCGCCGCAGCGCCTGCTGAAATCGGCGCGCCCGCGCGCCGTGCCGCAGACGCCTTGGTACCTCCAGCGCCTGGCCGCTGGGATCGCCATCGCCGTCATCAGCGGCGCGACTGGCTGGGGCTTGCGGGGCGGCCTGCCCGCGGGGGGCGACGATGCCGGCCGCATGGCCGCCGCGGCACCCGCCGAGCGCGGCCTGACGCTGGCGTCAGCGGGCGGCTTCGCGCAGCGCGCGGCGGTGGCTCACGCGGTATACAGTCCCGACGCGCGCCGCCCGGTCGAGGTGGACGCGGCGCACGAGGACCAGTTGGTGGCATGGCTGTCCAAGCGCATGGGCGCGCCGATGAAGCCGCCGCACCTGCAGGCCCAGGGCTACACGCTGGAAGGCGGGCGCCTGTTGCCGGGTGGCCAGGGGCCGGTTGCGCAGTTCATGTACCGCAACGAGCTCGGCAGCAAACTGACGCTGTACGTGTCCAACGATGTCGCCGACGTGGGCAGTGCCGCGGGGCCGGACAAGGCACTGCAGGCCGGCGTGAAGAACACAGACACGGCCTTCCGCTTCGCACGCGAAGGTGCGGTCAATGTCTTCTACTGGGTCGACGGTCCCTTCGGCTACGCCCTGTCGTCCGACGCCGACCGCAGCGTGCTGGCGCAGGTGTCGGCCGAGGTCTATCGGCAACTTGGCACCCCGCGCTGAAGGCCAGGGCGGCGTCGGCGCGACGCGCTGTCGGCTCGCGCCAGGGAATGAAACGGCCTGAGCCGCGCTCTTGACCTGAAGCAAGCGCTGGGCAGTGGTTCATCGGCGGCTGCCGGCTAACGACCCAAGCGATCACTCTCCACACCAACTCAGAAAGCACACATGACCACCCAACGCCGCGACATTCTCAAGTACACCCTGGCCGCCGCGGCAGCCAGCGCGCTGCCCGCAGCACATGCCCAGGCCCCGTCCGGCGCTTCAGCGGGAGCCGCAGCCACCGGCATCGACCCGCGCGACCGCGTCTTCATCACCAATGAAGACTCCAACACGCTGGTCGTCATCGATCCGAAGACGAACACCGTCGAGAGCACGATCAACCTGACCAGCTTCGACGAAGACCCGCGGCCTCCATTTCGCTACGTCACCGCCGGCGTGGCGCCGACACACGCGGCGATGATCCACAAGCCGCTGTACCACGGCTGCATCGACGCCCACGGCGCGGTGCCGTCGCCCGACGGCCGGCTGCTGGCCACCAGCGGGCGCGGCTCCAGCAACATTTATCTGATCGACGCCGAGCAGCGCCGCGTCATCGGCAACACACCCAACCCTGCGTCTGGGCCCACCACCAACCCCGAGCGCCTGAGTAGTGGCCTGCTGCTGGGCCGCGAACCGCACGAGCCCACTTTCACGCGCAACGGCCGCGAGCTGTGGGTCACGCTGCGCGGTGAAGACCGCATTGCCATCGTCGGCGTCGATCGTGCCGTTCGCCAGCTCAAGGGGGCCGACAGCCCGGGCTCCAGCGCGGTTCGCCAATACCTGCCCACACTGAGCGGCCCGGCGCAGGTGTGGTTCAACCGTGAGGGTACGTTGGCCTTTGTGGCCAGCCAGAAGGTGTCGAAGATCGACGTGTTCCGCGTCAACCCCGGCGCGGATGGCCACAGCCAACCGCAGCGGCTGACCACGCTGGACATCAGCGCACAGGACAAACCCGGCTTCACGCCCTTCATGAAGACCACACCCGACGGTGCCGAGGTGTGGTTCTCGCACAAGCTGGCTGATGCGGTGTCTTGCCGCTCGACGCAGGGTGGCTTCGACCTGATCGACACCGTGCCACTCGGCATGGGCGCTCGGCCCAACCACGTTGAGTTCGTGCGCAATGCGCGCGGCAGCGTGGTCTATGCCAGCCTGGCGCGCATCGACGATGGTGGCCCCGGCGGCGTGGCGTCGAGCCCGATCGCCATCATCGACCGCAGCGCTCCGGGCGGACAGCGCAAGGTGGTGGGCACCTTCTCCAGCCGTGGCCGCGAGTCGCACGGGTTGTGGACCAACCCCGAGAACACGCTGCTGTATGTGGCCCACGAACAGGACGAGCTGCCCGGCACGCCCAACGCGGGCCAGACCGTGTGCAGTGCATTTGATGTGAGCGACCCGCTGCGCCCGACCTTCATTGCGCAGATCCCCCTGGGCAATCTGACGCTGCCCTCTGGCGCGCTGCGCAACAAAAAGAGCATCAACCTCGTCTACGTGCGTGTGGGCGAGAAGGGCCAGACGGCATGAGCGGCGCGCACACCAGCCACGGCGCCAGCGCCGCGCACACCAGCGCATTCCAGCGGGATATGGACGAATCGATGGCCCGCATGATGCAGGCCATGCACAGCCCGGGCTACGCAGGCCAGGCCGACCAGGACTTTCTGGCGATGATGATTCCGCACCACGCCGGCGCTGTGGACATGGCGCGGCTGGTGTTGCAGCATGGGCGCGATCCTGTCACCCGGCAGTTGGCCGAGGAAATCATTGCCGGGCAGACGGTGGAGATCCAGAGCATGCAACGCCGACTGCACACCCTGCAGCAGCGCACAGCCAAAGGTGCGGAAGCGGAATTTCCGTCGCTGGGTGGGACGCGGGGGCCTTGATCGACAGCCCTAGGGAAAGTACCGATGAGCGCCACGGAATGAACCAAGCCACGCAGCGCTCTTGATCACCATGCTGTTCCAGTCTGCCGAGTCCCGCTATAACCAATGGGTGCGTGAGCACTACCGTTTTTTGCTGCGCAGTGCGTGGGCGCTCACTGGTTCGCGCGCCATTGCCGAAGACGTGGTGCAAGACTGTTTTGCCAACGCCTGGAAGCACCGGGAGCAACTGCGCGACGCTGCGCTGGCACGGGCTTGGCTCTTTCAGATCATGCGCCGCGCCGCCTTTCGCCAGGCCGCACCCAGCATGCAGTCGCTGGACGATGAAGAGCAGCCCGAGCAAGCGGCGCCCGACGCGGGGCTGGACGACAAACTCGATGTCGTCAAGGCGCTCGCGCGCCTGGCGCCCATCCACCGCGAGGTGCTGGTGCTGTTTTATTTCGACGACATGCCCACCGCCCAGATCGCCGAGGCGCTGGAGATCGCGCCCGGCACGGTGTTGTCGCGCTTAGCCCGTGCGCGCGACGCTTTGAAGCTGGCCATGGGGGTACCTGCGACACCCAAGGCCGATGTCAACGTTACCCCGTTTCGCAGGACCAAGACATGAGCCCCGATACCGACGCGCCTTTCCTGCCCGACAGCGAATTCGATTTGCGCGCGCGCGCCGAGTTGGCGATCGCCTTCGAGGCCAGCGACGCACCGGCACACCTGTACCGAAAGCCGCAGCCGCTGCTGGCGCGACGCGGCTTGCAGCGTTTTCTGGCGGCGCTTTTGCTGGCCGGTGGCACCAGCGGCGGGGTGCTCGCCGTGCGACCGCCAGCGATGGTGCGCGACGCGATCGACCACGAATACCACGAGCGCAGCTTGCGGGGCAGTTTCATGGAGCAGCGCCAGTTGCTCATGCACCTGGGCATGCGGGACGCCAACGTGGTGCCCGGGTTTCCCCAACTGATGCGGCCATGCGATATCGAAGGTCACCTCGCTTACCACCTCACCACGTTCTTCGAGAAGGGCGGCATGGTGACGGTGTATGCCTTTGACCAGCCTGTGGACCTGCGCGAGGCCAGCGGCTGGTGGAGCAACGTGCACTGGAAGGTGATCCGCTCGCGCGAGGGCAAGCCCTTGTTGCTGGTGGCCCAGAAAAAGAAGGCACTGGCGGTCGCGCAGACGGCACTGCAGGCACCTCCCGTGTCCGGGCCAGGCTGAGGCACCGCGTCCCTGTCAACGAATCAACCGCTCACCCCTTTCACCCCAACCGGCGCACGACGCCCAACCACCGGAGACCCCAGAAATGAACCAACAACCCACCTCGCTCCCCCGGCGCCACCTGCTGGCCGGCAGCGGCGCTGCTTTGGCTGCCGTTGGTCTGGCCAGCTTTGGCCGCACCGCAGCCGCTGCTGGTGAGACCGCGCCCGTCGCCGTGGCCGGTGCTGCCAAGCCTCTGCCAGCGTACGTGGGCTGGAAGGACCCGGCCAGCCTGATCGTGCACAGCAGCACCACCATTGAGACCAAGCGCAGTGTGTTCGGCACCAGCGTAATCACGCCGTCCGAGCAGCTCTACATCCGCAACAATCTGCCCGCGCCCGACGCCTCGATCCTGGGCAACCGCGATGCCTGGGAGATCAACATCGAGGGGGTGAAGAACCCGCGCAAACTCACGCTGGGCGACCTCAAGCGCATGGGCATCGAGACCACGGCGATGGTGTTGCAATGCTCTGGCAACGGACGCGGCTACTTCCCCAACAAGCCCAGTGGAACGCCTTGGCAAGTGGGCGCAGCAGGCTGTGTGGTGTGGAGCGGTGTGCCGGTGCGCTGGGTGGTGGATGCCCTGGGCGGCGTGGAGGCCGGCATGGCCTACCTCACCGGCACAGGCGGCGAAAAACTCCCCGATGGACTGGACCCCAAGAGCGTGATCGTGGAACGCTCGGTGCCTGCTGCCGCACTCGCCGATGCCCTGCTGGCCTGGGAAATGAACGGTGTGCCGATTTCGCTGGCCCACGGCGGCCCACTGCGCTTGATCGTGCCGGGTTACACGGGCGTGAACAACATCAAGTACGTCAAACGCCTGGCCTTCACCGCTCAGGAGACCGACGCACGCATCATGTCGCACGGCTACCGCATTTCACCGCCCGGCGCGAAGGGCGACCCGTCGCAGCCATCGGTGCAGGAAATGACGGTGAAGTCGTGGATCAACGGTCCCGGCACGGACGGCGCCCCGCTTAAAGCGGGTGACACACAGATCCATGGCGTGGCGTTTGGCGGCATGAACGCGGTGGCCAAGGTCGAGGTTTCTCTGGACGGCGGAAAAACCTGGCAGCTCGCGCGCATGGTGGGGCCCGACCTCGGCCGCTTTGCGTGGCGGCAGTTTGTTTTTGCGGCGCGCCTGCCGGCGGGCCAGTTCACCCTGGCGAGCCGAGCCACCGACACCGCAGGCAACGTGCAGCCCGAACAACGCATGGAAAACGCGGGCGGCTACAACAACACCAGCTGGGCCGACCACGCCGTGAAAGTGAGCGTGGCATGAAGCGCACAATCCAAAAACACGCGTTGGTCGCTGCCCTGTGGTCGTTGGCATTCACAGTGCTGCCCGTGCACGCCGCCGACGATGCCGCGCAACTTCAACAAGGCAAGGTGTTGTTCGGCCAAGGCGCGGTGCCTGCCTGCGCCCTGTGCCATGCGCTCAAGGACGCGGGAGCCGAAGGCGCCGTGGGCCCCAGCCTGGACGAGCTCAAGCCCGATGCCAAGCGCGTGGCCACCGCGCTGCGCAACGGCATTGGGCAGATGCCGTCCTACAACGGCAAACTCAGTGATGCGCAAATTGCCGCCCTGGCGGCCTACGTGGCCAAGGCTTCGGGTGGATCAAAGTGATGGCTGGTTGGCCACAGCGCTGCTGCGCCAACTGACAAAAAGGACGGGATCACCTGCAAACAGCGATCCCGACTGAGTGGCTGACCCAGGGCGGGTCAGCCACTCACCATCACTTGCCTGGTTTGATGTCGGGGACCACCATCCAGCCAGCCCCCATCATCACAACCGCCGGGAACTTCTCGCCGGCCTAAGTCTTGCCCAGCATGGCCTTGTGCTCGCGGTAAGCCATCAACGCTGGCGACACGCCCAGGTGATTGATCGCACCATGCTTGATGCTGCTGCAGTCTTGCTCGTCGAGCTTGCAGATCTCTGCACGCTGTTGTCAACTCTCTAGCAATGTCAACTGCGCGCCTGAAACCTGTCTCTGCGCATTACCACGATGCATGAATAGGAGTGATCGCAATCCGGCACGCCAAGGGCATTCACGTTGAAAACTCGAACGGCAGCAACCGCTGCAAAGCGGTCCTCAGACCTTCCGCCGGTGGCAGATCCAATCGGCCTGAACCAGACATTGTTGTGGCAATCGGCCCTCATGCGGCGGGATTCGTCTATCGGCTACATGATTCGGCAAACGACATCGTCGGAAGGTATTGCTTACTCGCCCGCGCGAGGATAGTCCGGCTATTTAGAGTGGTGGGGTGGAGAAAGTCCAGCGATTTCAGCGATTGACCGATATCTCGAAGACGAAATTGCTTGGACATGCGTTGATTCCCAAGATTGAGGTGTCCAGGTTTTTCTTTGAGCCCTCATGTAGATAGCCCCATAAGCTGAGAAATTGATACCCATAAGTTGAGAAACTTATGGGGAGCGCATTTTCAGTAGACCACCTCTAATGGGTGGCTTGTTTGATGGCTGTGGGCGCTATTGCTCAGATAGAAAAAAGTCAATTAAATCAATAGCTTACGCCAGCTTCGGGTGGGGCGAACGACTGACTTGCCCGCTCGCAAACAAACAACGTTCAGGTGGTCGCTCTGCCCTTCGAACCTGCGTGAGAAGAGGCTGTTTGTTCGTCGGGGTGCTTGGTGGCATCGTCGGATGCCGCGAGCCAAGGAGTTGTGCCAACGAAATAGACGTCGAGTCGAACCGGACGCTCGGCAAGGGGCTCCTTTGACCAGCGAACCCCCTCTACCATTGCTTCTGCCAGAAATCTCAATTGCGCCTCCTGCTCTTCCGATTCCTGCTGACCTACCTTCGGGTAGGGGTTGCCACTCCCTGCCAATAGCTTACGGAGGAACGCCTCTATCTGGTCGAGCAAGTCCTCTGGGCAATCCTTGTGGCGCACGAGACCTTCAACAACGTGTCGAAGCAGTTCTGCGATTGCACCGAGGTACGTGCACGCGGCTGCAGCCATTGCGATGAAGCTAAGTGCACTGTTCAGTGCGCTCTTGAACTCAGTCGCTGGGTCAGCCAAGTACGTCTTGAACTGAGCCACCCCGCTCCGCGCAACGGTCGTTCCTTGATGACACATGACAAGCAGGTCGTTCGGCCCAAGGGACACGAAGGTTCTATTACCCAGGAACGTTCTAACGGTCGCAAGTGAGTAGGTCATCAAATCAATCAGACCTGCCTCAAGGGAATGCATCGCCAAAACTTGAGGCCAGACACCAGGCACATCTACCAAACCGGCGACATTTCGTAGGCGGCCGTCGACGGTAAGGAGACACAGCCGCTTTTCTACTGCAAGCAGAAGCAGCGCGTGCTCTTCCTCTGACAACACCTTCTCAAGCTTAACCAAGACCTCTGGCGTAGCCTCTGGGCCATAGGCAGGGACTACTTCGCAGTAGGTATTGAGGACCTCAACAATCTTCTCTAGATGCCGCTGATTCCTTCGGTGGTGCTCCTTTGTGAATTCCAGGAAGCCTAGCCGACCGTCTTGGTCGAACACTTGCCCGCTCGACCGCTCATGTCGCGCTTCTTCAAGGCGCGCTGAAGTCCCCTCGAAAACCTGAACCATCCGGAAGTAGAGAATTCCCCCAGACGGAGTCTCTACATGAAGAAATCCAGATTCAGCGAAGCGCAGATAGTCGGCATCCTCAAGGAGGTCGAGTTGGGTGCGAAGGTCGGCGAGACGTGCA
>CALRSR020000023.1:0-52769 GCA_943370825.1 Allobosea thiooxidans | reverse complement strand
GGCATCGCGCTCCTGCAGTTCGGACAGGTCCAGCCCGGCACAGAAATGTTCACCCGCGCCGGTGACCACGGCCGCGCGCACGCTGGCCGGCAGGTTCTGGAAGGTGTCGCGCAGGGCCATGACCAGGCCGTCGCTCAGCGCGTTGCGCTTGGCCGGGCGGTTGAGCGTGATCAGCGCGATCTGCTGCTGCTCGCCACGCAGCTCGAAGGACAGGTCGGGGAAGGTCGGGGTCATGTTGAAGGTGTGATGGAGGTGGGGAAGAGCCGGCATTGCGGGTTTGCCGGCTTGTGCGTGCCCCGCATTGTGGTTATAAAAAATAACCAAATCAATCGGCCCGGGGCGCTTTGTTCACCGGGTTTTCCCGTACCGGAGACACCCATGACTGCCCGCGAAAGCTTCGCCAACCTGGTCGACATCGAGGCCCTGGAACGCCATCCGCCCCCGGCCGGCACCACCCCTTACGGGCTGATCCGCGACGCCGCGCAACGCTGGCCGCAGCGGGTGGCCTTCACCTGGCTGCCCGACGCCGAACTGTCCACCCCGCCGCAGACCACCACCTACGCGCAGCTGCTGGCCGACATCCACCGCGCGGCCAACGCCTTGCGCGCGCTGGGCGTGGGGCCGCAGGATGCGGTGGCCCTGCTGGCGCCCAACATGCCGCAGGCCCATGCGGTGCTGTGGGGCGCGCAGCTGGCCGGGCGGGTGTGCCCCATCAACACGCTGCTGGCGGCCGACCACATTGCCGCGCTGCTGCAGGCCAGCGGGGCCAAGGTGGTGGTGGCCCTGGGCCCGCACCCCGACCTGGCCGTGTGGCCGGCGGTGCAGCAGGCCTGCGAAGGGCTGGACGTGATCCGCGTAGCCATCGATGCCGGCACGCCGGCTCCCGATGCCCACGACCTGGCTTCACTCATGCAGGCCCAGCCCGATGTGCTGGGCTTCGAGCCCGACCTGAACCCGGACCGGGTGGTGGCGCTGTTCCACACCGGCGGCACCACCGGCGCGCCCAAGCTGGTGCAGCACACCGGTCGCAACGAAGCCCACACCGCCCGCTGGGCGCCGCGCTTCTACGACGCCGATGAACACAGCGTCGAGATCAACGGCTTTCCGCTGTTCCATGTGGCCGGGGCCTTCGTGTATGGGCTGTCCCTGCTGTCGGTGGGCGCGCGCCAGGTGCTGCCCACCCTGGCCGGCATGCGCAACACCGGCTTCGTGCAGCGTTACTGGCGCTTCTGCCAGCGTGAGGGCGTGACCCATCTGGCCTGCGTGCCCACCATCCTGGCCAGCCTGCTCAATGTCCCGCTGGATGCCGACATCGCCACTGTGCGCGCGGCCTTCACCGGCGGCTCGCCGCTGCCGGCCGAACTGGCCCAGCGCTTCGAGACCGCTACCGGCATTCCGGTGCGCAACATCCTGGGCATGACCGAATGCGCCGGGCTGGTCAGCATCGAGCCGCTGGCCGGGCCACGCACGCCGGGGGCTGCCGGCCTGCGCCTGCCGTTCACCGAGGTGTACGCGGTGCCCTGGCGCGACGGTGCAGCCGTGGTGGACGAGCGCTGCCCGGCGGGCGCCACCGGCGTGATCGTGCTGCGCGGCCCGCACATCGGCCCCGGTTATCTGGATGCCCGCCGCAATGCCGGGCTGTTCGAGGATGGCTGGGTGATCTCGGGCGACCTGGGCCACATCGATGAGGCCGGCCGCATCCACATCACCGGCCGCGCCAAGGACGTGATCATCCGCGGCTCGCACAACATCGACCCCGGGCTGGTGGAAGACGCCTTCCTGGCCCACCCGCAAGTGGCCCAGTGCGCCGTGGTGGCCGAGCCCGATCCGTATTCCGGTGAGGTGCCGGCCGCCTTCGTGGTGCTGCGCCCGGGTGCCACGCTGGATGCCGCTGCGCTGCTGGCCGAGGTGGCTCCACAGGTCTATGAGCGCCCGGCCTGCCCGAAGCGGGTGGTGGTGGTGCCCGCGCTGCCGCTCACCGCCATCGGCAAGGTGTTCAAGCCGGCGCTGCGGCTGCAGGCCATCGAGCTGCGGCTGACCGACATGGCCCGCGATCTGGCGCCGGAACGGGCAGTGACGGTGCAGGCGCGGGAAGAGGGCGGGGTGCAGCGCGCCCGCATCACCCTGGCCGGGCCGCCCGACGCCGCGCTGGCCGACCGGCTGCTGGGTGCCCTGGCGGCGGTGGCGGTGCCGGTGGATGTCGCCTTCGGCTGAGGCGAAGAGGCCTGGACCGTTGGGTCACCAGCCCCCGGTGGACAGCCAGCGCTCGATCTGTTCGAACTTGTCGATGCCCCAGAACGGCTCGCCGTCCACCACCACCGTGGGCGAGCCGAAGATGCCCGCGCTCAAGGCCGCGTCCACCTCGGCGCGCAGCAGCCGGGCGGCTTCCTCGCTGGCGGCAGCCTCGGCCAGTTCGGCGCCCAGCACTGGCGCCAGGCTCTGCGGCGTGGACAGGTCCAGCCCCTGGCCCCAGTAAGCGGCGTAGAGGCGGTGGGCCACCTCGGCCGCTTGCTGCGGCCGGTGGGCCGCCGCCCAGGCCATGGCGCGGGCGCAGGCCAGCGGCTGCATCACCGGGTCGGCCGGCTGCCGCTGCATCGGCACCCGGTGCTCGCGGGCGTAGCGCAGCACGTCGTGCTCGGTGTAGGGGCCCTTGAGCGGGGTGTCCAGCAGCGGCTTGAGGCCCATCACCTTCATCACCGACACGCCCAGCAGCATGGGGTGCCAGCGCACGCTGCGGCCGTGGCGGGCGGCGAGATCCTCGATGCGCAGCGAGGCGAAGTAGCCGTAGGGCGAGATGAAGTCGAAGTGAAAGTGGAGCGGGGCGGGGGCATTCATGCCCCGATCTTCTCCCGGTGCGTCTGGCCCCGGCTATGCCTTCTTACCCGGGGGTGACCCTCATCCATTGCAAAACGGCATATCTGAAAGACCATCGAGGGTCTGGCGGTGTCGGCCGACCGGGCGCACAGTCGGCGGTTCAAAAATCACCCTTCCGGAGACACGCATGAAACTGATTCCCCGTCGCACCGCCCTGGCCGCCCTCGGTGCCGTGGCCGGCCTGGCCTTCGCCGGCTCCGCCATGGCCCAGACCGTGACCCTGCGCCTGCACCAGTTCCTGCCGCCGCAGGCCACCATCCCGTCCAAGGCCATCGTGCCCTGGGCGCAGAAGATCGAGGCCGAGTCCGGCGGGCGCATCAAGATCCAGCTGTTCCATGCCATGCAGCTCGGCGGCACCCCGCCCCAGCTGTTCGACCAGGCGCGTGACGGCGTGGCCGACATCACCTGGACGGTGCTGGGCTACACCCCCAACCGCTTCAACAAGACCGAGGTGTTCGAGCTGCCGTTCATGAGCGGCTCGGCCGAGGCTTCGTCGCGTGCCATCCAGGAATACGTCGAGAAGTTCGCCATGGACGAGTTCAAGGACGTCAAGCTGCTGGCCGCCCACACCCACGGCCCGGGCCTGTTCCACACCAAGCAGCCGGTGACCGGCCTGGAGAGCCTGCGCGGCATGAAGATCCGGGGCGGCTCGCGCATCATCAACAACATGCTGGTCAAGCTGGGCGCCACCCCGGTGGGCATGCCGGTGCCGGCCGTGACCGATGCGCTGTCCAAGGGCACCATCGACGGCACCACCATCCCCTGGGAGGTGACGCCGTCGCTCAAGGTGACCGAGCTGGTGAAGAACCACACCACGTTTGCCGGTGCCGAGGGCCTCTACACCCAGACCTTCGCCCTGTCGATGAACAAGGCCGCCTACGACAAGCTGCCGCCCGACCTGAAGAAGGTGATCGACAACAACTCCGGCATCGAGACCGCTGCCTTCTTCGGCCGCGCCATGGACGAGGGTGACAAGGCTGGCCGTGCCATTGCCGAGAAGGCCGGCAACAACATCGTGGCCCTCGATGTGGCCGAGACCCAGCGCTGGCGCCGTACCGCCGGCGCGGTGGAGACCGACTGGATCAACGAGGTCAAGGCCAAGGGCATCGACGGCGCCAAGCTGGCCGCCGAAGCCCGGGCCCTGATCAAGAAGCACCAGCGATAATCCGCAGCCGCTGCGACCGCGCGGCACCTGCCCTGCCGCGCCCCGCCGAAGTCCTGCCGACCCCGCGCCGGACCTCGGCTTTTTTTTGAACGGGTGATCCCCTTGAAGCTGCTCTCATTCCTTGCACAGGCCTGCGCCGTGCTGGCCGGCCTGCTGCTGACAGCCATCACGCTGGTGACCTGCTTGAGCCTGATCGGCCGCAACACCACCGGCCAGACGCTGGTGGGCGATTACGAGCTCACCGCCGTGGCCGCCGGAGCGGCCGTTGCGCTGTTCATGCCCTGGTGCCAGATGCGGCGCGAACACATCATCGTGGACTTCTTCACCGCCCGCATGCCGGCCGGGGTGAACGCACTGCTCGACCGCTTCGGCGCACTGGTGCTGGCGGTGGTGATGGGCCTGCTGACCTGGCGCACCAGCGTCGGTGCCCTCAGCGCCCACAGCTCCCAGACCACCACCATGATGCTGGGCTTTCCCGAGTGGATCGTCTACACCGCCATGGTGCCGCCCCTGGCCCTGACCGCCGTCATCGCGCTGGTCCAGGCCGTTTCGTCCGCCACTGCCCAGGAGTCGGCCCCATGAGTTCCCTGTCCATGGCCGGCCTGATCTTCGGCTGCATGCTGGCGCTGATGATCATCCGCGTGCCGATCGCCATCTCGATGTTCGTGGCCGGCTGCTTCGGCTACATCGCCCAGGTCGGCCTGCCGCCCTTCTTCAACAACCTCAACGGCCTGGCCTACGCCCGCTTCGCCAGTTACGACCTGTCGGTCATCCCGCTGTTCATCCTGATGGGCAACTTCGCCACCCAGGGCGGCATCTCCAAGGCGCTGTTCCAGTTCGCCAGCGTGGTCATGGCCCGATTCAAGGGCGGCCTGGCCATGGCCGCCGTGATGGCCAGCGCGGCCTTCGGTGCCATCTGCGGATCGTCCATCGCCACGGCGGCCACCATCACCCAGGTGGCCCTGCCCGAGATGAAGCGCCACGGTTACTCGGGCCGTCTGGCCACCGGCACGCTGGCCGCCGGCGGCACGCTGGGCATCCTGATCCCGCCCTCGGTGCCGCTGGTGATCTACGCCATCCTGACCGAGCAGAACATCGCCAAGCTGTTCGCAGCGGCCACCATCCCCGGCGTCATTGCCATGCTGGGGTACATGATCGCGATTGCGGTCTATGTGCGGCTGGTGCCGGGCCATGCCCCGGAGGACGACATCGAGCACCCCCGCATGACCACCGAAGCCCTGTGGGGCGTGCTGCCCATCGCGGCCGTGTTCCTGCTGGTCTTCGGCGGCATCTACGGCGGCCTGTTCACGCCCACCGAGGGCGCCGGTGTGGGGGCTGCGGCCACTTTCATCGCAGCCTTGCTCAAGCGCGAGCTGACCTGGGCCAAGATCCGCCAGTGTTTCCTGTCCACCGCCGCCAGCAGCGCCATGATCTTCCTGATCTTCATCGGCGCCGACCTCATGAACTCTTCGCTGGCCCTGACCCAGGTGCCGGCCCAGCTGGCCGAGGTCATCAAGGGCTGGGACGTGGCCCCGGTCATGGTGGTCACCGGCATCCTGCTGTTCTACGTGATCCTGGGCGCGGTCATGGACGAGCTGTCCATGATCCTGCTGACCATTCCCATCTTCTTCCCGGTCATCATGGGCCTGGACTTCGGCATGCCGGCCGAATCGGTCGCCATCTGGTTCGGGGTGATGGTGCTCATGACGGTGGGCTTCGGCCTGCTGGCGCCACCGGTGGGGCTGAACGTGTACGTGGTCAACGGCATGGCCAAGGACGTGCCCATTGCCGAAAGCTACAAGGGCGTGATGCCGTTTCTGGCCAGCGACGTGCTGCGCACCGCACTGCTGCTGAGCTTCCCGCCGATCACGCTGTGGCTGGTGCAGTTCGTGGGTTGAGCAGGGAGACACGTGCATGGACCGCATCGCCCTCATCGGCTTCGGTGAAGTCGGCAGCATCTTCGCTGCCGGGCTCATGGCGGCCGGTGCACGGCAGGTCGTTGCCTGGGACCTGAAGTTTGCCGATCCCGCCGTGGCCGGCCAGGCACGGGCCGCTGGCGTTCAGGTGGCCGGCAGCATGGCCGATCTGTGTGCACAGCAGCCTGCGCTCATCATCTCGGCGGTGACGGCGTCCAACGCCCTGGCGGTGGCCCGCGAGGCCGCTGCGCACCTGCCCCCGGGCACCTTCTTCCTCGATCTCAACTCCGCCTCGCCCGGCACCAAGCAGCAGGCCGCTGCGGCGGTGGACGGTGCCGGTGGCCGTTATGTGGAAGCGGGGGTGATGACCTCGGTGCCGCCGTACGGCATCCGCGTGCCCATGTTGCTGGGCGGATCGCACGCGGCCGCCTTGCTGCCACAGCTGCAGGCCTGGGGCATGCAGGCCCAGGTGGCGAGCGAGCGGCTGGGCGTGGCCTCGGCCACCAAGATGTGCCGCAGCGTGATGATCAAGGGGCTCGAAGCGCTGGTGCTGGAGAGCTATGCCACCGCCCGCCACTACGGCGTGGAGGACGCCATGATCGCCACGCTGCAGGAAACCTTTCCCGGCATCGACTGGCAGCGCCAGGGCAGCTACTTCTTCAGCCGCGTGGCCCAGCACGGCCGCCGCCGCGCCGAAGAAATGCGCGAGGTGGCGCAGACGGTGCGCGAGGCCGGCTTCGAGCCTTTCATGGCCGGCGCCATTGCCGACAAGCACCAGTGGATGGCTGACCAGGCCCGCGCCGGTCATTTCGAAGGACTGGCCGATCCGGCCTGGGCCGACTACGCCGACCGGCTGCTGGCTGCCCGTGCCGACACGCCGTCCGATCCTGCCTAACCGGGGCTGAGCACTTCCGCCATGGTGCGGCGGATGAGTTCCAGGGTGGTCTGCTGGGTGAGCGTGGCCGGGCGCTGCTGGCTGATGGCCAGGCTCAACCGGGTGCGCAGCGGCGGTACGGTGGGCCGCAGCCGGTAGGCCGAGGGCCGGATCGATCCCAGCACCGCCTGGCGCGAGAGCAGGGCGGCACCCGCCCCGTCAGCCACCAGTTCCAGGATGGCAGGCACCCCGTCGATTTCCAGCGCCACCTGCGGCTTGCAGCCGATGGCGGCCATCTCGGTCTCCACCAGCATGCGCACCGCGTTGGGCCGGCTGGGGATCACCAGCGGCATGTGTGCCACCTCGTCCAGCGGTACCGGCGCCGGTGGCGGGTCTTCGGCCAGCCCGGGCGGGCGGGGCTGCACCAGCCACAGGGTTTCCTCGTGCAGCGGGTGCAGGTCCAGTTCGGGCAGGGGCTGGGCGTTGTAGAGCACCGCGATGTCCAGCCGGCCGGTCAGCAACCATTCCTGCATGGTGACCGACAGCGCCTCGCTGATGGACAGGCTGGCCTGCGGCAGCTGCTGGCGGAAGGCACGGGTGAGCGGCACGGCCAGTACCTTGGCCAGGCTGGGCGGCAGGCCGATGGCCACCCTGCCGGCCAGGGCGCCGCGCACCCGGCCCAGTTCCTCGCGCGCCCGCTCCACCTGGTGCAGGATGCCCCGGCCATGCTCGAGAAGCAGCTTGCCGGCCTCGGTGGGCGTGGCCCCGCGCCCGTTGCGCACCAGCAGGGTCTGACGCAGTTCCACTTCCAGCAGGCGCACCTGGCGCGACAGCGCGGGCTGCGCCACATCCAGCGCAATGGCGGCGCGGGTGAAGCTGCCGAGCTCGGCCACGCGAACAAAGTATTCAAGCTGCTTCAGATCCATGATGGGCCCATCATAGTTATTTGCTTTTGTTCTAGCTGCTAGGGCGGCCCTTGGCTTTGCTCGCAGCGGGGTGGTGGACACAATCGCCGCAAAGTCCCACCACCATGAACCACCCACCAATCCGGGGCATTTCCTCGATGGCCACGCGCGCCCTGCTGGCCGAACTCACCACCGCGTTCACGGCGGCCACGGGTCGGCCGGTGCAGATCGAATCGGTCGGCGGCGTGGATGCCGCGAAAAGGGTGGCCGCCGGCGAAGCCTTCGACCTGGTGATCCTGGCCAGCGATGCCATCGACCGGCTGATCGCCGCCGGTCACCTGGCCCCGGGTCGCATCGATCTGGTGCGTTCGGCCGTGGCCGTGGCCGTGCCCGAAGGCCAGCCGGTGCCCGCCCTCACCGACGAGGCTGCGCTGCGTGCCGCCGTGCTGGCCGCACCCACCATCGGTTACTCCACCGGCCCCAGCGGCGTGGCCTTGCAGGCGCTGTTCGCTCGCTGGGGCCTGTCCGACGAACTGGCCCGCCGCACGGTGCAGGCCCCGCCCGGCGTGCCGGTGGCATCCCTGGTGGCACAGGGCCAGGTGGCGCTGGGCTTCCAGCAGCTCAGCGAGATGCTGAATGTGCCTGGCATCACCCTGGCGGGCACGCTGCCGGCCGACGTGGCCATCGTCACCACCTTCAGCGCCGGCCTGCCCGCCGGTGGCCTGCCGCGCGTGCAGGGTCTGCTGGATCACCTGAATTCCACGGCTGCCGCCGAGGTCAAGCGCCGCCACGGCATGGACCCGGCCTGAGCCCTTCTTTCCTCCGGAGACATTCCCATGATCATCGACTGCCACGGTCACTACACCACGGCGCCCAAGGCGCTGGAGAACTGGCGCAACGCCCAGATTGCCGGCATCAAGGACCCGTCCGTCATGCCCAAGGCCGCCGACCTGAACATCAGCGACGACGAGCTGCGCGAGTCCATCGAGACCAACCAGCTGCGCCTGATGAAGGAGCGCGGCAGCGACATCACGCTGTTCAGCCCGCGCGCCAGCTTCATGGCCCACCACATCGGCGACTTCCAGGTCTCCAGCACCTGGGCTGCCATCTGCAACGAGCTGTGCTTCCGCGTGAGCCAGCTGTTCCCGCAGCACTTCGTGCCGGTGGCCATGCTGCCGCAGAGCCCGGGTGTGGATCCGGCCACCTGCATCCCCGAGCTGGAGAAATGCGTGCGCGAATACGGTGCAGTGGGCATCAACCTCAACCCCGATCCGTCCGGTGGCCACTGGACCAGCCCGCCCCTGACCGACCGCCACTGGTATCCCATCTACGAGAAGATGGTGGAGCACGACCTGCCGGCGATGATCCATGTCAGCACCAGCTGCAACGCCTGCTTCCACACCACCGGCGCGCACTACCTGAACGCCGACACCACCGCCTTCATGCAGCTGATCCAGGGCGACCTGTTCAAGGATTTCCCGACGCTGAAGTTCCTCATCCCCCACGGCGGCGGCGCAGTGCCCTACCACTGGGGCCGGTTCCGGGGCCTGGCGCAGGAAATGAAGAAGCCGCTGCTGACCGAGCATGTGCTCAACAACGTGTTCTTCGACACCTGCGTCTACCACCAGCCCGGCATCGACCTGCTCAACACCGTCATCCCGGTGAAGAACGTGCTGTTCGCCTCCGAGATGATCGGCGCGGTGCGCGGCATCGATCCCACCACCGGCCACTATTACGACGACACCAAGCGCTACATCGAGGCCAGCACCATCCTGTCGGCCGACGACAAGGCCGCCATCTATGAAAACAACGCCCGCCGCGTGTTCAGCCGCCTCGACGCGCGCCTGAAGGCCCAGGGCCATTGAAACGGAGACTTCCCATGTACGAACTCGGTGTGGTGTACCGCAACATCCAGCGCGCCCCGCAGGAAGCGGCGGACGGCCTGGCGGCTCTGGGCAGTGCCACGGTGCACGAGGCCATGGGCCGCGTGGGCCTGCTCAAGCCCTACATGCGCCCCATCTACCCCGGTGCCCAGGTCAGCGGCACGGCGGTCACTGTGCTGCTGCACCCCGGCGACAACTGGATGATGCATGTGGTGGCCGAACAGATCCGCCCCGGCGACGTGGTGGTGGCGGCCGTCACCGCCGAATGCACCGATGGCTATTTCGGCGACCTGCTCGCCACGTCCTTCCAGGCGCGCGGGGCGCGGGCCCTGATCATCGATGCCGGCGTGCGCGACGTGCGCACCCTGCAGGAGATGAACTTCCCGGTCTGGAGCAAGTGCATCAGCAGCAAGGGCACCATCAAGGCCACGCTGGGCTCGGTCAACATCCCGGTGGTGTGCGCCGGCATGTGGGTCACGCCCGGCGACGTGATCGTGGCCGACGACGACGGCGTGGTCTGCGTGCCCGCTGCCCGCGCCATGGACACGCTGGCTGCCGCCCGCAAGCGCGAGAGCTTCGAGGGCGAGAAGCGCGCCAAGCTGGCCAGCGGCGTGCTCGGCCTGGACATGTACCAGATGCGCGAACCCCTGGCCGCTGCCGGCCTCAAGTACATCGATTGATCCCATGAGCCTTCCCACCACTGGCGAATTCACCAAGACCCCTGGCTGGCTCGACTGGTACCAGGGCCCCAGCCGCCCGCGCTTTGCCCTGCCGCCGGGCAGCGTGGACGCCCACTGCCATGTGTTCGGCCCCGGCGCCGAGTTTCCCTACGCGCCCGAGCGCAAGTACACGCCCTGCGACGCCAGCAAGGCCCAGCTGTTCGCCCTGCGCGACCAGCTGGGTTTCGAGCGCAACGTGATCGTGCAGGCCACCTGCCATGGCGCTGACAACCGCGCCCTGGTGGACGCCTGCCGCAGCAGCCATGGCCGTGCGCGCGGCGTGGCCACGGTGCGCCGCTCGGTCACCGACACCGAACTGCAGGACCTGCACGATGCCGGCGTGCGCGGCGTGCGCTTCAACTTCGTCAAGCGGCTGGTGGACTTCACGCCCAAGGACGAGCTGATGGAGATCGCCGGCCGCATCAAGGCCCTGGGCTGGCATGTGGTCATCTACTTCGAGGCGCAGGACCTGCCCGAGCTGTGGGACTTCTTCACCGCACTGCCCACCACGGTGGTGGTGGACCACATGGGCCGACCGGACGTGAGCAAGCCGCTGGACGGCCCGGAGTTCGCGCTGTTCCTGCAGTTCATGCGCGAACACCCCAATGTCTGGAGCAAGGTGAGCTGCCCCGAACGCCTGAGCGTCACCGGCCCCAAGGCCCTGGCCGGCGAACAGGCGGCGTACCGTGACGTGGTTCCCTTTGCCCGCACCGTGGTCGAGAGCTTCCCCGACCGTGTGCTGTGGGGCACCGACTGGCCGCACCCCAACCTGAAGGACCACATGCCCGACGACGGCCTGCTGGTGGACTTCATCCCGCACATCGCGCCCACCGCCGAGCTGCAGCACAAGCTGCTGGTGGCCAACCCGATGCGTCTGTACTGGCCGGAGGAAGTCTGACATGGCCCTGGACAAACCCTATCTGGGGGTGCCCGGCACCACCATCTTCGATGCCGACCAATCCCGCAAGGGCTACTGGCTCAACCAGTTCTGCATGAGCCTGATGAAGGCCGAGAACCGCGAACGTTTCAAGAAGGACGAGCGCGCCTACCTCGACGAGTGGGCCATGACCGAGGACCAGAAGCAGGCCGTGCTCGACCGCGACCTCAACCGCTGCATCTCGCTGGGCGGCAACATCTACTTCCTGGCCAAGATCGGCGCCACCGACGGCAAGAGCTTTCAGCAGATGGCGGGCTCCATGACCGGCATGAGCGAAGACGAGTACCGACAGATGATGATCAACGGCGGGCGCGACCCGAAGTGGGGAAGGACCTGAACATGGCACGCATCACCGCATCGGTCTATACCTCGCACGTGCCCGCCATCGGCGCCGCGCTCGACCTGGGCAAGACCCACGAACCCTACTGGCAGCCGGTGTTCGCCGGCTACGACTTCGGCAAGCAGTGGATGAAGGAGCAGAAGCCGGACGTGATCTTCCTGGTCTACAACGACCACGCCACCGCCTTCAGCCTGGACATCATCCCCACCTTCGCCATCGGCACGGCCGCCAGCTTTCAGCCCGCCGACGAAGGCTGGGGCCCGCGCCCGGTACCGGTGGTGCAGGGCCATCCGGAGCTGGCCTCGCACATCGCGCAAAGCGTGATCCAGCAGGACTTCGACCTGACCATCGTCAACCGCATGGACGTGGACCATGGCCTGACCGTGCCGCTGTCGCTGATGTGCGGCCCGCAAGACCCGGTGCAGGGCGCCTGGCCGTGCCCGGTGATCCCGTTCGCGGTCAATGTGGTGCAGTACCCGGTGCCCAGTGGCCGGCGCTGCTTCCAGCTGGGCCAGGCCATCCGCCGCGCCATCGAGAGCTTCGATGAAGATCTGAATGTGCAGATCTGGGGCACCGGCGGCATGAGCCACCAGCTGCAGGGGCCGCGCGCCGGCCTCATCAACCGCGAGTTCGACAACGCCTTCCTGGACCGGCTGATCGCCGACCCCGAGGGCCTGGCCAGCGTGCCCCACATCGACTATGTGCGCGAGGCCGGCAGCGAAGGCATCGAGCTGGTGATGTGGCTCATAGCCCGTGGCGCCATGAGCGACGTGGCCGGCGGCCCTGGCGCCCGCCCGCCGCGCGTGGCGCACCGCTTCTACCATGTGCCCGCCAGCAACACGGCGGTGGGCCACCTGATCCTGGAGAACACCTGACATGACTGACAAGACCATCAAAGTGGCGCTGGCCGGCGCCGGCGCCTTCGGCATCAAGCACCTGGACGGCATCCGGAACATTCCGGGTGTGGAGGTGATTTCCCTCGTCGGCCGCGAGCTCGACAAGACCCGCGAAGTGGCCGCGAAGTACGGCGTGGGCCATGTGACCACCGAGCTGTCGGAGTCGCTGGCGATTGCCGAGCTGGACGCCGTCATCCTGTGCACCCCCACCCAGATGCATGCCGAGCAGAGCGTGGCCTGCCTGAAGGCCGGCAAGCATGTGCAGGTGGAGATTCCCCTGGCCGACAGCCTGGCCGGCGCCCAGGCCGTGGTGGACCTGCAGAAGCAGACCGGTCTGGTGGCCATGTGCGGCCACACCCGCCGCTTCAACCCCAGCCACCAGTACGTGCACCAGAAGATCCAGCGCGGCGAGTTCAACATCCAGCAGATGGATGTGCAGACCTATTTCTTCCGCCGCACCAACACCAATGCCCTGGGCCAGCCGCGCAGCTGGACCGACCACCTGCTGTGGCACCACGCCGCGCACACGGTGGACCTGTTTGCTTACCAGTGCAACAGCCCCATCGTGGCGGCGCATGCCATGCAGGGGCCGATCCATCCCGTGCTGGGTATCGCCATGGACATGAGCATCCAGCTCAAGGCCGCCAGCGGCGCCATCTGCACGCTGTCCCTGAGCTTCAACAACGACGGCCCGCTGGGCACCTTCTTCCGCTACATCGGTGACACCGCGACCTACATGGCGCGTTACGACGACCTGTTCACCGGCAAGGACGAGAAGATCGACGTGAGCCAGGTGGACGTGAGCATGAACGGCATCGAACTGCAGGACCGCGAATTCTTTGCTGCCATCCGCGAAGGCCGCGAACCCAACGCCAGCGTCGGCCGCGTCTTCGACTGCTACCGGGTGCTGCACCAGCTGGAGCAGCAGCTGGCGCAGCAGGGCTGAGCCTCATGCAGCAGCGCCAGCTGGGTCCATTCGAGGTCTCGGCCATCGGCCTGGGCTGCATGAACATCTGCCACGCCTACGGCGCGCCGGTGTCCGACGCCGAGGTCGAGCGTCTGCTCCAGACCGCGCTGGACCACGGCGTGACGCACTTCGACACCGCAGCGCTGTACGGCTTCGGTGCCAGCGAGCGCGCGGTCGGTCGGGTGCTGTCGGCCCACCGCAGCCGCTTCACCCTGGCCAGCAAATGCGGCATGCAGGGCGTGGATGTGAAGGGCGACGGCCAGCTGGTGCGCGTCATCGACGGCCGCCCCGAGACCCTGCGCGCCACCTGCGAGGCTGCCCTGCAGCGCCTGCGCACCGATGTGATCGACCTGTACTACCTGCACCGCTGGGACCGGCAGGTGCCCATCGAGGACAGCGTGGGTGCGCTGGCCGATCTGGTTCGGGCCGGCAAGATCCGGGCCATCGGCCTGAGCGAGGTGTCGGCGCCCACGCTGCGCCGGGCGCATGCAGTGCACCCCATTGCCGCGTTGCAGACCGAGTACTCGCTGTGGACCCGCAACCCCGAGATCGCGGTGCTGCAGGCCTGCCGCGAACTGGGTGTGAGCTTTGTGGCTTTCAGCCCGCTGGGGCGGGGCTTTCTGGCCGGTCCGGTCGATCCGGCCGGCTTCGATGCCAAGGACATCCGCCGCAGCATGCCGCGCTTTGCCGGCTCGCACTGGCAGGCCAACCAGGCCTTGCTGACCGGCTACCAGGCCGTGGTCCGCGAGGTCGGCTGCACGCCGGCCCAGCTGGCCCTGGCCTGGCTGCTGCAGCGCGGACCGGACATCCTGCCCATTCCGGGTACAGCCCGGGTGGAGCATCTGCTGGACAACCTGGGGGCCGATGCCGTGGTGCCGGATGCCGACGTGCTGGACCGACTGGACCGACTCTTCGGCCCCGGGGCCGTCAGCGGCGACCGTTACGGCGAGCAGGCCCGCAGCGAGGTGGACACCGAGCCGCTGCCATGAAAAAAGGGCTGTGCACTGCACAGCCCTTGTGATCTGCGACCGGTCCGGTCGTGATCAGAGCGAGTCGATGAAGCTGCGCAGCTTGTCGCTGCGGCTGGGGTGCTTGAGCTTGCGCACCGCCTTGCTTTCGATCTGGCGGATGCGCTCGCGCGTCACGTCGAACTGCTTGCCCACCTCTTCCAGCGTGTGGTCGGTGGACATCTCGATGCCGAAGCGCATGCGCAGCACCTTGGCCTCGCGCGGGGTCAGGCTGTCGAGGATCTCCTTGACCACCTCGCGCAGACCGGCCTGCATGGCGGCCTCGATGGGGGCGGTGTTGGCCTGGTCCTCGATGAAGTCGCCCAGGTGCGAATCGTCGTCGTCGCCGATGGGGGTTTCCATCGAGATCGGCTCCTTGGCGATCTTCATGATCTTGCGGATCTTGTCCTCGGGCATCTCCATCTTCTCGGCCAGGATGGACGCATCGGGCTCGAAGCCGAACTCCTGCAGGTGCTGGCGGCTGATGCGGTTCATCTTGTTGATGGTCTCGATCATGTGCACCGGGATGCGGATGGTGCGGGCCTGGTCGGCGATCGAGCGGGTGATGGCTTGGCGGATCCACCAGGTGGCGTAGGTCGAGAATTTGTAGCCGCGGCGGTATTCGAACTTGTCCACCGCCTTCATCAGACCGATGTTGCCCTCCTGGATCAGGTCCAGGAACTGCAGACCGCGGTTGGTGTACTTCTTCGCGATCGAGATCACCAGTCGCAGGTTGGCCTCGATCATTTCCTTCTTGGCATCGCGCGAGGTGGACTCGCCCTGGTTCATCCGCTTGTGGATGTCCTTGAGGTGGGCCAGGGGCACGACCACGCTGTTCTGGATCTCGATCAGGCCCTTCTGCAGTTCCTGCACCGGCGGGATGTTGCGCTCCAGCACCGTGCTCCAGGGCTTGCCGGCCGCCGCCTGCTTCTCCACCCACTTCAGGTTGAGCAGGTTGTCGGGGAAGTCGGCGATGAACTTCTCCTGCGGCATGCCGCACTTGTCCACGATGATGCGGCGCAGCTCGCGTTCCTTCTTGCGCACTTCATCGACCTGGGCGCGCAGCGTGCTGCACAGCTTCTCGATGGCCTTGGCGGTGAAGCGGATGGTCATCAGCTTCTCGGTCAGGGCCTGTTGCGTCTTGATGTAGCTGGCGCTGCCGTAGCCTTCCTTGTCGTAGATCTTGTGCAGCTTCTCGAACAGGGCGCGCATGGCGTCGAAGCGCTCCAGCGCCTCGCGCTTGAGTTCTTCCAGCTTGCGGGTCAGGGCCTTGGAGCCGCCCTTGCCGTCGTCGTCGTCGGCCTCGTCGTAGTCGTCGAAGTCTTCCTCGGCCACGTAGTCGTCGGCCTCGTCGGCATCGGCAAAGCCGTCCACCACGGTGGAGATGACGACCTTGCCCTCGCGGATCTCCTCGGCCATGGTGAGGATCTCGGCGATGGTGGCCGGGCTCTCGCTGATGGCGGCCATCATGTCGTTGAGGCCGCCTTCGATGCGCTTGGCGATCTCGATCTCGCCCTCGCGGGTCAGCAGCTCGACCGTGCCCATCTCGCGCATGTACATGCGCACCGGGTCGGTCGTGCGGCCGAATTCGCTGTCCACGGTGGACAGGGCGGCTTCGGCTTCCTCTTCGGCTTCTTCCTCGGTGGCGGCTGTCGGGCCGGTGTTGTTCAGCAGCAGGGTCTCGGCGTCAGGCGTCTGCTCGTAGACGGCCACACCCATGTCGTTGAGCAGCGAGACCACCACTTCCAGGGTCTCGGCCTCGACCAGCTTGTCGGGCAGGTGGTCGTTGATCTCGCCATGGGTCAGGTAACCGCGGGTCTTGCCCAGCTTGATCAGGGTCTTGAGGCGTTCGCGGCGGCTGCGGGCTTCCTCTTCGGACAGGACGGTCTCGTCCAGGCCGAATTCCTTCATCAGCGCGCGCTCCTTGGCCTTGCTGATCTTCATGCGCAGCGGCTTGGCCTTTTCGGTCGGCTGGGCGTCGCCGGTGCTGACTTCCTCGACCACTTCCTCGGCCAGATCGTCCTCGATGTCGCTCAGGTCGGCGTCGTCCAGATCGCTCGCCTCCTTGGCGGCTGCCTTGGGCTTGCGGCCCCGCTTGGCGGCCGGCTTGTCGGCGGCCGGTGCTGCGGCCTTGGCCGGGCGGCCGGGCTTCTTCTTGGCAGCGGGCGCCGCCGCTTCTTCCAGCAGGGTGTCTTCCACCACCTCGGACTTGGCCTTGGCGGCTTTGGTGGTCTTGGCGGGAGCGGCTTTGGCCGCAGCCTTGGCAGGAGGTTTCGTCGTCACGGCAGATGCTTTCTTCGGCGCGGGCGCCGGGGCTGCCGCAGCAGCGGCCTTGCGGGCAGGTTTGGGGCTGGCGACAACGGGCGCACTCGACTTCTTCGCGGGCATGGACACCTCAAAAAACGTCAACAGGAACCGGCAGACACGGACCTCAAACGCCGGCGGGGCCGCAGGTGCGGACTCGTCAGGAATGGGCTGGAAACACGGCCCGACCACGGATCCGGCATGAGCCGGCGGTGACGGACCTGCAAGCTGGTGGGGCGAACATTTGGTGTGCAGTCCTTGCGGGGAGTGCCGGGGCCCGTGGGGCGCCCGGTTGGCCAGGAGGGTCTTCCATGCAGCCCCGTTCAGGGGGCCAGGCCGTTGCCGGAGGTGCTGCTGTCGCGCTTGCGGTGCAAGTCTTGGATTATACCGGCGCGGCCCCCATCAGGGCCTGCAGCTGTGCATTCACGCGACGGTATTCCTCCAGCGCGGCGGTGTCCCCGGCCGCCACCCGGTCGGCCAGGGTGCGGGCTTCGGCTTCCAGGAAGTCGCGGCGCAGCAGCTGCATCACCCCGGCCAGTTCGGCCAGTTCGGCCTGGGCATCGTTGCCGGCGGTGGCCTGTTCCACCTGGGCGCAGACATAGGCTTCGTGTTCATGGCCGCGCAGGGCTTCGCGCAGGGCGGCCCAGGGTTGCGGCCCGTTCTCGTGCAGCTGGCTCTCCAGCCAGGCGAACACCGGGCCGTGCGGCGCATCGAGCAGGCCCAGCCGGTGGTGGTCGTCGGCCGACAGGGTGTCCCAGGCATGGGCGTTGGCCAGCAGCAGGCCCACGGCCCGGTCGGCCCGACTGGCAATGCCGCGCCGCTGCCCGGGCAGCCGCCGCGCAGCCGGGCGGGGCGCACTGCCGTAGCCCTGGCTGCTGGGCCGGTGGGCCGGGGCTTCGTGGCGGCTGCCGTCGCGCGCCGGCGCCCGGGGGCGGGGGGCGTCGCTGCGGGCGGCGCCGCGCACCGGCGCCTGCCAGAGCTGCAGCAGGTCCTGACTGTCCAGGGCAACCGCGTCGGCAATCTCGCCGATCAGCTGGCGCTTCAGCGCCCCATCGGGCAGGGCGGTCCACAGCGGCCGGGCCTGGCTGGCCAGTCGGGCACGGCCTTCGGCGGTGGCCAGATCGCAGTCGGCCGAGGCCGACTCCAGCAGGAAGCGGGAGAGCGGCACCGCGTCCTTGACCCGGCCGGCAAAGGCCTCGGTGCCGTGCTCACGGATGAAGCTGTCGGGGTCGTGCTCGGTGGGCAGGAACAGGAACTTCACGCTGCGCAGGTCGGTGGCCAGGGGCAGGGCGGCATCGAGTGCCTTGCGGGCGGCGCGGCGGCCGGCGGCGTCGCCGTCGAAGCTGAAGACCACCGCGTCGGTGAAGCGGAACAGCTTCTGAACGTGGTCGGCGGTGCAGGCGGTGCCCAGGGTGGCCACCGCGTTGGCAAAACCGAGCTGGGCCAGGGCCACCACGTCCATGTAGCCCTCGGTGACCAGGGCGTAACCGGCATTGCGGATGGCGGTGCGTGCCTCGAACAGGCCATACAGCTCCCGGCCCTTGCTGAACACCGGGGTCTCCGGCGAGTTGAGGTACTTGGGCTCCCCCTTGTCGAGCACACGCCCGCCAAAGCCGATGCACTCGCCTTTGACGTTGCGGATGGGGAACATGATGCGGTCGCGGAAGCGGTCGTAGCGCTTCGCCTGGCCGGCCGCATCCTTCTCGTCGGCGTGTTCGATGACCAGGCCGGACTCCACCAGCAGTGGTTCCTGGTAGTCGGGGAAGACGCTGGCCAGGTGCCTCCAGCCCTCGGGGGCGTAGCCCAGGCCGAAGGTCTTGGCGATCTGGCCCGACAGGCCCCGGCCCTTGAGGTAGTCGATGGCGCGCTGGGCGCCGCGCAGGTCCTTCTGGTAGGCCTGGGCGGCCTTCTCCAGCACGCTGGTCAGGGTGGCCTGCTTCTGGCGCTCCTGGGCGGCACGTTCACGATCCTGGGGCGAGGCCTCGTCCTGCGGCACCTGCAGGCCCACCTGCTGGGCCAGGTCTTTCACCGCCTCGATGAAGCTCATGCCGGCATGTTCCATGAGGAAGCCGATGGCATTCCCGTTGGCCCCGCAGCCAAAGCAGTGGTAGAACTGTTTGGACGGGCTGACGCTGAACGACGGCGATTTTTCGCCGTGGAACGGGCACAGTCCCATCAGGTTGGCGCCACCCTTCTTCAGCTGGACGTACCGCCCCACCACGTCGACCACATCGACCCGGTTCAGCAGCTCCTGGATGAAAGTTTGAGGAATGGCCACCGGGGTATTCTCGCGCAAGCCCCTGCGGGCCGACCTGTCATTCCAACGATATCCGGAGACACGACCGTGACCCAGCCGACCGCCGCCCCCAGCATCTTTGATCAGGACCTGCCGCGCAACGAGGCCAACTTCGCGCCGCTGTCGCCGCTGAGCTTCATCGAGCGGACCGCCGAGGTCTACCCGGACCGGCTGGCCATCGTCCACGGCAGCCTGCGCCAGACCTGGGGCCAGACTTACGTCCGCTGCCGCCAGCTGGCCAGCGCCCTGCAGCGGGCCGGCGTAGGCAAAAACGACACGGTGGCGGTCATGCTGCCCAACACCCCGCCCATGGTGGAGGCGCACTTCGGCGTGCCCATGGCCGGTGCAGTGCTCAACGCGCTGAACACCCGGCTCGACCCCGAAACCATCGCCTTCATGCTCGACCACGGCGAGGCCAAGGTGGTCATCGTCGATCCCGAGTTCAGCGGCACCATGGCCAAGGCCCTGGCGCTGCGCCAGTCGACCCGGCCGCTGCTGGTCATCGACGTGCAGGACGAGCTGTTTGCTGGCGGTCATGGCCCCGTCGGCAGCACCACCTACGAGGTGTTTCTGGCCGGCGGCGATGCCGGCTTTGCGTGGCAGCTGCCCGCAGACGAGTGGGACGCGATCTGCCTGAACTACACCAGCGGCACCACCGGCAACCCCAAGGGCGTGGTCTACCACCACCGGGGTGCGGCCATCAACGCCATCTCCAATGTGCTGGAGTGGGACATGCCCAAGCACGCGGTCTACCTCTGGACGCTGCCCATGTTCCATTGCAACGGCTGGTGCTTTCCCTGGACGGTGGCGGCCCGGGCCGGCGTGAACGTGTGCCTGCGCAAGGTCGAGGCCCAGGCCATCTTCGATGCCATCCGGCAGCACGGTGTCACGCACTACTGCGGCGCGCCCATCGTGCACGGGCTGCTGGTCAACGCACCGGCCGCCATGAAGGCCGGTGTGCCCGCCGGGGTGAAGGCCATGGTGGCGGGCGCCGCGCCGCCAGCGTCCATGATCGAGGGCATGGAGCAGATGGGCTTCGACCTGACCCATGTGTACGGCCTGACCGAGGTGTACGGCCCGGCCACGGTGTGCGCCAAGCACGAAGCCTGGGACGCGCTGGACATCGGCGAGCGCGCCCGCCTCAACGCCCGCCAGGGCGTGCGCTACCACCTGCAGCGCGACGTGCGGGTGCTCGACCCGCAGACCCTGCAGCCGGTGCCCCAGGACGGCGAGACCATGGGCGAGATCATGTTCAAGGGCAACATCGCCATGAAGGGTTACCTCAAGAACCCCAAGGCCACGGCCGAGGCCTTTGCCGGTGGCTGGTTCCACAGCGGCGACCTGGCAGTGCAGTACGGCGACGGCTATTTCAAGATCAAGGACCGCAGCAAGGACATCATCATCAGCGGTGGCGAGAACATTTCGTCCATCGAGGTCGAGGACGTGCTCTACCGCCACCCCGACGTGCTGGCCGCCGCCGTCGTGGCCCGGCCCGACCTCAAGTGGGGCGAGACCCCTTGTGCTTTCGTGGAGCTCAAGGCCGGCGCGACCACCCGCCCCGAAGACATCGTGGCCCACTGCAAGCAGCACCTGGCCGGCTTCAAGGTGCCGCGTGCGGTGGTGTTCGGCGAACTGCCCAAGACCAGCACCGGCAAGATCCAGAAGTTCGAGCTGCGCAAGCAGGCCGGATCGGCCGCGGCCATCGACGTCTGATCAGTCCCCCCTGACTTCGCCCTCGCGGCGCGGGTCGGCGCCGCCCAGCCAGCGGCCTTCGCGCTGCACCAGCGCCTGCGAACCGCTGGTGAGGTCGGTCTGCTGCACCGTGTGTCCCCGCTGGCGCAGCGTGTCCAGCGTAGTGGCAGAAAAGCGGTCGGGCTCCAGCAGCAGCGGTCCGCCCAGCGTGCCGAAGTTGGGCAGGTCGGCTGCCGCCTGCGGGTGCAGGCCCCACTGCAGCACGCCATGCAGCATCTTGGCGGTGTAATGAATGATGAAGGGGCCGCCCGCGCTGCCGGTGGTCATCAGGGGTTCGGCGGTGCGAGCATCGAACACCAGCGTGGGCGACATCGACGAACGCGGCCGTTTGCCCGGTTCCACACGGTTGGCCACCGGCAGGCCCTGCGCGTCGCGCGGGCTGAAGCTGAAATCGGTGAGCTCGTTGTTGAGCAGGAAGCCGCCCGGCCGCGACGGGTTGGTGGTCACCATGCGGCGGCTGCCGAATGCGGCCTCCACCGTGGTGGTCATGGCCACCATGCGGCCGCGCGCATCCACCACGCTGACATGGCTGGTGCCCCATTCCGGCTGCTCGGGCATGGGCGCCCAGCTCAGCGTGGTCTGGCCCGGCCGGCCAGGGCCTACCTGCGGAGCACGCTGCGGGCCGATCAGGCGGGCGCGCTGGTCCAGATAGTCGGCATCGAGCAGGCTGCCCCAGCGGCCGGCCGGGGCGGGCACGAAGTCGGGGTCGGCCACGTACTGCGCCCGGTCGGCCATGGCCAGCCGAGAGGCTTCGTTGAAGAAGTGCAGCCACTCGGCACCGGGCAGCCCGTCCTGCAGCGGCCAGCCGCCGGCCGGTGTGCGGGCCAGCAAGCCCAGGGTCTGGCCCACGGCCAGACCGCCCGAGCTCGGCGGCGGAAAACCGCAGATGCGCAGCTCGCGCCCGCTGGCCTGGTGCCGGTGGCACAGCGGAGGGCGCCGCATCGGCTGGTAGCTGCGCAGGTCGCTCAGGGTCAGGCCGCCGGGCAGGGGCTCGCGCTGAACCGCCGCCACGATGGCGCGGGCCACCGGGCCGTCCTGCAGCGCGCGGGGCCCCAGCAGGGCGATCTGCCTCAGCACCTCGGCGTATTCGGGGTTGCGCAGCCGATGACCCACCGGGTGGGGCGATCCGTCGGGCCGGTAGAAGTAGGCCCGGGCAACCGGGTCGTTGCGCAATGCCGGATCGTTCGACAGCAGGGTATGCAGCCGGGCACTCACCGGGAACCCTTCCCGGGCCAGCCGGATGGCCGGCTCGAACAGCTGCACCCACGGCAGGTGGCCATTGTCGCGGTGGGCCAGTGCCAGCACGGCCACCGCGCCCGGCACGCCCACGGCACGGCCGCTGACCACGGCCTGCGGGTAGGGCAGGGGCTGCCCGGCGTCGTCCAGGAACAGTCGCTCGGTAGCGGCAGCGGGCGCAGTCTCGCGCCCGTCATAGGCCACCACGCGGCGCCCGTCGAAATGCAGCAGGAAGGCGCCGCCGCCGATGCCGCTGGATTGGGGTTCCACCAGGCCCAGCACCAGCTGCACCGCGATGGCGGCATCGACCGCGCTGCCGCCCGCCCGCAGGGCGTCCAGCCCGGCCTGTGCGGCCAGCGGGTGGGCCGCCGCCACGGCCTGTCGGGTGTGGCTTGTGCCGGTGCGTGCCGTGAAGCCGGAGGCCGCCTCGGGCATGACCGGTGCGGCCGCTGCTGGCGCGGGGGAGGGTGAAGAGGGTGAAACAGGCGAGGCCGGACCCGTCGGTGGGGCGGACGGGCCGGCGGCGCAGGCCGCCAGCAAGGCCGTCGCCAGCACTGCCATCGCGGCAGCCCGGCGTGGGCCGGGCACAGGGGAAGGCTGGGGAGTCGATCGGGCCGTCATCGCCCGAGTCTGCATGGGGCCGGCCGCCGCATCAACCGGCGGCCGCAACACCCGAGCTCAGCGCGGGGCCAGGCGGATGGCGCCATCAAGGCGGATCACCTCGCCGTTGAGCATGTCGTTCTCGATGATGTGCCGGGCCAGCTTGGCGTAATCGGCCGGGGTGCCCAGGCGGCTGGGGAAGGGCACGCTGGCGGCCAGCGCGTCCTGCACTTCCTGCGGCATGCCGAACAGCATGGGGGTGCCGAAGATGCCGGGGGCAATCGTCATGTTGCGGATGCCGTTGCGCGATAGGTCGCGGGCGATCGGCAGCGTCATGCCGACCACGCCGCCTTTGGAGGCTGCATAGGCGGCCTGACCGATCTGGCCGTCGTAGGCCGCCACGCTGGCGGTGCTGATCATCACGCCGCGCTCGCCGGTGGGCTCGGGATCGTTCTTGCACATCGCATCGGCGGCCAGGCGGATCATGTTGAAGCTGCCCACCAGGTTGACCATGATGGTCTTGGTGTAGACGGCCAGCGAGTGGGCGCCGTTCTTGCCCACGGTCTTCTCTGCCGGGGCGATGCCGGCGCAGTTGATCAGGCCCATGAGCTTGCCCATGGAGGTGGCCTTGGCCACCACGGCCTGGCCGTCGGCCTCCTGGCTCACGTCGCACTTGACGAAGGCGCCGCCGATCTCGCGGGCCACGGCCTCACCCTTCTCGACCTGCATGTCGGCAATGACGACCTTGCCGCCGGCTGCGGCCAGCATGCGGGCCGTGCCCTCGCCCAGACCCGACGCGCCGCCGGTGACGATGAAAACCTTGCCTTGAATCTCCATGGGGTGCTCCTCGGGTGGATGCCGCGCCGCTGCGCGGATTGACGTTGACGTAAACGTCAATTATGGCCCACAAAAAACCCGCCAGCGGCGGGTTTCATGAGGGGGTCAGCAGGACCTGATCACTTGAAGCCGACCCGGTCCAGCATCTGCTGCACCTTGGTCATGTTCTTCGCCACGGCCGCCAGCGGCACGTTCTCGGCCTTGAAGTTGTCGCCACCCATGGTCTTGAGCGCGGCGTTGTCCACCTTCACGCCCTTGGCGGCGGCGAACTCGTTGTTGCCGTTGGCAAAGTATTCCTGGGCGAACGGGCTGGCCAGGAACTCCATGAACTGGACGGCTGCGTCGCGGTTCTTGGCATGCTTGGCCACGGCCGCGCCGGCGATGTTGACGTGGGTGCCGGTGGTGCCCTGGTTGGGGAACACCACTCGCACCCGCTCGACCACAGCGCGGTCTTCCGGCTTGTTCGACTTGATCAGGCGGGCCAGGTAATAGGTGTTGGTGATGGCCACGCCGCATTCGCCGGAGGCCACCGCACGGATCTGGTCGGTGTCGCCACCCTTGGGCGCGCGCGCCATGTTGTCCACCATGCCCTTGAGCCAGGCTTCGCCCTTCTGGTCGCCCAGGCGCTCCACCACGGTCGAGAACAGCGACAGGTTGTAGGGGTGCGAGCCGGAGCGGGTGCAGAGCATGCCCTTGAGCTTGGGGTCGGCCAGCTGCTCGTAGGTGGCCACGTCGGCGGCCTTCACGCGGATCGGGTCGTACACGACGACGCGGGCGCGGGTGGAGAAGCCGGTCCAGGTCACGCCGTCGGCGGTGGGGGCAGCGCGCAGGTTAGCGGGAATGGCCGCATCGAGTTTGGCCGACTTGATGGGCTGGAACAGGCCCTGGGCATCGGCAGCCGCCATGCGGGCGGCGTCCACCAGCAGCACCACGTCGGCCGGCGAGGCGGCGCCCTCGGCACGCAGGCGCGCCACAATCCCGGCGTCGTCGGCGTCCACCCGGTTGATCTTGATGCCGGTGGTCTTGGTGAAGGTGTCGTACATCACCTCATCGGTCTGGTAGTGGCGGGCCGAGTAGATGTTGAGCACCTTGTCCTGCGCCAGGGCGGGCAGGGCGGTGCTGGCGGCCAGGGTGAGGGCAAAGGCAGAAAGACGGAGTTTCATGAGAGCTCAGGGCTGGGGTTGGGACAGGGTGGGGATTGAACGGTGCTGCACTGCGGCAGAATGATGGTCATGCTAACACAAACGCGAATTGTTCTTAATAGCTTTCTGAGCATCAGGGCTTCCTGGCTGGCCGTCCTGATGGCCGCGCTGCTGGCCGGCTGTTCCAGCGTGGCGGTCCGGCCGGACGTGACCGTGCCGCCGGTCGTGGGTCAGTCCACCGAAGCCCCGACGCCCCCTGCTGTCGATCCGGTCCTGCCGCCGCCGGTGGTGGCCCAGCGACCACCCCGGCTGGGCCTGGCCCTCGGCGGTGGTGCTGCCCGGGGCTTTGCCCATGTCGGCGTGATCCAGGTGCTGGAGCAGAACGGCATCCGGCCGGATCTGGTGGTGGGCACCTCGGCCGGCAGCCTGGTGGCGGCCTTGTACGCCAGCGGCATGAACGCGGTGGAGCTGGAACGGGCCGCCATCGCCATGGAAGAGGCCACCCTGACCGACTGGACCCTGCCATTTCTGGGGCGGGGCATGCTGCGCGGCGAGGCCTTGAGCCGCTATGTGCGCAAGGCGGTCAACGGCAAGCTGATCGAGCAGATGCAGATCCCGCTGGGTGTGCTGGCCACCGACCTCTCCAACGGTCAGGGCATCGTGTTCCGCCGGGGCGACACGGCGCAGGCGGTGCGGGCATCCAGTGCAGTGCCGGGCGTGTTCTCGCCGGTGCCGATTGCCGGCCGGGAGTATGTGGATGGTGGCCTGGTGGCGCCGGTACCGGTGCGGCAGGCCCGTGACATGGGCGCCGAGGTCGTGCTGGCCATCGACATCTCCAGCGCGCCCGACGGCAACCGGGCCGACGGCAGCCTGGAGGTGCTGCTGCAGACCTTCGCCATCATGGGCCAGAGCATCAACCGCCACGAGCTGGCCGATGCGGACGTGGTGGTGCGTCCTGCCCTCAAGGGGGTCGGCAGCGCCGACTTCGCCGCCCGCAAGCGGTCCATTGAAGCGGGCCGTGCCGCCATGAAGGCGGCCCTGCCGCAGCTGCAGGCCCAGCTGGCCCGGCTGCGGCCCCGCTGACCCGACGCCGGGACATAAAAAAAGCCCTCACCGTTGGGTGAGGGCTTTGAAAGGGTCCCGTGAAACCGTTTCCATCAGTGACCCGAGGAGACAACCAGAAACTGGGGTTGATGAAGCACGATTCAAGTATCAACGGGCCGGGATCGGGGCGATCCCCCGATCAGCGGCCCGTTTACCCGGCTGATCAGCGGGTCGATCAGCGCTTGCGGGCAGCGGTCTTGCTGGCGTTGACGGCGGTGGCGGTCACGGTGTTGAAGTTGGCTTCGGCCATTTCGGTGGCCTGCTTCACGGCCTTCTGGACCGATTCCATGGCGTTGTTGGCGGCAGAGACGGCGCTCTTCATCACGGCCACGGCGGTCTCGGAACCGGCGGGGGCGTTCTTGGCAGCGTTGTCGACGACGGCCAGGATCTTCTTCTGGGTGTCGGCGGCGGTGGCTTCAGCGGCCTTGGAGAACTCGGCGCCGGTACCGGCGGCGATGTCGTAGAGGTGACGGCTGTAGGCCACGGTCTTCTCGGCCAGGGGCTGCATCAGGCTGGCTTGCAGGGACAGCAGTTCCTGGGCGTCCTTCACGCTCAGCAGCGCCTGGGCGTTGGAGGCGGATTCGGTCAGTGCGGCCTTGGTGGCCTGCACGTTCAGTTCGACCAGCTTTTCAACGCCTTCGAAGGCTTTGTGGGTCAGACCGAAAAGGGTCTCGAGATGGGCTTTCTGGGCGGCAACGATTTGTTCGGCGGTCAGCATGTTCAGGCTCCTGGGTGGGTGGTTGACAAGGATCTGTTGAAGGCTGCCGGGCGAGCCGTGTGGGCTGTTTCCGTTTTGCTGCGCTGCAACATGGTTCGGATGATAGGGGCAGGGCCAGCGGTCTGCAAGCACTTTTTGCTGCATCGCACCATTTTTGAGAGGCTTGCCTAAATCCGAGCCCGTGCGGACGTTGGAAGCCCCGCCCGACAATCCGTCGGTGCATGCCTTTTACGCCGACCATTTCGTCCTGCCGCTGCCCCCGGGGCATCGGTTCCCCATGGCCAAGTACGCCCGGCTGCGCGAGCGGCTGGCCCAGGAGCTGCCGCAGATCCGGATGCACGAGGCCCTGCCCGCCACCGACGGTGAGCTGGCCCTGGTGCACACCCCGGCCTACATCGACGCCATCGCCAACGGCACGCTGGCGCCGGCCCTGCAGCGCGAGATCGGCTTTCCCTGGAGTCCGGCCATGGCCGAACGGGCGCGGCGTTCCGTCGGCGCCACCTTGCAAGCCGCGCGGGAGGTGATGGCTCATGGCGGCGTGGCGGCCAACCTGGCCGGCGGCACCCACCATGCCTATGCCGACAAGGGCGGCGGCTTCTGCGTCTTCAACGACTTTGCCGTGGCCGCCCGACTGATGCAGGCCGAGCATGCCCGGCAGCGGGGCAGGGCGCCCCTGCGGGTGGCCATCGTGGATCTGGACGTGCACCAGGGCAACGGCACCGCCCGCATCTTCGCCAGCGACCCGTCGGTCTTCACCCTGTCGCTGCACGGTGCCCGCAATTTTCCGTTCCGCAAGGAGCCGAGCGACCTGGACGTGGAGCTGCCCGATGGCTGTGCCGATGCCGAATACCTGGATGCGGTCGATCGCGCCCTGGACGAACTCGCGCACCGCTTCGAACCCGGTCTGGTGCTCTACCTGGCCGGGGCCGACCCGCACGAGGGCGACCGGCTGGGCCGGCTCAAGGTGTCGTTCGATGGACTGGAGGCGCGCGACCGCCGCGTCATGGACTGGGCCTGGCAGCGACGCTTGCCGCTGGTGATGGCCATGGGCGGCGGCTATGGCCACGACCTGGAGGTCACGGTGCAGGTGCAGGTCAACAGCTACCGGGTGGCCAACGAATACCACCAGCGGCATGTCCGGCGGTCCGCGCCAGCGGTGACAGTGGCCTGATGCCGGCGCTGGCACAATCGCGCCCCATGTCGTCCAGCCCGTCCCCGCGTCCACAGGCCCTGCCGCGCAGCCACTACCGCGCCTTCCGGGCCATCGGCACCCGCTGGGCCGACAACGATGTCTATGGACACGTCAACAATGTCGTGTACTACAGCTGGTTCGACACGGCCGTGAACGCCCACCTGATCGAGGCCGGCGCGCTCGACATCCACCAGGGCGAGGTGATCGGCCTGGTGATCGAGACCCAGTGCAACTACTTCGCCCCGCTGGCCTTCCCGCAGACCGTGTGGGCCGGGTTGCGCGTGGCCCACCTGGGCACCTCCAGCGTGCGCTACGAGGTCGGGCTGTTCGCCGAGGGCGAGGACCTGTGCGCGGCCTGCGGCCATTTCGTGCATGTGTATGTGGACCGCCAGACGCGCCGCCCGGTGCCGCTGCCGGACCAACTGAAAACCACCCTGGAGACCCTGCGATGACCTCTGTGTCCACCGCCACCATCGATGCCGCCAGCGTCGATGCGGCCATCACCAGCCGCATGTCGGCCCGCGCCTTCCTGCCCCAGGCCGTGCCGCGCGCCACCATCGAGCACATCCTGCAGGTGGCCAGCCGGGCGCCGTCGGGCACCAACACCCAGCCCTGGAAGGTTTACGTGCTGCAGGGCGCCAGCCGCGACAGCCTGGTGGACAAGGTGTGTGCCGCCCACGACGCGCTGCGCGCCGACCCCTCGCTGGCCGAGCAGTACCGCGAGGAATACGACTACTACCCCGAGAAATGGGTCAGCCCCTATATCGATCGCCGCCGCGAGAACGGCTGGGGCCTGTACGGCCTGCTGGGCATCGGCAAGGGCGACAAGGACAAGATGCACCATCAGCACCAGCGCAACTTCCGCTTCTTCGACGCACCGGTGGGCCTGATGTTCACGCTCGACAAGGTGATGGGCCGCGGTTCGCTGGTGGACTACGGCATGTTCCTGCAGAACATCATGGTGGCCGCACGGGGCCAGGGGCTGCACACCTGCCCGCAGGCCGCCTGGAACGGCTTTGCAAAGATCATCCTGCCGCACATCGGCGCGGCCGACAACGAGATGCTGGTCTGCGGCATGGCCCTGGGCTTTGCCGACCCGGCCGATCCGGTCAACGGCTTCCACACGCCGCGCGAGACCGTGGCTTCCTTCACCACCTGGCTCTGAGCCAGCCCCCCTTTCCATTCAGGAGTTCTTGATGACCATGATCACCACCGCCAGCGGCCTGCAATACGAAGACACCGTGGTCGGCCAGGGCGAGGAGGCCCGTGCCGGCCGCCCGGTGCAGGTGCACTACACCGGCTGGCTCTACAACGACGGCCAGCAAGGCCGCAAGTTCGACTCCAGCAAGGACCGGGGCCAGCCCTTCGAATTCCCGCTGGGCGCCGGCCACGTGATCAAGGGCTGGGACGAAGGCGTGCAGGGCATGAAGGTCGGCGGTACCCGTCGCCTGGTGATCCCGGCATCGCTGGGCTACGGTGCCCGCGGCGCCGGCGGCGTGATCCCGCCCAACGCCACGCTGCTGTTCGAGGTGGACCTGCTGGCCGTCTGAGCCCCTACAAAGCAGGACACGGAGGAGTCCGACGATGAACAAGAAATGGTGGCCAGCCCTGCTGGCGGGCTGGCTGTTGCCGGCCGTGTCGTTTGCCGCCGACCTCGACGGTTCCCAGCTGTCGGTGTTGTGGGGCGTGCCCTTTGCCGGCGTGCTGCTGTCGATTGCGCTGCTGCCGCTGCTGGCGCCGATGTTCTGGCATCACCACTTCGGCAAGGTGGCAGCCGCCTGGGGCCTGGCCTTCCTGGTGCCGTTCGCACTGACCTTCGGTTTCCCGGCGGCCGGTGCTGCCGTGGTTCACGCGGCGCTGGCCGAGTACATCCCCTTCATCATCCTGCTGACGGCGCTGTTCACCGTGGCCGGTGGCATCTTCGTCAAGGGCAACCTGCACGGCAGCCCGGGCCTGAACACAGGGCTGCTGGCCACCGGTGCGCTGCTGGCCAGCTTCATGGGCACCACCGGTGCCTCGATGCTGCTGATCCGGCCCCTCATCCGCGCCAACGACAACCGCAAGCACCAGGTGCATGTGGTGGTGTTCTTCATCTTCATCGTCTCCAACGCCGGTGGCGCGCTCACCCCGCTGGGCGATCCGCCGCTGTTCCTGGGCTTCCTCAAGGGCGTGGACTTCTTCTGGACCGTGACCCACCTGTGGGGGCAGACGCTGTTCATGGTGGGCTGCCTGCTGGCGCTGTTCTATGCCATCGACTGGTTCCTGTACCACCGCCGTGAAGAGATCCGCCCGGTCGATCCCACCCCGGACACCACCCGCCTGGGTTTCGAAGGAGGCGTGAACTTCGCGCTGCTCGGCGGCGTTGTGGGCCTGGTGCTGCTCAGCGGTCTGTGGAAGTCCCCGGTGGCCTTCAACATCGCCGGTACCGAGGTGGGGCTGCCCGGCATCGTTCGCGATGTGGGCCTGATCCTCATCACGCTCATCTCGCTGAGCATCACCCCGAAGAGCGCTCACGAGGGCAACCAGTTCGGCTGGGGTCCGATGCTGGAGGTGGCCAAGCTGTTTGCCGCCATCTTCCTCACCATCATCCCGGTGATCGCCATGCTCAAGGCCGGCGCGCAGGGCCCGTTCGGTGCCATCGTGAGTGCGGTCACCCGTGCCGACGGCACGCCCGATCCGGCCATGTATTTCTGGGCCACCGGAGCGCTCAGCTCCTTCCTGGACAACGCGCCCACCTACCTGGTGTTCTTCAACACCGCCGGTGGTGACCCGGCCGTGCTCATGACCACGCTGGCCACCACGCTGGTGGCGGTGTCGGCGGGTGCGGTGTTCATGGGGGCCAACACCTACATCGGCAATGCGCCCAACCTGATGGTCAAGGCGATTGCCGAAGACCGGGGCGTGAAGATGCCCAGCTTCTTCGGCTACATGGTCTGGTCGTGCGGCATCCTGCTGCCGCTGTTTGCCGTCATGACCTGGATCTGGTTCGTCTGACCGCCCGATCGCCTTTCACCCGCTGCTCACCCACAACATTCAAGGAGATCCACCCATGAGCCAGAAACCGGCCATCTTCATCGCCCGCAAGGTGTTCCCCGACGTGGTGGCCCACCTCGGTCAGCACTTCGAGGTGGAGATGAACGAGTCCGACGAGGTGCTGCCGCCGGCCGAGCTGATCGCCCGGCTGCAGGGCAAGCAGGGCGCACTCACCACCGGCAGCGAGCGCGTGGACGCCGCGCTGCTGGCGGCCTGCCCGCAGCTGAAGATCGCGGCCAACATCGCCGTGGGCTTCAACAACTTCGACGTGCCGGCCATGAGTGCTGCCGGCGTGCTGGCCACCAACACGCCCGACGTGCTGACCGAGACCACCGCCGACTTCGGCTTTGCCCTGGTCATGGCCACCGCCCGCCGCGTGACCGAGAGCGAGCATTTCCTGCGCGCCGGCCTGTGGAACAAGTGGAGCCTGGACATGTTTGCCGGTGCCGAGGTGCACGGCAGCACGCTGGGCATCCTGGGCATGGGCCGCATCGGTCAGGCCATTGCCCGCCGTGGCGCGCACGGCTTCGGCATGAAGGTGATCTATCACAACCGCTCGCGCCTGGACGCCGCACTGGAAGCCGAGTGCAAGGCCAGCTACGTGGACAAGGCCACGCTGCTGGCGCAGGCGGACCACCTGATCCTGGTGCTGCCGTACAGCGCGTCGTCGCACCATGCCATCGGTGCGGCCGAGATCGCGCAGATGAAGCCCACCGCCACGCTGATCAACATTGCGCGCGGCGGCATCGTGGACGACGCCGCGCTGGCCGTGGCCTTGCGCGAGCGCCGCATCGCGGCCGCCGGCCTCGATGTGTTCGAGGGCGAGCCCAAGGTCCACCCCGACCTGCTCACCGTGCCCAACGTGGTGCTCACGCCCCACATCGCCAGCGCCACCATCGCCACCCGCAAGGCCATGGCCATGCTGGCGGCGGACAACGTCATCGGCTACCTGACCCAGGGCCAGCCGAAGACGCCGCTGAACGCCGAGATCATCGGCAACGGCGCCCGGAGCTGACGCATGGACAGCCTGCTGCTGGTGCTGGCCGGACTGCTGCTGGTCGGGCTGGTGGCCACGGTGCTGCTGGTCCGGCGGTCGCAGGCTGCGCTGGCCGAGCTGGCGCGCCAGTCCGCGCAACTGCAATCGCGACTGGCCGAGCTGGAGCAGTCGCGCCAGCAGGCCGAACGCGAACTCCGGCGCGAGCTGGCCGATGCCTCGCGCGAGCAGCGGCAGGAACTCACCCATGCGCTGGGCAGCTTTCAGGAGGCGCTGCTGCGCCAGGGGGCAGAGGCCACCCGCACGCAAAACGCCCAGATCGACGCCTTCTCGCAGCAATTGGTGCAGTTGCGCGGCACCCTGGGCGACACCCTGGTCAAGCAGCTGCAGGACCTGTCGGAAGCGAATGCACGTCGCCTGGCCGAAGTGCGGGCCACGCTGGAGACCCAGCTGGCCCAGCTGCAGCAGGGCAACGCCGCCAAGCTCGACGAGATGCGGGCCACGGTGGACGAAAAGCTCCAGAGCACGCTGCAGGCGCGCCTGGGGGAGAGCTTCAAGCAGGTGGCCGATCGGCTGGAACAGGTGCACAAGGGCCTGGGCGAGATGCAGACCCTGGCCCAGGGCGTGGGCGACCTCAAGCACCTGCTGAGCAACGTCAAGACCCGTGGCATGTTCGGCGAGGCCCAGCTGGCAGCCCTGCTGGAGCAGGTGTTAGCGCCCGACCAGTACGCCACCCAGGTGGCCACCCGGCCAGGCAGCCGCAACGTGGTGGACTTCGCCATCCGCCTGCCCGGGCGCGGTGACGACGGCGCACCGTGCTGGCTGCCGATCGACGCCAAGTTCCCCAACGAAGACTACGAACGCCTGCTCGATGCCCAGCAGCGTGCCGACGCCGAAGGTGCCGAGCTGGCCGCGCGCGGGCTGGAACAGCGCATCCGGCTGGAGGCCAAAAGCATGGCCGACAAGTACCTGGAGCCGCCGCACACCACCGACTTCGCCATCCTGTTCCTGCCCACCGAGGGTCTGTATGCCGAGGTGCTGCGCCGTCCCGGGCTGATGGAGCAGCTGCAGCGCGAACACCGTGTCACCCTGGCCGGGCCGACCACGCTCATGGCCATGCTCAATTCGCTGCAGATGGGGTTCCGTACCCTGGCGCTGGAGAAGCGCAGTTCCGAGGTTTGGCAGGTGCTGGGCGCGGTCAAGACCGAGTTCGGCAAGTTCGGCGACGTGCTGGCCAAGGTCAAGAGCCAGACACAGACCGTGCTCAACACGCTGGACAGCGCCGAGGTGCGCAGCCGCGCCATGGGCCGCGCGCTCAAGGCAGTGGAAGCGCTGCCGGTGGACAAGGCCGAGCGCCTGCTGCCGTCCGATCCCGCCGACCGCGACGGCGGCTGAGTGGCCACCGGCACCCCGAGGTTCAGGGGTGTCAGCCGGGGTTCAGGCGGGAACCCCGGGGGGTGCCTTATGATCTTAAGTCTTTCTTAAATCATGGCAGTCATCACCCACGACCCATCACAGCCCGGCCTCTCGGTGGCCGCGCGCAGCGCCTTCGTGGCGCTGCCCCTGCTGTCGTTGTGCCTGCTGGTCGGGCTGCTGCTGGTCCATGACCTGCCCTGGATCTGGCGCGTGGACTGGGTGCCGGCACTCGGCATCGAAGCCGCATTCCGGGTGGACGGCCTGTCGGTGCTGATGCTGCTCATGATCACCGGCGTGGGCACGGCGGTGTTCGTGTATGCCGGCGGCTATCTGGCCGGTGACCCGAACCAGCACAAGCTGCTGATCATGCTGTCGCTGTTCATGCTGGCCATGGTGGGCTGCGTGACCGCCGACAACCTCTTTGTGCTGTTCCTGTTCTGGGAGATGACCAGCCTGACCTCGTTCGCGCTGGTGGGGTATCACCACCACCAGGCGGCCAGCCGGCAGTCGGCCCAGCAGGCACTGCTGGTCACCGGCACCGGCGGCCTGGCGCTGCTGGCGGGCTTCATCCTGCTGGCACAGGTCATGGGCACTTCCCGCATCAGCGAGATCGTGGCCCGCCTGCCCGATGTGGCCACCACGCCAGCCCTCACGGCCGCGCTGGTGCTGATCCTGGTGGGCGCCTTCACCAAAAGCGCTCAGTTCCCGTTCCATTTCTGGCTGCCCAATGCCATGGCCGCGCCCACGCCGGTGTCGGCCTACCTGCACTCGGCCACCATGGTCAAGCTGGGCGTCTACCTGCTGGCCCGGCTGGACCCGGGCTTTGGCGAATGGCCGCTGTGGATCTGGTCGCTCAAGCTGGCCGGCAGCATGACGGCGGCCTGGGGCATGGTGCTGGCGCTGCGCGAGCGCGACCTCAAGCGCATCCTGGCCTGGTCCACCGTGGCCACGCTGGGCACCCTGGTCACGCTGGTCGGCCTGCCCGGCGAGAGTGCCACCGTGGCGGTGGGCGCATTGCTGCTGGCCCATGCGCTGTACAAGGCGCCGCTGTTCTTCGTGGCCGGCAACATCGACCATGGCACCGGCACCCGTGTCATCGACCGGCTGGGCAACCTGCGCCATGCCATGCCCTGGACGGCGGTGGCCGCGCTGCTGGCGGGTGCCTCCATGGCGGGCATGCCGCTGTCGCTGGGCTTCATCGCCAAGGATGTGATCCTGGTGGCCAAGACCGAAGGCGATGTGGCGGCCTTTGCCAACGTGGCCAACACCATCTTCGGCGCGATCGCGGTGGCGGTGGCCGGCGTGGCTGCGATCCGGGTGTTCTGGCGCCACCCCGGCACCAACGAGACGCCGGCCGATGCGCACGAGGGCGGTCTGGCCCTGGTGGCGCCGCCGCTGGCACTGGCTTTCCTGAGCGTGATCCTCGGGCTGTTCCCCTGGCTGCTGGACGACCTGCTCGCGCAGGCGGCGGTGGCCATGACGCCGACCGACAACGCGGTGCTGCTCGACCTCACGCCGTCCTACGGGCCGATGCTGGGATCGCTGGCCATCACCCTGGGCATCGGCGTGGCGGTGTACCTGCTGTGGGACCCGCTGCACCGCATCTTCGAGCGGGTGGATCGGCAGCTTGGCCGGTTCTCGATGGTCTCCACCTACGAGCGTTCGCTGGTCGCCATTCCGCGCGTGGCGGCCGGCATCACGCGGCTGTTCCAGCACGGTCGGCTGCCCGGTTACGGGGTGCTGATGCTCGGTGCAGTGGCCGCTGCCCTGCTGGGGCTGGTGGCCGCAGGGGCGGGGCGGTGGGTCTGGCCGGCGTGGGGTGCGGCCCCGGGCGCCGGTCTGCTGGGCGCCGGCGCGCTGATCATGTTCGGTGCGGTGGCCTCGCTGTTCGCGCGCGACCGCCTGGTGCTGCTGCTGACGGCCGGACTCACCGGCTTCGGCAGCGCGGTGTTCTTCCTGTTTGCCGGTGCGCCGGATGTGGCCTTCACCCAGTTCGTGGTGGAGGCAGTGCTGGTGATCGTGGTGGCCTCGGTGCTGCTCACGCTGCGCCGGCTCGGCCGTGGCAGCGGCCTGCCCGACGGCTTCCGCCCGGGCGCTGCCCTCGTGGCCTGTGCCATGGGTCTGGCCACGGCCCTGCTCCTGCTGCTGGCCAGCGCCCCCGCGCTGGACACGGCGTTGTCCGATTTCTTTGCCCGCGCCAGCGTTCCCGAGGCTTTCGGCCGCAACGTGGTCAACGTGATCCTGGTGGACTTCCGCGCGCTGGACACGCTGGGCGAGGTCACCGTCGTGATGCTGTCGTTCCTGGCGGCCTGGGGCCTGCTCAGGGCTGCCCGGCGTGAACGCGAGGAGGGCGCATGACCCCGCCGCGCCTGGTCATCCTGGCGGTGCTGGCCCGCCCCCTGTATGCGCTGATCCTGCTGGCCTCGGTGTGGGTGCTGCTGCGCGGCCACAACGAGCCGGGCGGCGGCTTCATCGGCGGGCTGCTGGCGGTGAGTGCCACCGTGTTGTGGGCGGTGGCGCAGGATGTGCGCGCTGCGCAGGCTCGGCTGCCGATGGGTGACCCGATCCGTCTGGCCGCCCTCGGGGCCGGTCTGGCGGCCGCGTCGGGCCTGCCTTCGTTGATGGAGGGCGGTGCCTACCTGACCCACTGGTGGGGCAGCCTGGACCTGTTCGTGACATCGGTGAAGGTCTCCACCGTCATGCTGTTCGACCTGGGTGTGTACCTGTGTGTCTGGGGCGGGCTGGCCGGTTATGCGCTGGGTCTGCTCGGTCTGGACGAACCCCGAAGCGAGGACGCGCCATGATCTACTGGACCGCACTCGTGGTGGGCCTCACCGTGGCCGCCGGCACCTACCTGGCCCTGTCGCGCGACGTGTTCCGCAGCGTCATGGGCTTCGTGCTCATGGGCGCGGGCGTCAACCTGGCGCTGTTCGCCTCGGGCCGGCTCGGTTCGGCGCTGCCGGCGGTGGTACCGCCGGGCCAGCAGGCCCTGACAGAGGCCGCCAACAGCCTGCCCCAGGCCCTGGTGCTGACCGCCATCGTGATCGGTCTGGCCCTGGCCTGCTTTGCCCTGGTGCTGGTGGTGCGGCTGGTGCAGCGCACCGGCAGTGACGATGCGCAGACGCTGCGCGAGGCGGAGCCGGTGCCGACCGATCCGGTCAAGCCGCCGGAGTCGGTGGCATGAGCGCACTCACGAACCCGCTGGTGATCGCGCCGGTGCTGGTGCCGCTGGCCACGGCGGTGCTGACTGCGGCGGTGCGCGACCGCCAGCGCCTGCAGACCACGCTGAGCGCGGTGGGCGTGGGCTTGCTGCTGCTGTGCTGCATGGCGCTGGTGGAAAAGGTGCTGGGCGGCGCGGTGCCGTCCATGGCCTTTGGTGGCTGGGCCGCGCCCTACGGCATCGAATTCCGGGTGGACCGCACCAGTGCGGCGCTGCTGCTCATCACCGCCCTCATGGGTGCGGCCTGCCTGCTGTTCATGACCAGCGATGCCGACCCTGGCAGCCACCAGCCGCTGCGCCTGCCGCTGCTGCACGGCCTGCTGGCCGGCGTGGGTGGCGCCTTTGCCACCGCCGACCTGTTCAACCTGTATGTGTGGTTCGAGGTGATGCTGATCTGCTCGGTCGGGCTGTTCGCCATCGGCGGGCGCACCGACCAGCTCGACGCCACCTGGAAGTACCTCAGCCTCAACCTCATGGGCACGCTGCTGCTGCTGCTGGCCGTGGGCATGGTGTATGCCGCCACCGGCCACCTGAATTACGGCGCACTGGCCCAGGCCTCGCAGGGGCTGTCGGCGTCGTCCGGTCCGTTGGGTGCGCTGGTGCTGGGGGCGCTGTTGCTGGCCTTCTTGGCCAAGTCGGGGGCCTTCCCGCTGTATGCCTGGCTGCCGGCGGCCTATCACACGTTGCCGGCGCCGGTGCTGGCGCTGTTTGCCGGTCTGCTGACCAAGGTGGGTGTGTACGCCGTGCTCAAGGCCACCACCGACATGCTGCCCGGCGCCATGACGCCCTGGCTGGCCGAGGCCCTGGGCTGGGTGGCGGCGGCCACCATGCTGCTGGGGGTGCTGGGGGCGGCCTACCACTGGGACATGCGGCGCATCCTGGCCTTCCACATCATCAGCCAGATCGGCTACATCCTGCTGGCCATCGCCCTGGGTGGCGACGACGGGCAGGCCGCCACCCTGTTCTACACCCTGCACCACATCGTGGTGAAGGCCAACCTGTTCCTGGTGGCGGCGCTCATCTGGCGGGCCACCGGCAGCTACGACCTGCGCCACATCGGCGGCCTGTACGCGGCGCGGCCGGCGCTGGCCCTGCTGTTCCTGGTGCCGGCGCTGTCGCTGGTGGGCATTCCGCCACTCTCGGGTTTCTGGGCCAAGCTGCTGGTGCTGCAGGAGGCGCTGGCGCAGGGCCGGGTGCTGTGGACCCTGATCGCCCTGGCCGTGAGCGTGCTCACGCTCTATTCGATGATGAAGATCTGGATGCAGGCGTTCTGGAAGCCGCACCCCGACCCGCAGTGGCAGCCCGACGCCTCGGCGCGCGTGGCACCTGCCTGGGTGGCCTGCCTGCTGCTGGCAGCCATCACCCTGGCCATCGGCCTGAACCCGCAGTGGCTGATCGAGTATTCGCAGGCCGCCGCGCTGCAGCTCGGGAGGTTGCCATGAGGCGTGTGACCGCCGCCCTGGGGCTGACCGGCCGGTTCGTGCGCGCCCTGGTGCTCTCGGCCTGGCAGACGGTGCGCGTGATCTTCCGCGCCAGCACCGACGCCGACCGTGCGCCGGTGCCGGCCTTCGTGCGGGTGCGGTTCGCGCCCATGACCGAGACCGGTGCTGCGCTGCTGGGCTGCATGGTGTCCCTCACGCCGGGCACCACCACGCTGGACATCGACATGACCCGCCACGAGCTGCTAGTGCATGTGCTGGACCGCGCCGACATCGATGGTCTGGTCGACGGCATCCGGGCGGACTTCGAGCCCGGCCTGCTAGCACTCTTCGGCACCGGGGAGGGCGCATGAGCGGCTGGGTGGTGACCGTGCTCATCGTGGCCTGCCTGGTGTCGCTGGCGCTGGCCACGGTGCGCCTGCTCAAGGGCCCGACCAGTGCCGACCGCATCGTGGCGCTCGACATCTTCCTGGCCGGCTCGGTGGCCCTGTGCGTGGCGGCATCGCTGGCCACCGGGCGCACCGTGTTCCTGGACGTGGCCATCGGGCTGGCGCTGGTGGGCTTTGTGGGTACCGTGGGCTGGGCCCGGCTGGTGGACCGCAGCGCCGATCTGCCGGAGCCATCCGATGCCCGGACCCGTGGGGAGGACCGTTCATGAGCCTGCTGGCCACCTTGTTCTTGCTGGCCGGCGCGGCCCTGCTGGTGATCGCGGCCTGGGGCGTGATTGCCTTGCCCGATGCGCTGGCCCGCCAGCACGCCGCCACCAAGGCCGGCACCCTGGCCCTGGTGCTGGTGTGCCTGGGCGCGGGCATCGCCGTGGCCCCATCCGGTGATGGGGGCGAATGGGCCTGGCGGCTGGGTCTGATCGTGGTCTTCCTGTGGATCACGCTGCCGCTGGCCTCGCACCTGCTGGCGCGTGCGGCAGTGCGGGAGTCGCCCGAGCAACGTGCCCAGGCCGAGCAGGCCGAGCTGCGTTCGACCCGTTGAACTTGTCGGTCTCCAGCTACCTCAGCGGCCGATCTCGAAGCCCAGCCCCTTGAGGTAGGCGTCCATGGTCTGGCCGCCGGCCGTCACCAGATCGAAGGCCTCGGGGTCGAGCAGCCAGTTCTGGATCAGGCCGTCCACCATCACATGCAGGCCCAGCGCGGCGGTGGCAATGTCCACCGGCAGTGCGAGGTCCGCACGCCGTGCGGCCTCGGTCATGGCGGTGCGTGTCATGGCCATGCATTCGTTGCGCACCCGCAGGTGGCGGTCGCGCACCGCCTGCATCTCGGTCACGTACTCGACCTTGTGGGTGGCCACCTCGAACACGCGGCGGGTCTGGGCGTCCAGCGCGGTCTGGCGCAGCGCATTCATCATGGAATGGCGCAGGCTGCGCAAGGGGTCCTGCGTGTGGCTGGCGTTTTCCGCCGCCGAGGCCAGGGTGGCCTCCAGCGGCATGGTCACCCGCTCCATCATGGCGTTGAACAGGTCGGCCTTGTCCTTGAAGTGCCAGTAGATGGCCCCGCGCGTGGTGCCGGCGGCGATGGCGATGTCGTTGAGCGAGGTACGGGACACACCGCGCGCCTGGAACAGCTGTTCGGCAGCGTCCAGCAGGCTGTTGCGGGTGGCCAGGGCCTCGGTTTTGGTGCGGCGGACCATGGATCGGGGCGGGTTGAAGAGGGAGGGTTGAGGGGGAAACGTCCGACAATATACATACATTCGTGTGTGTATGTATACTGCGCGGTTTTCCGCTGCCGACATCCACCCCGCCGAGGTTTTCATGCCGTCGAATTCCACCCCCCGTTTCTCTTTCCATGACCGCCTTGTGGGCGTCATCGGCACCGTGGCCTTGGCCTCGTTGCTGGCGGCGTGCGGCGGCGGACAGCCCGCCGCCGGTGGCCCCCCTGCCGGCGGCATGCCGCCGGCCGAAGTGGGCGTGGTCACGGTCACGCCCGGCGATGTGGGCCTGCTGACCGAGCTGCCGGGCCGGCTGGAGGCATCCCGCACGGCGCAGGTCCGGGCCCGGGCGGCCGGCATCCTGCTCAAGCGCGAATTCACCGAGGGCAGCGATGTGAAGGCCGGCCAGCGCCTCTTCACCATCGACCCGGCGCCTTACCAGGCGGCGCTGCAGACGGCCCAGGCCAGCCTGGCCCGTGCCGAGGCCAACCTGGCGCAGGCGCGCGCACTGGCCGAACGCTACGCGCCGCTGGTCAAGGAAAACGCCATCAGCCAGCAGGAATACGCCAGCGCCGTGGCGGCCCAGAAGACCGCCGAGGCCGATGTCGCCGCCGGCAAGGCCGCTGTCCAGACCGCCACCATCAACCTGAACTACGCCAGCGTGACCGCGCCCATTGCCGGTCGCATCGGCCGTGCACTGGTCACCGAAGGTGCGCTGGTGGGGCAGGGCGAGGCCACCCAGCTGGCGGTGGTGCAGCAGATCAACCCGGTGTATGTGAACTTCACCCAGTCGGTGTCCGACGTGTACCGTCTTCAGAAGGCGCAGAAGGACGGACGCCTCAAGGGTGCGGGTGACCAGGCCGCCAGCGTGCGTGTGGTGCTGGACGACGGTACCGAATACGGCCGTCCCGGCAAGCTGCTGTTCTCCGACCTCACGGTCGACCAGACCACCGGCCAGATCACGCTGCGCGCCGAAGTGCCCAACCCCGACGGCACCCTGCTGCCCGGCATGTATGTGCGGGTGCGGCTGGAGCAGGCCACGGCAGGCAACGCCATCACGCTGCCGCAGCAGGCGGTGACGCGTTCGGCCCAGGGCGATTCGGTCATGGTGGTCGATGCCGAAGGCAAGGCGGTGCGCCGCACGGTGAAGGTGGGCGGCCAGCAGAACGGCCAGTGGGTCATCCTGGATGGCCTGAAGGCGGGCGAGCAGGTCATGGTGGACGGCTTCCAGAAGCTGCGCCCGGGCGCCACGGTCAAGCCGGTGCCCTGGACCAGGCCGGGCACCGGTGACGCTGCCAAGCCTGCCGCACAACCGGCCGCCCCGGCGGCCAAGGCCGGCTGAGGAGCACACGCATGGCGAAGTTCTTCATCGACCGGCCCATCTTTGCGTGGGTGATTGCGCTGTTCATCATGGTGCTGGGCGCGGTGTCCATCACCCAGCTGCCCATCAACCAGTACCCGCCGGTGGCACCGCCGTCGGTGGTGATCACCGCCACCTACCCCGGTACCTCGGCCAAGACGCTGGAAGACAGCGTGCTGTCGGTCATCGAGCAGGAAATGAACGGCTCGCCTGGCCTGATCTACATGGAGGCCGTGGCCCAGGCCAACGGCACCGGCACCATCACGCTCAGCTTCCAGCCCGGCACCAACCCCGACCTGGCCCAGGTCGATGTGCAGAACCGGCTCTCGCGGGCATCGCCGCGCCTGCCGTCGGCCGTGACGCAGCAGGGCGTGCGGGTGGACAAGTCGCGCAGCAACTTCCTGCTGTTCGCCATCCTCTCCAGCAGCAACCCGGCCTGGGACCCGGTGGCCCTGGGTGACTACGCTTCGCGCAGCGTGCTGCCCGAGATCCAGCGCCTGCCCGGCGTGGGCCAGGCCCAGCTGTTCGGCACCGAGCGTGCCATGCGCATCTGGATCGACCCGGCCAAGCTGCTGGGCTTCAACCTGAGCGCGGCCGATGTCAACAACGCCATCCGCGCCCAGAACGCCCAGGTGTCGGCCGGCGAGATCGGTGCGCTGCCCATCGTCGACGGGCAGGGCATTTCGGCCACCGTGGTGGTGGACGGCCAGCTGGGTTCCATCGAGCAGTTCGGCAGCATCGTGCTGCGGGCCAATGCCGACGGTTCCACCGTGCGCCTGAAGGATGTGGCCCGCATCGAGCTGGGCGCCCAGACCTATGCCACTTCGGCCCGCCTCAACGGCCAGCCTTCCACCGGCATCGGGGTGCAGCTCTCGCCCACCGGCAACGCCCTGGCCACGGCCAAAGCGGTGCGCGCCAAGATGGCCGAGCTGGAACGCTTCTTCCCCGAGGGCATGAGCTGGGCCATTCCGTACGACAGCTCGCGCTTCGTGAAGATCTCCATCGAGCAGGTGGCCAAGACCCTGGCCGAGGCCATCCTGCTGGTGTTCCTGGTGATGTATGTCTTCCTGCAGAACTTCCGCTACACGGTGATTCCCACCATCGTGGTGCCGGTGGCCCTGCTGGGCACGTTCGCCACGCTGCTGGCCATGGGCTTCTCGATCAACGTGCTCACCATGTTCGGCATGGTGCTGGTGATCGGCATCGTGGTGGACGACGCCATCGTGGTGGTGGAGAACGTCGAACGCATCATGAGCGAGGAAGGGCTGCCACCCTTGCAGGCCACGCGCAAGGCCATGGGGCAGATCTCGGGCGCCATCGTCGGCGTCACCGTGGTGCTGATCGCGGTGTTCGTGCCGCTGGCCTTCTTCAGCGGCTCGGTGGGCAACATCTACCGGCAGTTCGCCGCGGTCATGGGCGTGTCCATCGCCTTCTCGGCCTTCATGGCGCTCTCGCTCACACCGGCCTTGTGCGCCACGCTGCTCAAGCCGGTGGAAGCCGGCCACCATGACGAGAAGAAGGGCTTCTTCGGCTGGTTCAACCGTGCGTTCAACCGCACCACCGACCGCTACGCCGCCGGCGTGGGCAAGCTGCTGCCGCGTGCCGGCCGCACCTTCGTCGTCTATGTGGCCATCGTGGCGGCTGCCGCCGTGGTGTACATGCGCCTGCCCACGTCCTTCCTGCCGCAGGAAGACCAGGGCACCATGCTGGTCAACGTGCAGCTGCCGCCGGGCGCCACCCGCGAGCGCACGCTGGACGTGATGAAGCAGGTCGAAGGCTTCATGCTGAAGCAGCCCGAGGTGCAGAGCATGGTCAGCGTGCTGGGCTTCAGCTTCTCGGGCCAGGGACAGAACGCTGCGCTGGCCTTCATCACCTTGAAGGACTGGGCCGAGCGCAGCGACCCCGCCAGCTCGGCGCAGGCGGTGGCCGGCCGTGCCTTCGGTGCGCTCTCCGGTATCCGCGATGCGTCCATCTTCCCGCTCAGCCCGCCGCCGATTCCCGAACTGGGTTCGTCGTCCGGCTTTGCCTTCCGCCTGCAGGACCGCGCCGGTCTGGGCCGCGAAGCCTTGCTGGCCGCGCGCAACCAACTGCTGGCCGCCGCGTCGCAGAGCAAGGTGCTCACCCAGGTGCGCCCCGACGGCCTGGAAGATGCGCCGCAGCTGCGGCTGAACATCGACCGCGAGAAAGCCGCTGCCCAGGGCGTGGGTTTCGATGCGATCAGTTCGGCCATCGGCACCGCGCTGGGTTCGAGCTACATCAACGATTTCCCCAACGCCGGCCGACTGCAGCGCGTGGTGGTGCAGGCCGATGCCGCCGCCCGCATGCAGCCCGACGACGTGCTGCGGCTCAATGTGGTCAACCGGGACGGCAAGGCCGTGCCGCTGTCGGCCTTCACCACCACCGAATGGGTCAACGGCCCGATGCAGACGGTGCGCTACAACGGCTACCCGTCCATCCGCATCAGTGGCAGCGCCGCCCCCGGTTACAGCACCGGCGCCGCGCTGGCCGAGATGGAGCGTCTGGCCGCCCAGCTGCCGCAGGGCTTCGGCTACGAGTGGACCGGCCAGTCGCGCGAGGAAAAGCTGGCCGGCGCGCAGGCCATCATCCTGTACGCCTTTGCCATCCTGGCGGTGTTCCTGTGCCTGGCCGCGCTGTACGAAAGCTGGAGCATTCCGCTGTCGGTGATTCTGGTGGTGCCGCTCGGCGTGATCGGCGTGCTGCTGGCCACACTGGCCCGGGGCTATGCCAACGATGTGTACTTCCAGGTGGGCCTGATCACCATCATCGGTCTGTCGGCCAAGAACGCCATCCTGATCATCGAGTTCGCCAAGGACCTGCAGGCCCAGGGCAAGAGCGCGATCGAGGCGGCGCTCGCGGCCGCCCGCCTGCGCTTCCGTCCCATCATCATGACCTCGCTGGCCTTCACGCTGGGCGTGGTGCCGCTGTTCATCGCCTCGGGCGCCGGCTCGGCCAGCCAGCGGGCCATCGGCACCGGCGTGATCGGCGGCATGATCACCGGCACCGTGCTGGCGGTGGTGTTCGTGCCGGTGTTCTTCGTGGTGGTGCGGTCCATCTTCAAGGGCAGCGAACGCCAGCGTCTGCGCGACGCCGAGGCCGCTGCCGAGCACGGAGTCCACTGACATGAGACCCAATCCTTTCCCGCTTCACCGGCCCTCTCTGGCCGCCCTGGCCGTGGCCGCCCTGCTGGCCGGCTGCACCATGATCCCCGAACTGCCCCGGCCCCAGGCCGGGGTGCCGGATGCCTATCCGCTGGCCCCGGCCGCCGCACCCGCCGCCACGACCGCGCCGTCAGGTGCCGATGTGGCCTGGTCGGGCTTCGTCACCGACGCACGCCTGCGCGATGTGGTGCAACGCGCCCTGACCAACAACCGTGACCTGCGGGTGGCCACGCTCAACATCGAGCAGGTGCGTGCCCAGTACCAGATCCAGCGGGCCAACCAGTTCCCCACGGTCAACCTGGCCGCCACCGGCAACCGCCAGCCCAACAGCAACGGCGGCATCACCGACCTGTACAGCGTGGGCCTGGCGACCAGTGCCTGGGAAATCGATTTCTTCGGCCGCCTCGCCAGCCTTAAGGAAGCCGCGCTGGCGCAGTTCCTGGCCAGCGAGGAAGCCCGCCGCGCTGCCCAGACCAGCCTGGTGGCCACGGTGACCAGCACCTGGCTGAGCCTGCAGGCCAACGAGTCGCTGCTGGCGCTCACCCGCCAGACCCTCAAGACCCGCGAAGACTCGCTGCGGCTCACGAAGCTGCGGTTCGACAACGGCGCCGCCTCGGCCCTGGACCTGCGCCAGGCCGAGTCGCTCACCGCAGCGGCCCAGGCCGCGCTGGCCCAGGCCGAGCGCGCCCGCCTGCTCGATGTGAATGCGCTGAACCTGCTGGTGGGCGAACCGATACCCGGCAACCTGCTCACGCCCGCCACGCCTGAGGCCGCATTGCCGGCCGCCGTGCTGGCTGAGGTGCCTGCGGGCCTGCCTTCCGACCTGCTCACCCGCCGGGCCGACGTGCGTCAGGCCGAGCAGCAGCTGGTGGCGGCCAACGCCAACATCGGTGCGGCGCGGGCGGCCTTCTTCCCGCGCATTTCGCTCACCGCCAGCGTGGGCACCGCCAGCAGCGATCTGTCGGGTCTGTTTAAGGACGGCAGCTGGGGCTTCACCCTGGCACCTCAGGCGCTGCTGCCGATCTTCGATGCCGGTCGCAACCAGGCCGGGCTGGAGTCGGCCCGGGCCGGCCGCGACATCGCGCTGGCCCAGTACGAGAAGGCCATCCAGACCGCCTTTCGCGAGGTGGCCGACGCCCTGGCCGGCCAGGCCACGCTGGGCGAGCAGCTGCGTGCCCAGGAAGCCCAGGCCACCGCCGAGGCCGACCGCTTCCGCCTGGCCGAGCTGCGTTACCGCAATGGCGTGGCGAGCTTTCTGGATGTGCTGGACGCCCAGCGCTCGCTGTTCGCCACCCAGCAGGCCCTGGTGCAGACCCGCCTGGCGCAGCAGCAGAACCGGGTGGCCCTGTACCGCGCCCTGGGCGGCGGCTGGGCCGAGTGATCAGCTCTTGAGATCGTAGAAACGGACGATGGCGTCCCAGGCGGTCTGGGCGTCATCGACGTACTCGAACAGGTCGAGGTCCTCGGGCGAGATGGTGCCTTCCTCGACCAGCAGGTCCAGGTTGATCAGCCGCTTCCAGTAGTCGGTGCCGAACAGCACGATGGGCACCGGCTTGGACTTGCGGCACTGCACCAGGGTGATCACCTCGAACAGCTCGTCCAGCGTGCCGAAGCCGCCCGGAAAGGCCACCAGGGCCTTGGCCCGCATCATGAAGTGCATCTTGCGCAGCGCGAAGTAGTGGAACTTGAAGCTGAGCTCGGGCGTGATGTAGGGGTTGGCCGACTGCTCGTGCGGCAGCGCGATGTTCAGCCCCACATTGAGTGCGCCTTCATCGTGTGCGCCCCGGCTGGCCGCTTCCATGATGCCGGGGCCGCCCCCGGTGCAGATGTAGAGGCGGTCGTCGGGTGCGCAGCCGCTGCTGTGCCGGGCCACCATGCGGGCAAAGGCCCTCGCTTCGTCGTAGTAACGGGCGTTGCGCACCAGCGCCTGCGCCTTGCGGATGGCCTGTGCATCGCCGCCGGCCTGGGCCTGCGCCAGCGTGGCGGCGGCCTCCTCGCTGTCGCGGAAGCGGGCGCTGCCGAACACCACCACCGTGTTCTCGATGCCCAGGGCCTGCTGGGCCAGATCGGGCTTGAGCATTTCCAGCTGCAGACGGATGCCGCGCGTCTCGCGCCGGAGCAGGAATTCCGGGTCGTTGAAGGCCAGGCGATAGGCGTCGGCTTGCAGCGGCAGGCCGCTGTCGGCATGGGCCTGCAGTTCGGCCCAGGCATCGGCCAGGCGGCGTTCGTTGAGATTCTGGGGTGACATGGGAATGTGACGGGGTGAGGTCGGGGTGGGTCCGAAACGACGAAGGCTCCCGGAGGAGCCTTCAGTTCGATTCAGTGCGGTTCAGTGCTCGCGCAGGCCGGGCATCAGACACGCTTGCGGTATTCGCCGGTGCGGGTGTCGATCTCGATCTTGTCGCCCTGGCTCACGAACAGCGGCACCGGCACTTCGAAACCGGTGGCGATCTTGGCCGGCTTGAGCACCTTGCCCGAGGTGTCGCCCTTGACGGCGGGTTCGGTCCAGGTGATCTCGCGCACCACGCTGGTGGGCAGTTCGACCGAGATGGCCTTGCCTTCGTAGAACACCACCTCGACGGCCATGCCGTCTTCCAGGTAGTTCAGGGCGTCGCCCATGTTCTCGGCTTCCACTTCGTACTGGTTGTATTCGCTGTCCATGCAGACATACATGGGATCGGCGAAGTAGGAGTAGGTGCACTCCTTCTTGTCCAGGATGATCTGGTCCATCTTGTCATCGGCCTTGAACACCACCTCGGTGCCGATGTTGCCCAGCAGACCCTTGAGCTTCATGCGGACGGTGGCCGCGCCACGGCCGCCACGGGCGTATTCGGTGCGCAGGACGATCATGGGGTCCTTGCCGTGCATGATGACGTTGCCGGCGCGGATTTCTTGGGCGATTTTCATAGGGGATTTCCGATGGAGGTGTCCGGGGTCGGCTGCCACGGATGCGGGCCGGCCGGTTTTTCGCAAAACCCTGGATTTTAGTGCCTTTCGATGTCGGTCCCGCCAGCCCTGCGCGCCTGAACGAAAGCCAGCAGCTGCTGCACCAGATCATCCTGCGCCAGCAGACGCTCCCGGGCCGCCTGCACCACGGCCTGCCATTCGGCCAGCGTGGCCTCGTCCGGCCAGACCACGGCAGGGTGTCCGATGCCGTTCCAGTGGTGGTGGAACGCCCGCAGGCTGGGCGGGGCCTGCAGCCAGTCCAGAAAGGCGGCCAGCTTGGCATGGTGGGCGTCGTCGTCCTGCGGGTAGATGTGCCAGACAAAGGGCCGGCCTGCCCACAGGGCCCGCACCAGCGAATCCTCGCCCCGCACGAAATTGAGGTGGCTGCAGCGCAGCAGGCGGTCGAAATCCGTCTGGGGCACGGTCGGCAGCACCATGCGTTGTGCGCCGGCGGCCAGCGGGACGGCCTGGCTGGCGGCTTCGGCCCGACCGGGCGTGACCAGCCAGTCCACGCCTTCGGCCTGCGCCATCACGGCCGCCAGACTGGCCGGCTCGTAGCAGAACAGCAGCACCCGGCGGGTCTGGGGCCGCAGTGGCAGACCCAGCGAGTGCAGCCAGGCGACGTCGGCTGCCGCGTCCGGCGCACCGGCCTGTGGCTCGCGCAGCAGGCCGCCGGTACCGCTCGTGAAGCCGGGGTAGAAGAACCATTTGGTCAGGCCCTGGCCCAGTCCGCGCAACACCGGCGAGGGCAGGCGGTGGTTCCGTTCCACCCAGGCCTCGGCGCTCAGGTATTCGAGGTTCAGCCACACCGGGTCGTGCCTGCGGGCGGCCACGAAGGCTTCGGGCAGCTCGCAGCCGAAGGCCTCGATCCAGACATCGCCCGGCGCCTGTCTGGCCAGCACACCGACATCGAGAGGCTCAGTCCAGGGCAGAACCGTCACGCCCGGGTGGCCGTGGGGCGCCATCCAGGCCAGCGGCCCGGGCTGGTCGATCCACAGCCGCACTGTCTGCCCCCGTTCGGCCAGGTTGACCGCCAGCCGCCAGCACACGCCGATGTCCCCCAGGTTGTCGATGACGCGACAGAACAGGTCCCAGCGCAGGGGGTGGTCGGACGGGGGCGGGCAGATCGGTGACATGGCTGCGCATCTTGCCGCAAGCCACGGGCCACAATACGCGCCATGTCAGAGGCGCATTCCGAACAATTGCTCAGCGAGGTGGCCGCGCTGCCGGCGCTGCCGGGGGTCTACCGTTACTTCGACGCGCAGGGCCAGCTGCTCTACGTGGGCAAGGCCCGCAACCTGAAGAAGCGGGTGTCGAGCTATTTCCAGAAGGACCATGGCGGCACCCGCATCGGCCACATGGTGGGCCGCATCTCCCGCATGGAGACCACGGTGGTGCGCAGCGAGGCCGAGGCGCTGCTGCTGGAAAACAACCTGATCAAGACGCTCCAGCCGCGCTTCAACATCCTGTTTCGCGACGACAAGAGTTACCCCTACCTCAAGATCACCGGCACCCGCGAGACCTTCCGCACTGCGCCGAAGCTGCCGTCGCCTTCGGTGGCGTTTCCGCGCATGGCGTACTACCGGGGTGTGGTGGACCGGCGCCACAGCTACTACGGACCGTACCCCAGCGCCTGGGCGGTCAAGGAGTCGATCACCCTGCTGCAGAAGGTGTTCCGCCTGCGCACCTGCGAGGACACCGTCTTCACCAACCGCACCCGTCCCTGCCTGCTGTTCCAGATCAAGCGCTGCAGCGGCCCTTGCGTGGACCACATCACCACCGAGGACTACGCCCGTGACGTGCAGGACGCCGAGCGCTTCCTGCGCGGCGAGACCCAGACCGTGCTGCAGGCCCTGGAGCAGCGCATGCTGGCCCATTCGGAGCGGCTGGAGTTCGAGCAGGCGGCCGAGATCCGCAACCAGATCAGCGCGCTCTCCCGGGTGCTGCACCAGCAGTCCATGGACACCACCACCGACCAGGACGTGGATATCCTGGCGGTGCGGGTGCAGGGCGGCCGCGCCTGCGTGAACCTGGCCATGGTGCGCGGCGGTCGCCACCTGGGCGACCGGCCGTACTTTCCGGCCCATGTGGACGACGCCACCGCCATCGAAGAGCTGCTGAGCGAGGGCGATGCGCCCGCCGCAGCCACCGCCAGCGATGCCGCCGAGCGCACCGCGCTGCGCGTGCTGGAGGCCTTCATCGCCCAGCACTACATCGGCACCGCCGTGCCCGCCGTGCTGGTGACCAGCCACGCGGTCTCGCGCGAACTGCTGGATGCCCTGGGCGAGCAGCTGGGGGTCAAGGTGAATGCGGTGCACAACCCGCGCGAGCACCGCCGCGTGTGGCTGGAGCTGGCCCAGAAGAACGCCGACATCGCCCTGGCCCGCCTGCTGGCGGAAGAGGGCAGCCAGCAGGCCCGTACCCGCGCCCTGGCCGACGCCTTGCACCTGCCGGACGACCAGCTCGAAGCCCTGCGCATCGAATGCTTCGACATCTCGCACACCGCCGGCGAATCGACCCAGGCGTCGTGCGTGGTGTTCGAAGGCCACAAGATGCAGAACAGCCAGTACCGGCGCTACAAGATCGAGGGCATCACCCCCGGCGACGACTATGCCGCCATGCGCCAGGTGCTGACCCGCCGCTACGGTCGCATCGCCCAGGCCCTCAAGGCCGAGGCCGGTGAGGCGGTGGAGGCGTCCTCGGCGCCGGCGTCCGAGGACGACGAAGCCCCGGCCGAGGCGGTCGCCGAGCCTTCGGCCGACAACGCTACGGCGCCCGCCGGCCCGCGCATGCCCGACCTGGTGCTGATCGATGGCGGCAAGGGCCAGGTGGGCGTGGCCCGCGAGGTGTTCCAGCAGCTGGGCCTGGACCTGGCCTGCATCGTGGGCGTGGAGAAAGGGCAGGGCCGCAAGGTCGGTCTGGAAGAGCTGGTGTTTGCCGATGGCCGACCCAAGGTCTACCTGGGCCACGACTCGGCCGCGCTCATGCTGGTGGCCCAGATCCGCGACGAGGCGCACCGCTTCGCCATCACCGGCATGCGGGCGCAGCGCGCCAAGGTACGCACCGGCGGCAGTCGCCTGGAAGACATCCCCGGTGTGGGCCCGAAGAAGCGGGCTCGCCTGCTGCAGCGGTTCGGTGGCGTGCGCGGCGTGGCCTCGGCCAGTGTGGAAGACCTGGCCACGGTGGAGGGCATCTCGCCCGACCTGGCCGACGCTATCTACCGCGCCCTGCACTGAGATCCATCCACCATAATCGCCGCCATGTTCTTCAACCTGCCGACCATGCTCACCTGGGCCCGCATCGTGGCCATTCCGCTGATCGTCGGCGTGTTCTATTGGGACGGCGTGAGCCCGGCGCAGCAGAACCTGATCGCCACGGTGCTGTTCGTGGTGTTCGCTCTCACCGACTGGGCCGACGGGTACCTTGCCCGCCGCATGAACCTGACCTCGGCCTTCGGTGCCTTCCTCGATCCGGTGGCCGACAAGTTCCTGGTGTGTGCCAGCCTGCTGGTCCTGGTGCACCTGGACCGGGCCGACGTGTTCGTGGCGCTCATCATCATCGGCCGCGAGATCGCCATCTCGTCGCTGCGCGAATGGATGGCCATCATCGGCGCCACCAAGAGCGTGGCGGTGCACATGATCGGCAAGCTCAAGACCACGGTGCAGATGGTGGCCATTCCCTTCCTGCTCTTTGACGGCATGCTGCTGGGCCTGATCGACACCCGGCTGTGGGGCATGTGGCTGATCTGGGCCTCGGCGGTGCTCACGGTGTGGTCCATGGTGTATTACCTGCAGAAGGCGCTGCCCGAGATCCGCGCCCGGTCGCGCTGATGACCGCTGCGGCCCGCGAGTCCGCCTGGCTGCGGGCCATGCCCTGGATCTTCGTGCTCATCTGGAGCACCGGTTTCATCGTGGCGCGCTACGGCATGCCCAACTCCCCGCCGCTGAAGTTCCTCGCCACGCGCTACGCGTTCTCCATCGCATGCCTCCTGCCCTGGGTGCTGCTGGCCGGCGTGGCCTGGCCGAAAAGCCGCTCGCAGTGGATGCACCTGGCCGTCACCGGCGTGCTGATGCACGCCTTCTACCTGGGCGGCGTCTGGATGGCGGTGAAGGCCGGCATGGGCTCCGGCCTGTCGGCGCTGGTGGTGGGACTGCAGCCGGTGCTGACCGCGATCTGGCTGTCCAGCACCGGGTCCAGCGTGACCGGCCGGCAGTGGCTGGGCCTGGTGCTGGGCTTCGGTGGCCTGGTGCTGGTGGTGTCCAACAAGTTCGGTGCCGGCGGCCCGGGTGACCAGGCCACCTGGGCCAATCTGGCCATGGCGGTGGTGGCGTTGGTGTCGATCACGGCGGGCACGCTGTACCAGAAGCGTTTCGTGCAGCCCTGCGACGTGCGCAGCGCCAACGCGGTGCAGCTGCTGGCGGCGCTGGTGGTCACGCTGCCGCTGGCCCTGCTGGAGACCGAATCCATGCAGTGGAACGGCGAACTCATCGGTGCGCTGGCCTGGAGCGTGCTGGTGCTGTCGGTGGGCGGCAGTTCGCTGCTGTACATGCTGATCCAGCGCGGCGCGGCGGCGTCGGTCGCCAGCCTCATGTACCTGGTGCCGCCGTGCACCGCGCTCATGGCCTGGCTGCTGTTCGGCGAGCCGATCACGCCCACCACCTTGCTGGGCACGGCCATCACCGCCTTCGGTGTGAGCCTGGTGGTGCGGTCACCGCGCTGACCGACCCGCCGGCTTCCAGGGCTGGCCCTTGAAGCTGCGCACCAGGTGATCCACCAGCAAGGTGATGCGCTTGGGCGTGTGCGGCCGCCAGGGCGCCAGCCACAGGATGTCGGCCTCGGGCATGCTCCAGGCCGGCAGCACCCGTACCAGATCGCCGCTGGCCAGCAGCGGTGCCACATCCCACAGGCTGCGCAGCATGATGCCGTGCCCGGCCAGGCACCAGTCGCGCACCAGCTCGCCCGAGTTGCACAGCAGCGGGCCGCCCACCGGTATGTGGCGGGCGGCCTCGTCGCCGCTGCGGCGCAGCCGCCAGTGGTCGAAGCGCTGGCCGCCCGGCCCGGTGTTCTCGCGCACCACCAGGCAGTCATGCGCTGACAGTTCGTCCGGGCTGCGGGGCACACCCCGGCGCTGAAGGTAAGCGGGCGCGGCCACCAGCACCCGCTGGTTGGGTGCCAGCTTGCGCGACACCCATTCGCCCGCATGGCGCCCGGGCGCGTCCCAGAGCCAGATGGCGCCGTCGAAGCCTTCCACTGCCAGGTCGGGCAGTGTCTCGGTGAGCTGCAGCTCGATCTGCACCCCGGGGTGAGCCATCTGGAAGGCCGCCAGCTCCGGCCCCAGCCAGCGCCGCCCGAAGCCCAGCGTGGCGGCCAGGCGGATCGGGCCGCTGGCCTCGGCGCGGCGCTCCAGCAGCTCGCCTTCCAGGGCGGCAAAGCCCTGCAGCAGGGTGGCAGCCCGCTCGCAGAAGGCCTCGCCTTCTGCGGTGGCACTCACCCGGCGGGTGGTGCGCTGGAACAGCCGCACACCCAGCCGCGCCTCCAGTGCGGACAGCCTTCGCGTGATGGCCGATGGCGTCACGCCCAGCTGCCGCGCGGCCAGGGCCAGGCTGCCGTGCTGCCGGATGGCCAGGGTCATGTCCAGATCATGGCGGTCGGTGGTGGGTTCCATTGATGCTGCCGATGCACGAATCGATTGACGCATTATTGCGAATCAAGTCGGTACAGTCGCGGCACGCATCCACCACCGAGAAAGGTTCACCCCATGAGCAAGCACCGCATCGCCGTCATCGCCGGGGACGGCATCGGCACCGAAGTCATGCCCGAGGGCCTGCGCGTCCTGGAGGCCGCCGCCACCCGTTTCGG
>CALRSR020000022.1:0-56359 GCA_943370825.1 Allobosea thiooxidans | reverse complement strand
GCCGCCCCTCGTGGTCGTCCAGGATCTTCTTCTTCACATAGTCCAGGCCCACCCGGTTCACGTAGTGCACCGTGCGCTCCAGGTACCAGCCTTCCTCGCGGTAGAGCTGCATGAAAGCGCCGGTGTACTCCAGCACTTCCTCGGCGGTCTTGAGCTTGGTGAAGAAATGCGCCACCTCGGTCTTGATGCCGCCATTGCCGGCGATGTGCATCTCCCAGCCGGAATCGACGCCGATGATGCCCACGTCCTTGATGCCGGCCTCGGCGCAGTTGCGCGGACAGCCGCTGACCGCGAACTTCACCTTGTGCGGGGCGTACATGCGCCACATGGCGCGCTCCAGATCCTTGCCCATCTGGGTGCTGTCCTGGGTGCCCATGCGGCACCACTCGCTGCCCACGCAGGTCTTGACCGTGCGCAGGGCCTTGGCATAGGCGTGGCCGCTGGGCATGCCGATGTCGCGCCAGACCGCCTGCAGGTCTTCCTTCTTGACGCCCAGCAGGTCGATGCGCTGGCCGCCGGTGACCTTGACCGTGGGGATCTGGTACTTGTCCACCACGTCGGCGATGCGGCGCAGTTCGGCGGCGGTGGTCTCGCCGCCCCACATGCGCGGGATCACGCTGTAGGTGCCGTCCTTCTGGATGTTGGCGTGCATCCGCTCGTTGATGAAGCGGCTCTGCGGATCGTCGCGCGCCTCCTTGGGCCAGGTGCTGATGAGGTAGTAGTTGACGGCCGGGCGGCAGGTGGCGCAGCCGTCCGGCGTGCGCCAGCCCAGTGTGGCGAACACGTCGGCCATGCGCACCAGGTGCTGCTCGCGGATGGCGTCGCGCACCGCCTGGTGGCCGTGGGTGGTGCAGCCGCACACCGGCTTCAGACGCGGTGTGGCCGAGTAGTCGCCACCGGCGGTGGCCATGAGGATCTGCTCCACCAGACCGGTGCACGATCCGCAGCTGGCGCTGGCCTTGGTGTGCTTGCGCACGTCTTCCAGCGTGAACAGCCCCTTGTCCTTGATGGCCTTGCAGATGCTGCCCTTGGTCACACCGTTGCAGCCGCAGACCTCGTCGGTGTCGGCCATGGCGGCGGCCTTGTTGTGGCCCTGGTGACCCACGTCGCCGATGTTCGATTCACCGAACATCAGCTTGTCGCGGATGTCGCCCACGTTGCGCCCCTCGCGCAGCAGCTTGAAGTACCAGCTGCCGTCCACCGTGTCGCCGTACAGGCAGGCACCCACCAGTTTCTCGTCGCGCAGCACCAGTTTCTTGTAGACACCGCCGGTCGGGTCGCTCATGACGATGGTCTCGGTGCCGTCGCCGCCCATGAAGTCGCCGGCCGAGAACAGGTCGATGCCGGTCACCTTGAGCTTGGTCGAGGTGAGCGACCCGCTGTAGCGACCGATGCCGAATTCGGCCAGGTGGGTGGCCAGCACCTTGGCCTGCTCGAACAGCGGCGCCACCAGACCGTAGGCCACGCCGCGATGGGCGGCGCATTCGCCCACGGCGTAGATGCGGGGGTCGGTGGTGGTCTGCAGCGTGTCGCTCACCACGATGCCGCGCTCCACATGCAGGCCGGCCTGCTGGGCCAGCCCGGTGTTGGGGCGGATGCCCACTGCCATGACCACCAGCTCGGCCGGCACCTCGGTGCCGTCCTTGAAGCGGACCGAACCGACGCGGCCCTGGCCATCGTCCCGCAGCGCCTCGGTCTGCGCGCCGATCAGGAACTTCATGCCGCGCTGCTCCAGCGACTGCTGCAGCAGTCGCCCGGCCACCTCGTCGAGCTGGCGCTCCATCAGCCAGGGCGCCACATGCACCACGGTCACGTCCATGCCGCGCTTCATGAGGCCGTTGGCGGCCTCCAGACCCAGCAGGCCGCCACCAATCACCACCGCATGCTTGTGGCGGGTGGCGGCATCGATCATGGCCTGGGTGTCGGCAATGTCGCGGTAGGCCAGCACGCCCTGCAGCTCGCGCCCCGGCACCGGCAGCATGAAGGGGTTGGAGCCGGTGGCCAGGATGAGGCGGTCGTAGCCGGCTTCCAGGGCGGTGCCGTCGGCAGCGGTGGCCTTCACCACGCGCCGGATGCGGTCGACGGCGGTCACCATGCTGCCCGCATGCAGGGTGATGCCGTTGTCGCGGTACCAGGCCCAGTCGTTGAGCACGATCTGCTCCAGCGTCTGCTCGCCCGCCAGCACCGGCGAGAGCAGGATGCGGTTGTAGTTGGGGTGGGGCTCGGCCCCGAAGACGGTGATGTCGTAAAGGTCGGGAGCGATCTTGAGCAGCTCTTCGAGCGCCCGCACCCCGGCCATGCCGTTGCCCACCATCACCAGCTTCATCTTCTGTTTCACACGCATGTCCATGTCGGTCTCCTCAGGCGGTTTTTTCCACGTGGCCCTGGCGGGTGTAGAGAAAGTCGATCACCGCCTTGCGGCAGCGCTGGTAGCGGGCGTCGTCGGCCAGGGCCAGGCGGTTGCGCGGGCGTTCGATGTCCACCGTCAGCACCTCGCCGATGGTGGCGGCCGGACCGTTGGTGAGCATGACGATGCGGTCGCTCAGCAGCACTGCCTCGTCCACGTCGTGCGTGACCATGACCACGGTGCTGCGGGTGCGGGCCACGATCTCCAGCAGCTCGTCCTGCAGGCGTGCGCGGGTCAGGGCATCCAGCGCGCCGAAGGGTTCGTCCATCAGCAGCACCTGCGGCTCCATGGACAGCGCACGGGCGATGCCCACCCGCTGCTTCATGCCGCCCGAAATCTCGCCCGGCCGCTTGGTGGCGGCGTGCGACAGGCCCACCAGTTCCAGCGCGGCAGCGGTGCGTTCGCGCAGCCGGGCCTTGGTCTCGGTGGCGCCGAACACCCGCTCCACCGCCAGGTACACGTTGTCGGCGCAGGTCAGCCAGGGCAGCAGCGAATGGTTCTGGAACACCACCGCGCGCTCCGGACCCGGTCCCTTGATCTCCCGGTCGGCGCACAGCAGCACGCCGGCGGTGGGCCGGGTCAGGCCGGCGATCAGGTTGAGCAGCGTGGACTTGCCGCAGCCCGAATGGCCGATCAGGGTCACGAACTCGCCCTGTGCCACGGTGAGGTGGATGTCGCGCAGCGCGGGGAAGTCGCCCTTGCGGGTGCGGAAGGTCTGCTCGACCGACTGGATGTCGATGAAGCGTTCCGGGTGCATGGGAACAGCAGCGGTGCTCATGCCTTGACCTCCTCGTAGGTGAACAGGGATGCCAGCCGGATGAGGGCGAGCTCCAGCAGCAGGCCGACCACGCCGATCACACCGATGGCGATGATGATGGAGGCCACGTTCAGGTTGTTCCACTCGTCCCAGACCCAGAAGCCGATGCCCACGCCGCCGGTCAGCATCTCGGCGGCCACGATCACCAGCCAGGCCGTGCCCACCGCCAGGCGCACGCCGGTCAGCAGGTAGGGCAGCACGGCCGGAAACAGGATGCGGGTGAAGATCTTCCATTCGCTCAGGTTGAGCACCCGGGCCACGTTCATGTAGTCCTGCGGCACCCGTTGCACGCCCACGGCGGTGTTGATGACCATGGGCCAGATGGAGCAGATGAAGATGGTCCAGATGGCCGCCGGGTTGGCGCCCTTGAACACCAGCAGTCCGATGGGCAGCCAGGCCAGCGGCGAGACCGGCCGCAGCAGGCTGATGATGGGGTTGAACATGCGGCTGAGGAATTCGAAGCGGCCGATGGCAAAGCCCGCCGGAATGCCCACCAGAGCGGCCAGACCGAAGCCCAGCGCCACCCGTTCGAGCGACATCAGCACGTTCCAGCCCACGCCCTGATCGTTGGGTCCTGCCTGGTAGAACGGGTCGGAGAACACCTCCACCGCCTGGGTCCAGGTCTGACCGGGCGTGGGAATGCCGCTGTCGCCGGTGCTGGCGATCAGCGACCACACCAGCACCAGGAAACCCAGGCCCAGCACCGGCGGCACCACCCGGCGCCAGAAGCCGGCCATGAGCAGCGATGAACGTGAGGCAGCCGTGCTCATGCTCAGGCCTTGATCTTGAAGCTGTCGGCGTACTTGGCCGGGTCCTTGCCGTCCCACACCGCGCCGTCGATGAACTTCGCGCTGCGCATTTCTGACTTGGGCAGCGGGGTCTTGGTGGCTTCGGCCGCCTGCTTGTAGATGTCGATGCGGTTGACCGCCTTGGCCACCGCCAGGTAGTCGGGATGGCTCTTGAGCAGGCCCCAGCGCTTGTGCTGGGTCAGGAACCACATGCCGTCGGACAGGTAGGGGAAGTTCACCAGGCCGTCGTTGTAGAACTTCATGTGGTTGGGGTCGTCCCAGGTCTTGCCCATGCCGTTCTGGTAGCGGCCCAGGATGCGCTGGTTGATGGCGTCCACCCCGGTGTTCACATAGGCGCGCTGGGCAATCGTCTCGGCCATGCGGTTCTTGTTGACCAGGCCGGCGTCGATCCACTTGCCGGCTTCCAGGATGGCGGCCGTCACCGCGCGGGCGGTGTTGGGGTACTTCTGCACGAACTCGGCGGTGGTGCCCAGCACCTTCTCGGGGTGGTCCTTCCAGATGTCCTGGGTGGTGTTGGCCGTGATGCCGATGCCGTCCATGATGGCCCGGTGGTTCCAGGGCTCGCCCACGCAGAAGCCGTCCATGTTGCCCACCCGCATGTTGGCCACCATCTGCGGCGGCGGCACCACGATGGCGCGTGCGTCCTTGAACGGGTCGATGCCCGCGCTGGCCAGCCAGTAGTAGATCCACATGGCATGGGTGCCGGTGGGGAAGGTCTGGGCGAAGGTGTATTCGCGCTTCTCGGTGGCCATCAGCTTGGCCAGGCTGGGCGCATCGACCGCGCCTTTTTCGGCCAGCTTCTTCGACAGCGTGATGGCCTGGCCGTTGTGGTTGAGGTTCATCAGCACCGCCATTTCCTTGCGCGGGCCGGCGGTGCCCAGCTGCAGGCCGTAGATCAGGCCGTAGAGCACATGGGCCATGTCGAGTTCGCCGTTGACCAGCTTGTCGCGCACGCCAGCCCAGCTGGCTTCCTTGTTCGGCACGATCTTCACGCCGTATTTCTTGTCCAGGCCGAGTTCGGCGGCCATCACCACGCTGGCGCAGTCGGTCAGCGGGATGAAGCCGATCTTGACCTCGGTCTTCTCGGGCGCGTCCGAGCCGGCGGCCCACACCGGCTGGTAACCCAGGCTGCCGAACAGGGCGGCACCGCCCAGGGCAGCGCCCTGGCGCAGGAAATCGCGGCGATCGCTCGCGGCGGGCGCGGGGGTGCTGGCGGTGGTGTCCGTGGCCGGGGCAGTGCGGTTCGGGAGAGTCATGGCGGGCTCCTGTGGGTGGGCAGATGGAAAAACGGGTCCGGAAAAACACAACGGCGCCCATCGCCAGGGCCTGCAGGGCAGGCCGGCAATGGACGCCGTTGTCCGAGTCCGGGGTGGACGTTCGACCAGCAGACCGCCGTTGGCCCGCCTGTCGTGGTCATACCCATGCAGATACCGTGCCAGCCGCAGGGTCTTGCCTGCCGGGTGGTGCCAAGCCCTTGATTTGCCGGGCTTTTGCGCTGAGGTGGCCGGTATGTCGGCCGCTGGAAGCCGGTCGGATGGCAGGGGCGCGCAGCGCCCGTTTTGGTGCGCCGCACAAAGCCGGTGCGGTCCCGGCAAGGCCGGATCAGCCGCGCGAGGGCAGCACGTCGGCCATGGCCAGCACCGCCTCGGCCACGTCGATGAGCCGCCGGTTCTGGTTCATGGCCATCTGGCGCATGGTCTTGTGGGCCTGGTCTTCGGAGAGCTGTCGGTGCGCCATGAGCAGTCCCTTGGCGCGCTCGATGGTCTTGCGCTCGTTCAGGGTGGCACGCACCGCATCCAGCTCCTCGCCCATGCTCTGCAGCCGCCGGGCCTGTTCGCGCACCAGCTCCAGCAGCGAGGGGTCCATCGGGGGGGCGAATCCGCTGCCCGCGCCCGCCAGATCGGCGGGCAGGCCCGTCTCGGTGGCGTCGTCGAAGAAATCGGGGGCTTCCTGGCCCGGCTCGGTGAGCAGGCTGGCGGCCATGCGTTCCAGCCCGGCCAGATCGCGGGCGGTGGTCTCCAGCCGCAGGCTGCACAGGCCTTGCAGTTCGGCGGCCAGGGCGTCCTCCACCGTCTTCATGGCGTCGATGCGCCGGGTGCAGGCGTCGAACCACGGCTGGCTGAGCGCGGCGTCCAGCGTGCCGCCAGAGGCCGTGGTGCACAGGATGCGGCGCATGCGCTCCAGCGGCATCAGGTGTTCGGGCTGCTGCGCCGCGCGCCACAGGTCGCGGATGGCCGTGCTGGCCAGGTCGGTGCAGACCTGCAGGCAGCGTTCCTGGGATTCGATGAAGTGCAGCAGCCGCTGCTGGCTGTCGGCGTCGGCCCGGCCGGCGGCGAACAGGGCCGAGCCGGTGGCGCGTTCCTGCCCGGCAAACTCCTTGCCCTGGAGGAAATTCAGGAAGGCCACCAGGTGGCGCGAGATCTCCGGGTCCCAGGCGCTGTCGGCGGCCTCGAACACCACGCCCAGCAGCGCCTGGATCAGCCGCGCGTAGGCCGCCACGGTGCGGTCGGTGCTCCACTGGCACAGCGCCACCCGCTCGCGCAGGCGGGGCAGGGCGCTCATGCCCTGCATGGCATAGGCAATGCGACCGAACAGCCGGGCGCGGTGGCCGCTGCGGGCGGCGTCGGTGTCCAGCTGCTCGAAGGCCCACAGCACCTGGTCCTGCAGCGCTTCGCTCTGCGCCACCTGCGCGCTGCGCTCGATGGCCCAGCGCTGGCCCCGCGAACCCAGGTACAGGTTGGACAGCCCACGCTCGCGCTGCAGGGCATGGACCAGCCGGCCGATGGCGCCCACCAGCTCGCTGGTCAGGGCCAGACGTTGCAGGCCGGCGATCTCGCTGCGGCGCGCCGCGATCAGGAAACTCAGGGCCGATTTCATGAAAGGGTGAGCCAGCAACATTCGTGCCGCCCGTACACTCCCCGCCCATGCTGATCCTGGGAATCGAATCGTCCTGCGACGAAACCGGTGTGGCGCTGGTGGATGCCGGCGGCACCGGCACGCCGCGCCTGCTGGGCGCTGCGCTGCACAGCCAGATCGAGATGCACCAGGCCTATGGCGGCGTGGTGCCCGAGCTGGCCAGCCGCGACCACATCCGCCGCGTGCTGCCCCTGACCGATGCGGTGCTGGCCCAGGCCGGCCGGTCGCTGACCGAGGTCGATCTGGTGGCCTGCACCCGGGGTCCGGGCCTGGCCGGCGCGCTGCTGGTGGGCGCCGGGGTGGGGGCCGCGCTGGGGTTCGCGCTGGGCCGCCCGGTGCTGGGCGTCCATCACCTGGAAGGGCATCTGCTGTCGCCTTTCCTGAGCGCCGATCCGCCCGAGTTCCCCTTCGTGGCCCTGCTGGTCTCCGGCGGTCACACCCAGCTCATGCGGGTGGACGGGGTGGGACGCTACGGGCTGCTGGGCGAGACCATCGACGACGCCGCCGGCGAAGCCTTCGACAAGTCGGCCAAGCTGCTGGGCCTGGGCTATCCCGGCGGGCCGGCATTGGCGCGGATGGCCCTGCAGGGCAGCGAGACCGCCTACAAGTTCCCGCGCCCGCTGCTGCACAGCGGCGACCTCGACTTTTCCTTTGCCGGCCTCAAGACGGCGGTGCTCACCCAGGTCAAGCGGCTGGCCCATGCGGCCCCGGAAGGCCCGGCCACCAGCCGGCTGGCCGATCCGCTCACGCCGCAGCAGAAGGCCGATGTGGCCGCCAGCGTGCAGGCGGCCATCGTGGACGTTCTGGTGCGCAAGTCGCTGGCCGCGCTCGATGCCACCGGCCTCCAGCGCCTTGTGGTGGCCGGCGGCGTGGGTGCCAACACCCGCCTGCGCGAGCAGCTGAATGCCGCCTGCGCCCGCCGCAATGTCCGCGTGCATTACCCGGAGCTGCACCTGTGCACCGACAACGGCGCCATGATCGCCATGGCCGCGGCCCTGCGAGCACGCCACGGGTTGCTGTCGGATGCCGAACTGCAGACCGGCTCGGCCCTGCAAGGCCGCTTCGACGTGCGCCCGCGCTGGCCGCTGGCCGAACTCTCCACCCCCGTCTGATCGTCTGCCCATGAGCCTGAAAACTGTCGCCCGGCGACTGGCCGCCGGCCTGCTGCTGGCCTTGCCCCTGTGGCCATCGCTGGCGAGCGCCCAGACCCCGCCGGTCCCCGAGCCGATCCGCATCGCACTGATCGAGGGCCTGTCCGGCCCGGCCGGTCTGGCCGGCGAGGCGGTCTGGCGCAATCTGGTGTGGGCCACCGAGCGGGTCAATGCCCGGGGCGGCGTGCCGCTGCCCGGCGGTGCGCGGCCGCTGCGCATCGAGCGCTTCGACAGCAAGGGCCAGACCGAGGAGGCGCTCTCGGCCCTGCGCTCGGCCAGCGACCGGGGTATCGCCATCGTGGCGCAGGGCAATTCGTCGGCGGCGGCTAGCGCGCTGATCGACGCCATCGGCAAGCACAACGAGCGCCAGCCGGGCCAGCGCATGCTGCTGCTCAACTACGCCGCAGTGGACCCGGCACTCACCAACGAGCGTTGCAGCTACTGGCACTTCCGCTTCGACGCCCATGCCGACATGCGGCTGAACGCGCTGATGGAGCTCATCCGCGAGGACAAGGCCCTGCAGTCCATCTACCTGATCGGGCAGGACTACAGCTTCGGCCAGGGCGTGCTGCGCCAGGCCCGTCGCCTGCTGGAGCAGCAGCGGCCGGATGTGCGCATTGCCGGCGACGAGCTGCACCCGATGTCGCGCATCAAGGATTTCCTGCCTTACGCCACCAAGATCAAGGCCAGCGGCGCACAGGCGGTGCTCACCGGCAACTGGGGCAACGACCTCACGCTGCTGGTCAAGGCCGCTCGGGAGATCGGCTTCGAGGGCCGCTTCTACACCTTCTATGGCAATGCGCTGGGCGCACCGGCGGCCATCGGTGAGGCCGGTATCGGCCGGGTGGTGGCCGTGGCCGACTGGCTGCCCAACGTGCCCGGTGCGGCGTCCGAGGCCTTCTACCGCCAGTTCCGCCAGCGCTTCCCGGACCCGGCCGACGACTACCCCCACCTGCGCATGCAGCTCATGGTCGAGGCGCTGGCCCAGGCCATCGAACGCGCCGGTCGGGTGGAGGCCGGTGCCATCGCCGCCCAGCTGGAGCGGGCCGACGTGTCGCTGGCCGGTCAGCGAGGCCGCATGCGCGCCGACGACCACCAGTTCCAGCAGCCGCTGGCCGTGGGCGTCATGGACCGGCAGGGGCAGAGCGGCGTGCCGTTCGACGTCGAAGGCTCGGGCTACGGCTTTCGCGTGGTGCGCCAGATCCCGGCCGACAAGGCCGCCATGCCCCACACTTGCCGCCTGCAGCGGCCCTGAACCAACAGAGGAATCGTCATGAGAGCCGTGGTGCAACAACTGGAGGGCTCGCGCATCCGCGAGGTGGCCAACGCCGGCATCGGGCGCACGGACGTGCTCAAGTTCTGGTTTGGCGAGAGCGACGAGGTCACGCCCGAGGTGGTGCGTCAGGCGGCGGCGCAGTCGCTGCAGGCCGGCGAGACCTTCTATGCCCACAACCTGGGCCTGCCCGAACTGCGCCAGGCCATTGCGGCCTACACCGACCGCCTGCACCCGGGGCGGGGTGCTGGCCACTGGTTCGACCGGGTGGCGGTCACCTCGGGCGGCGTCAACGGCCTCATGGTGGCCGCCCAGACGCTGGTGGACGCCGGCGACGAGGTGGTGGTGGTCTCTCCCGTCTGGCCCAACCTGGTGGCGCAGCCGCAGATCATGGGCGGGCGCATCGTGCAGGTGCCCCTGCAGGCCCGGGATGGTGCCTGGCAGCTCGACCGCCATGCCCTGTTCGACGCCATCACCCCGGCCACGCGGTTGCTGGTGATCAACGCGCCCAACAACCCCACCGGCTGGACCCTGAGCACCCAGGAGCAGCGCGACATCCTGGCCCACTGCCGCCGCACCGGCACCTGGATCCTGGCCGACGAGGTGTACGAGCGCCTGTACTACGGCGACGACACGCCCAACGGCGCTGCACCGTCCTTCCTGGACGTGGCCGAGCCGGACGACCGCCTGATCGTCACCCACAGCTTTTCCAAGAGCTTCCTCATGACCGGCTGGCGCCTGGGCTGGCTGGTGCTGCCGCCTGCCCTCACCGAGCCGGTGGGGCGGCTGATCGAGTTCAACACCTCCTGCGCGCCGGTGTTCGTGCAGCGCGGCGCCATGGCGGCGCTGGCCCACACGGATGCCATCACGCCCGCCCTGGTGGCACGCCTGAGGGCCGGCCGCGACACCCTGGTGCCGCTGCTGCAGGCCCTGCCGGGGGTGGAGCTGGCCATGCCCCGGGGCGGCATGTACGCCTTCTTCCGCCTTCAGGGCCATGACGGCTGCATGGACACCGCGCGGCGCCTGGTGACCGAGGCCGGCCTGGGCCTGGCCCCGGGCAGCGCCTTCGGACCGGCTGCCGATGGCTGGCTGCGCTGGTGCTTTGCCAGCCGCGAGCTGCAGCGCCTGGAGCAGGGGGTCGATCGCCTGAAGGGCTGGCTGGGGCTATAATGCGCGGTTGCTGCGGCCCAGGCCGTGGCTTTCACGCCTGTTGCGGCCTCGGCTGCGGCAGGACGCCCGTACCCCACCAGGAAGATCCATGATCGCCAAAGAAATCAAGGCCGACGTCATCGCGGCCAACGCCCGTGCCGCCAGCGACACCGGCAGCCCCGAAGTGCAGGTCGCTCTGCTGACCGCCCGCATCAACGAACTGACCCCCCATTTCAAGACCCACGCCAAGGATCACCACGGCCGTCGCGGTCTGCTGCGCATGGTAAGCCGTCGCCGCAAGCTGCTGGACTACCTCAAGGCCCGCGATGCCGACCGTTATGTCGCGCTGATCCAGAAGCTGGGCCTTCGCAAGTAATTGCCACAGGGTGCACCCACGAAAAACGCCTGAGTTGGTTCGCTGGCTCGGGCGATTTTTGTTTGTTGCACCCGGTTTTTCGGTTTTTCCCTCCGGAGCCTTTCACGACAGAGCGAAGCTGTGTCATTCCAGATGCGTTGAACCCCCGGCCCGGGGTGTCGAGCGTTTCTGGAATGGCATCGTGTTCTGGGTGAATGTTCCGGCCCTCGTGCAGATGTCTGCACTCCATGGCCCGGCCGTGCCGGGTCCGCTTCAAGGAGCCTACCCATGACCATGTTCAACAAAGTCACCAAGACCTTCCAGTGGGGCCGTCACACGGTCCGCATGGAAACCGGCGAGATCGCCCGCCAGGCCAGCGGCGCCGTGCTGCTCGACATCGAAGGCACCGTGGTGCTGGCCACCGTGGTGGCCAAGACCGAAGCCAAGGCCGGCCAGGACTTCTTCCCCCTGACCGTCGATTACCTGGAGAAGACCTACGCCGCCGGCAAGATCCCTGGCAGCTTCTTCAAACGCGAAGGACGCCCCAGCGAATTCGAGACGCTGACCAGCCGCCTGATCGACCGCCCCATCCGCCCGCTGTTCCCCGAAGGCTTCTTCAACGAAGTCCAGGTGGTCATCCACACCGTGTCGCTCAACCCCGAGGTGGACGCCGACATCGCCGCCATGATCGCCACCAGCGCCGCGCTGGCCGTCTCCGGCATCCCCTTCAACGGCCCCATCGGTGCTGCCCGCGTGGGCTACATCAACGGCCAGTACGTGCTCAACCCGGGTCAGACTGAGCGCAAGGACAGCCAGATGGACCTGGTGGTCGCCGGTACCGCTTCGGCCGTGCTGATGGTCGAATCCGAAGCCGACCAGCTGTCCGAAGACATCATGCTGGGCGCCGTGGTGTTCGGCCACGAGCAGGGCAACATCGCCATCAATGCCATCAACGAACTGGTGCGTGACGCCGGCAAGCCGGAGTGGACCTGGCAGGCCCCCGCCAAGGACGAGGCCCTGATCGCCAAGGTCCAGGCCCTGGGCCAGGCCAAGCTGGAAGCCGCCTACCAGATCCGCAACAAGCAGGCCCGCACCCAGGCCTGCCGCGCTGCCTACGCCGACGTCATGGCCGGCCTGAAGGCCGACGGCGTCGACTTCGACAGCGTGGCCGTGGAAGGTCTGCTGTTCGAGATCGAGGCCAAGATCGTGCGTGGCCAGATCCTGGCCGGCGAGCCCCGCATCGACGGTCGCGACACCCGCACCGTGCGCGCCATCGAGATCCGCAACGGCGTGCTGCCCCGCACCCACGGCTCGGCCCTGTTCACCCGTGGCGAGACCCAGGCCCTGGTGGTCGCCACCCTGGGTACCGACCGCGATGCCCAGAAGATCGACGCGCTGTCCGGCGAATACGACGACCGCTTCATGCTGCACTACAACATGCCTCCGTTCGCCACCGGCGAAACCGGTCGCGTGGGCAGCCCCAAGCGCCGCGAGATCGGTCACGGGCGTCTGGCCAAGCGCGCCCTGGTGGCCGCTCTGCCGAGCAAGGAAGAGTTCCCCTACACCATCCGCGTGGTGTCCGAGATCACCGAGTCCAACGGTTCGTCGTCCATGGCCTCCGTCTGCGGCGGCTGCCTGGCGCTGATGGATGCCGGCGTGCCGATGAAGGCCCACGTGGCCGGCATCGCCATGGGCCTGATCAAGGAAGACAACCGCTTTGCGGTGCTGACCGACATCCTGGGTGACGAGGACCACCTCGGCGACATGGACTTCAAGGTCGCCGGCACCACCAACGGCATCACCGCCCTGCAGATGGACATCAAGATCCAGGGCATCACCAAGGAAATCATGCAGGTCGCGCTGGCCCAGGCCAAGGAAGCCCGCATGCACATCCTGGGCAAGATGCAGGAAGCCATGGGCGAGGCCAAGACCGAGATCAGCAGCTTCGCGCCCAAGCTCTACACCATGAAGATCAATCCGGAGAAGATCCGTGACGTGATCGGCAAGGGCGGCGCCGTCATCCGCGCGCTGACCGAAGAGACCGGCTGCCAGATCAACATCGAGGAAGACGGCACCATCACCATCGCCGCCACCGAATCGGCCAAGGCCGACGAGGCCAAGCGCCGCATCGAGCAGATCACCGCCGAAGTCGAGATCGGCAAGGTCTACGAAGGCCCGATCACCAAGATCCTGGACTTCGGTGCCCTGGTGAACCTGCTGCCCGGCAAGGACGGCCTGCTGCACATCAGCCAGATCGCCCACGAGCGCGTGGAGAAGGTCACCGACTACCTGTCCGAAGGCCAGATCGTCAAGGTCAAGGTGCTCGAGACCGACGAGAAGGGCCGCATCAAGCTGTCCATGAAGGCCCTGCTGGACCGCAACAGCGGTGGCGAGCAGCAGCAACAGCAGCAGTAAGCGGCGTCCGATTGCAGGGGAGACCGTGATGTCCAAGATGCAGGCCGTCGAGATCCGTGGCTTCGGAGCACCCGAGGTGCTCCAGCTGGGCGAGCGCCCTGTGCCGGTGGCCGGCGCGGGCGAGGTGCTGATCCGCGTCAGCGCGTCGGGCGTGAACCGCCCCGACGTGCTGCAGCGCACCGGCAACTACCCGGTGCCGCCCGGTGCGTCCGACATCCCCGGTCTGGAAGTGGCCGGCGTCATCGAATCCGGTGACGCAGCAGCCCTGCAGGCCGCCGGCCTGAAGGTCGGCGACCGCGTCTGTGCCCTGGTGGCCGGTGGCGGCTATGCCCAGTGGTGCGTGGCCCCCGCGGCCCAGTGCCTGCCGGTGCCGCAGGGTCTGTCCGACCTGGAGGCCGCCGGCCTGCCCGAGACCTTCTTCACCGTGTGGAGCAACGTGTTCGACCGCGGTCGCCTGCAGCCCGGCGAAACCCTGCTGATCCAGGGTGGCACCAGCGGCATCGGCGTGACTGCCATCCAGATGGCCAAGGCCATGGGCGCCACCGTGATCGCGACCGCCGGCAGCGACGACAAGTGCGCCGCCTGCCTGAAGCTGGGTGCCGACCATGCCATCAACTACCGCACCCAGGACTTCTCCACTGTTGCGCGCGAGCTCACTGGCGGCCAGGGTGTGAACGTCATTCTGGACATGGTGGCCGGCAGTTATGTGGCCCGCGAGGTGGAATGTCTGGCCGAGGATGGCCGGCTGGTCATCATTGCGGTGCAGGGCGGCATCGACGCCGGCTTCAATGCCGGCCTGGTCCTGCGCCGCCGCCTCACCATCACCGGCTCCACTCTGCGTCCGCGCCCGGTGGCCTTCAAGGCCGCCATCGCGCAGTCGTTGCGCCAGCATGTCTGGCCGCTGCTGGAGTCCGGCCGCATCCGTCCCGTCATCCACCAGGTGTTCCAGCCAGCCGAAGCGGCCCAGGCCCACACCCTGATGGAAAGCAACACCCACATCGGCAAGCTGATGCTGCAGTGGGCCTGATCCCGACGTCGTGCAAGTCATGAAGAAACTGATCGCAGGCAACTGGAAGATGAACGGCGGCCTGGCCGCCAATGAAGCCCTGGTGAAGGCCATGCTGGCCGGCATCGGGCAGCCGGCCGCGCAAGTGGCCCTGTGCGCCCCGGCGCCGTACCTGGCGCAGCTGCAGGGCCTGCTGGACGGCAGTCCGATCGCCTGGGGCTCGCAGGACGTGTCGGCGCACGAGCAGGGCGCCTACACCGGCGAGGTGTCCGGCGCCATGCTGCGCGACTTCGGTTGCCGCTACGCCATCGTCGGTCACTCGGAGCGGCGGCAGTACCACGGCGAGACCGATGCCGTGGTGGCCCAGAAGGCACAGCGCGCCCTGTCCGCCGGCATCACGCCCATCGTCTGCGTGGGCGAGACCCTGGCCGAGCGTGAATCGGGCCAGACCGAAGCCGTGGTCAAGCGGCAGCTGGCAGCCGTCATTCATGTGGTGGCCCACTGCACCAGCGAGATCGTGGTGGCCTACGAGCCGGTCTGGGCCATAGGCACCGGCAAGACGGCCTCGCCCGAGCAGGCCCAGCAGGTGCACGCCGTGCTGCGTCAGCAGATCGCGGCGGCCACCGCGCACCCCGAGCGCGTCCAGATCCTGTACGGCGGCAGCATGAACGCCGCCAACGCCGCCAGCCTGCTGGCGCAGCCCGACATCGATGGCGGCCTGATCGGCGGCGCGTCGCTCAAGGCGGCCGACTTTCTTCAGATCGTGGCGGCCGCCGGCTGACATCTGCCACCGCCGGTCATCCAATCCATCCAGACATTCCGAAAAGCAGTCCCATGAACATCGTCCTGACCCTCCTGCTCGTCGTCCAGATCGTGTCCGCCCTGGCCATGATCGGCCTCATCCTCATGCAGCACGGCAAAGGTGCCGACGCCGGTGCCGCCTTCGGTGGCGGCGGTGGTGGTTCGGCCAGCCTGTTCGGCGCGTCCGGCAGTGCCAACTTCCTGTCCCGCACCACCGGCGTGCTGGCCACCATCTTCCTGGTGACCACGCTGGGCCTGGCCTATTTCGGCAACCTGCGCACGGCGGCCCCCAGCGCCGGCAGCGTGCTGGAAAACACCACGGTGCCGGCCACCCCGGCCCAGCAGATCCCGGGCTCCGCTCCGGCCAGCGGCGTGGCGCCTGCCGCTCCTGCAGCACCGGCCACCGGTGCCGATGCCATTCCTGCCAAGTGAACGTGACACGCGCCTCGAAAAAGGCGCGTGACCCTCTCGAAACAGGGGTTGTTTCAGGGTAAACTCTATGGGTTGTCCGATTGGTGCACAGCGGTGGTGCCAGCAGGACAAGTCAACCAGCCGACGTGGTGAAATTGGTAGACACGCTATCTTGAGGGGGTAGTGGCGAAAGCTGTGCGAGTTCGAGTCTCGCCGTCGGCACCAGATCTTTGGACAACACGGCAGCATGCCGTGTCAGCGGATAGACCCAAGATGAGCCTCGACCAATACCTGCCCGTGCTTCTGTTCATTCTGGTGGGCATTGCAGTCGGGATCATTCCGCAGGTTCTGGGTTACATCCTCGGCCCCAACCTTCCCGACGCCGAGAAAAATTCTCCTTACGAGTGCGGCTTCGAAGCCTTCGAAGACGCCCGCATGAAGTTCGATGTGCGCTACTACCTGGTGGCCATCCTCTTCATCCTGTTCGACCTCGAGATCGCCTTCCTGATTCCCTGGGCGGTGGCCTTTTCCGACATCGGCATGACCGGCTTCCTCGCCGGCGTCGTGTTCCTGGCCATCCTCACCGTGGGCTTTGCCTACGAATGGAAAAAGGGTGCCCTCGACTGGGAATGATCGGGTCCGCCCCTCGGGGCGATCACTGCGGAGCCAAGCATGATTGAAGGTGTGTTCAAGGAAGGTTTCGTCACCACGAGCTACGACTCGGTGGTGAACTGGGCCAAGACAGGGTCCCTGTGGCCCATGACCTTCGGTCTGGCCTGCTGCGCGGTGGAGATGATGCACGCGGCAGCGGCCCGCTACGACATCGGCCGCTTCGGCTCGGAAGTGTTCCGGGCCAGCCCGCGCCAGTCCGATCTGATGATCGTGGCCGGCACCCTGTGCAACAAGATGGCACCGGCCCTGCGCAAGGTGTACGACCAGATGGCCGAGCCGCGCTGGGTGCTGTCGATGGGCTCGTGCGCCAACGGCGGCGGCTACTACCACTACAGCTACTCGGTGGTTCGCGGCTGCGACCGCATCGTGCCGGTGGATGTGTACGTGCCCGGATGCCCGCCCACGGCCGAGGCGCTGCTGTACGGAATCATCCAGCTGCAGCAGAAGATCCGTCGCACCCAGACCATCGCCAGGGCCTGAGCCTGCTCCACCGACAGCCGATGCGCGAGTCCACGCCCATGACCGAAACCGATTCCTCCCCCCGTGCCGTGGCGCCTGTCGCGCTCCAGCAAAGCCTCTCCGAGCTGCTGGGCGAGCGCGCACAGTCGCTCACCCTGGAGCGTGACGAGCTGACCCTGACCGTCAAGGCGGCCGACTATGCAGCGGTCATGGCTCTGCTGCGCGACGCGCCCTCGGCCCGCTTCGAGCAGCTGATCGACCTGTGCGGCATCGACTACTCCACCTATGGCGACGGCCGCTGGGAAGGTCCGCGTTTTGCCGCCGTGTCCCACCTGCTGTCGGTGTCGCTCAACCAGCGTCTGCGGGTGCGGGTGTTCTGCGCCGACGACGACTTCCCGGTCCTGCCTTCGGTCACCTCCCTCTGGGCCAGTGCCAACTGGTACGAGCGCGAGGCCTTCGACCTGTTCGGCATCGTGTTTGAAGGTCACGAGGACCTGCGCCGCATCCTCACCGACTACGGCTTCATCGGCCACCCGTTCCGCAAGGACTTCCCGCTGTCGGGTCATGTGGAGATGCGCTACGACGCCGAGCGCCAGCGCGTGATCTACGAGCCGGTCAGCATCGAGCCGCGCGAGATCACGCCGCGCATCATCCGCGAAGACAACTACGGCGGCCTGCACTGAAGGCGCGAGGCACTCCGACATGGCAGAGATCAAGAACTACACCCTGAACTTCGGTCCCCAGCACCCGGCTGCGCACGGCGTGCTGCGCCTGGTGCTCGAGCTTGACGGCGAGGTGGTGCAACGCGCCGACCCGCACATCGGCCTGCTGCACCGTGCCACCGAGAAGCTGGCCGAGCACAAGACCTTCATCCAGTCGCTGCCCTACATGGACCGGCTGGACTATGTCTCGATGATGTGCAACGAGCACGCCTACTGCCTGGCCATCGAGAAGCTGCTGGGCATCGAGGTGCCGGTGCGCGCGCAGTACATCCGCGTGATGTTCAGCGAGATCACCCGCCTGCTCAACCACCTGATGTGGCTGGGCTCGCACGGCAACGACTGCGGCAGCTCCACCATCCTGATCTACGCCTTCCGCGAGCGCGAAGACCTGTTCGACATGTACGAGGCGGTGTCGGGTGCGCGCATGCACGCGGCCTACTTCCGCCCGGGCGGCGTCTACCGCGACCTGCCCGACAGCATGCCGCAGTACCAGGCCAGCAAGGTGCGCAACGCGCGCGCCATCGCTGAACTGAACGAGAACCGCCAGGGTTCGATGCTGGACTTCATCGATGACTTCACGAAGCGCTTCCCGACCTACCTGGACGAGTACCACACGCTGCTGACCGACAACCGCATCTGGAAGCAGCGCACCGTGGGCATCGGCGTGGTCACGCCCGAGCGCGCACTCAGCCTGGGCATGACCGGCCCCATGCTGCGCGGCTCCGGCATCGCCTGGGACCTGCGCAAGAAGCAGCCGTACGACGTGTACGACCGCCTGGACTTCGACATCCCGGTGGGCCGCACCGGCGACTGCTACGACCGTTACCTGGTCCGCATGGAGGAGATGAAGCAGTCCAACCGCATCATCAAGCAGTGCGTGGACTGGCTGCGGGCCAACCCCGGCCCGGTCATCACCGACAACCACAAGGTGGCACCGCCGGCCCGTGAAGCCATGAAGAGCAACATGGAGGAGCTGATCCACCACTTCAAGCTCTTCACCGAAGGCTTCCATGTGCCCGAAGGCGAGGCCTATGCCGCCGTCGAGCACCCCAAGGGTGAGTTCGGCATCTACATGGTCAGCGACGGCGCCAACAAGCCCTACCGACTGAAGATCCGTGCCCCCGGCTTCGCCCACTTGGCCACGCTGGACGAGATGGCGCGCGGCCACATGCTGGCCGATGCGGTGGCCATCATCGGCACCATGGACATCGTTTTCGGAGAGATCGACCGATGAACACCCCCGTCGTTTTTTCGGACGCCACCATCGCGCGCTTCGACCGCGAGGTCGCGAAGTACCCCGATGACCAGCGCCAGTCGGCGGTGATGGCCTGCCTGTCCATCATCCAGCAGGAGCAGGGCCATGTGAGCGCAGCAGCAGAGGCCGCCCTGGCCACCTACCTGCGCATGGAGCCGATCGCGGTCCATGAGGTGACCACCTTCTACAACATGTACAACCAGCAGCCGGTGGGCAGGTTCAAGCTCAACGTCTGCACCAACCTGCCGTGCCAGCTGCGTGACGGGCAGAAAGCCCTGCACCACCTGGAGAGCAAGCTGGGCATCGCCATGGGCGAGACCACGGCCGATGGCTTGTTCACGCTGCAGCAGAGCGAGTGCCTGGGCGCCTGCGCCGACTCGCCGGTGATGCTGGTGAACGACCGCCACATGTGCAGCTTCATGAGCAACGACAAGCTCGACCAGCTGATCGACGGCCTGCGGGCCGCAGAGGGGCAAGCATGAACGCCGACCAGATCCTCAGCCAGTTCCGCGCCACCGGCGTGCAGACCTGCTTCCATGGCCGTCACATCAACCCGCAGATCTATGCCGGGCTGGACGGCAGCAACTGGTCCCTGAAGGACTACGAGGCGCGCGGCGGCTACCAGGCCTTGCGCCGCATCCTGGGCAAGGACGGCTCCGAGCCCATGACCCAGGACCAGGTGATCGCCACCGTCAAGGAATCGGCCCTGCGCGGCCGGGGCGGTGCCGGCTTCCCCACCGGCCTGAAGTGGAGCTTCATGCCGCGCCAGTTCCCGGGCCAGAAGTACCTGGTGTGCAACTCCGACGAGGGCGAGCCGGGCACCTGCAAGGACCGCGACATCCTCATGTACAACCCGCACATCGTCATCGAAGGCATGGCGATCGCGGCGTTTGCCATGGGCATCACGGCCGGCTACAACTACATCCACGGCGAGATCTTCGAGGTGTACGAACGCTTCGAGGCCGCGCTGGAAGAAGCCCGTGCCGCCGGCTACCTGGGCGACCGCATCCTGGGCTCGGACTTCAGCTTCCAGCTGCACGCCTTCCATGGCTTCGGCGCCTACATCTGCGGCGAGGAAACCGCGCTGCTCGAATCGCTGGAGGGCAAGAAGGGCCAGCCGCGCTTCAAGCCGCCGTTCCCGGCCAGCTTCGGCCTGTACGGCAAGCCCACCACCATCAACAACACCGAGACCTTCGCGGCGGTGCCCTGGATCATCCGCAACGGTGGGCAGGCCTACCTGGAGTGCGGCAAGCCCAACAACGGCGGCACCAAGATCTTCTCGGTCAGCGGCGACGTGGAAATGCCGGGCAACTACGAAGTGCCGCTGGGCACCCCGTTTGCCAAGCTGCTGGAGCTCGCTGGTGGCGTCCGCAAGGGCCGTAACCTGAAGGCGGTCATCCCCGGTGGTTCGTCGGCCCCGGTGCTGCCGGCGCACATCATGATGGAGTGCACCATGGACTACGACTCCATCGCCAAGGCCGGCTCCATGCTGGGCTCGGGCGCGGTGATCGTCATGGACGATTCGCGCGACATGGTGGAGTCGCTCAAGCGCCTGTCGTACTTCTACATGCACGAGTCCTGCGGTCAGTGCACCCCGTGCCGCGAGGGCACCGGCTGGCTGTGGCGCATGGTCGACCGCATCGACCGTGGCCAGGGCCGCGCCGAAGACATGCAGCTGCTGGACAACGTGGCCGAGAACATCATGGGCCGCACCATCTGCGCCCTGGGCGATGCAGCGGCCATGCCGGTGCGCGCCATGATCAAGCACTTCCGCCACGAGTTCGAGGCCAAGATCGCCGCCGCCGCGGCCCAGGCCTCCTGATCGGTAACCGGTCGACGCACACGGAACATTCCCATGGTTGAAATCGAACTCGACGGCCAGAAGGTCGAAGTGCCGCCCGGCAGCATGGTCATGCATGCCGCCGAGAAGGCCGGCACCTACATCCCGCACTTCTGCTATCACAAGAAGCTGTCCATCGCCGCCAACTGCCGCATGTGCCTGGTGGACGTGGAAAAGGCGCCCAAGCCCATGCCGGCCTGCGCCACGCCGGTCACGCAGGGCATGATCGTTCGCACCCAGTCCGACAAGGCCGTGAAGGCGCAGAAGTCGGTCATGGAGTTCCTGCTGATCAACCACCCGCTGGACTGCCCCATCTGCGATCAGGGCGGCGAATGCCAGCTGCAGGACCTGGCGGTGGGTTACGGCGGTTCCGGCTCGCGCTACCAGGAAGAGAAGCGCGTGGTGTTCCACAAGAACGTGGGTCCGCTGATCTCCATGGAGGAGATGAGCCGCTGCATCCACTGCACCCGCTGCGTGCGCTTCGGCCAGGAGATCGCCGGCGTCATGGAGCTGGGCATGTCCCACCGCGGCGAGCATGCCGAGATCGAGACCTTCGTGGGCCAGTCGGTGGACTCCGAGCTGTCGGGCAACATGATCGACATCTGCCCGGTCGGTGCGCTGACCAGCAAGCCCTTCCGCTACAGCGCCCGCACCTGGGAGCTCTCGCGCCGCAAGAGCGTGAGCCCGCACGATTCCACTGGCGCCAACCTCATCGTGCAGGTCAAGAACCACCAGGTGATGCGTGTGGTGCCCCTGGAGAACGAAGCCGTCAACGAGTGCTGGATCGCCGACCGTGACCGCTTCTCCTACGAGTCCCTCAATGGTTCCGACCGACTGACCGCCCCCATGCTCAAGCAGGGCGGCGAGTGGAAGACGGTGGACTGGCAGACCGCCCTGGAATACGTGGCCAACGGCCTGCGCCAGGTGCGCACCGAGCACGGTGCCGGCGGCATCGGCCTGCTGGCCAGCCCGCACAGCACGGTGGAAGAACTGGCCCTGGCCGGCGCCCTGGTGCGCGGTCTGGGCAGCGAGAACATCGACACCCGCCTGCGTACCGCCGATTTCGGCAACGCCGCTGCGTCCGGCCAGGCCCGCTGGCTGGGTCGCCCGATCGCCGAACTCTCCAGCCTGCAGCGCGTGCTGGTGGTGGGTTCCAACCTGCGCAAGGACCATCCGCTGTTCGCCCAGCGCATCCGCCAGGCCGTGCGTCACGGTGCACAGCTCAGCGCGCTGGTCGAGGCTGCGCCCGACTGGGCCATGACCGTGCGCCACACCCTGGTGGCCGACAGCCTGCACTGGTCGGCTGCGCTGGCCGGTGTGGCTGCCGCCGTAGCTGCCGACAAAGGCGTGACCGCCCCGGTGGCCGCCGAGATCAACGACACCCACCGCGCCATCGCTGCATCGCTGGCCGGTGGCGAGCACAAGGCGGTGCTGCTGGGTAACGCCGCTGCCCACCACGAACAGGCTGGAAGCCTGCTGGCGCTGGCCCGCTTCATCGCCGAGCACACCGGCGCCACCGTGGGTTACCTGACCGAGGCCGCCAACACCGTCGGCGCCCAGCTGGTGCGTGCACTGCCGGGGCAGGGCGGTCTGAACGCCGGCCAGATGCTGCGCGGTGGCCTCAAGGCCGTGGTGCTCCTGAACACCGAGCCTGCTCGGGACAGCGCCGTGGGTGCTGCCGGTCTGGCATCGGCCGACATGGTGGTCACCCTCAGCCCGTTCAAGACCAACCTGGACATCAGCGACGTGCTGCTGCCCATCGCCCCGTTCTCCGAGACCTCCGGCTCCTTCGTGAATGCCGAAGGCCGGCTGCAGAGCTTCCACGCCGTGGTGCGTCCGCTGGGTGAAGCCCGCCCGGGCTGGAAGGTGCTGCGCGTTCTGGGCAACCTGCTGCAGCTGCCGGGCTTTGACGCCGAGTCGTCGCAGGCCGTGCTGTCGGCCGCATTGCCGGGCGTGGAGCAGGGCGCCTGTGTCCCGGCGGACCGCCTGAACAATGCCACGCAGGCAACCATCACCACCGCCGCTGCGTCGGTTCGCCCCTGTGTGGCCTCCATCTACCAGCTCGATGGCCTGGTGCGCCGCTCGCCGTCGCTGCAGCTCACCACCGATGCGCGCCGCGCCGCGACCACCGATGCCGCCGAGGGAGTGCCCGCATGATCGACGCCATGTACAACGGCGGCCTGGGCCTGGTGGCCGCCCCCTGGTGGACCACCGCCGCCTGGCCGGTGATCTGGAACCTGCTCAAGATCGTGGCGGTGCTGGCCCCGCTGATGGGCGCCGTCGCCTACCTCACGCTGTGGGAGCGCAAGCTGCTGGGCTTCATGCAGGTGCGCCATGGCCCCAACCGGGTCGGCCCCTTCGGTCTGCTGCAGCCGATTGCCGATGCGCTCAAGCTGCTGACCAAGGAACTCATCCGCCCCAGCGCCGCCAGCAACGGGCTGTTCCGCCTGGGTCCCATCATGGCCATCATGCCGGCGCTAGCCGCCTGGGTGGCCATCCCGTTCGGCCCGGAGACGGTTCTGGCCAACGTCAACGCCGGACTGCTGGTGATCCTGGCCATCACCTCCATCGAGGTGTACGGCGTGATCATTGCCGGCTGGGCGTCCAACTCCAAGTACGCTTTCCTGGGCGCGCTGCGCGCATCGGCCCAGATGGTGAGCTACGAGATCGCCATCGGCTTCTGTTTCCTGGTGGTGGTCATGACCGCCGGCAGCCTGAACCTGGCCGAGATCGTGGCCTCGCAGGGTCGCGGCATCGCCGCCGAGGAAGGCCTGAACTTCCTGTCCTGGAACTGGCTGCCGCTGCTGCCCATCTTCGTGGTCTACGTGATCTCCGGCGTGGCCGAGACCAACCGCCACCCGTTCGACGTGGTGGAGGGCGAGGCCGAGATCGTGGCCGGTCACATGGTCGAGTACTCGGGCATGGGCTTTGCCATCTTCTTCCTGGCCGAGTACGCCAGCATGTGGCTGGTCTCCATCCTGGCGGTGCTGATGTTCCTGGGTGGCTGGCTGCCCCCGATCGACAGCGCGGTGTTCAATGCCATCCCGGGCTGGATCTGGCTGGGTCTCAAGACCTTCTTCGTGGTCTCGCTGTTCATCTGGATCCGCGCCACCTTCCCGCGCTTCCGCTACGACCAGATCATGCGTCTGGGCTGGAAGATCTTCATTCCCGTGACCCTGATCTGGCTGCTGCTGGTCGGCGCCCTGATGCAGTCCCCCTGGAACATCTGGAAATAAACCGGGGTACCCACCATGTCCATCACCACCTCGTTCGCTCCGTCCACGGCTGTTGCGCCGTTCTCGTTCCGCGATTTCCTCAAGAGCTTCCTGCTGGTCGAACTGTTCAAGGGCATGGCCCTGACCGGTCGCTACGCCTTCAAGCGCAAGGTCACGGTGCAGTTCCCGGAAGAGAAGACGCCGCTGTCCCCGCGTTTCCGGGGCCTGCATGCCCTGCGCCGGTACGAGAACGGCGAGGAGCGCTGCATCGCCTGCAAGCTGTGCGAGGCCGTCTGCCCCGCCATGGCCATCACCATCGAGGCCGGTGTGCGTGAGGACGGCAGCCGCCGCACCACGCGCTACGACATCGACCTGACCAAGTGCATCTTCTGCGGCTTCTGCGAAGAGAGCTGCCCGGTCGATTCCATCGTGGAGACGCACATCTTCGAGTACCACGGCGAGAAGCGCGGCGACCTGTACTTCACCAAAGAGATGCTGCTGGCGGTCGGTGACCGTTACGAGCCGCAGATCGCAGCCGCCAAGGCAGCCGACGCGCCTTACCGCTGACCTCGGGCCCGCCCGAGCAACCAAGACCTCCCCATGGACTTCCAGACCGGTTTCTTCTACCTGTTCGCGGCCGTGCTGCTCTTTGCGGCGTACCGCGTCATCACCGCGCGCAACCCGGTGCACGCGGTGCTCTACCTGATGCTGTCGTTCTCTCAGGCCTCGGCCCTGTGGCTGCTGCTCAAGGCCGAGTTCCTGGGCATCACGCTGGTGCTGGTCTATCTGGGCGCGGTCATGGTGCTGTTCCTGTTCGTCGTGATGATGCTCGACATCAACATGGACGCGCTTCGCCAGGGTTTCTGGAAGCACTTCCCGGTGGCGGCCCTGCTGGGCGGCATCGTGGCCGCCGAGCTGATCGCGGTGCTGTGGGTCGGCTTCCCCTCGATGCCGGTGAGCGCTGCCGTGCTGGCCCAGCCCGAGGTGTCCAACACCCACGCCCTGGGCGTGCTGCTCTACACCGAGTACCTCTATCCCATCCAGGTGGCTGCGGTCATCCTGCTGGTGGCCATGGTGGCCGCCATTGCGCTGACCCTGCGCCAGCGCAAGGACAGCAAGGCCATCAACCCCTCGCTGCAGGTGCATGTGCGCGCGTCCGACCGACTGGTGGTGGTGCCCATGGCGGCCACCCGCAAACCCGCTGAACCGACGCCGGCCGAGGAGGGCAAGGCATGAGCTTGACACTGGGCCACTTCCTGTCGGTGGGTGCGATCCTTTTCGCCCTGTCCGTCATCGGCATCTTCCTCAACCGCAAGAACCTGATCGTGCTGCTCATGGCCATCGAGCTGATGCTGCTGGCGGTCAACATGAACTTCGTGGCCTTCTCGCACTTCCTGGGCGACATGCACGGCCAGGTGTTCGTGTTCTTCATCCTCACCGTGGCGGCCGCCGAGTCGGCCATCGGCCTGGCCATCCTGGTGCTGCTGTTCCGCAATCGCGCGTCCATCAGCGTCGAGGAACTCAACAGCCTCAAGGGCTGACGTCCGCACCTGCCGGACCCGACGGAACCGCATTGGCAAGACCATGAGCAACACCCTCTCCGCAAGCACCCTGCTGGCCGTCCCGCTGGCACCCCTGGTCGGCGCCGCGCTGGCCGGCATCCTGGGCACCGCCTTCGGTGGCAACGTGATCGGGCGCCGCGCCTCGCACAGCGCCACCATCCTGGGCGTGCTGGTGGCCTTCGTGCTGTCGGCCATGACCCTGGTCGATGTCATGAACGGCGCCCGCTTCAACGCCACCATCTACGAATGGATGGTCGTGGGCGGCCTGAAGATGGAGATCGGCTTCCTGGTCGATGGCCTGACCGCCATGATGATGGTGGTGGTGACCTTCGTCTCGCTGATGGTGCACATCTACACCATGGGCTACATGGAAGAGGACGCCGGCTACAACCGCTTCTTCGCCTACATCTCGCTGTTCACCTTCTCCATGCTCATGCTGGTCATGAGCAACAACCTGCTGCAGCTGTTCTTCGGCTGGGAAGCGGTGGGTCTGGTGTCGTACCTGCTGATCGGCTTCTGGTACAACAAACCCACGGCCATCTTCGCCAACATGAAGGCCTTTCTGGTCAACCGGGTCGGCGACTTCGGTTTCATCCTGGGCATCGGCCTGATCGTGGCCTACACCGGCACCCTCAACTACACCGAGGTGTTCGCCAAGGCCCCCGAGCTGGCCACGCTGAGCTTCCCCGGCACCAGCTGGCTGCTGGTCACCGTGATCTGCATCTGCCTGTTCATCGGCGCCATGGGCAAGAGCGCGCAGTTCCCGCTGCATGTGTGGCTGCCCGACTCCATGGAAGGCCCCACCCCCATCTCGGCCCTGATCCATGCCGCCACCATGGTGACGGCCGGCATCTTCATGGTTGCCCGCATGTCCCCGATGTTCGAGATGTCGGATGCGGCGCTCAACTTCATCCTGGTGATCGGCGCCATCACGGCCCTGTTCATGGGCTTCCTGGGTATCATCCAGAACGACATCAAGCGGGTGGTGGCGTATTCCACACTGTCCCAGCTGGGCTACATGACGGTCGCCCTGGGGGCGTCGGCCTACTCGGTGGCGGTTTTCCACCTGATGACGCACGCCTTCTTCAAGGCCCTGCTGTTCCTGGCTGCCGGCTCGGTGATCATGGGCATGCACCACAACCAGGACATCCGCTGGATGGGCGCGGTGCGCAAGTACATGCCCATCACCTGGATCACCTCGCTGCTGGGCACCCTGGCCCTGATCGGCACGCCGCTGTTCTCGGGCTTCTATTCCAAGGACTCCATCATCGAGGCGGTGCACTTCAGCAACCTGCCCGCAGCCGGCTTTGCCCACTTCGCGGTGATGGCCGGCGTGTTCGTGACCTCGTTCTACTCGTTCCGCCTGTACTTCCTGGTCTTCCACGGTCAGGAGCGCTACGACCAGAACCCGGACGCGCACCACGACGACCACCATGATGCGCACGACGACCACGGCCACCATGGTGACGGCAAGCCGCACGAATCCCCGTGGGTGGTGACGCTGCCGCTGGTGCTGCTGGCCATCCCCTCGGTGCTGATCGGCTACTTCACCATCGAGCCCCTGGTCTTCGGCAAGTTCTTCGAAGACGCCATCTATGTCAACAGCCAGGCCCACCCGGCGCTGGTGAAGTTCGCCGAGATCTTCCACGGCCCCATGGCGATGGCGCTGCATGCCCTGAGCACCCCGCCGCTGTACCTGGCCCTGGCCGGTGCGGTGACCGCCTGGTACATGTACCTGATCAACCCGGCCGTGCCGGCAGCGATTGCCCGCTCGCTCAAGCCGCTGATCACGGTGATGGAGAACAAGTACTACCTCGACTGGTTCAACGAAAACGTGCTGGCCAAGGGCGCACGGGGTCTGGGCATCGGCCTGTGGAAGGGCGGTGACCGGGGCGTGATCGAGGGTGGCGTGGTCAACGCCAGCTGGAAGCTGATCGGCCTGATCTCCAGCGTGGTGCGTCGCGCCCAGACCGGCTTCCTGTACCACTACGCCTTCATGATGCTGGTCGGCGTGCTGCTGCTCATGACCTGGTTCGTCTGGCTGGCCAAGTAAGCCCCCCCGGGTCACAACAACAAGAGGAAGAACAACATCATGGGTCTGCTGAGTCTTGCCATCTGGACGCCCATCTTTTTCGGTGCCGTCCTCCTGGCCTTCGGCCGCGACGACCAGGCGCACGTGGTCCGCTGGATCGCCCTGATCGGCGCGCTGGCCGGCCTGCTGGTCACCGTGCCGCTGTACAGCGGTTTCGAGCTGGGCACGGCCGCCATGCAGTTCGTCGAGAAGGCCAGCTGGATCGAGCGCTTCAACATCCACTACCACCTGGGCGTGGACGGCATCTCGCTGTGGCTGGTGCTGCTGACCGCCTTCATCACCGTGGTGGTGGTGGTGGCCGGCTGGGAGGTGATCACCGAGCGCGTCAACCAGTACATGGGCGCCTTCCTGATCCTCTCGGGTCTGATGATCGGTGTGTTCGCCGCGCAGGACGCGATGCTGTTCTACGTGTTCTTCGAGGCCACGCTGATCCCGATGTACCTGATCATCGGCATCTGGGGCGGGCCCAACAAGATCTACGCGGCCTTCAAGTTCTTCCTGTACACCCTGCTGGGCTCGCTGCTCATGCTGGTGGCCCTGATCTACCTGTACACCGCCTCGGGTGGCAGCTTCGCGCTGGCCGACTGGTACAAGCTGCCGCTGGGCAGCACGGCGCAGACGCTGCTGTTCTTTGCCTTCTTTGCCGCCTTCGCTGTGAAGGTGCCGATGTGGCCGGTGCACACCTGGCTGCCTGACGTGCACGTGGAGGCGCCCACCGGAGGCTCGGCCGTGCTGGCGGCCATCATGCTCAAGCTGGGTGCCTACGGCTTCCTGCGCTTCTCGCTGCCCATCCTGCCCGACGCCTCGCACGAATGGGCCGGCCTGATGATCGGCCTGTCGCTGGTGGCGGTGATCTATGTGGGCCTGGTGGCCATGGTCCAGCAGGACATGAAGAAGCTGGTGGCCTATTCGTCGGTGGCCCACATGGGCTTCGTGACCCTGGGCTTCTTCGTCTTCAGCGACCTGGGTGTCTCGGGCGCCATCGTTCAGATGATCGCCCACGGCTTCGTGTCGGCGGCCATGTTCCTGTCCATCGGTGTGCTGTACGACCGCGTGCATTCGCGCGACATCGCGGCCTACGGCGGTGTGGTCAACACCATGCCCCGCTTTGCAGCCTTCGCCCTGCTGTTCACCATGGCCAACTGCGGCCTGCCCGGAACCGCCGGTTTCGTGGGCGAGTGGATGGTCATCCTGGCGGCGGTCAAGGCCAACTTCTGGATCGGCCTGCTGGCGGCCTCCGCCCTGATCTTCGGTGCGGCCTATTCGCTGTGGATGTTCAAGCGCGTGTACCTGGGCGCTCCCGGCAACGACGACGTCCGTGCCCTGACCGACATCAATGCCCGCGAATTCACCGTGATGGCGGTGCTGGGCCTGGCGGTGCTGTTCATGGGTGTGTACCCCAAGCCCTTCACCGACGTGATGGACGCCTCCGTGGCCGAGCTGCTGCGCCACGTGGCCGTGTCCAAGCTGCCGAACTGACCGGTCCCGCGCCAAGACGACTCAAGAGAACCCGAACATGATCGACAACCTCAGCTGGATCGCGGCCTACCCGGAAATCATGCTGCTGGTGATGAGCTGCATCATCGCCCTGGTGGACCTGGGCGTGCGCTCGCCGCTGCGCGGCGCCACCTACCTGCTCACCTTGGCCACCCTGGGCTGCCTGGCCGTGCTGCTGGGCATGGAGGCGTCGTCCGGCCGCACCATCGAAGGCTTCGGCGGGATGATCGTCAGCGATCCCATGGGTAACTGGCTCAAGTGCTTCGCCACCGTGGCCATGATGGTCACCCTGGTGTATGGCCGCGCCTATGCCGGTTCGCGCGACATGATGCGTGGCGGCGAGCTGTTCATCCTGTCCCTGTTCGCGCTGCTGGGCATGTACGTGATGATCTCGGGCCACAACTTCCTGGTCATCTACCTGGGCCTGGAGCTGCTGACCCTCTCCAGCTATGCGCTGGTGGCCCTGCGCCGCGACGATCTGGCCGCCACCGAAGCCGCCATGAAGTACTTCGTGCTGGGTGCGCTGGCCAGCGGCTTCCTGCTTTACGGTCTGTCCATGGTCTATGGCGCCACCGGCTCGCTGGACGTGTCCGGCGTGCTGCAGGCCATTGCCGGTGGCGAGGCCACCCTCAAGGGCTCCAAGCAGGTGCTGGTGCTGGGTCTGGTGTTCGTGGTGTCGGGTCTGGCTTTCAAGCTCGGCGTGGCGCCGTTCCACATGTGGGTGCCCGACGTCTACCACGGTGCCCCGACCGCCATCACCCTGGTGGTGGGCGGCGCGCCCAAGCTGGCGGCCTTTGCCATCGTGATCCGTCTGCTGGTCGAAGGCATGGCCCCGCTGGCCTTTGACTGGCAGCAGATGCTGGCGGTGCTGGCGGTGCTGTCGCTGCTGGTGGGCAACCTGGCCGCCATTGCTCAGACCAACCTCAAGCGCATGCTGGCCTTCTCCACCATCGCACAGATGGGCTTCATGCTGCTGGGCCTGCTGGCCGGCGTGGTGGGCAAGGACAGCGGCAACATGGTCAACGCCTACAGCTCGGCCATGTTCTATGTGGTGACCTATGTGCTGACCACGCTGGCCACCTTCGGCGTGATCATCATCCTCTCGCGCAGCGGCTTCGAATCGGACGAGATCGCCGATCTGGCCGGCCTGAACCGCCGCAGCCCGTTCCATGCCGGCATCATGGCCATCTGCATGTTCTCGCTGGCCGGCATTCCGCCGCTGGTGGGCTTCTACGCCAAGCTGTCGGTGCTGCAGGCGCTGCTGGCCTCGGGCCAGGGTTTCTACATTGGTCTGGCGGTGTTTGCCGTCGTCATGTCGCTGGTGGGCGCTTTCTACTACCTGCGCCTGGTCAAGGTGATGTACTTCGACGAAGGCACCCAGACAGCAGCCATCGAAGGTTCGGCCGACGCCCGCGCCGTGCTGTCGGTCAACGGCGCCCTGGTGCTGGTGCTGGGTGTGGTGCCGGGCGGCCTCATGACCCTGTGCGCGCAGGCCGTGGCCTCGCTGTTCGCCTGACGCAGTCAGCGGCCCTCATGCGCCTTGAACTTGCCGGCCCGTTCCGGCTCTGAGCAGCACCATGGACACCACCACCTCCGTCTGGCTGGTGCTGCTGAGCGCCTTGCTCGCGGCCAACATGCCCTTCATCAACGACCGCTGGCTGGCGGTCATCCCGCGCAGTGCGCCCAAGCTTCTCTGGATGCGGCTGCTGGAACTGGTCTTCTGGTACGCGGTGGTCGGCGCCATCGGGCTGGGGCTGGAACATGAGGCCGGGCAGATCGCCCCCCAGGGCTGGGAGTTCTACGTGACGACGGCGTCGCTGTTCCTCACGCTGGCCTTCCCGGGTTTTGTGTACCGCTACCTGATGCGCCATCGCGCATGACAGCCGATGCGGGTGAGGGCGACGCGCACCTGCGCGAGGTGCGCCTGAAGCGCGAGCCCCTGCTGCAGGGTCATTTCCTGAAGGTGGTGCGCGACACCGTGCGCCTGCCCGACGGCCGCGAGGCCACCCGCGAATTCGTGCTGCACCCCGGTGCGGTGATGGTGGTGGCCATGGCCGACGACGGCCGCTTGCTCATGGAGCGCCAGTACCGCCACCCCATGCAGCAGGTGATGCTGGAATTTCCCGCCGGCAAGCGAGACCCGGAGGAAGACAGCCTCACCTGCGCACGCCGCGAGCTGCAGGAGGAGACCGGCTACACGGCGCGCGAGTGGGCCTTCGCTGGCCGGCACGCGCCCACCATCGCCTATTCCGACGAGGTGATCGACATCTGGTTCGCGCGCGGCCTGCAGGCGGGTGAGCGCCGGCTGGACGAAGGCGAGTTCCTCGATGTGTTCCTGGCCGAACCGGCCGAGCTCTTGACCGCCTGCCGGGAGGGCCGGCTCATCGACGGCAAGACGATCACCGGTTTGTTGTGGTGGCAACAGGTGATGAATGGGTCATGGCGGCTGGACTGGCGGGATAATCCCGCCGCATGAAGGTCCTGGATCTCCAATGTGGTCACCAGCATGGTTTTGAAGGCTGGTTCGCCTCCGAAGACGACTTTGCCGGTCAGCTGCAGCGTGGTCTGGTCAGCTGCCCGCTGTGCGGCGATGCCCGCATCGAGAAGAAACTCTCGGCCCCGCGCCTGAACCTGCGCACCTCGCGCCACGAGCCGGCGCCCGAAGCACCGGCGGCCGAATCCCCGTCCGCCGATCCCCGCACCAGCCCTCAGGCCTTGCAGGCCCACATGCTGTCCACCCTGCGCCGGATCGTGGCGGAGTCGGAAGACGTGGGCGAGCGTTTCGCCGACCAGGCCCGCGCCATGCACCACGGCGAGGTCGAGCGCCGCAACATCCGGGGCCGCACCACGCCCCGGGAAGCCGTCGAGCTGCTGGAAGAGGGGGTGGACGTGCTGCCCTTGCCGGCCTTGCCGGCGCTGAAGGAAACGCTGCAGTAGGGTCCACCGGGCTTCAGGGATAGAGGCCGCGCAGGTCGCGCGCATGCAGGATGCGCTTGCAGGCCACGATGAAGGTGGCAGTGCGCAGGCTGACCCGGTTCTCCTCGGCCACCTGCCAGACAGCGCTGAAGGCCTCGCGCATGATCTTCACAAGGCGCTCGTTGATCTCGGCCTCGCTCCAGAAGAAGCTGGAGAAGTCCTGCACCCACTCGAAGTAGCTCACCGTCACGCCGCCGGCGTTGGCGATCACGTCGGGAAGCACCAGCACGCCACGGTCGTGCAGGATGTCGTCGGCCTGCGGGGTGGTCGGGCCGTTGGCCCCTTCGATCACCATGCGGGCCTGGATGCGACCGGCGTTGAGTTCGTGGATCTGGCCTTCGAGTGCGGCCGGGATGAGGATGTCGCAGGGCACGTCCCAGAAGGCATCGGGGGCCATGACTTCGGTGCCGGCAAAACCGGCCACGCTGCCGGCGCGGGCCACGTGGGCCAGCAGGGCCGGCACGTCCAGACCGGCTTCGCGGTAGATGGTGCCGCCATGGTCCTGCACCGCCACCACGCGGGCACCGGCCTCGGCGAACAGCTTGCCGGCCACGCCGCCCACATTGCCGAAGCCCTGCACCGCCACGCGGGCACCGGCGATGTCCATGCCGATGCGCCGGGCGGCTTCCTCGCCCACGGTGAACACGCCGCGTCCGGTGGCCTCGCGCCGGCCGAGCGAGCCGCCCAGATCGACCGGCTTGCCGGTCACCACGCCGGTGGCGGTGGCGCCTTCGTTCATGGAATAGGTGTCCATCATCCAGGCCATCACCTGCTCGTTGGTGTTGACGTCGGGCGCCGGGATGTCCTTGGTCGGGCCGATGATGATGCCGATCTCGCTGGTGTAGCGGCGGGTCACGCGCTCCAGTTCGCCCCGGCTGAGCTGGCGCGGATCGACCCGGATGCCGCCCTTGGCACCGCCGTACGGCACGTTGACCGCTGCGTTCTTGATGGACATCCAGGCGGAGAGGGCCATGACCTCGGACAGGGTCACGTCCTGGTGGAATCGCACGCCGCCCTTGCCGGGCCCGCGCGAGGTGTTGTGCTGCACCCGGTAGCCCTCGAAGTGGGCCACCGAGCCGTCATCGAGGTGGATGGGCACATCGACGATCAGGGTGCGCTTGGGGCGCTTCAAGGTGTCGACCCAGCGGCCCAGCGGACCGAGGTAGGGGGTCACGCGGTCGACTTGCTGGAGGTAGGTGCCCCAGGGGCCCAGCGCGTTCGGGTTGAGGTAGGAGGGGAGTGCCTGGGTCAGGGCAGCCGGGGTGGTGGCCGGGTGGGCGGTAGGGGCAGCGGTCATGGTGTGTTCCTGCGGATTCCGCCCCGCGATGGCAGGGCGCAGCGGGACTGTAGGAGCCGGATCGACCGCTGTCCAAGGCCGCTACGCCATCCTGTCATGCATTTCATGCATGGAACTGCAGCGCGGCCAGACCGGCGTACACGCCGCCCCGGGCCACCAGCTCGTCGTGGGTGCCTTGCTCCACCACCTGGCCGTGGTCCAGCACCACGATCCGGTCGGCCTGCTGGACCGTGGCCAGCCGGTGCGCAATGACCAGGGTGGTGCGGTCGCGCATGGCGGCGTCCAGGGCCTGCTGCACCATGCGCTCGCTCTGGGCATCGAGCGCGCTGGTGGCTTCGTCCAGCAGCAGCAGCGGCGGGTTCTTGAGCATGGCCCGTGCGATGGCGATGCGCTGGCGCTGCCCGCCCGACAGGCGCACGCCGCGTTCACCCAGGAAGGTGTCGTAACCCTGGGGCAGTCGCTCGATGAATTCCTCGGCGAAGGCGGCGCGGGCGGCGGCTCGCACCTCGTCATCGCTGGCATCCGGCCGGCCGTAGCGGATGTTGTCCAGCGCACTGCCCGAGAAGATCACCGGGTCCTGCGGCACGATGCCGATGCGCGAGCGCAGGTCGTGCAGGCGCATGCGGTCGATGGGCACTCCGTCGATGAGGATGCGGCCGCGCACCGGATCGTGGTAGCGCAGCAGCAGGCCCAGCACCGTGGTCTTGCCGGCGCCGCTGGGGCCCACCAGGGCCACGGTGGTGCCGGGCTCCACGACCATGTCCAGCCCGATCAGGGCCGGCTGCGTGGGCCGGGACGGGTAGTTGAAGTCCACCTGCTCGAAGCGCACCGAGCTGCCGGTGTGCGGCAGCGGCACGCTGACCGGGTCGGACGGTTCCTGCACCGGCGAGGTGCCCGAGAGCAGCTCCATCAGCCGCTCGCTGGCCCCGGCGGCGCGCAGCAGATCGCCATAGACCTCGCCCAGCACCGCCACCGCGCCGGCCAGGATGATGATGTAGACCACCGTCTGCCCCAGGTGCCCGGCGCTGATGGTGCCGGCCAGCACCGCCTGCGTGCCCTGGTACAGGCCCCAGAGCAGCAGGGCGGCGGTGCTGATGATGATGAAGGCCACCAGGGCCGAGCGCGCCCGGGTGCGGCGCACGGCGGTCAGGAAGGCGTTTTCGGTGGCGCCGGCAAAGCGTTCGGATTCGCGCGCCTCGGCGGTGTAGCTCTGCACCACCGGCACCGCATTGAGCACCTCCACCGCCATGGCGCTGGAGTCGGCCACCCGGTCCTGGCTGGCCCGCGACAGCCGCCGGATGCGACGGCCGAACAGCATGCTGGGTACCACCACCAGCAGCAGGATCAGGGCCACCTGAAGCATCACGTAGGGGTTGGTCCAGACCAGCATGATGAGCGCGCCCAGGCCCATGACGCCGTTGCGCAGACCCAGCGAGAGCGACGAGCCCACCACCGTCTGCACCAGGGTGGTGTCGGTGGTCAGGCGCGAGACCACCTCGCCGGTCTGGGTGGTCTCGAAGAAGGCCGGGCTTTGTCGCAGCACATGGGCATAGACCGCATTGCGCAGGTCGGCGGTGATGCGTTCGCCGAGCCAGCTCACCAGGTAGAAGCGGGCGGCCGAGAACAGGCCCAGCGCCACGGCCACGCCGAACAGCAGCAGGAAGTGGCCGCGCAGCTGCAGGGCGGCCGTGCCCCGGTCGCCCGAGACCAGTCCGCCGTCGATGAGCTGGCGCAGCGCCACCGGAAACACCAGCGTGGCAGCGGCGGCCAGCACCAGGAACACCAGGGCCAGCGCGATGCGGCCCCGGTAGGGACGGAGGAAGGGGATGAGGCCGCTGAGGGAGCGGGGAGTGGTGGCGCGTGGGCGCTCGCTGGTGGCGGTGGACGGCATCGGGCGATTCTGCGCCGGTTCGGCCCGTGTTTTTACCGACATGGATTCTGGTACGGGTGGGTGTACCCTAGCCGGGCGCATCGCCACAACCCGGAGGAGAACCCATGAAGACCGCCCTGAAGACCCTGATCGCTGCTGCCGCCCTGGGCCTGCTGGCCAGTGCCGCCCAGGCCCAAGGCCCCACCTGCAACGCCGCTGCCGCCGAGAAGAAGCTGGCCGGTGCGGCCAAGACCAGTTTCCTGAAGAAATGCGAGAAGGACGCTTCGGCCGTCTGCACCAACGCTGCTGCCGAGAAAAAGCTCAACGGCGCCGCCAAGACCAGCTTCACCAAGAAGTGCGTCAAGGACGCGGTGGGCTGATGCCCTGGCGGGCGGCCTCGCGCCCTACAGCCGCAGCCGCTGCGCGTAACCGGTCATCTCCAGATAGCCGTGCCCCACGGTGCGGCCGGATTCGTCCCTGAGGGCCGAGAGGCCTTCCCAGTACACCGTGCCGGTGCTGGCGCGGCTGTCGAGTTCCTGTGCGTCGGCCAGGGCCACCACGGTGTGGCGGCCGGCGGGTGACATCACGGTCCACTCCACCGGGTAGCGCGCCCGGGTGAGCGGGCTGGTCCAGTACCGGCGCGGCTCGAAGCGCACCTCACCCGGCTGCGCATTGCGTGCGCCCAGCGCGTTGCTGCCGTCGGACGCGCGGCGCACCGAGCCACCGGTCCACACCGCACTGCCATCGGCGCGCCGCAGCTGGAAGGCGGTCAGGCTGTCGCCGTTGTCCAGGTTCATGCCGATCCAGTCCCAGCCCACCGCATCCGGGTGCAGGATGGCCTCGCTCCATTCGTGGTCCAGCCAGGCGGTGCCGGTGACCGGCAGCACCTGGCCCTGCAGCGTCAGATGGCCTTTCACCGCCAGATGCGGCTGGGTCACGTAGAAGCTGGCCTGCGACGGGTCCGGCCCCTTGCGCGAGAAGCCGGCGTCGCCCTGGAGCAGCCAGGCCTGCTGCGGCACGGCCTCGATGTCGATGGACAGTTCGCGTCCGGGCAGGCGGCTGCGGTAGCGCCCGTCGGCCTCGCGTCGGATGAACCAGTCGCCCAGCACCACGTGGGTGTCGGCCTCGCTGGCCCAGGCGTTTGGTGGCGGGCCATCGCCGGGTGGCTCCCCGTTCCAGCGGGCGATGCGCTCGTCGTGCAGCAGCCGGCCCGAGGCCACGTCGGTGATGGCGGCATGGGCGAACAGCAGGTGCCGCGCGGCCAGCCGGCTGCGCAGGGGCAGGGCGGGGTCCACCCGGCTGCGGAAGAAGGTCAGCTGAAAGCCCAGCTCGCGCCCGCCCGGCGCGGTGGCGCGGCCGGTCATGTACCACCACTCGGTGCGGGTGCTGTTGTGGCTGCCGTGGTCGCGCGGGAAGACCAGGGGTCGTGGCCTGAGCACGTCCCCGGGCCGATGGCCCGGCTCGGCCTGTGCGGCTGGCCACAGCAGGGCTGCCGGGCTGGCGAGCAAGGCGCGACGCAGCAGGGAGGGGGGCAGGGGTGGGCGGGAGGTCATGCGATTCGAGGGTCACCAGTCCTGCTTGACCGCCTGCACCGCGTCGCGGCTGGCGGCGGCCCGCCCGGCGATCCAGGCGGTGGCGGTGCCGGCCAGCACCACGGCGGCGCACAGGGCGATCAGGCGCAGCCAGGGCAGCACCAGGTCCATGGTCCAGTGGAAGCTCTGCGGGTTGACCACATGCACCAGCACCACGCTCACTGCCAGCCCCAGCAGCAGGCCGGCGATGGCGCCCAGGGCGGTCCAGGCCAGGCCCTCCAGCGCCACCACGCCCAGGATCTGCCGCCGTGTCAGCCCCAGGTGGGCCAGCAGGCCGAATTCACGCTGGCGCGCCAGCACCTGGGCACTGAAGCTGGCGGCCACGCCGAACAGGCCGATGCCGATGGCCACCATCTGCAGCCAGGTGGTCACCGCAAAGCTGCGGTCGAAGATGCGCAGCGAGATGGCGCGGATCTGCGAGGCCTGGGCGAACTCGATCAACGACTCTGCGCCCTGCTGCTCGGCCAGCGCCTCGATGGCGGCTCGGGCGGCTTCGGGCGGCGTGCCTTCGGCCGGGTGAATGGCCAGGTCGTGCACCGTTCTGTCGCCGCTGAGGCGGATGAAGTCGTCGCGGTCGATCACCAGGCTGCCGTGCTGCCGGGCGTAGTCGCGCCAGATGCCGACCACCCGGTAGCGGGCCTCCCGCGCCGCCGGGGCGCTCATGGCCGCCGCCAGCGCGGGCAGATCGGCACCGAGCCGGGCACCGTGCAGATCCACCATGGCTTCGCTGACATACACCGCCACCGTGCCCGGCGGCAAGGGTTCGCGTAGGGGTCCGCTCACCATGGGCAGGGTGCCGGCTGCCCGGTCGGCGCCCGGCATGGGCCGCACGATGAGGGTGACGGCGGGGCGCTGGGGATCCAGCAACAACGGCAGGGTGCGCAGCGGCTCCAGTCGCTGCACGCCGGGCAGGGCGGCGACACCGGCCACCAGTTCGGGCGGCAGCGCCTGACCTTCGGCCGCACCGCCCACCAGCCGTACATACAGGGGGGCCGGCAGCAGGGTGTCGAGCCAGCGGGTCACCGAGTCGCGGAAGCTGGCCACCATCACGGTGAGCGCCACCGACAAGGCCAGGCTGGCCACCACGCCGCTGGTGGCCACGGCGGCGGTCTGGCGCAGCCGGCGCGAACGCTCCACCGCCAGCAGCGGCAGCACATGGCGCCCGGCCCAGGGGGCCAGCCGGTCCAGCAGCAGGCCCACCAGCACGGGCAATGCCGCCACGCCGCCCAGCAGCAGCAGGCCCACCGACACATAGGCCGCCAGCGGAATGCCGGCCACCGGCGGCAGCAGCGCCAGCAGCAGCGCCAGGGCCAGCAGGCCCACCGCCACGGCCTGCCGCCATCGGCCGGCCGGCGCCGTGGAGCCCAGGCCTTTGAGCGCCTGCGCCGGGGCCAGCCCCGCTGCCGCCCGCGCTGGCCACCAGCCGCCCACCAGCGCGGCGATCACGCCCAGCACACCGTACAGCAGGGCTGCCGGTGCGCTCCATTGCAGTGTGGGTGCCACCCCGCTGAAGTAACCCCCACCCAGATCGCCCCCGGCCAGGCGCAGGGCCAGCCAGGCCAGACCGGTGCCCAGCAGCAGGCCGGTAGCGCTGCCTGCCGTGCCCAGCACCGCCGCCTCTGCCATGACCAGCCCTTGCCGTTGCCTTGCGGTCAGGCCCAGCACGCCCAGCAGCGCCAACTGCGGCTGCCGCCGCGCCACCGACAGCGCCAGCACCGAGAACACCAGAAAAGCCCCGGTGAACAGGGCCACCAGGGCCAGCACGGTCAGGTTGACCCGGTAGGCCCGCGAGAGCTGGCCGCTGCGCTCGCTCACGGCAGCGGGTGCTTCCAGCAGCAGGTTCGGCGGCAGGGTGGCGGGGGGCAGCACCTGGGCGATGGTCTGCCCGGCCTGCAGGCGCAGGTCGATGCGGCTGAGCCAGCCGCCCTGGCCGGCCAGGTCCTGCAGGGCGGCGATGTCCATCACCAGCAGCGGCGCCCCCGGGGCACCCACATGGCCGGCCAGCCGCACCGGTGCCCGCTGCAGGCCCTGCTGCAGCTGCAGCGCACCGCCCCATTCGTCGATCACCCGCCGCGTGGCTGCATTGGCAAACACGGCATCGGGCGCGAACAGGTCGAGCCGGCCGGCGTCATCGGCCAGCTGCGGCATCAGGGCCGGCGTGACACCGGCCACCTTGAGCGCATCCACCCCCACGGCGCGCACCGCCAGCCGCTGGCCTTGCGGGCCGATCAGCTGCAGCGGCAGTTCCAGCACCGGGCTGGCCAGTGCCACGCCGGGGCGGGCGGCCAGGTCGTCCAGCCAGGTGTCGGGGAGCAGGCCCTGGCGGGCACGCAGGGCCACGTCGGGCTGGCCCTGCACCTGGCTGGTGGCACGGGCGAATTCGTCCAGTGCCGAGGCATTGATCAGGTGCACGGCAAAGGCCAGCGCCACGCCCAGCATGACCGCCACCACCGCCGCCAGCGTGCGCCAGGGGTGGTGGCGCCATTCCTGCCAGGAGAAGGTGAGGAGCAATGCGCGCATCGCCCGAGCTTACGGGTATCGGTCGCTGTGGCTTAATAACGGGGTTTTCAACTTTTCACGTCTCACCGCCATGGGCAACAAGATCGTCACCGAAGCAGACCGCAAGGCCACCCCGCGTCCGAAAGCCGTCAACGGCACCACCCTCCGCACCGGCGGCCGTGGTCAGAAGATCAGCCTGGAGCGCGGCAAGGCCACCCGCAGCAAGAAGAACCCGGGCAAGCGTCCGCACAACGGCGGCTGACCCGCCGGCTGCACTTCCTCAGGCCCGCCCCGTGCGGGCCTTTGTCTTTCTTCCCATCGCCCTCGCTCCATGCAACGCCGCTCGCTGCTGTCTTCCGCGCTGGCCCTGATGCCAGCGCTCAGCCTGCCCGCCCTGGCCCGGACGCCTGTCACCCTGCGCCTGCTCACCCACGACTCGTTCGAGCTGCCGCCCGAGCTGCTCAAGGCCTTCGAGCGCGATGCCGGGGTGACGCTGCAGGTGATCAAGGGCGGCGATGCCGGCGAGATGCTCAACCGGCTCATCCTGACCCGCCGTCAGCCACTGGCCGATGTGGTGTTCGGCATCGACAACGCGCTGCTGCCGCGCGCCCTGGACGCCGGCGTGCTCGACGCCTACGACGGCCCGGCCGCGCGGCGTCCCTCGGCCGCCTCCCTGGACGGCGGCGTGGTGCCGGTGGACTACGGCTATGTGGCCCTCAACATCGACCGCGCCTGGTTCGCCACGCGCAACCGGGCACTGCCCACGTCCTTGCAGGAACTCGCCACACCGGCCTGGCGCAACCTGCTGGTGGTGCAGAACCCGGCCACGTCCAGCCCCGGCCAGGCCTTCCTGCAGGCCACCATCGCCGGCCTGGGCGAAGAGGCCGCTTTCGACTGGTGGGCCCGCATGCGCGCCAACGGCGTGAAGGTGGTGCGCGGCTGGACCGAGGCCTACTACACCGAGTTCACCCGCAACGGCGGCACCCGGCCCATCGTGGTGAGCTATGCCGGCAGCCCGGCGGCCGAAGTGTTCTTTGCCGACAAGCCGCTGGACACATCCCCCACCGCCAGCCTGTTCCTGCCGGGCGGCGTGTTCCGACAGGTCGAGGGCGTGGCCCTGGTCAAGGGCGGCAACCCGGCGGTGCGGGAAGCCGCCGGCCGCTTCATCGAATTCCTGCGCTCTGCGCCAGTGCAGCAGGCCCTGCAGACCAGCATGTGGATGTACCCGGCCGAGGCCGATGCGCCGCTGGTGGAGGTGATGCGCCGCCATGCCCCCCGGCCCGAGCGCTTCGACAACCCGCCGCCGGCCCGGGCGCTGGCGCAGGCGCGCGCCTGGCAGGACCGCTGGACCCGCGTGGTCCTGAAGTGATGCCCCCATGTCCCGCGGCCTGCTGGCGGTCGTTCCGCTGAGCTTTCTGGCGCTGCTGGCCGCGGCGCCGGTGCTGCGTCTGCTGGTCGAGGGCTGGGCGCAAGGCCCCGGGCTGATGTCGGTCTGGACCGATGCCTACCTGCGTGACCGGGTGCTGTGGTCGCTGGCGCAGGCCGCCATCACCTGTGTGCTGGCCCTCGTCCTGGGGCTGCCGCTGGCCTGGGTGCTGGCGCGCTGGGAGTTCGCCGGTCGCTCGCTGGTGCTGCGGCTGCTCATGCTGCCTTTTGTGGTGCCCACGTTGGTGGCGGCCCTGGGTGTGCTGGCCCTGTGGGGGCCGCGCGGCTGGTTCGGGGCACCGCTGGCGCAGATGGGCATCGACCTGACCGACACGCCCTGGCTGCTGCTTTACGGCAACCTGTTCTTCAACCTGTGCCTGGTGGTGCGCGCAGGCGTGGACGCGCTGGAGCAGGTGAGCGCCACCCGGGTGGCCGCCGCCCGTTCGCTGGGCGCCACGCCCTGGCGGGCCTTCTGGCGGGTGGAATGGCCGACGGTGGCGCCCTGGCTGATGTCGGCGCTCTGCCTGGTGTTCCTGTACTGCTTTGCCGGCTTCGGGCTGGCCCTCATCCTGGGCGGGCAGCGCTGGGCCACGCTGGAGGTGGAGATCTACACCCTGGTGGCCCACGAACTGGCGCTGGGCCAGGCCGGCGTGCTGGCCGTCTGGGGGCTGTTGCTGTCGGGTTCGGTGGCGCTGGCCTATGCGGTGCTGGAGCGGCGGCTGGCGGCGCCCGGCAGCGTGCGACCCACGCCACGGGTGCGGCCGAGCCGGCCGATGCAGCGCCTGGCCCTGGCCGGTGCGCTGCTGACACTGGTGCTGGTCTGCCTGTTGCCGCTGCTGGCCATCGTGCTGCGGGCGCTGCAGGCGCTGCTGTGGGGGCAGGGCTGGACCGTGCTGGCCGATCCGCTCACGCTGACCGCCCTGGGCAACACGCTGCGCTTTGCCGGCATGGCCCTGGTGCTGGCCACGGTGCTGGGGCTGCTGCATGCGGTCACCGCACGGGCGGCGGGGGCACCGGGTCTGGCCTGGCGTGCGGCGGCCTACCTGCCGTTCGTGGTGTCGCCGATCACCGTGGCCTTCGGGCTGCTGCTGCTCTACCCCGATGCCACGGCCAGCCTGTTCCTGCTGGTGGCGGCCTATGGGCTGCTGGCCTATCCCTTCGTGGCCCGTTCCATCGGCGCGGCGCTGGATCAGTTGCCGGCCCATCCGGCGCAGGCGGCGGCCACGCTGGGTGCCTCGCCCTGGCGGGTGTGGTGGCGGGTCACGCTGCCCATGGTGCGGCCGGCATTGCGGCGCGGCATGGCGTTTGCCGCCGCCACGGCGCTGGGCGAGTTTGCGGTCTCGCTCTTCCTCTCCCGTCCCGAGTGGCTGACGCTCACCACGCTCATCCACCAGCGCCTGGGCCGGCCCGGAGCCGCCAGCCTGGACGCCGCCCTGGTGCTCTCGCTGCTGCTCATGCTGCTGGCGCTGGTGGTGTTCCTGCTGATCGACCCGCCGCAGCGCCGCCCCCCAACCCCGTCACGCCCGTCCGACCATGCTTGAGATCTGCGACATCCACCGCCAATGGGACCACCGGCCACTGCTCGCCGGTGTGAGCCTGCCGGTGCCCCCGGGCCAGACCGTGGCCCTGCTGGGCGCTTCGGGCAGCGGCAAGAGCACGCTGCTCAAGATCGTGGCCGGTCTGGAGACACCCGAGCGGGGCAGCGTGCGTTTCGACGGACAGGACATCACCGCCGTACCGCCGCACCGGCGCGGCTTTGCGCTCATGTTCCAGGACTTCGCCCTGTTTCCGCACCTGGACGTGCAGGACAACGTGGCCTTCGGGCTGGTGGAGCAGGGGCTGGGCCGCTCCGATGCCCGCGCGCAGGCTCGCGAGCTGCTGCAGCGCTTCGGCCTGGGCGACCATGCCCGCAGCCGGGTCTGGACGCTGTCCGGCGGCGAACAGCAGCGGGTAGCGCTGGCGCGGGCGCTGATCACCCGGCCGCGCGTGCTGCTGCTGGACGAACCGTTCTCGGCACTCGACGCGGCCCTGCGGGTGCAGCTGCGCGAGGAATTCGGGCACCACATCCGGGACGCCGGCATGTCGGCCCTGCTGGTCACCCACGACGAGGCCGAGGCCCGCGCCATGGCGCAATCGGCATGGCAGCTCGATGGCGGGCGCCTGTGCCCGTTGTGGTGACGCAGAATGACCGCCTTTCCACCACCGCAAGGAGCACACGCATGGGCTGGTTCTCGAAGAACACCGACGGCTTTTTCCTGAGCACCACCACCCCGCCGGGCATCGAGGCCTCGCAGTACCTGGGTGTGGTGCATGGCGAGGCCATCATCGGCGCCAACATCTTCCGCGACATGTTCTCGTCCATCCGCGACGTGGTGGGCGGACGGGCTGGCGGCTATGAGAAGGCGCTGTCGGGCGCACGCGATGCGGCCGTGGAAGACCTGATCGAGTCGGCCCGCGAGCTGGGTGCCGATGGCGTGATCGGCATCGACTTCGATTACGAGGTGCTCGGCGAGACCAACGGCATGATGATGGTGGCCGTCAGCGGCACCGCCATCCGCCGCTGACCCCGCTCGGCATCAGCCGCCGCGCAATGCGCGCAGCAGCTTCTGCCCGGCGCGGCCGCTGGGCTCCATGCCCAGGCGTTCCTGCTCGGCGCGGATGGCCTGGCGGCTGCGCTCACCCAGCATGCCGTCCACGGTGCCGATGTCATGGCCACGCGCGATCAGCAGGGTCTGCACCTCGCGGCGCTCGGCCCGTGACAGGCCGGGGTCATCGGTGGGCCAGGGTGTGGCGAACGGCCCATCGCCGCGCAGCCGGTCGGCCAGGTGGGCAATCGCCAGGCCGTAACTTTCGGACGCGTTGTAGCTGAACACCGCATCGAAATTGCGGGTCACCAGAAAGGCCGGGCCCGTCGGGCCGGCCGGTGTCATGAGGCCGGCCGTGCCGTCGGCGGGCAGGGCGGTGCCGTCCACGCGCTTGAGGCCACGCGCGGTCCAGTCGGCCATGCTGCGCTTGGTGCGGCGGCCTTCGCCGGCGGTGCTGAAACCGGGCGGCAGCTTCACTTCCATGCCCCAGGGCTGATCGGCCCGCCAGCCGGCGCGCGCCAGGAAGTTCGCGGTGGAGGCCAGCGCGTCCGGCACGCTGTCCATCAGGTCGGCGCGCTGGTCGCCGTCGAAGTCGACCGCCAGCCGCTCGAAGGTGCTGGGCATGAACTGGGTGTGGCCGAAGGCACCGGCCCAGGAGCCCTGGAAGCGCTCGGGGGCGATGTGACCGGCCTGCAGGATGCGCAGGGCGGCGTACAGCTCGGTGCGGAAATAGGCCTGGCGCCGGCCGATGCACGAGAGCGTGCCCAGCGAGCGCACCAGCGGCAGGGTGCCGAAGCTCTGGCCGAAATTGCTTTCCACCCCCCACACCGCCACCACGGTGGCCGGATCCACGCCGTAGCGCTGCTGCACGCGTTGCAGCACCTCGGCATGCTGGGCCAGCCGCGCACGGCCCTCGGTCACGCGTTCCTCGTCCACCAGGCCGGCCAGATAGTCCCAGACGGCAGTGCGGAACTCGGGCTGGAAATTGAGCCGGTCGATCACGCCCATGTCGGGCTGCAGGTCGCGGGTGTGGCGGTTGAAGGTGTCCTCGTTCACCCCGGCGGCGCGGGCGGGGGCACGCAGCTGGTTGAGGCAGCTGGCGAATTCGCCCGGTGCCGGAGGGTTGGCCGGGGGCGGCGGGGTCTGGGCCAGGGCCAGCAGCGGGATCGACAAGGCCAGGGCGGGCAGGAATCGGGGCAGGGGTGAACGAAGGCGCATGCGGATCGGATCGGAGGGGCGGTTCAAGGTTCAGCGGTTCAGCGGTTCAGGGTTTCAAGATGTCAGGCCAGCCAGGTGCTGCCGTGCTCGGGCACCATGGCATGCCAGCGCAGCTCGCGCTCGATGCGCTGGCGCAGCGTGTCGGAGGCACCCGGATCGCCGTGGGTGACGAACACGCGGTGCGGCGGGGCGGGCATGGCGCGCAGCCAGTCCATGAGCTGGTTGCCATCGGCATGGGCCGAGGCCGATGCGAGCTGCACCACCTCGGCCCGCACCGCAATGTCCTGCCCGTGCATGCGCAGAGAAGCGCCGCCGCCGGCCAGGGTGGCACCGCGTGTGCCCGGCGCCTGGTAGCCGGTGAGCAGCACCATGTTGCGGTGGTCGCCCAGGTACAGGGCCAGGTGGTGCAGCACCCGTCCGCCGGTGGCCATGCCGCTGGCGGCCAGGATCACCTTGGGGCCGTGCTGGCGGGCAATCGCTTTCGACTCCTCGGCACTGCGGGCCATGCGCGCCACCGCCGCCATGTCACGGCACTGCGCGGCGTTCAGGCGGTGTTCGCCCAGGTGGCGACCGAAGAGTTCGGTGCTGTGGATGGCCATGGGGCTGTCCAGGTACACCGGCAGGCTGTGCGGCAGCTCGCCCCGGCCCTTGAGCTGGGCAATGGCGTGCAGCAGCGCCTGTGCCCGGCCGACCGCGAACACCGGCACCACGGCGGTGCCGCCCCGGGCACTCACCCGCTGCAGCGCCGGCGCCAGTTCGGCCAGCACGTCTTCGTGCGGGTGCACCCGGTCGCCGTAGGTGGATTCGCAGACCACCACGTCGGCGGCCGGGGGGGGATCGGGCGGCAGCATGAGCATGTCGTCGGGCCGGCCCAGATCGCCCGAGAACAGCAGTCGGCGGCCGCCCACCTCCAGCAACAGGCTGGCCGCCCCCAGGATGTGGCCGGCCGGCTGGAAGCGGGCCGTCCAGCCGCGCACCGGCTCGAAGGCCTGGTGCATGGGCGCAGTACGCAACAGCTTGAGGCTGCGCAGGGCGTCGTCCTCGGTGTAGAGCGGCAGGGCCACCGCGTGCTTGCTGAATCCCTTGCGGTTGGCAAAGGCCGCGTCTTCTTCCTGGATGTGACCGCTGTCGGGCAGCAGGATGCCGGCCAGATCGCGCGTGGCCGGCGTGCACCACACCTGGCCGGCAAAGCCTTCGCGGGCGAGCAAAGGCAGGTAGCCGCTGTGGTCCAGGTGGGCATGGGTCAGCAACACGGCGCCGATGCGGTTGGGCATCACGGGCAGCGGATCGCGGTTGCGCAGCCGCAGCTGCTTGTAGCCCTGGAACAGGCCACAGTCCACCAGAACGCTCTGGCCTTCGTGTTCGACCAGGTACTTGGAACCGGTGACGGTGCCGGTTCCGCCGAGAAATCGGATGTGGACGGTCATGCGGGGCAGTGTATCCCTGCCCCCGGCCCGACCGACTTCAGCCCAGGGCCGCGTCGAGCAGCAGCATGAAGACGAAGCCGGCCAGCAGCGTCACCGAAGCCCACGACTCGAAGCCGTTGCGGTGTGTCTCCGGAATGATCTCGTGGCTGATGACGAACAGCATGGCGCCGGCCGCCAGCGCCAGGCCCAGCGGGTAGAAGGCCGGCACGCTGCCCAGTGCCAGCAGGCCCAGGATGGCGCCCAGCGGCTCGGCCAGACCGGTGAGTGCCGCCACGCCCCAGGCCCGGCCGGCGCTCTGGCCCATGGCGCGCAGGGCCATGGCCACGATCAGACCCTCGGGCATGTTCTGCAGGCCGATGGCCAAGGCCACCGAGGCGCCGGCGGAGCCCGCCGCAGCGTCTGCCTCGCCACCGATGCCGGCGTAGGCTGCGCCCACCGCCAGCCCTTCAGGCACGTTGTGGATCAGGATGGCCAGCACCATCAGGCGCGAGGTGCGGGCGGCGGTGTCGGCACCGCTGCGCAGGCCGGCGTGGCCCTGGGCGGCCGGCGGCAGCACTGCGTGTTCGTGCGGGGTGAAGCGGTCGATGGCGAGCATCAGGCCCATGCCGAGCGCCAGGCCCAGGCCGGTGAGCGCGGCCGAGCCGGTGCGCTCACCGGTGAGGGCCTGTCCGGCTTCCAGCGAGGGCAGCAGCAGCGCGAAGATGGCCGCAGCCAGCATGATGCCGGCCGAGAACGCCAGCAGCGCCGATTCCTGCAGCTTGCTGACCCGTTGCACCACGAACACCGGCAGGGCACCCACGGCCGTGGCCAGCGCTGCCAGCAGCGAGGCCTGCACACCGGCGGCCATGGCACTGCCATGATCGGCGGCATCCCACCAGGCCCGGGTCGGTGCCCAGAATGTGCTCAGCGCCGCCAGACCGGCCATGACCAGCAGCCCGGCGCCCAGGGCCAGCAGCGCGTTGCGCAATGCGTGCGGCGGCACGGGCAGCTCCAGGGCCTGCAGCATGGGTCGGACTTGTCGGATCAGCTCGGTCATGGGTACGCTCCATCGGGAATGACGGAGAGTTTGTCAAAAACTATCAACAAGGTCGAATTGATATGGCCAATCAAAACCATAGGCCCCGCTGGCTGCGGGCCTTGTTGATGCTGGTGGCGGTGCTCACCGCCCTGGCCGCCGCCTGGACCAGCTGGCAGGCCTGGGTGCTGCTGCGCCTGCCCTACAACGAACAAGGCCGTCATTTCGACGGCCTGGTGGTGCACCACGAGGGCACCGGGGAGGTGCTGGCGGGGGTGGCGGCTGTGCTGTGGCTGCTGGCCGCCGCCTGCCTGGCGATGGTCCGGCGCCGGCGGCAGACCGGCGGCCCGGTCAGCTGAAGAAGCTCTTGGCCTTCTCGAACCAGCCCTTGTCGTTCGGGCTGTGCTTGTGGCCACCCTTCTTGAAGGATTCGTCGAGTTCCTTGAGCAGCTTGCGCTGGTGCTCGGTGAGCTTGACCGGGGTCTCCACGGCCACATGGCAGTACAGGTCGCCGGGGTAGCTGCTGCGCACGCCCTTGACGCCCTTGCCGCGCAGGCGGAAGGTCTTGCCGCTCTGGGTGCCTTCGGGCAGGTCGATGGTGGCCTTGCCCTGCAGGGTGGGCACATCGATCTCGCCGCCCAGGGCGGCGGTCGTCATGCTGACCGGCACCTGGCAGTGCAGGTCGTCGCCGTCGCGCTCGAAGATGTCGTGCTTGCGCAGGCGGATCTCGATGTAGAGGTCGCCGGCCGGGCCGCCGTTCTGGCCCGGCTCGCCGTTGCCGGTGGAGCGGATGCGCTGACCGTCGTCGATGCCGGCCGGGATCTTGATCTCCAGCGTCTTCTGGCGCTTGATCTTGCCGTGGCCGTTGCAGGCGGTGCAGGGGTCGGGGATGACCTTGCCCTTGCCCTGGCAGGTGGGGCAGGTCTGCTGCACGCTGAAGAAGCCCTGGCGCATCTGCACCGCGCCCTGGCCGTGGCAGGTGCCGCAGGTCTTGGCGCTGGTGCCGGGTTTGGCGCCGGTGCCGTTGCAGGTGTCGCAGTCGTCCCAGCTGGGAATGCGGATCTGGGTGTCCTTGCCGGTGGCGGCTTCCTCCAGCGAGATCTCCATCGCGTACGACAGGTCGGCGCCGCGGTAGACCTGACGGCCGCCCCGGCCACGCGCGCCGCCAAAGATGTCGCCGAAGATGTCCCCGAAGGACTCGCCAAAGCCGCCAAAGCCCTCGGCCCCCGTACCGCCGCGCATGTTGGGATCCACGCCGGCATGGCCGTACTGGTCGTACGCCGCCTTCTTCTGCGGGTCCGACAGCATCTCGTAGGCTTCCTTGGCCTCCTTGAACTTCTCCTCGGCGCTCTTGGCGGCCTCACCCTGGTTGCGGTCCGGGTGGAATTTCATCGCGAGCTTGCGATAGGCCTTCTTGATCTCGTCGTCGGAGGCGTTCTTGGGAACACCGAGCACTTCGTAAAAGTCGCGTTTGGACATGGTGGTGGGCGGTCTTGGGCGGGGGGTGTTTCAAGACGAACGCCGCGACCGGTTGCCCGGGCGCGGCGGTGCGGGGAGCGAGACGATCAGCTCTTCTTGACTTCCTTGATCTCGGCGTCGACCACATCATCGTCGGCCGGCCGGCTCGACGAGGCCTGCTCGCCGCCGGTGGCGCCGGCGGCACCGGCAGCGGCCTGCTGCTCGGCCTGCTGGGCAGCGTAGACCTTCTCGCCCAGCTTCTGGCTGGTGGTCATGAGGGCGGTGGTCTTGGCCTCGATGTCGGCCTTGTCCTCGCCCTGGGCGGCTTCCTCGACCGCCTTGATGGCGTCTTCGATGGCAGTCTTTTCAGCCGCCTCGAGCTTGTCGCCGTGCTCGGCCAGCGACTTCTTCACGCTGTGCACCATGGCCTCGGCCTGGTTGCGGGCCTGCACCAGCTCGACCTTCTTCTTGTCGTCGGCGGCGTTGAGCTCGGCATCCTTGACCATCTGCTGGATCTCGTCTTCCGACAGACCCGAGTTGGCCTTGATGGTGATCTTGTTTTCCTTGCCGGTGCCCTTGTCCTTGGCGCCCACGTGCAGGATGCCGTTGGCGTCGATGTCGAAGGTCACCTCGATCTGCGGCATGCCGCGCGGCGCGGCCGGGATGCCTTCGAGGTTGAATTCACCCAGCAGCTTGTTGCCGGCGGCGATCTCGCGCTCGCCCTGGAACACCTTGATGGTCACGGCCGGCTGGTTGTCATCGGCGGTGGAGAACACCTGGCTGAACTTGGTCGGGATGGTGGTGTTCTTGGCGATCATCTTGGTCATGACGCCGCCCATGGTCTCGATGCCCAGCGACAGCGGGGTCACGTCCAGCAGCAGCACGTCCTTGCGGTCGCCACTCAGCACCTGGCCCTGGATGGCGGCACCCACGGCCACGGCCTCGTCGGGGTTGACGTCCTTGCGCGGGTCCTTGCCGAAGAACTCCTTGACCTTCTCCTGCACCTTGGGCATGCGGGTCATGCCGCCGACCAGGATCACGTCGTGGATGTCGCCCACGCTCACGCCGGCGTCCTTGATGGCGGTGCGGCAGGGTGCGATGGTGCGCTCGATCAGCTCTTCCACCAGGGCTTCGAGCTTGGCACGGGTCAGCTTGATGTTGAGGTGCTTGGGGCCCGAGGCATCGGCGGTGATGTAGGGCAGGTTGATGTCGGTGGCGGCCGAGCTGGAGAGCTCGATCTTGGCCTTCTCGGCGGCTTCCTTCAGGCGCTGCAGGGCCAGCACGTCCTTGGACAGGTCGACGCCTTGCTCCTTCTTGAACTCGCCGATGATGAAATCGATGATGCGCTGGTCGAAGTCCTCGCCGCCCAGGAAGGTGTCGCCGTTGGTGGACAGCACCTCGAACTGCTTCTCGCCATCGACGTCGGCGATCTCGATGATGGACACGTCGAAGGTGCCGCCGCCCAGGTCGTACACGGCGATCTTGCGGTCACCCTTCTCGGTCTTGTCCAGGCCGAAGGCCAGGGCCGCAGCGGTGGGCTCGTTGATGATGCGCTTGACCTCCAGGCCGGCGATGCGGCCGGCGTCCTTGGTGGCCTGGCGCTGGGCGTCGTTGAAGTAGGCCGGCACGGTGATGACGGCTTCGGTCACGGCCTCGCCCAGGTAGTCCTCGGCGGTCTTCTTCATCTTGCGCAGGATGTCGGCCGACACCTGCTGGGCGGAGATCTTCTTGCCGCGCACTTCCACCCAGGCGTCGCCGTTGTCGGCGGCCACGATGGAATAGGGCATGAGGTCGATGTCCTTCTGCACTTCCTTCTCGGCGAACTTGCGGCCGATCAGGCGCTTGATGGCGTAGAGGGTGTTCTTGGGGTTGGTCACGGCCTGGCGCTTGGCCGAGGCGCCCACCAGCACTTCACCGTCTTCCTGGTAAGCGACGATGGACGGGGTGGTGCGGGCACCTTCCGAGTTCTCGATGACCTTGGTGGCGTTGCCGTCCATGAAGGCCACGCACGAGTTCGTGGTGCCGAGGTCGATGCCGATGATGCGTCCCATGTTGTGACTCCGTGAAATGGAAAGAGGGTGTGATGAACGATGTGGGGAAGGTGTGGATAACCGGTGGACTTTTCAAGAGCCCCTGACGGCCCTGCGGCTTATTTCGGGGCCGCCACGGTGACCAGGGCCGGGCGCAGCACCCGGTCGGCGATCAGGTAGCCCTTCTGCAGCACGGTCACCACGGTGTTGGGTTCCTGGGGGGCCGGCACCATGCTGATGGCCTGGTGCTGGTGGGGGTCGAAGCGGGTGCCGGCGGCCGGCGCGATCTGCACCACCTTGTGGCGCTCCAGGGCGCTGATGAGCTGCTTGAGGGTGGCCTCGGACCCTTCGCGCAGCTGCTCGCGGGTGGCGTCCGTGATGGACAGGCCGGCTTCCAGGCTGTCGGCCACGGCCAGCAGGCCTTCGGCAAACGATTCCACCGCGAACTTGCGGGCCTTGGACATGTCGTCCTCGGCGCGGCGGCGGGTGTTCTCGGCATCGGCCCGGGCCCGCAGCACCTGCTCGGCCAGTTCGGCGTTCTGGGCCTTGAGGGTGGCCAGTTCGTTCTGCAGGACGGCCAGGGCGTCGTGCTCGTTCGCGGCAGCGGCGGCTTCGGCTTCTTCGGGCGGCATCGGGTCCTGGCGGGAGGTGTCGGGGGAAGAGGGCTGGCTCATGGGTGGAACGGTTTTGGGGGCTGCGCCGGAGCGCGACCGCAAGGACATGGGGGCCATCGGCCCGGTTTCAAGGGGAGCGGCATGCCGGGCGCCATACGTGACAGCCTGCGCCGGGCGCGGGGGCCAGAATCCGGGGTTTTCCCCCAGAGATACCTGCCATGAAGCTGTTTCGCCACGGGCCTGCGGGCGCCGAAAAGCCCGGTCTGATCGACGCCGACGGCGTCCAGCGCGATCTCTCGGGCCACTTGGCCGACATCGAGCCGGCCACGCTGGGCCCCGATTCTAGGGCCCGGCTGGCGGCCATCGACCCGGCCACCCTGCCGGTGGTGCCCGCCGGCACCCGCATCGGCCCCTGCGTGGGCCGGGTCGGCAACGTCGTGGCCATCGGCCTGAACTACTCCGACCATGCGGCCGAGGCCGGCCTGAAGGCGCCGGGCCAGCCGATCGTCTTCAACAAGCACAACAGCGCCATCAGCGGCCCCGACGACGACATCTGGCTGCCGCCGGGTTCGCAGAAGATGGACTGGGAGGTGGAGCTGGGCATCGTGATCGGCCAGCCCACCTTCCATGTGAGCGAAGACCAGGCCCTGAGCCATGTGGCCGGCTTCTGCCTGGTCAACGATGTGTCCGAACGCGCCTGGCAGATGGAATACGAAGGCCAGTGGGTCAAGGGCAAGAGCTACCCCACCCATTGCCCCATCGGCCCCTGGCTGGTCACGCCCGACGAACTGGGCGACCCGCAGGACGTGGACCTGTGGCTCGATGTGAACGGCCAGCGCCGCCAGACCGGCAACACCCGCACCATGATCTTCGGCGTGGCCCACATCGTGAGCTACCTCAGCCGCTTCATGGCCCTGCAGCCCGGCGACGTGATCCCCACCGGAACCCCGCCCGGCGTGGGCATGGGCCACAAGCCGCCGCTCTATCTGAAGGCCGGCGATGTGGTCACGCTGGGTGGTCGGGGGCTGGGGCAGCAGCGCCAGCGGGTGGTGGACAGTCCGGTCCGCTGAGGTCGGCGGCGGCCTGTTCCCGGGCACGTTCCAGCGCCTGCTGCCAGCGCCCGGCGAACTGCCGCACCTCGCCCAGCCGGCGGGCCAGATCGGCGCCCGGCGGGGTGAGCCGGTAGCCCTGGCCGTCGTGGTGGATCAGGCCAGCGCCACGCAGCTCCTTGAGCCGGGTGTTGAGCGTGTTGGGGGTGATGCCGCCCACGCTGTCCTGCAGCAGGCGGAAGGTCTGGGCATGGCCGTCGGACAGCGCCCACAGCACCCGCATGGCATAGCGGCATTCCAGCAGATCGAACAGCTGGCTGACAGCCTCCGGGTCCTTGCTCATGCATTTCCTCCTGCGGGCATTGGCTGGCGGCCACTATAAATGGCGGAGCAGGCTTCAGGCGTCGCTGTAGAGCTTGCGCAACAGGCGCACCAGGGTGGCCTGCTCGCGCGGGGTCAGGGCGCTGGCGGCTTCAGCCTCGGCCGCACTGGCGGTGGCGCAGGCCGCCCGGTGCAGGGCCTGCCCGGCGGGGGTGAGGTGCAGGCCCACCGCGCGCCGGTCCACCGGGTGCGGGCGGCGTTCGATCAGCTCGCGCTGCTGCAGGCTGCCCACCAGGCCCACCAGGTTGGGCGGCTGGATGGCCAGGGCCGTGCAGATCTGGCGCGAGGTGATGCCGGGGTTCTGCGCAATCAGCGTGAGCACCGAAAAATCCACCGGCCGCAACCCGTGCGGCGCCATGCGCTCCATGAAGCGGCCGACCACGGCCAGCGAGGCCCGGCGCGCGTGATAACCCAGCAGCGATTCCAGGATGCCGGTGTCGACACCCTTGTCCTCGGGGCTGCAGTCGCTCATGAGCAGCGGTCGATGATGTCCTGCGGCACCGCGATGGCCCGGATGCGGTCGGGGTTGGCCGGATCGCGTTCGCAGAAGGCGCGGGTCTCGGTGCCTTCGCACAGCAGGGTGTCGCCGCGCATGACCTTGTGTTCGTGGATGAACACCTTGGCCCGCCATTCGCTCACCCGGGTGTGGATCTGCAGCCGCTCGCCGTAGGTGGCCGGCTTCATGAAGCGGGTGTGGATCTCCAGCAGCGGCGTGCCGATGATGCCGGTGGTCTTGACCAGCTCGCGCCAGGGCGGCACGCCGCACTGCACGAAGAAGTTCAGCGAGGAGGCGTCCATCCACTTGCTGAAGTTGGGAAAGAACACGATGCCGGCCGGGTCGCAGTCGCCGAACATCACCTCCACCTCGTAGATCACGGTCTTGCTCATGGATTTCCTTCAGCGCGGGGCCATGCGCAGCGCGCCGTCCAGGCGGATCACCTCGCCATTGAGGTGGGTGTTGGTGACGATGTGCGCCGCCAGCGAGGCGAACTCTTCCGGGTGGCCCAGGCGCGGCGGGAACGGGATGCTGGCCGCCAGCGACTGCTGCACCGGCTCGGGCAGGCTGCGCATCAGCGGGGTGGAGAACAGCCCCGGGGCGATGGTGCACACCCGGATGCCGTGCTGTGCCAGGTCGCGCGCCATCGGCAGCGTCATGCCCACCAGCCCGCCCTTGGAGGCGCTGTAGGCCTGCTGGCCCACCTGCCCGTCGTAGGCGGCCACGCTGGCGGTGAACAGCATCACGCCGCGTTCGCCGTCGGCCAGCGGATCGAGCTTGGCGCAGGCGGCGGCAAACAGCCGTGCCGCGTTGTAGCTGCCGATCAGGTTGACGCTGATCACGCGGCTGAAGTCTTCCAGCGGGGCGGCGCTGCCGTCCTTCTGCACCACCCGCTTGGCAGTGCCGATGCCGGCGATGTTCATGAGGATGCGTGCCGGGCCGTGTGCAGCCGTGGCGGCATCGAGCGCGGCCTGCAGGCTGGCGGTGTCGGTGATGTCGCAGGCCAGGCCCAGGCCGCCGATGTCGGCGGCCACGCGGCGGGCGTTGTCGGCGTTCACATCGAGCACGGCCACCCGGGCGCCCTGGCGGGCCAGTTCGCGGGCGGTGGCCTCGCCGAGGCCGGAGCCGCCACCGGTGACCAGCGCGGCGTGTCCTGAAATCTGCATGGGTTGTCTCCTGAAGGAAGGGATGTCAGCGGGGCTGGAGCAGGTTCGGGGCGCTGCCGTCGTGCAGGGCTTCGACCAGCGCGGCCCGGTGCTGCAGCACCGCGCGCTGGTTGATGGAGCCCTTGTCGGTGACCTCGCCCCGGTCGATGGAGGGCGGCTCGGCCAGCAGCAGCAGGCGGGCCACCCGGTTGGCGCTGCCGGTGGCCTGGGCCGCCAGGTCGTCGAGCACCCGCTGGAAATGCGCCAGCACGGCGGGGTGGGCCAGCACCTGGGTCAGCGGCGCATCGGCCGGCAGGCCAGCCAGGGTGCGCACCGCAGCGGTGGGGAAGAGCATGGCGCCCACTTCGTTGCGGTTCAGGCCGGTGATGACCGCGTCCTGCACGAAGGGCGCACCGGCCGCGATGATGCGGCCGCGCAGCGGCCCCACGCTCACGAAGGTGCCGGTGGCCAGCTTGAAGTCCTCGGCAATGCGGCCATCGAAACGCAGGCCCCGGTGGTGGTTGTCGGGGTCGATCCAGGCCACCGCGTCGCCGGTGCAGAAGAAGCCTTCGTCGTCGAACGATTCGGCCGTGGCCTCGGGGTTGCGCCAGTAGCCCGGGGTGATGTTGGGACCCCGGTAACGCACCTCCGTCTTGCCCTGGCAGGGCACCAGCTTGAGTTCCAGCCCGGGGGTGGGCAGACCCAGATCGCCCGAGCGCACCTCGGGGCTGGTGATGTACAGGCCGAACGGGCCGGACTCGGTCATGCCCAGGCCGGTGCCCATGACGATGCGTTCACCGACCTCGGCCTCCTGCACCTGGTGCAGGGTGTCCCACACCGGCTGGGCCAGGGCGGCGCCGGCATAGAAGAACAGCCGGACCCGGCTCAGCAGGTTGCGGCGCAGGTCGGCGTCGGTCTTCATGGCGTTGGCAATCGCCTCGAAGCCGGTGGGCACATTGAAGTAGACGGTGGGGGCGATCTCCCGCAGGTTGCGCAGCGTCTCGGCCATGAGGGCCGGCGTGGGCTTGCCATCGTCGATGTACAGCGTGCCGCCGTTGAAGAGCGTCAGGCCCACGTTGTGGTTGCCGCCGAAGGTGTGGTTCCACGGCAACCAGTCCACCAGCACCGGGGGCTGGTCCGGGTCGGCCAGGGCCGGGATGCTGGCAATGATCTGCTGCTGGTTGACGCACCACATGCGGTGGGTGTTGATCACGCCCTTGGGCAGCTTGGTGGAGCCCGAGGTGAACAGGAACTTGGCGATCGTGTCCGGCCCGGTGGCCAGCATGGCGGCGTCCACCGCCGGGGTGGGCGCGGTGGCGCGCAGGGCGGCAAAGCTGGTGGTGGCGCGGCCGGGCACGCTGCCGCTGGTGGTGACGATCTCCACATCGTCGCCCAGCGTGGCCAGCAGGGCGCGCTCGTAGCGCGCGGCATCGCTGGCGAACACCAGGCCGGGCGTGAGGGTGCGCACGATGTGGCGCAGCTTCTCGAAGTCCTGGCTGACCAGCGAATAGGCCGGCGAGGCCGGTGCCCAGGGGATGCCGGCGTACAGGCAGCCCAGCGCCAGCTGGGCGTGTTCCAGGTCGTTCTCGCTCACGATGAGCACCGGCCGCTCGGCGTTCAGTCCCCGGTCCAGCAGGGCCTGGCCGATGCAGCGGGCGGCATCCAGCGCGTCGGCGTAGCTAAGGTGCTGCCAGTCACCGGTGGTGCCGTCGGCCCGGCGTTCGCGCCTTGCCATGAAGCTGCGCCGGGGCGCCACCCGCGCCCAGTGCAGCAGCCGGTCGGTCAGGCGCTGCGGAAACGGCGGCAGCGGCTGCTCGGCCTGCAGGTAGGTGGTGCCCTCCGGTGTGTCGCGGCGCAGGCCGCGCGTCACGCCGAAAGCCAGCGAACGGTAGCGGGGCAGGGTGGTCGTCATCGCTCAGCCCTTCTTGACCTTGGCGCCCCGGCCTTCCAGAAAGTCGCGCACCCGGGCCTTGGCCTCGGGCGCGTCCTGCACGATGGCCGACATCAGGGCTTCGGTGAAGAAGCCGTGGTCGGCCGGCTGCTCGGCAATGCGGGGCAGGGCGTGCATGAGGGCGTAGTTGGTCAGCGGCGCGTTGCCGGCGATGCGGGTGGCCAGTTCCAGCGCCTTCTCCAGCGCCGTGCCCTGCGGCACCACGTACTGCGACAGGCCGATGCGTTCACCGTCTTCGGCGTTGTAGACGCGGCCGGTGAGCATCATGTCGGTCATGCGGGCCGCACCGATCAGGCGCGGGATGCGAACCGAGCCGCCGCCGCCCACGAAGATGCCGCGCGTGCCTTCGGGCAGGGCATAGAAGGTGCTGGCGTCGGCCACGCGCACATGGCAGCTGCTGGCCAGCTCCAGCCCGCCGCCCACCACGGCCCCATGCAGGGCTGCCACCACCGGCACCCGGCCGCGCTCCACCTCGTTGAGTGCGGCGTGCCACAGGCGCGAGTGCTG
>CALRSR020000021.1:0-60943 GCA_943370825.1 Allobosea thiooxidans | reverse complement strand
GCGTCGCAATGAGGTCGAGCGCTTGTTCCGTCGGCTCAAGGGCTATCGCCGCATCTTCTCGCGTTTCGAGAAACTCGACCTCATGTTCCTGGGCTTCATCAGCTTCGTCCTTGTCGCTGATGGGCTGAGGATGTGTTAACAGGCCCTAGGCGTACTTGGCCTGGGCCTTGGCGGAGGTCGGGCGGTAGAAGTGCTTGCCGATCAGGTCCTGGGCTTCCTCGGTGTAGAGGAATTCCAGATAGGCCTGCGCCACGGCGCGGGTGCCCTTCTTGTCGACGTTCTTGTCCACGATGGTCACGGCCGGCTCGGCCAGGATGGACAGGCTGGGGTAGACGAAGTCCACCTTGTTGCCGAATTCCTTTTCCAGCAGGTAGGCCTCGTTCTCCCAGGCGATCAGCACGTCACCCTGGTTGCGCTGCGAGAACGAGATGGTCGAGCCGCGCGCGCCGGTGTCGAGCACCGGCACGTTGTTGTAGAGCTTGCCCACGAATTCCTGGGCCTTGGCGTCGCTGCCGTACTTGCGCTTGGCGAATTCCCAGGCGGCCAGGTAGTTCCAGCGGGCGCCGCCCGAGGTCTTGGGGTTGGGGGTGATGACCTTCACGTCCGGGCGGATCAGGTCGTCCCAGTCCTTGATGTTCTTGGGGTTGCCGGCGCGGGTGACCAGCACGATGGTGGACGCGTAGGGGGTGCTGTTGAGCGGCAGGCGCTTCTGCCAGTCCTTGGGGATCCAGTTGCCGTTGGTGTGCAGGGCGTCGGTGTCGCCGGCCAGGGCCAGCGTGGCCACGTCGGCGTCCAGGCCGTCGATGATGGAGCGGGCCTGCTTGCCCGAGCCGCCGTGGCTCTGCTTGATGGTCACGTCCTGGCCGGTCTTGGCCTTCCAGGCCTTGGCGAAGGCGGCGTTGATGTCCACATACAGCTCGCGCGTCGGGTCGTACGATACGTTGAGCAGGGTCACCGGGGCGGGAGCGGCCTGGGCCAGGGCGGTGCTGGGCAGGGCCAGGCCGGAGGCCAGGGTGGCGGTGATGGCGACGGCCGGCAGGGCGCGGATGAGTTGGCGGCGGGTGGTCATGCTGGGGTCCTTTCAGAGGGCCATGGGCCCGGTGGTTGATGGACCGCATCATTCCGCCGCCCCCTCAGAAAGGGAACGAATACGTTTTTGCTTGCTTATGACATAAACATCTGAAAGAGGGCTGTGCCCGTGAGCACGATCACGGTGACCACCAGCGTCGGCACCAGCCAGCCGGGCCGGGATGCGGCGCGCGGTGCCGGTCTTCGCAGCCAGGCGGTGGGGTCGTCCGGGTCGGGTTGCAGGGTGCTGGATCGGAAGTCGATCAGCACGCCGTCGGCATCGTCGTTGCGGGCACGTCGGCGGTGATCGGGTTGGGTGGGCTGGAAGGGTTGCATGGCCGTGCGGTGGAGGGCGCCTGTTCGGCGAGGTGCGGCAGTCTGCGGCTTGCGGACGCAGGAGTCATGACCATCCGACGAGGGTTCCCGCCAGGGGCAGGACCGGCAGCCCTCAGGCCCAGACGGTGTCCAGCGCGGCCCAGGCGGCAGCGATCACCGGCTCGCCCGCGCGACTGGCGCGGCAGACGAAGCTCAGCTCGCAGTCCAGCGCCACCCGGTCGGCGATGACCAGGCCACGGGCCTGCGCCTCGCGGATGGCGATGGCATCGCGCACCAGCGACAGGCCCACGCCGCTGCGCACCAGGTCGAGCATGGAGGCTTCCTGATCGACCAGCGCCACGCGCCGTGGCTCCAGCCCGGTCAGCGATCCCGGACCGAACACCCTGCGCTGCAGCCGGTGGTGGGCGCTGGCCGGCGGTGTGGCCAGCCAGGGCAGGCTGGCCAGGGCCTTCCAGTCCATGCCGCGCACCTGCGGGCCCCAGCCGGCGGGCGCCAGCACCCGGTAGGTGAAGCGGGTGAGCGGCCGCACCTGCCAGTCGGCGCCCAGCGGGTCGTCCGGCAGGTCGAGGTGGAAGCCCACGTCCAGCTCGCCCCGGTCGATCAACGCCAGCACGTCGCCGCTCATGCCCTGTCGCAACACCGTGTCCACCTGCGGGCTGGTTTCCACCAGCTGTTTCAGGAAGGCGCCCAGGCGGGTGAACTCGGGGTCGAGGATGGTGCCGATGCGCAGCGTGCCGCGCACCGTGGTGTGCAGGGCGGCGGCGGCCTGACCGAACTCGGCCAGGCCGGCCAGGGCCTTGTCGGCCATCGGCAGCAGGGCAGCGCCATCGGCGGTGAGCGCCATGCCCTGGGCGGTGCGGGTGAACAGCTGCAGGCCGGTGGCCTCGGCCAGGGTGCGCAGCTGCAGGCTCACCGCCGGCTGGCTCAGGTGCAGCCGGGTGGCCGCGCGGGACACATTGCCCTCGCGGGCCACCGCCACGAAGGCGCGCAGGGTCTGGGGCTCGATGGCCGGCAGGCGGGCCAGCGGGGAACGGGGCGCTCGGGGCGCAGGTGCATCGGCAGCCACGTTATTGGTCCTGCAAATAAAACAATGCCGTCATTCTCATTGGTTTTTTGCGTTGACCATTTGCACAATAGCGGTTTATTCAGGAGACCTTGCCATGAGCATCACAAATATCAATCACTACATCAACGGCGCCGTCGTGGCCGGTCAGTCCACCCGCGCACAGGACGTGTTCAACCCCGCCACCGGCGCCGTGACCGGCCGCGTGGCCCTGGCCAGCACCGCCGATGTGGACACCGCTGTGGCCGCCGCCCGCGCTGCGTTCCCGGCCTGGTCCGACACCCCGCCGATCCGCCGCGCCCGCGTGATGTTCAAGTTCCTGGAGCTGCTCAACCAGCACAAGGACGACCTGGCCCGCATGATCACCGCCGAGCACGGCAAGGTGTTCACCGACGCCCAGGGCGAGGTGGCGCGCGGCATCGACATCGTGGAATTCGCCTGCGGCATTCCGCAGCTGCTCAAGGGCGACTTCACCGACCAGGTCTCCACCGGCATGGACAACTGGACCCTGCGCCAGCCGCTGGGCGTGGTGGCGGGCATCACCCCGTTCAACTTCCCCGTGATGGTGCCCATGTGGATGTTCCCGGTGGCCATTGCCGCGGGCAACACCTTCATCCTCAAGCCCAGCCCGACCGACCCCACCCCCAGCCTGTTCATGGGCGAGCTGCTCAAGAAGGCCGGCCTGCCGGACGGCGTGTACAACGTGGTGCAGGGCGACAAGGAAGCGGTGGACGCGCTGCTGGTGCACCCGGACGTGAAGGCCATCAGCTTCGTGGGCTCCACCCCGATCGCCAACTACATCTACGAGACCGGTGCCCACCACGGCAAGCGGGTGCAGGCACTGGGCGGCGCCAAGAACCACATGGTGGTCATGCCCGACGCCGACCTGGACCAGGCCGTGGACGCCCTCATCGGTGCTGCCTATGGCTCGGCCGGCGAGCGCTGCATGGCCATCAGCGTGGCGGTGCTGGTGGGGGACGTGGCCGAGAAGATCATGCCCAAGCTGATCGAGCGCACCAAGGCCTTGAAGGTGCTCAACGGCACCAACCTGGCCGCCGAGATGGGCCCCATCGTCACCGACGTGGCGCGCCAGCGCATCACCGGCTACATCGACGCCGGCGTGAAGGAAGGCGCGAAGCTGCTGGTCGATGGCCGCGTGTTCGACGGCAAGGTGGCCGGCGAAGGCTGCGACAAGGGCTTCTGGCTGGGTGGCACGCTGTTCGACCACGTCACCACCGACATGAAGATCTACAAGGAAGAGATCTTCGGCCCGGTGCTGTCGTGCGTGCGCGTGGCCGACTTCGCCCAGGCGGTGCAGATCATCAACGACCACGAGTTCGGCAACGGCGTGAGCTGCTTCACCCGCGACGGCAACGTGGCCCGCGAGTTCGCCCGCCGCATCCAGGTGGGCATGGTCGGCATCAACGTGCCGATCCCGGTGCCCATGGCCTGGCACGGCTTCGGCGGCTGGAAGAAGAGCCTGTTCGGCGACATGCACGCCTACGGCGAAGAGGGCGTGCGGTTCTACACCAAGCAGAAGTCGATCATGCAGCGCTGGCCGGAGACCACGGCCAAGGGCGCTGAATTCGTGATGCCCACCGCCAAATAAAGCAGGCCCCCCTGCGCGCCTTCGGCGCTTCCCCCCGGAGGGGGGACGTGACCTTTGGGCCGGCGGAGCCGGACCCTGGGTCACTCTGGGTTGGGGCACTTTCGCCGGGTGGCGTTTTGCGGAGGTGGCATGGATGAGCTGAACAGTTCGTATGCGCCGGAACTGGGGGACTGGGTCACGTTGACCACGGTGTTCCAGCCGATGGAGGCGTTCATGCTGCGCGGGGTGCTGCAGGCGGCGGGGCTGCCGGCGGCGGTGGCGGATGCGCACCTGGTGCAGGCGCACGGGCTGCTGGCGTCTGCCATTCCGGTTCGGGTGCTGGTGCCCGAGGGCTGCAAGGCGCAGGGCGAGGCGGTGCTGGCGGCATTCCACCGGGGCGATTTCCGGCTCGACGAATCCGGGGCCGACGACACCGACGACGACATCAAGAACGGGAATCTCCCATGAGCACAGCATCGACCGACAGCACGTTCGACTACATCATCATCGGCGCCGGCACGGCGGGCTGCCTGCTGGCCAACCGGCTGAGTGCCGACCCGACCAAGCGGGTGCTGCTGGTCGAGGCCGGCGCCAAGGATGACTACCACTGGATCCACATTCCGGTGGGCTACCTGTACTGCATCGGCAACCCGCGCACCGACTGGCTCTACCAGACCGAGGCCGACGCCGGCCTCAACGGCCGCAAGCTGCGCTACCCGCGCGGCAAGACGCTGGGCGGCTGCTCCAGCATCAACGGCATGATCTACATGCGCGGCCAGCAGCGCGACTACCAGCGCTGGGCCGAGGTCACCGGCGATGCCGACTGGTCCTGGGACCGCGTGCTGCCCTATTTCAAGCTGCACGAAGACCACTACAAGGGGGCATCCGGCTGGCATGGCGCCCAGGGCGTGCCGGCCGAGCTGCTCACCGAGGGCCCTGCCGACGATCCGTGGCGCCAGGTGCTGCGCAGCCGGCAGGCCGGCGGCGAATGGCGGGTGGAGAAGCAGCGCCTGCGCTGGGACGTGCTGGACGCCTTTGCCCAGGCCGCGCAGCAGGCCGGCATTCCGGCCAGCGAGGACTTCAACCGGGGCAACAACGAAGGCGTGGGCTACTTCGAGGTGAACCAGCGTTCGGGCTGGCGCTGGAACACCGCCAAGGCCTTTCTGCGCCCCACCTGCTACGCCCGGCCCAACTTCGATCTCTGGACCACCGCGCAGGTATCGCGCCTGCTGGTGGAGACCGGCGCCGATGGCCAGAAGCGTTGCACCGGCGTTCAGGTCTGGACCGGCACCGAGATGCTCACGGCCCATGCGGCGGCCGAGGTCATCCTGTGTGCCGGTGCGGTCGGTTCGCCGCAGATCCTGCAGCTCTCGGGCATCGGCCCGGGGGCGCTGCTGCAGCGGCACGGTGTGCCGGTGGTGCACGACCTGCCCGGGGTGGGCGAGAACCTGCAGGACCACCTGCAGATCCGCTCGGTCTACAAGGTGCAGGGCGTCAAGACGCTCAACACCCTGGCGAATTCGCTGTGGGGCAAGGCCATGATCGGCATGGAATACGTGCTCAAGCGTTCGGGCCCCATGAGCATGGCGCCCAGCCAGCTCGGCGCCTTCACCCGCAGCTCGGCCGACCAGCCCTACCCCAACATCCAGTACCACGTGCAGCCGCTCAGCCTGGATGCTTTCGGCGAGCCGCTGCACAGCTTCCCGGCCTTCACCGCCAGCGTGTGCAACCTCAATCCCACCAGCCGGGGCCATGTGCGCATCACCAGCCCGCGCTTCGAGGACGCACCGGCCATCGCGCCCAATTACCTCAGCACGCCGGAAGACCGCCAGGTGGCCGCCGACAGCCTGCGGGTGACGCGGCGCATCGTCTCGCAGCCGGCACTGGCCCCTTACAAGCCCGAGGAGTTCAAACCCGGCGTGCAGTACCAGACCGACGAGGAACTGGCGCGACTGGCCGGCGACATTGCCAGCACCATCTTCCACCCGGTGGGCACCACCCGCATGGGCCGTGCCGACGACCCGATGGCGGTGGTGGACAGCCACCTGCGGGTGCGCGGCATCGCCGGGCTGCGCGTGGTGGATGCCGGCGTCATGCCGGTCATCACCAGCGGCAACACCAACAGCCCCACGCTCATGATGGCCGAGCGGGCTGCGCGCTGGATCATCGGCGGGCAGTGATGGCCCGGCGATGAGACGCCATCAGCGCAGCCGGCCGACGTACTTGCTGTCTGGCGAGGCGGGTGTTTCCGGCGGCGGGGGGGCCGCAGGCACCTGACCGGCGCGCAGCGTGTCGGCCGCCGCCTGCAGCAGCGGCTTGCGCACCGGCTCGGCCCGGGCCTGCAGCGCGGCGTCCAGCTTCTCGGCCCAGGGCAGCAGTTCGGCATGGCCGTCCACCTCGGCGGCACGCCGGGCCACCCGCGCAATCTCGCGCGCGTAATCGGCGTTGACCGCCATCCACTCGGTGTCGGTCACCCGCCCGGTCTTGCGCCGCAGCAGCACATGCAGATGGGCTGCAATGCCGAACAGATCGTTCGATCCGCTCATCGCTCAGTGCCCCAGCTGCTCGTTGTGCAGTGACAGGTCCAGCCCGGTGCGCTCGGCGCCCTCGGTCACCCGCAGCGCCACGAAGCGCGAGGTCACCCACAGCACCACGGTGGTCATGACCACGCTGTAACCCAGCACGGCCACGCAGGCGATCAGCTGGGCGGTCAGGCTGGCCTGCACCCCCGAGATGGCCGGGTCGGCCAGCAGGCCAGTGAGCACCGCGCCCACCAGACCGCCCACGCCGTGCACCCCGAACACATCCAGCGAGTCGTCGGCGCGGAGCATGCGCTTGAGGGCGGTGGCCCCCCAGTAACAGGCCACCCCGGCCACCAGGCCGATGACCAGCGCACCGCGCAGCGTCACGAAGCCGGCCGCCGGCGTGATGGCCACCAGGCCGGCCACCACGCCGGAGCACAGGCCCAGCAGCGTGGCGCGCTTGCGGGCCAACCACTCGGCCGCCATCCAGGCGATGGCGCCGCTGGCGGCAGCCAGGTGCGTGACCGCCATCGCCAGGCCGGCGCGGCCGTCGGCGGCCAGGGCCGAACCCGCGTTGAAGCCGAACCAGCCCACCCACAGCAGGCCGGTGCCGGCCATGGTCAGGCCCAGGTTGAAGGGCACGAAGGGCTCGCGCCCGTAGCCACTGCGCGGGCCCAGGGCGTAGGCCACCACCAGCGCGGCCGCACCGGCATTGATGTGCACCACCGCACCGCCGGCAAAGTCGAGTGCGCCCAGCTGCGCCAGCCAGCCACCGGGCTCCCACACCCAGTGGGCGATCGGCACATACACCGCCAGCAGCCACAGCGCGGTGAAGATCAGCAGGGCCGCAAACCGCATGCGCTCCACCAGGGCGCCCACCACCAGGGCGCAGGTGATGATGGCGAACGTGAGCTGGAACATGGCAAAGACCGATTCGGGCACGTGCCTGGCCATGTGGCTCACGGCCACCTGTCCGGTGCTGCCCAGAAAGTCCAGCCCGGCAAAGCCGATGCGCTCCAGCCCGCCGATGAAGCCGCCGGCCGCGCCCCCTGGCGTGAAGGCCAGCGAATACGCCAGCGCAAACCACAGCACGCTGACCAGGGCCGCAATGCCCACCACGCTGGCCATGGTGTTGATCACATTGAAGCGGCGCACCATGCCGCCATAGAACAGGGCAATGCCGGGCAGCGTCATCAGCAGCACCAGGGCGGTGCTCACCATCAGCCAGGCGGTGTCGGCCCCTTGCAGGGTACTGGTGGCCACCAGCGCCGGCCCGGCCGGTGCCTGCGCGGCGGCGGGCAGGGCGGCGCTCAGGCTGGTCAGCACGCCCGCCAGGGCCACAGAACGGTGCGACAGAAGGTGAAACGAGCGGGAAAAGCGTCGAATCCGGTGCATCGGTTATACCTTTCGTAACAGGTGGAACCGCTCAGCATTTCCTGTGCCAATGCAGGGAAAGCCCGTATGCACTGTGCTGGTGCCATACCCTACAGTGCATGCACTCGCTGCCGCATGCCACTGCGGCGTACCGCGGGGGACCGAGGAGACAACCCAGTCCAACCAGAACACACCCGGAGCAAGGCCCACAGAGGCCGCCGGACGCATGCCAGCCGACCCGACCAGGTCGGCTTTTTTTTGGCCGACGCGGGCAGCGACAATCGCCGATTGCCCTGATCGCCCCATGGAACTCCTGCTCATCTCCCTGGCCTCGCTGGCTGCCGGCTTCGTCGATTCCATCGTGGGCGGCGGCGGCCTGCTCCTGCTGCCCGCCCTGTTCGCCACCTTTCCTTCAGCCCACCCGGCCACCCTGCTGGGCGTGAACAAGAGTGCCTCGGTGTGGGGCACCATCTCGGCCACGGTGCAGTACGCCCGGCGGGTCGAGATGCCCTGGCACGCCCTGCTGCCGGCCGCCGGCCTGGCGTTTGCCGGCTCCATGCTGGGCGCCTGGGTGGTCACCCAGGTCTCGCCCGATGCGCTGCGGGCCTTGCTGCCGTTGGTGCTGCTGGCGGTGCTCATCTACACCCTGGCCCGCAAGGACCTGGGCCGCGACCACGCCCCCCGTTTCAGCGGCCGGCGCGAAACGGCTGCGGCCTGCGTGCTGGGCGTGACCATCGGCTTCTACGACGGCTTCTTCGGCCCGGGCACCGGCAGCTTCCTGGTGTTCCTGTTCGTGCGCTGGCTGGGTTACGACTTCCTGCACGCCAGCGCCAGCGCCAAGCTGCTCAACGTGGCGTCCAACGTGGCGGCGCTGTCGCTGTTCGCCTGGAAGGGCCACATCTGGTGGCACTACGTGGTGGCGCTCGGCCTGGCCAATGTGGTGGGCAGCGTGCTGGGCACGCGCATGGCGCTCAAGCACGGCAGCGGCTTCGTGCGGATCGCCTTCATCGTGGTGGTGTCGGCGCTGATCCTCAAGACCGGGTGGGACGCCTGGGTGCGCATGCCCTGAACCCAGGGCAGCGCACGGCGGTCACTGCGGCGCCATCTCGCTGAGCTTGAGCGGTGTGCCGATCGGCGCGCTGGCCTGGCCGGCCTGCACTGCCGCAATGTCCTGCGGGTTGGGATACAGGCCCGCAATGAGGTAATCGAACACCCGCCGCGCGATGGGGGCTGCTGCGGCGGCGCCGAAGCCGGCGTTCTCCACCACCACCGCCAGCGCCACCCGCGGCGTGTCCACCGGGGCGAAGGCCACGTACAGCGAATGATCTCGCTGGTGCTCTTCCAGCTTGCGGGCGTCGTAGCGATCCTTCTGGCCGATGGTCACCGCCTGCGCGGTGCCGGTCTTGCCGCCGCTGGTGTAGGGCGCACCTGCAAACACGCGGGTCGAGGTGCCCTCGGTGGTCACGGCCTGCATGGCCCGCAGCACGGTGGCCACATGCTCCGGCTTGTAGCCCAGGTTCACCGGTTCGGGCCGGGCAATGGGCGTGCGGTCGCCGGTGATCACGCTCTGCGTGGCCAGCGTGAGGTGCGGCTTGTGCTGCACGCCGCCGTTGGCCAGGGTGGCCATGGCATGGGCCAGCTGCAGCATGGTGAAGTTGTTGTAGCCCTGGCCGATGCCCAGCGAGATGGTCTCGCCGGCGTACCAGCGCTGTTGCTCGGGCCGTTTGTAGGCGGCGCGCTTCCAGGCCTGGCTGGGCAGCACGCCGCGCACCTCGCCCTTGAGGTCGATGCCGGTGATCTGACCGAAGCCCAGCGGCTTCATGAAGTCGTGCATGCGGTCCACACCCATCTCGTTGGCCAGCGAGTAGTAGTAGGTGTTGCTCGACTTGACGATGCTGCGGTGCATGTCCACCGCGCCCAGGCTGGTGTCGCCGTGGCTGCGGAAGCGGTGGTTGCCGAACATCCAGAACCCCGGGTCGTTGACCACGGTGCCGGCGCTGCGGGTGCCGGTTTCCAGCGCCGCCAGCGCCATGAACGGCTTGTAGGTGGAGCCGGGCGGATAGGTGCCGCGCAGCGCGCGGTTGAGCAGCGGCTTGTCGATCGACTCGTTGAGGGTGCGCCAGTTCTCGACGTCGATGCCGTCCACGAACAGGTTGGGGTCGAAGGTGGGCTTGGACACGAAGGCCAGCACCTCGCCGTTGCGCGGGTCGATGGCCACCAGCGCGCCGCGCCGCTCGCCGAAGAGCTCTTCCACCAGCTTCTGCAGCTGCAGGTCGATGGAGAGCACCACCGTGTCGCCCGGCGTGGCGGCCGACGAGGCCAGCGAGCGCACCGCGCGGCCGCCGGCCGAGGTTTCCACCCGCTCGAAGCCGGTGGCGCCGTGCAGCGTCTGTTCGTACTGCTGTTCGGCGCCGAGCTTGCCGATGTATTCGGTACCTCGGTAGTTGGCCTGCTCGTCTTCGGGCCAGTCGGCCATCAGCTCCTTCTCGCGCTGGTTGATGCGGCCGATGTAGCCCACCACATGGCTGGCGGCCTCGCCGTTGGGGTACTGGCGCAGCAGCCGGGCCTTCACTTCCACGCCCGGGAATCGGTAACGCTGGGCGGCAAACCGGGCGACTTCCTCGTCGGTCAGCCGGGTGCGGATGGGCAGCGAATCGAAGCTCAGCGACTCCTCGCGCAGGCGCTTGAAGCGACGCACGTCCCGCGGCTCGATGTTGACGATGCGGGTCAGCTCGGCAATGGTGCCGTCCAGATCCTTCACCTTGGAAGGTGTGATCTCCAGCGTGTAGGCCGAGTAGTTGGTGGCCAGCACCCGGCCGGCGCGGTCGATGATCTGGCCCCGGTTGGGCACCACCGGCAGGATGGCCGTGCGGTTGCTCTCGGCCTGGGCCAGCAGCTCGTCGTGGCGCACCACCTGCAGCCAGACCAGCCGGGCCGCGATCAGCCCGAAGGCCACCACCACCGCCAGGCCGATGACCAGCACCCGGGTCCGGAACAGGGCCAGGTCGGACTCGACGTTGCGCAGCTCGGTCATGTCAGAGCGGTCGGTTGTCGTCCGGGTCCGGTGCGCGCCGCTGCGGTACCAGCAGCAGCACCGTCATCAGCGGCCACAGCAGGGCCTCGATGGCCGGCGAGAGGAAGTTCTCGATGCCGGGAAACGGATCGCCGGCGGCCATGCGCACCAGCCACTGCAGCACATTGGCCGCCACGAACAGGGGCAGCACCTGCAGCGCCTGCTGCGGCACCGCAAACCACAGCAGACGCCGGTGCATGGCAATCGCGCCGAAGCCCAGCACGGTGTAGGCCAGGGCATGCTGGCCCAGCAGCGAACCCTGGTGCACATCCATGGCCAGGCCGAAGAAGAAGGCCACGCCCACGCCCACGCGCAGCGGCTGGTGCACGCTCCAGAACACCAGCACCACGGCCAGCAGGTCGGGCACCCAGGCGGCACGCCCGAACAGCCCCATGTTGAGCACCATGTTGGCCAGCAGCGCCATGATCAGGCTGAGCCAGATGAAGACCGGGTTGGCGGGCAGCAGCAGTTGCTGACCGGGGCGCATGATCATGGCGATGCCCTCCCGGTGGTGGCCTGGTCCGGCACGGCAGGCGGCTCCTCGCCGTTGAGGTTCAGCACGATCACGTGCAGAGCAGCCTGCACCCGGGCCACCGGCTCGCAGCGGATGCGCGCGAACGACGAATCGGCCGCACGTTCGATGTCGGTCACCCGGGCCACGGCCAGGCCGGGCGGGTAGATGCCGTCCACGCCGCTGGTGGTGAGCAGGTCGCCCACCGCGATGTCGGCATTGGCCACCGTGTATCGCAGCTCCATGCCGTCGCCGGAACGCGAGGGCTGGCCGAAGGCGATGCTGCGCACGCCGGTGCGCGCATTGAGCACCGGAATGGCCTGGTTGGGATCGACCAGCAGGCTCACCTCGGACACCAGCGGGTACACCCGGGTCACCTGGCCCAGCACGCCGGATTCGTCGATCACCGGGGAGCCGGCCTTCACGCCGTGGGTCTGGCCCCGGTCGATCACCACGCGCCGGGTGTAGGGATCGGCCGCGTCGTACAGCACCTGGGCGCCGATGCCTTCGACCTGGGCGCGATCCCGCAGACCCAGCAGCTCGCGAAGGCGGCGGTTCTCCAGGGTGAGCTGCTCGACCTGCTGGCTGCGCTCGGACTGGCGCGCCAGGCGCTGCAGCGCCTCGGCCTCCAGCGTGCGGGACTGGTCCAGGGAGGTGAGATAACCGCGCACCGCCACCGCTGCCTCGATGGGCTGCATGACCAGCCACTGGCCCGGGTACAACACCGTGGCCAGCGCGGTGCGCAGTGGCGTGGTCACCTTGAAGCGCAGGTCGGCCACCATCAGGAACAGCGCAATGGCGCTGAACACCACCAGCTTGGACAGGGCGGACGGGCCCTGCTTGAAGAAGGGCGGCGGAGTGCGGTCCAGGGTGCCCAGTGGCATGGCGGCTCGCCCGGAACGGGTGTGGCTTACTCGCTGGTGAAGATGGTGCCCAGGCGCTCCATGCGCTCCAGGGCCATGCCGCAGCCGCGCACCACGCAGGTCAGCGGCTCTTCGGCCACCAGCACCGGCAGGCCGGTTTCCTCGGCCAGCAGGCGGTCCAGATCGCGCAGCAGCGCGCCGCCGCCGGTGAGCATCATGCCGCGCTCGGCGATGTCGGCACCGAGCTCGGGCGGGGTGTGCTCAAGAGCCATCTTCACCGCCGACACGATGTTGTTCAGCGGGTCGGTGAGGGCCTCGAGGATCTCGTTGCTGCTGATGGTGAAGCTGCGCGGCACACCTTCGGAGAGGTTGCGGCCTTTCACTTCCATCTCGCGGACCTCGGAGCCCGGGAAGGCCGAGCCGATTTCCTTCTTGATGGCCTCGGCGGTGGGCTCGCCGATCAGCATGCCGTAGTTGCGGCGGATGTAGGCAATGATGGCGTCGTCGAAGCGGTCACCGCCCACGCGCACGCTGCCCTTGTAGACCATGCCGCCCAGGCTGATGACGCCCACCTCGGTGGTGCCGCCGCCGATGTCCACCACCATGGAGCCCGAGGCGTCGGACACCGGCAGGCCGGCGCCGATGGCCGCTGCCATGGGTTCCTCGATCAGGTAGACCTCGGAGGCGCCGGCGCCCAGCGCGGATTCGCGGATGGCGCGGCGCTCCACCTGGGTGGAGCCGCAGGGCACGCAGATGATGATGCGCGGGCTCGGCTTGAACATCGAGCGCGGGTGCACCATCTTGATGAACTGCTTGAGCATCTGCTCGGTGACGGTGAAGTCGGCGATCACGCCATCCTTCATGGGCCGGATGGCCTCGATGTTGCCGGGCACCTTGCCCAGCATGGCCTTGGCCTCGTGACCGACGGCCTGGATGGTCTTCTTGCCCTGGGGGCCGCCTTCGTGGCGGATCGAGACCACCGAGGGTTCGTCCAGCACGATGCCCTTGTTGCGGACGTAGATCAGGGTGTTGGCAGTGCCGAGGTCGATGGCCAGATCGGTCGAGAACTGCCGACGGAACGCTTCAAACATGGTGAGTGGGTCCTGTGGGGCACATCCGTCGGGGCGGGCGGACAGGCCCTGGTTGGGGTCCGGAAAGTGGTCCGGGAAACGGGTCCAAGTGCTTGATTTTTCGGAGAAAACAGCAAGCGCCGGAGACGGGTCCCTAAACCTTGGATAATACCGCAACCCCTGTGCATAACTGCACGCGAACCGGCGGTTTCGACCCGTTTACGCGCGGTTCATGCGCGCCGGTCGCCCCGATCCCACTCCCCCCACCCGCCATGTCCCTCACCCTGAACGACATCGGACGCATCGCCCAGCTGGCCCGGCTGGAACTCGATGCCCCCCAGCGCGAGCGCCTGCTGGGTCAGCTCAACGGCTTTTTCGACATCGTCGAGCAGATGAAGGCGGTCGACACCACCGGCATCGAGCCGCTGGCCCATCCCACCGCCGTCATGCAGGACGTGGCCCTGCGCCTGCGCCCCGACGAGGCCACCGAGCCGAACCAGCGCGAGGCCAACCAGGCCAGCGCCCCGGCCGTGGAACGCGGTCTGTTCCTGGTGCCCAAGGTGATCGAATGAAAGACCTGCACCACCTCGGCGTGGCTGGCCTGGCCGACGCCATGGCCGCCGGCCAGACCTCCAGCGTGGAGGCCACCCGCCATTTCCTGGACCGTGCCCGCGCCCATGCCGACCTCGGCGCCTATCTCGCCATCGACGAGGACCGGGCCCTGGCCCAGGCCGCCGATGCGGATGCCCGCCGCCAGGCCGGCGAACGCAGCCCGCTGCTGGGCGTGCCGCTGGCGCACAAGGACATCTTCGTCACCCGCGACCTGCCCACCACCGCCGGCTCGAAGATGCTCGACGGCTACCGCAGCCCCTTCGACGCCACCGTGGTGGCGCGTCTGGCGCAGGCCGGCGCGGTCACGCTGGGCAAGCTCAATTGCGACGAGTTCGCCATGGGCGGCAGCAACGAAAACTCGGCTTTCGGCGTGGCCCGCAACCCGTGGGATCCGTCCCGCGTGCCTGGCGGATCGTCGGGCGGTTCGGCCGTGGCGGTGGCAGCCGGCCTGGCCGCCGCGGTCACCGGCACCGACACCGGCGGGTCCATCCGCCAGCCCGCCAGCTTCTGCGGCATCACCGGCATCAAGCCCACCTACGGCCGCTGCTCGCGCTACGGCATGGTGGCCTTTGCCTCCAGCCTGGACCAGGCCGGCCCCATGGCCCGCAGCGCAGCCGACTGCGCCGTGCTGCTCAGCGCCATGGCCGGTCCCGACATCGACCGCGATTCCACCAGCCTCGATCTGCCGGCCGAGGACTACACCCGCCTGCTCGGCCAGCCGCGTGCCGGCGCCACCGCCGCACAGCCGCTCAAGGGCCTGCGCATCGGCCTGCCGAAGGAGTTCTTCGGCGAGGGCTGCGCGCCCGATGTGCTGGCCGCCGTGCGCGCCGCGCTGGCCGAATACGAGAAGCTCGGCGCCACGCTGGTGGAGGTGTCGCTGCCGCGCACCGAGCTGTCCATCCCGGTCTACTACATCATTGCCCCGGCCGAGGCCAGCTCCAACCTCAGCCGCTTTGACGGCGTGAAGTTCGGCCACCGTGCCGCGAAGTACGGTGACCTGGTCGACATGTACCAGAAGACCCGCTCCGAAGGCTTCGGGCCCGAGGTGCAGCGCCGCATCATGATCGGCACCTATGTGCTGAGCCACGGCTACTACGACGCCTACTACATCAAGGCGCAGCAGATCCGCCGCCTGATCGCGCAGGACTTCCAGCAGGCCTTCGCCCAGTGCGACCTGATCGCCGGCCCGGTGGCCCCCAGTGTGGCCTGGACCCTGGGCGAGAAGGGCGACGACCCGGTGGCCAACTACCTGGCCGACATCTACACCCTGTCCACCTCGCTGGCCGGCCTGCCCGGCATGAGCGTGCCGGCCGGCTTCGGCGCCGGCCACCTGCCGGTGGGGCTGCAACTGGTGGGCAACTACCTGCAGGAGGCCGAGCTGCTGCAGGCAGCCCACGCCTTCCAGCAGGCCACCGACTGGCACACCCGCACCCCGCAAGGCTTCTGAGCATGAACAGCAGTACTTCCCTTCTGGTCCGGGGCTACGAGGTCGTCATCGGCTTCGAGACCCATGCCCAGCTGTCCACCCGCAGCAAGATCTTCAGCCGGGCCGCCACCGCCTTCGGCGCCGAGCCCAACACCCAGGCCTGCGCGGTCGATCTGGCCCTGCCCGGCACCCTGCCGGTGATGAACCGCGCTGCGGTGGAGCGGGCCATCCGCTTCGGCCTGGCGGTGGGTTCGCACATCGCCGAGAGCAGCGTTTTTGCGCGCAAGAACTACTTCTATCCCGACCTGCCCAAGGGCTACCAGATCAGCCAGTTCGAGATCCCGGTGGTGCAGGGTGGCGAGGTCAGCTTCTTCCTCGGCGATGAGAAGAAGACGGTGCGCCTGGTGCGCGCCCACCTGGAAGAAGACGCCGGCAAGAGCCTGCACGAGGACTTCGTGGGCCAGAGCGGCATCGATCTCAACCGCGCCGGCACGCCGCTGCTGGAGATCGTGACCGAGCCCGACATCCGGTCGAGCGCCGAGGCCGTGGCCTATGCCCGCGAGCTGCACAAGATCGTGACCTGGATCGGCATCTGCGACGGCAACATGCAGGAAGGCTCGTTCCGCTGCGACGCCAACGTCTCGGTGCGCAAGCCCGGCTCTCCGCTGGGCACCCGGCGCGAGATCAAGAACCTCAACAGCTTCAAGTTCATGCAGCAGGCCATCGACTACGAGGTCCGCTGGCAGATCGAGCAGATCGAGGACGGCCATGCCATCCAGCAGGCCACGGTGCTGTTCGATCCCGACACCGGCGAGACCCGGGCCATGCGCACCAAGGAAGACGCGGCCGATTACCGCTACTTCCCCGACCCCGATCTGCCGCCGCTGGTGATCGCGCGGTCCTGGGTGGACGAGGTCAAGGCCTCCATGCCCGAGCTGCCCCGCGCGATGGCCGAGCGCTTCGTGCAGCAGTACGGCCTGCCCGAGTACGACGCCACCACGCTCACCCAGAGCCCGGCCATGGCCGCCTACTTCGAGGCGGCGGCCCAGGCCAGCGGACAGGCCAAGATGGCCAGCAACTGGATCATGGGTGAGGTGTCACGCCGCCTCAATGCCGAAGAGCGCGACATCGCCGATGTGCCGGTGGATGCCGCTGCCCTGGCCGCGCTGCTGAGCCGCATCGCCGACGGCACCATCTCCAACAATGCCGCCAAGCAGGTGATGGATGCGCTGTGGAAGGGCGAGGGCGCTGTGGACGCCATCATCGAGGCCAAGGGCCTCAAGCAGGTGAACGACACCGGCGCCCTGGAGACGATCATCGACGAGGTGATGGCCGCCAACGCCGAGATGGTGGCGCAGTTCCGCGCCGGCAAGGAGAAGGCGTTCAATGCCCTGGTGGGTCAGGCCATGAAGGCCAGCAAGGGCAAGGCCAACCCGCAGCAGGTCAACGATTTGCTGCGCCGGAAGCTGGGCTGACCGCGCCCGCCGCGCTGGGCCCCCAGAGCTGGCGCAGCCGTGCCAGCTCTTCGTCGAACCGGGCATTGATGCGCTGCTTCTCGCGCAGCTGGGTGTCCAGAAATCGCTTCTGCACCTCGAACTGCGCGGTGTTGTCGTCCTGCTTGCGCTTGAGCCAGGCCGGCGCCTTGCTCGGATCGGCCTGGTAGAACTCCAGTTCGGTCTCGATCTCCTTGCGCTGCGCCTTGAGGTTGTCCTCGCGGCGCTGCACCGCCGCGATCACGTCGTCGATCTGGCTCAGCACCTCGGCCCGCTCGCGGTCGTGTGCGGCCTGGTTGGGATAGCGCAACAGCAGCGCGCGTTCGCGGCGGCGTTCCTCGGCGATGCGGGCCTTTTCCTCTTCCTCGGCGCGCTGGCGGGCTTCGATGGCGGCCCGCTCCTCGCGGGTGTAGCTGGGGGGCAGCACCTTGCGCACCGTGCCGGTGCTGCCGCGCACCTCCTGCTCACGGTCGATGCAGGCGGCAATCGGCCGGTCGGAGGTGTGGCGTTTGCCGTTGCGGTCGACGCAGGTGAAGATCTCGCCGGTGGCCTGTGCGCCTGCGGGGCCTGTGGCCCCGATCGTGGCAAGCAGGCAGACCAGGGCGGCAATCGGGTGGCGGGCGGCAATCATGGGCGGGTTCAGGTCACACCGTAGCGTTGTCGGTAGGCCAGCACGCGGTCACGGTGCTCGCCCGATGCAGAGGAAGGTTGTACATCCAGATACTGCAGCAGATCGCTCAAGGTGGCAATGGCGCACACCTGCAGGCCGAGCTGGCGTTGCACATATTGAACGGCGCTGTGGTCCACATCGCGCACCTGGCCGTCCGGGCCGACCTCGGTGGCCTTCTCCTGGCGGTCCAGGGCAATGGTCACTGCGTGGGGAGTGGCGCCGGCGGCGCGGATGATGGCGATCGATTCGCGGGCGGCCGTGCCAGCCGACATCACGTCGTCCACGATCAGCACCCGGCCCTTCAGCGGCGCGCCCACCAGCGTGCCACCTTCACCATGGTCCTTGGCTTCCTTGCGGTTGTAGGCAAAGGGCACATTGCGGCCCAGCCGCGCGAGCTCGATGGACACCGCCGCACCCAGAGGAATGCCCTTGTAGGCCGGGCCGAAGATCATGTCGAACTCGATGCCGCTGGCCACCAGGGCCTTCGCGTAATATCCGGCGAGCCGCCCCAGTTTGGCGCCGTCGTCGAACAGGCCTGCGTTGAAGAAGTACGGACTCAGGCGCCCCGCCTTGGTCTTGAACTCGCCAAACTTCAGCGCGCCGGCCTCCACACAGAACTGCACGAATTCCTGAGCCAGTGCCGGGCCGTTGCCCGCCTTCTCCACCATGGGTGATCCCTTGTTCAAACTGACCAGCCTCAACCTCAACGGCATCCGTTCGGCCTCGACCAAGGGGCTGGAATCCTGGCTGGCGGCACACCGGCCGGATTGTATTTGCGTGCAGGAGGTCAAGGCCCAGGCGCCGGACGTGGCGGGCCGCTTCGAGACACTGGCCGGTCTGCAGGGGCACTTCCACTTTGCCGAAAAGAAGGGCTACTCCGGCACCGGCGTCTACACCCGGCAGGCACCGACCGAGGTCATCACCGGTTTCGGCAGCCCGGAGTTCGACGCCGAGGGCCGCTACACCGAACTGCGCTTCGACACACCATCGCGCCGCTTCTCCATCATCAGCGCCTACTTCCCCAGCGGGTCGTCCGGCCCGGAGCGGCAAGAGGCCAAGTTCCGTTTTCTGGACGCCTTCTTCCCGCACCTCATGGCCCTGAAGGCGCAGCGCGAGTTCATCCTGTGCGGCGACGTCAACATCGCGCACCAGGAGAAGGACCTCAAGAACTGGCGCAGCAACCAGAAGAACAGCGGCTTCCTGCCCGAGGAACGCGCCTGGATGACCCGTCTGCTGACCGAGGGAGGGCTGGTCGATGTGTACCGCCAGCTCCAGCCCGACACCACCGACGCCTGCTACACCTGGTGGAGCAACCGCGGCCAGGCCTATGCCAACAACGTGGGCTGGCGCCTGGACTACCACCTGGCCACACCGGCCGTGGCCGCCACCGCCCGGACCGAGGCCATCTACAAGGGCGAGAAGTTCTCCGACCACGCGCCCATCACCATCGAGTACGAACTGCCGCATTGATCGGCCCCACTGCCGTGCTCTTCAATTCGTACACCTTCCTGTTCCTCTACCTGCCGCTGGTGCTCGGCGGGTTTTTCCTGCTGGGACGTTTCCATCGCCCGTCCGCTGCAGCCTGGCTCTTCGGGGCTTCGCTGGTCTTCTATGGACTCTGGAGCTACGCCTATGTAGGCTTGCTGCTGCTGTCCATTGCCTTCAACTACGTCGTAGGGGTGGGGCTCTCCCGGGCCGTGGCGGGAGGCAGACCTGGCCAGGTGAAGGCGTTGCTGTGGTTCGGGGTGGTGGTCGACCTGGGCCTGCTGGCGTACTTCAAGTACGCGAACTTCTTCGTTTCGTCGGTGGGGGCGCTGGCCGGGGTGTCCTGGGAGCTGGCCGAGATCGTCCTGCCGGTGGGCATCTCGTTCTACACCTTCACCCAAATTGCCTTTCTGGTCGATGCCGCCCGGGGCGAGGTGCGGGAGACGCACCCGGTGCACTACGGGCTCTTCGTGACCTACTTCCCGCACCTGATTGCAGGACCGGTGCTGCACCACAAGGAAATGATGCCCCAGTTCGCCCGCGCCGAGACCTACCGGCCGCACTGGGAGAACCTGGCGGCGGGCTCGGCCATCTTCGTCATCGGTCTGCTCAAGAAGGTGATCGTGGCGGACAACATGGCCCCTTACGCCACGCCGGTGTTCCAGCTGGCAGCGGGTGGCGGCGATGTGTCGTTTGCCCAGGCCTGGGCGGGTGCGCTGGCCTACACCTTTCAGCTGTACTTCGATTTCTCGGCCTACTCCGACATGGCGGTGGGCCTCTCCCGCATGTTCGGTGTGCGCCTGCCGCTGAACTTCGACTCGCCCTACAAGGCGGTGAACATCATCGATTTCTGGCGCCGCTGGCACATGACGCTCTCGCGCTTCCTGCGCGACTACCTCTACATCGCCCTGGGCGGCAATCGCCACGGCAAGCTGCGCCGCTACATGAACCTGTTCATCACCATGCTGCTGGGCGGCCTGTGGCACGGCGCTGCCTGGACCTTCGTGGTGTGGGGTGCGCTGCATGGCTTGTTCCTGGTGATCAACCATGCCTGGAGGGCACTGCGGCAGCGCCTGGGTCACGACCTGACGCGATCCACCTGGCTCGGGCGTGTTGCCTCCACCGCCCTCACTTTCCTGGTGGTGGTGGTGGCCTGGGTGTTCTTCAGGGCCGATTCGTTCGACGCTGCGCTGCACCTGCTGCGCGCCATGTCGGGCATCGACGGCTGGGGCGGGCTGTCCGACCAGGAACCCAAGGTCTGGGTGACGCTGCTGGTGGGGGCGGTGCTGGTCTGGGCATTCCCCAACTCGCAGCAGATCCTGGCCGACCACCCGCCTGCGCTGGGCGACATCCGCTCCCGCAGCCGCCTTCGCTGGCGCCCGGGTGCGGCCTGGGGCATCGTGATGGCCCTGGCCTTCTTCTACACATTGACCGAAATGGGGCGGGTGAGTGAGTTCCTCTATTTCCAGTTCTGACCAGCGCACCCGCCACCTCAGCAGGCGCTTCATGCTCTGGATGCTGCTCCTGGGCTTTTTGCCGGGCCTGGTGTTCTTCGTGCTCGGGATCCGTATGCAGCCGATCAACGGAGACCTGACGCGCATTGGCGCCTTTTCCGAAAGCGAGTACGGCTGGAACACACCGCAGCGGGTCTTTGCGAAACCTCTGTTCGGCAGCAGCGTGTCCGATCGCGCCGACGTGCTGGTGATCGGCGACTCGTTTGCCACCGCCATGACCAACCACCAGTGGCAGAACCACGTGGTCACCACGACCGGCTTGAGCGTGTCGACGGTCAGCTCATACGACCTGACCATTGACCAGGTGATGGCCGACCCGGACTACCAGGCCAGGCCGCCCCGGTTTCTGGTGTTGACGCTCGTCGAGCGGCATTTCCCCAGTGTGTTGGCCCGCCAGGCCCGTTGTGATGCGCCTGGCCCCGCTGCAGCCGTGTTTGCCGCGCCGCCCTCGATCCGGCCCGCAATGCCGATACCGGTGGTGGCCGACGGGGTTGAGATATCACGGCCTACCGAGTGGACGGACTGGCGTGACGTCACGCTGGGGCTGGCGGTCAAGCGCGTCGTCCGGGAGTCGATCTACCGCTGGCAGGGACGTCAACTGACCAAGACATGGCAGTACCGTCTGAGCCGCAGTGATCTGTTCAGCAACACGTTGCCCGACCACATTCTGGTCTTCCGGGGTGACGTCGAGAAGACTGCGCAGTGGCGGGAGGCCGGACCAGCCGGCGTGGACTGTCTGCTGGCGAACCTGCGCCGCAAGGTGGAGGCCAACGGCCACACCCGGCTGGTGGTGCTGCTGGCGCCGGACAAGCTCACCGCCTACACGCCCTGGATCACCGACCCGTCGGTTCAGGGCCTGAGCGAGCTCGATGCGCTGGCCAGCCGGCATCCGGACCTCATCCCGCCCGTCCACCGGGCGCTCGAAGTGGCCATTGCTGCCGGCACGCCGGATGTCTACCTGCCCAACAACACCCACTGGGGCATCAAGGGCCATCTGGTGGCCGGCCAGGTGGTCGCCGATTTCCTGCAGCAACGGCGCTGATCGGCAGCGCCGCCCCCGCGCTGCCGGCTGTCTTACTGCAGCTTGAGGATCCAGCGGGCCAGGGTCACCGATTCGGCCTCGTTCACCTGGGCCTGGGCCGGCATGGGCACCTGGCCCCACACGCCCACACCGCCTTCGCGGATCTTCTTCGACAGATAGGCCTCGGCGTTCGGGTCGTTGGCGTACTTGGCCGCAATCGCCTTGAACGACGGCCCCAGTGTGTTGCGGTCCACCCGGTGGCAGGCCATGCAGTTCTTGGACTTGTAGAGGTCGTCGTCGCTGGTCTGGGCGGTGGCCGGCAGTGCGCACATCAGGCCCAGGGCCAGGACGGGGAGGGCGGTTCGCAGGTTCATGTTCAGCAGGATGAAAAGAGTCGCGGGGGCACCAGGCCCCCGCGAACCGGACTGACTCAGGTCAGGGCGTGATGGGCATCAGTTCGGGGTCAGGCGCGAGATGCTGCCCTCGTCGGCCGCCACGTACAGGTTGCCGTCAGGGCCTTGAACCACCGAGCGGAAGCGCACGGCCGGCATGGGCAGATCGACCTTGCTGCGCACCGACGACTTGCCGTCGGCCGAGATGTCCAGGATCTCCAGGCGGTTGCCGACCGGCGTGCCATGGATGCCGATGCCGCCGTAGCCCACCACCATCTTGCCGTCCCAGCCCTTCCACTGCTTGCCGCTGAGGAAGGTGGAGCCGAACATGCCCTGCGACAGGCCCTCGTTGTTCCAGGCCGGGCGCATGGCGTTGGGGTAGGTCTTGGTGTCGGTCATGGGCATGAAGGCCGCACGCTCCTTCGGGTCCATGGCGCCCATCTGGTTGGGGCTGTAGCCGCAGTAGTTGTCCGGGCAGGCGCCACGGCCACCCACGTTCGGGCGCGGATCCCAGCCGGCATTGCCGCCCGGCACCAGTGCAGTGACCTCATCGCTGTGCCACGGGCCGTTCTCCGAGGTGAAGGGCTGGTTCGTGCCGGGGCGGAAAGTGATGCCCTGCGGGTTGCGGTGGCCGTAGGTGAAGACGCGCGGATCGAAGCCGGCCGGCGCGCCGTTGTTCGGCGCCGCCTTGCCGTTGCGGTCGATGCGCAGCACCTTGCCGCCGATCAGGGTGGGGCTTTGCGGCACCGCGCCGTTGTGGGTGTCGCCGGTGGTCACGTACAGGAAGCCGTCGCCGGGGCTGAAGCGGATTCGGCCGCCGTTGTGCGCACCGGGACCGCCGAAGGGGTGGTCGCTGGCCTTGGGCTTGTAGGGGATGTCGGCCACGATGTCGGTCCGGTCGGACACGGCGGTCATGGCCTCGTTGACCTTCAGGCGGATCACCCGGTTGGTGCCGGGTGCGGTCAGGCTGGAGGTGGAGTAGATGTAGACGAAGCGGTTGCTGGCGAAGTTGGGGTCCACCGCCACACCGGCCATGCCGGCCTGGCCTTCACAGAACAGGTCGTTGGCATTGCTGGCGTAGCCCTTGGCGTCCTTCATGCCCAGCAGCTTGTTCACTGCGCCGCTGGTCTGGCGCACGGACAGCCCCAGGCACTTCTCGGTGAAGAACATGGTGCCGTTGGGCAGGAAGGCCATGTCCCACGGGCTGTCGAGCTTGTCGACCACCACGGCGTGGGTGAGCTTGGGGGCGTTGGCTGCGGTGCTGGCGGTACCGCCGGGGGCGGTGGCACAGGCGACCAGGGTCAGGGGCAGGGCGGCGAGCAATAGCCGTTTCATGGGTTTGTCTCCGATCGTTGGTTTTGTGGATTGCCGCCCCTGTCGGGGCGGCAGAATTAATAATATTAATTCGCAATCCGCAGTGTCAATCGGGGTGGACCAAACCCCCTTCCAGCACGTGGGCGACAGGGCTTCAGACCTTGTGCTTCTTGAACCAGTCGCTGGCCAGCTTCTGGGCGTAGGTGGCCGCAGCCTTGTCGTAGCTGGGCCGGTAGTCGGCGTTGAAGCCGTGGTCCACGTTGGGGAACACCACGATCTCCGAACCGCTGCCGCCCTTGTTGATCAGGCCGCGCATCTTGGCGATGGTTTCCTGCTTCACGAAGGCGTCGATGCCCGAATACAGGCCCAGCACCGGCACCTTGATCTGGTCGGCAAAGTCGATCGGGTCTTCCGGGCGCAGCTCGGGCGCCTTCAGGCCTTCGAGCAGGCCGTAGTACGCCACAGCGGCACCCAGCTGGCTGTTGTGGCGCGCATAGACCCAGGCGGTCCGGCCGCCCCAGCAGTAGCCGACCAGACCGGCGCGCTTTCCATCGGCCTTGCCGCTGGCGCGGGCGAAGGCCAGGGTGGCGTCCAGATCGGCGCAGACCTGCGCGTCGGGCACCTTGGACACCACCTGCGACAGGATGGTGGGGATATCGGTCATCTTCGACACATCGCCCTGGCGGGCGAACATCTCGGGGGCGATGGCGTAGTAGCCCATCTTGGCGTAGCGGCGGCACATGTCCTTGATGTGCTCGTGCACACCGAAGATTTCCTGCACCACCAGCATCACCGGGAACTTGCCCGGGCCGGCCGGCATGGCGCGGTAGGCCGGGATCTTGCCGTCGGCCACCGGCACGCTCACCTCGCCCGCTACCAGGCCTTTGCTGTCGGTGACGATGGCCTGCGCCAGCACCGGGTTGGAGGCCACCGCAAAGCCGGTGGCCAGCGAGGTCATGACGAAGCCGCGCCGCGAGGGCATGCCCGATGCGGGGGCGGGCGGGTTCTGGAAGTCGATCGGCTTGAGGCCGTAGTCCATCAGTTTCATGGTGTCTCCTGGTGCAGGTTGGGGGGAAAGGTCAAGGGGCGGGATGGCCCTGGGTCAGCGCCAGGCGCAGGGCCTGGAGCTGGAGGGTGAGGGCCCGGCGTTCGGGCGGGGAACACTGCGTGGCGCAGGCCACCTGGGCATGCACCGCGTGGGCTTTTTTCTGCAGCGCGCGGCCGGCAGGGGTGAGGGAAATGATCACCGAGCGCTCGTCCTCGGGGCTGCGCTGTCGCAGGAGGTAACCCTGGGTGACCAGCTTGCGCACCAGCGGCACCAGCGTGCCGGCGTCCAGCGACACCGCTTCGGCCAGCGATCCGGCGGTGAGCCGCTCGTGCTGCCACAGCGCCATCATCACCACGTACTGCGGGAAGGTCAGCCCCAACGGCGCCAGCAGCGGCCGGTAGGTCTTGTTCATGGCCAGCGCGGCCGCATACACCGCAAAGCAGAGCTGATTGCCGAGGAACAGGTCGGCATCGGTCACGGGTTCGGTGGTGGGGCGGGAGCGGGCCTTGGCCATGGCATCTGGGCAGTTATGGGGTGAGCGAGTATATGGGGTAAAAGATATTTGCATGCCAGTTTTCTGGCCAGGCCTGCACAGGCCCGATACTTCGCGCCGAACCCAACCCGCGCCCGACCATGCTCCGCTACCGCACCCTGCCCGTCACCGCCTTTGCCCAGAACTGCTCCCTCGTCTGGTGCGACCAGACCTTTGATGCCGCCGTCATCGACCCGGGCGGCGAGATCGAGCGGCTGCTGGCTGCCGTGGCCGAGCTGGGCCTGCACCTCAAGGCGATCTGGCTCACCCATGCCCACATCGACCACGCCGGTGCGGTGGGCGAGCTGGCCGAGCGGTTGCAGCTGCCCATCGTGGGGCCTCACCCCGGCGACCAGTTCTGGATCGATGCCTTGCCCCAGCAGAGCGCGATGTTCGGTTTCCCGCCGGCACGGCACTTTGCACCGACACGCTGGCTGCAGGACGGCGAGGTGGTGCAGATCGGCCAGTCCACCTTGACCGTGCGGCACTGCCCCGGGCATACGCCCGGTCATGTGGTCTTCCACAGCGCCGAAGCTCAGCGGGTCTTCGTGGGCGACGTGCTGTTCGCCGGCAGCATCGGCCGCACCGATTTCCCGCAGGGAAACCATGCGCAGTTGCTGGCCAGCATCCGCGAGAAGCTCTGGCCCATGGGCGACGCCACGGTGTTCATTCCCGGCCACGGCCCCGAGGGCACGCTGGGCGAGGAGCGCCGGTTCAACCCGTATGTGGGGGAGCGCTCAGGCGCCTGAGCGCCATGCTGCGCCTGAGCCTCAGCCCCGGCGAGCCTGCTCGTACAGCCCCTGCACCTTGGGCACATTGGCTTCGAGTTCCTTGATGCGGTTCGGGCCGCTGGGGTGGGTGGACAGGAAGTCCAGGCCGCCGGCACCGTTGGCGGCGGTCATCTTCTGCCAAAGCGTCACGCTGGCCTGCGGCTGGTAGGCCGAGCGGGCGGCCAGTTCCAGGCCTACCAGATCGGCTTCGGATTCGTCGTCGCGGCTGAACTTCAGGCTCAGCAGCTGGGTGCCCAGGTTGGCCGCCACATCACCGAGCTGACCCAGGCCGAGCAGCTGCGCCGCGATCGACAGGCCGATGCCGGTGGCATTGCTCTTGGCCACGCGCTCACGCGCATGTTCGCGCAAGGCATGGGCCATTTCGTGACCCATGATCATGGCGGCTTCGTCGTCGCTGAGCTTGAGCTTTTCCAGGATGCCGGTGTAGAAGGCGATCTTGCCGCCCGGCATGCAGAAGGCGTTGATCTGCTCGCTGCGGATCAGGTTGACCTCCCACTTCCAGCGGTTGGCCCGGTCGTTCCACTGCGCCGAATGCGGGATGAGCCGGCGGGCGATGTTGCGCAGCCTCACCACCTGCGGGTCGCTGGCCGGCATCAGCACGCCCTTGCTGTTGGCCTCGGCCATCATCTGGCCGTACTGCTTCTGGGCTGCACCTTCCAGCTCCTCGGCCGGTATCAGGGTGCGCATGGCGGACGACCGGCCCACCTCCACCTGAGCCGAAGCCGGCAGTGCTGCGGCGGCAGCGCCGGCGGCGCCGGCCAGCAGGAAGCCTCGCCGGGATGACCACCGATGTGGCGCCGGTTGATCGGGCGCAGCGTCGAAGGCGCGCGGGGCTTTGAGGTCGCAGAAGATGCACATGGGCAAAATGATAGACAAAGCCGGCGGTTCCGGCTTGCCCTTTCTGCCCGGCCCGCCATGTCAGCACCCGAAGCCATCACGCCTACCCCGCCCGCATCCGAGACCCGCCCCACCTGGGGCGAGACCCTGCGCGTCTACCTGGAGCCGGCCAGCCTGCGCATGTTCGCGCTGGGCTTCTCGGCGGGCCTGCCGCTGCTGCTGGTGCTGGGCACGCTCAGTTTCCGGCTGCGCGAGGCCGGGCTGGACCGCACCACCATCGGTTACCTGAGCTGGGTCGGTCTGGCCTACGGCTTCAAATGGTGCTGGGCGCCGCTGGTCGATCGGCTGCCCATACCGGGGCTGACGCGGTTGCTGGGCCGGCGGCGCAGCTGGCTGCTGGTCTCGCAGCTGTGCATCGTGGCGGCGCTGTGCGGCATGGCACTGGCCGATCCCCGCAGCCAGCTCGATGTGGTGGTGTGGTGTGCGCTGGCCGTGGCCTTCGCATCGGCGACACAGGACATCGCGCTGGACGCCTTCCGCATCGAATCGGCCGATGCCCGCCGCCAGGGCGCGCTGGCCGCCACCTACCAGACCGGTTACCGGCTGGCCATGATCTGGGCCGGTGCCGGCGTGCTGTGGCTGGCGGCCCGGGCCGAGGTGGCGCCGGCTCTTCCCGCTGCGGCGGGAACACCGGGTGCCCTGTACCAGCAGGCGGCCTGGACCACGGCGTATCTGGTCATGGCCGCCAGCATGGCGGTGGGCGTGATCACGGTGCTCTTCTCGCGCGAGCCGGCGCGGGTGGAGCTGCCGCCGGCGCGCAACCTGGCCGAGTGGCTGCGTGGTGCGCTGATCGAACCCTTCTCCGATTTCCTGCGCCGCTACCGGGGCCATGCGCTGCTCATCCTGCTGCTGATCGGCACCTATCGCATCAGCGACGTGGTGATGGGCATCATGGCCAACCCGTTCTATGTGGACATGGGCTACACCAAGGACGAGGTGGCCGCCGTGACCAAGGTGTACGGCGTCATCATGACGCTGGTGGGCGCCTTTGTCGGCGGCGCCCTGTCGCTCAGGCTGGGCGTGATGCGGGTGCTCATGCTGGGCGCCATCCTGTCGGCCGCCAGCAACCTGCTGTTTGCCTGGCTGGCAGGCCACGGGCACGACGTGACCGCGCTGGTGATGGTGATCTCGGCCGACAACCTGAGCGCCGGCGTGGCCTCGGCGGCCTTCATCGCCTACCTCTCCAGCCTCACCAACGTGAGCTATTCGGCCACGCAGTACGCACTGTTCAGTTCCATGATGCTGCTGGCGCCCAAGTGGCTGGCGGGTTACTCGGGCGCCTTCGTGGATGCCTTCGACTACCCGACCTTCTTCATGTCCACGGCGGCCCTGGGCCTGCCGGTGCTGCTGATCATTGCGCTGGCTTCGCGCTGGACTTCCTCGCCCCGTTGAGAGCGGCCCCGCCACCCAGGTTTACAAATCTTCACGCCGGTCGCAGCGCAGCTTCATTTGCTGCCGCGAGCATCCGGGCTTCGTCATTCCTTTTGCACCCACGACCCGCATGACCTCCCGCCTGCTGATGATCGAAGACGACCGCCGCCTCGCGCAGATGGTGGCCGAGTACCTGGGCCAGTCCGGTTTCGAGGTGGCGCACGCGCCCGATGGCGAGGCAGGGCTGGAACAGCTGCGTCTGATCCAGCCCGAGATGGTCATCCTCGATCTCATGATGCCGGGCATCGACGGCCTGGAGGTCTGCCGCCGCATCCGTGCCCTGCCCGATGAACTGGCCCGCACGCCGGTGCTCATGCTCACCGCCAAGGGCGATCCGATGGACCGCATCATCGGCCTGGAAATCGGTGCCGACGACTATCTGCCCAAACCCTTCGAGCCGCGCGAGCTGCTGGCCCGTGTGCGTGCCGTGCTGCGCCGCCGCGGGGAGCCGGGCGCCGGCGCTGCCAACCGCATCACGCCCATCATGCGCTTCGGCTCGCTGGAGATCGACCGCGACGCCCGCAGCGTGACCGTGGCCGAGCAGCCCTGCGAGCTCACCTCCTACCAGTTCGACCTGCTGGTGGCCATGGCCGAGCGGGCCGGCCGGGTGCTCACCCGCGACCAGATCATGGAAGCGGTTCGCGGCCGCGAGCTCGAAGCCTTCGACCGCTCCATCGATGTGCACATCGGCCGCATCCGCAGCGCCATCGAGGACGACAGCAAGGACCCCAAGCGCATCCTCACCGTGCGCGGCGTGGGCTATGTGTTTGCCAAGCAGCAGGACTGAGCTGGCATGAGCTTTTCGGTGTTCGGCCAGCGCCTGTACCTTCGCATCTGGCTGGCCGTGGTGGCCGCCGTCACCGTGCTCACGCTGGTGGTGGGCTGGCTGTGGCAGCAGGCGCTGGAGAAGGACCGGGCCGAGCGCGAGGCCCGGGTCACCCGGACCGTGATCGTGCGCGACGGCAACGGCGAGGTGCTGGGGGATGCCCCCACCCAGGCCGTGCGCATTCCCGGAGAGGGTTGGCAGTTCGAGGTCCGCATGAACGACGGCCAGACGCTGTATGTGCTGCTGCCCCGGCCCAACCGCACTGGGGCACCACCGCCCGCCCGGGCGCCCGACTGGCTGCTGACCCCCGCCGGCTTTGCCTGGCTGCTGGGCCTGGTGGCCTTCGCGGTGGCGCTCGGTGCCTACCCCATCGTGCGCCGGCTGACCAAGCGGCTGGAGACGCTGCAGAAAGGCGTGGAGCGCTGGGGTTCGGGCGACCTGTCCACCCGGCTGCCCGAGACCGGTCAGGACGAAGTGGCCTTTCTGGCCGAGCGTTTCAATGCGGCCGCCGAGCGGGTGCAGACCCTGCTGCAGTCGCACAAGACCCTGCTGGCCAATGCCTCGCACGAACTGCGCTCGCCGCTGGCCCGCATCCGCATGGGCCTGGCGTTGCTGGGTCAGGATGCCGGCTCGGCCCAGCAGCGGGCCGAGATGGCGCGCAGCATCGACGAGCTGGACCAGCTCATCGACGAAATCCTGCTGGCCAGCCGGCTGGACCTGCGCGACGGCGCCGACCCCGCTGCCCTGGGTCCCAAGGAAGAGGTGGACCTGGTCGGCCTGGCGGCCGAAGAGTGCGCCCGAACCGGCGCCGCACTGCACATGGACGAAGGCAGCGGCGAACTGGCGGTGCAGGGCCATGCCCGCCTGCTGCGCCGGCTGCTGCGCAACCTGCTGGAGAACGCCCGGCGCTACGGCCGTGCAGCGGGTGCGACCGACGCCGACGTCGAGGTGAGTGTCCGCCCGGTCACCGAGCAGGGCCGCAGCCTGGCTCTGGTCTGCGTGGACGATCACGGCCCCGGCGTGCCGGCCGATCAGCGTGAACGCATCTTCGAGCCCTTCTACCGCCTGCCGGGCGCCAGCGAGCGCGAAGGCGGCGTGGGCCTGGGCCTGTCGCTGGTGCGCACCATCACCGAGCGCCACGGCGGCACGGTGCGGGTGACCGATCGGCCCGGCGGTGGCGCCCGGTTCGAGTTGCGCCTGCCCCTGCCCTGAGCCGCCTCCGGGGAAACCCCGCCCCTTTCCCGCACCGCTTCCCCCGTTCTGGGGATATCCATAACGCAGCCAGCCCCTCAAAATCGGACAGTTGCTGTCACACAACCTGACAAGTTGGCCCAGACCGACGGCCCCGGCGCCGGGGCATCAACGATTTCCAACGACGTCCTTCAGGGGACTTGATACAAGCCACCGCGAGGTGGCTTTTTTTTGGCTGTCCGGCGGCAGGCACAATCCCCGTGCTGCCGGCCGCTCCAGGCTGCGGCTGCTTTGATCAGACAGAACCTATGTGTGGACTGACCGCCGCTTTCTCAGCCAGCCCCGTACCCCTTGGCGTCGTGCGCGACATGACGCGGCTGATTGCTCATCGGGGGCCCGACGATGAAGGGTTTGCAGTCTTCCCGAGCGCCGGTGAGCTTGGCTTTGAGCCCACACCCGGAACGGATGTCGGAGGTCAGGTAGTGCTGGGACATCGGCGGCTGTCCATCGTGGAGACGACGCGGGCCGGGCACCAGCCCATGGCCAGTGTCGACGGCCGCTGCTGGGTCGTGTTCAATGGCGAGATCTACAACCACAGAGCCCTGAGGCACGAGCTGGCGGCACTGGGGTTGCATGCCCGCACCGACACCGACACAGAGGTTCTGCTGCTCGCATGGCAGGCCTGGGGAGAAGCGGCGCTCGGGCGCCTCGAGGGGATGTTTTCGTTCCTCCTGATGGATACGGCCCGAGGGACATGTCTGATTGCCCGTGACCGGTTCGGTATCAAGCCCCTGTATTACGCCTTTCTCGGCAATGCCCTGTATGTCGCTTCAGAAATAAAGCAGTTCACTGCAGTGCCCGGCTGGCTGGCCCGGCTGAATCGGCAGACCGCCTTCGACTTTCTTCACTGGAGCGCCCTGGACCACACCGACCAGACCTTGTTCGCTGGTGTGTTGCAGCTCTTGCCCGGTCACTGTGCCAGCGTGGATTTGTCCGACATTGAAAGCTTGGTCAGTGCGGGCCATTTGCCGACCCGCCGCTGGTACACCCTGGCGCCTGCTGTGGTGGACTCACCCGTCGATGCGGACCGGTTTCATCAAGCGTTCACCCAGGCAGTGAAGTCGCACTCGATCTGCGCGGTGCCGCTGGGCAGTTGCCTGTCGGGCGGCCTGGACTCTTCATCCATCGTCGCTTCACTGCGCGAGCTCCAGTCCCGCGGTGAACTCGGTCATCCGGACATCCATACCTTCTCCGCCGTGTCGGAAGATCCCCGTGTCGACGAGTCGGTGTACATCGACGCGGTGGTTGCAGCCTGTCGCACCCATTCCCATCGGATACAGCCTGACCCGGTACGGCTGGTCAATGATGTGCGAGAGCTGGTGTGGTTCCAGGACGAGCCCTTTGGATCCACCAGTATTCATGCTCAGTCCGAGGTGTTTCGGCTCGCGGCTGAAGCCGGCATCAAGGTGATGCTGGATGGGCAGGGCGCCGACGAACAGCTTGGCGGGTACAGCAGCTTCATCGGTCCACACTTGCTGGAGTTGCTGGTGAAAGGTCGCTGGCGGGCTTTGGTTCGCGAGTGGTCGGCCTACCGCAAAGATTCAGGTCGCTCACACGCAGAGCTGGCGATGCGGGTGCTGGATACCGCGTTGCCCCAAGGCGTCCGGCTGCGACTCCGGTCCTGGGTGGGCAAGAGTGGTCACCGCACCCCGTGGATCGCTCCTGAAGCCCAGCCGGCTGCTGCTCGATCACGGGACACCCGCACGCTGGGCCGTGGCACCCCGCCAGTGCTGGCCCACTCGCTGGATCAGCTCACCCGCGACAACCTGCAGATGCTGCTGCACTGGGAAGACCGGAGTTCCATGCGGCATTCGCTGGAATCTCGCGTGCCTTTCCTGGACCACGGTCTGGTCGAGCTGTCGCTGGCAGTGGCCACGGACGACAAGCTCCACGAGGCCCGGACCAAGTTCGTCCTGCGCCAGGCGATGCGACAGCGGGTGCCTGACCTCATCCTCGATCGGCGTGACAAGATCGGTTTTGCCACAGCAGAAGCCCGCTGGTTCATGGGACCGCTGCGGAGCCTGATCGAAGAAGGGCTGGCCCTGGCGGTGAAGCATTCGGGCGGCTTCGTGACGCCGCGGGTGGTCGACGACTTTGCTGGCACTTCTGTACTGAATGCCGAGACGGCTCAGCGCTTCTGGCGTTACGCCTGTTTCGGCTTCTGGCTGGAGCGTTTCGAGGTCCGCTGCTGAAGCTTGTTTCATGAAGATCGTCTTTCTGGTGCACTACTTCCCGCCGCTCAATTCGGCCGGTGCGCGCCGCATCCTGGGTTTTTCCCGGTTCCTTCACGAGGCGGGGCATGAGGTGGCTGTAGTGACCACCGCCAAACGCCTGCTGACGGCCATCGACAACGAACCCATGCCGCCCCACGTCCACGTGGTCAGTCTGGGGCGTTCCGGTGAACCGGTTGGTGGGCCAGCCGCGTCGGTCACACAGGCTGCGCCTTCCCGCCGGGGCTGGCTGGAGGCCTTGCGGGGCTTCAAGCGCTGGCTCACCCGTTTCCTGGGCCAGTTGCCGGACAGCCGACTGCCGTTTGCGTTGCGTTTCGTGCATCCCGCTTTTCACCGGGACGCTGTTCCGGTGCTGCAACGGGCCGACGTGGTGATCTCGTCCAGCCCACCCTGGCCCATGCACCTGGCCGGCTGGCTGGTGAGCCGCCGTTACCGCCGGACGTGGCTGCTGGACTACCGCGATGCCTTCAGCCAGAACCACATCGTGCGCGGCTCGGCATTCTCGCGCTGGATCGAGGATCGGCTCGATGCACTGTTCTGCCGCCACGCGGACGGCGTGTCCTCTGTGTCTGACCCGATCACCGAGCATTACGCCCGCAGCTTTGGAGTGGCTGCACGCACCATCACCAACGGATACAACCCCGACCTGTTCGATGCCGATGGCTCAGGCGGGCCGGTTCCTCCGCAAGGTCATCTGGCAGCCCCGTTCGTTCTGCGCTACCTGGGCACGATCTACAAACCCGAGAACATTCCTCTGGGCTTGTTCGATGCGCTGCGCGAACGTCATGCCCGGCGGGCAGATGCTCGCCTGGTGCGTGTCGAGTTCATTGGGGACTGCGCGCCTGTAGCCCGGCTGGTGCAGGAACGCTATCCGGAGCTGCAGGACAGGGTGATCGTGAGCCCCAAGGTCGCCTACGGCGAGTCGCTGCGTCTCATGAAAAGTTCCGATGCGCTGCTGTTCATTGAGACCTCGTCCAACGGCTCCGACACTGCAGCAGGCATTCTGACCACCAAACTGTTCGAATACATGGCTTGTGCGCGGCCCGTGCTGGCAGTGGTGGATCCCGACACCCTCATGGCCCGGACGCTGTTGCGCAGCGGATTGTGCGATGGCGCATCCACCGATGCCCTGCGCGTCGAGGCCAGCCTGGATGCACTGATCTCCACGGATCGGCGCCCTGTGCCGGATCTGGCGTTCATTCAGAGCTTCTCCCAGCGGTCCACCACGCAGCGTCTGGTGGAGTGGCTTCAGGCCCTGACCCATCAACCCCGCTGACCATCCATGGTCCATCAACGCGTCCATTTCACAACCCAGGGCGAAGCCCCGCTGGTCCTGGTCTGCCTTGCCGCTTACAACGGCATGCAGTACTTGCCGGAGCAGGTGGCCACCATCCTGGGACAGGAGGGGGTCCGGGTGACATTGCTGATCAGTGTCGACGTCTCCACCGACGACACGCTGGCCTGGTGCCAGGCTCTGGCTGCTCGGGATGATCGGGTTCAGGTGCTGCCCTACGGCACACGGTTTGGCGGTGCAGCGCCCAACTTCTTTCACCTTGTCCGTGCAAGTCGGTCGCTGCCTTTCGACTATCTGTCTCTGGCCGACCAGGACGACCACTGGCTGCCGGACAAGCTTGCGCGGGCCGTGGGTGAAATGCAGGCCCGGGGCAGCGACGGTTACTCGTGTGATGTGGTGGCCTTCTGGCCCGACGGCCGTGAAGCCACCCTTGTCAAGAGCGGCCCACAACGTCCCTGGGACCATTTTTTCGAGGCCGCAGGCCCCGGCTGCACCTATGTGCTGTCGCGTCGGCTTGCCGAATCGCTGGCGGACTTTCTGCGCGATCGGGCCGCGGAGGTGGCCGGTGTCACCCTGCACGACTGGTTGATCTATGCCTTTGCCCGCTCGCAGGGATTTGTCTGGACCATCGACCCCCGGCCGGGCATGCGCTACCGCCAGCACGCCATCAACCAGGTGGGGGCCAATGTCGGATGGGCCGCCATGCAGCGCCGGGTGCGGCTCATGCGGTCTGGCTGGTGGTTGGGGCAGGTGGATCTGATAGCCCGTCTCATGGACACGTCCGACGCGCACACACTCCGCAGCTTGCTGGGCGCCGGCCGATCCGGCGCGTGGCGGCTGGCCCTGCGGGCGGGTCGATGCCGTCGCCGTCCGCGCGACCGGGCCGTGATGGCCGCCTTTCTGGTGCTGGCAGCCTTGTTCGGCATGCCAGTGGCCGAGGGGACAACATGACCCGCGTGCTGGTGACCGGAGCGAACGGCTTCGTCGGCCGGGCGGCTTGCCAGCGGTTGCGAGCCGACGGCCTTGCCGTGGTCGCTGCCATGCGGCAGCCGGATGGCAGCGCCGGTGCCGTGCCTGTGGGCGACATCGACGGCGAAACCGACTGGACGTCGGCGCTGGCGGATGTGGATTCTGTCCTGCACCTCGCTGCCCGCGTGCACGTCATGAACGAGCGCAGCGCCGACCCGCTGGCCGAGTTTCGGCGGGTGAACGTGCAGGGGACGCTGCGGCTGGCGCAACAGGCGGTGCAGGCCGGCGTCAAGCGTCTGGTCTATGTGAGCTCGGTCAAGGTGAACGGGGAACAGACCGAGCCCGGGCGACCCTTTGCGGCAACCGATGCGCCTGCACCGGTCGATCCATACGGCATCTCCAAGTTCGAGGCGGAGCAGGGCTTGCGTGCCCTTGCCCAGGCCACCGGCCTGGAGCTGGTCATCGTGCGGCCTCCGTTGGTGTATGGCCCCGGCGCGGGCGGGAACTTCGCGCGCATGGTGCGCTGGCTGCGGCGCGGTGTTCCATTGCCGCTCGGTCAGGCGACAGCCAACCGGCGAAGCCTGGTGGCGCTGGACAATCTGGTGGATCTGCTGGCGACCTGTCTGGCGCATCCAGCCGCTGCCGGCGAGACGTTCATGGTGTCGGATGGTGAAGATCTGTCGACCACCGAACTGCTTCGCCGCCTGGCAACGGCGCTCGATTGCAGAGCCCGCCTGCTTCCGGTGCCACCTGTGATGCTGCAGGTCGCGGCCAGCGCTTTGGGTCGCGGCGAGCTTGCGCAGCGCTTGCTGGGGAGTCTGCAGGTCGACATGGCCGCCACGCAGCGCGTGTTGCAATGGGAGCCTGTGGTTACGGTCGACGAGGCATTGCGGCAGCTGAGCCGCACAGAGGTGGCATGAAACGCTTGTTCGATATCGTGGTGGTGGTGTTTGCCGGGCTGGTGCTGGCCCTGCCGGTCGCGCTGGTGGCGCTGGCCGTTCGCCTGACTTCACCTGGCCCGGTGCTGTACTGGTCTGACCGCGTGGGGCGGCACAACCGGATCTTTCGAATGCCCAAATTCAGGAGCATGCGCACCGACACACCGGCTGTGGCCACCCATCTGCTGGACAACCCGGCCCAGTGGCTCACCCCAATTGGCTCATTCCTGCGCAAGAGCAGCCTGGACGAGCTTCCGCAGCTCTGGAGCATTCTGGTGGGCGACATGAGTCTGGTCGGGCCCCGCCCTGCGCTGTTCAACCAGGACGATCTGATCGCTCTGCGCACCGAGGCAGGCGTGCACGAACTGCTGCCCGGCCTGACCGGCTGGGCACAGGTGAACGGTCGCGACGAGATTCCGATACCCCGGAAAGTGGCGCTGGACGCCGAGTACCTGCGCCGGCGCAGCCTGGCGTTCGACATCCGCATCCTGTGGCTGACGGCCATCAAGGTGCTGCGCAGCGATGGCGTGACCCATTGAGACCGACATGCGCGTGAACCCCTCCACCCAATCGGCGGCCATGGGCCTGCTGGCCATGCCGCGCACCGCCAAGCGAACCCTGGCCGTGCTGGTCGATGCATCCTTGTGCGCTCTGGCTGTGTGGGTGGCGCTGTTCCTTCGGCTGGAGGTCTGGATGCGGCTGGAGGGCCCCTACCTCTGGGCGGTCCTGGTGTCCGTCGGGCTGGCGGTGCCGTTGTTTGCGCGTTTCGGCCTGTACCGGGCGATCTTTCGACATGCTGGCTGGAACGCCACTGTGGCCCTTGGGCAGGCCATGGCGCTCTACGGTCTGTTCTATGCAGCCATCTTCACCTTCGTGGCTGTGCCGGGCGTGCCGCGCTCGGTGGGGCTGATGCAGCCTCTGCTGCTGCTGGTGTTTGTCGGTCTCAGCCGATTGGGTGTGCGATTCTGGCTGGGGGGTCTGTATCGCACGTTGCTGGCCCAGCGCAACCTGCCCGGTGTGCTGATTTTCGGTGCCGGCAGTGCGGGCCGGCAGCTGGCCGCAGCCATGGCCCGCAGTGCCGAGCAGCGCCTGGTCGGCTTCATCGACGACGATCCGGCTCTGGTGGGCAACAGCCTGGACGGCCGGACGGTTCACGATGTGCGCCATCTGGACCGGCTTATCGCCAGCGAGGGGGTGACCGATGTGTTGCTGGCCATGCCCACGGCGGTGGCTGCCAGGCGGCAACAGGTGCTCGAGCTGCTGCGACCTTTCCCGGTGCATGTGCGCACACTGCCGGCCATGTCCGATCTGGCGGCGGGCCGGGTCACGCTGGCCGATGTGCGCGAGCTCGATATCGAAGACCTTCTGGGCCGTGCCCCGGTAGCACCTGATCAGGCCCTGCTCACCCGTCTCATACAGGGGCATGTGGTCGCGGTCACCGGCGCTGGGGGCAGCATCGGTACAGAGTTGTGCCGGCAGATCGCCCAGCTGGGCCCCCGTACGCTGCTGCTGGTGGAGCAAAGCGAGTTTGCGCTCTACAGCATTCACCGCGAGTTGCAGTCGATCCCAGGCCTTGAAGCTCGCGTGGAGCTGGTGCCTTTGCTGGCTTCGGTGCAGGACGCCGAGCGCATCCGTCAGATCTTCGCTGCCTGGCGTCCGCATGCCATCTACCACGCAGCGGCCTACAAGCATGTGCCGCTGGTGGAGCACAACCCGGTACAAGGTCTGCGCAACAACGTGTGGGGCACGTTGGTTTGTGCACAGGCTGCCAGCGAATGTGGCGTGCGTCATTTCGTGCTCATCAGCACCGACAAGGCCGTTCGGCCGACCAACATCATGGGTGCCAGCAAGCGGCTGGCCGAATTGGTGTTGCAGGCGCTGGCACGCAGCGACAGCGGCACAACGTACTCCATGGTGCGCTTTGGCAACGTGCTGGGCTCCAGCGGTTCGGTGGTGCCTTTGTTCCGCCAGCAGATCGCAGCGGGCGGCCCCATCACGCTCACCCATCCCGAGATGACCCGGTATTTCATGACCATTCCTGAGGCGGCCCAGCTGGTCATCCAGGCTGGTGCGATGGCCGGAGGGGGTGATGTGTTTGTGCTCGACATGGGCGAGCCGGTTCGCATTGCCGATCTGGCCCGGCGCATGGTGGAGCTGTCGGGGCTGCAGGTGAAGTCGGTCGATCAGCCGGACGGCCAGATCGAGGTGCGCGTCACCGGGCTGCGGCCAGGCGAGAAACTGTATGAGGAGCTGCTGATCGGCGACAACCCGCAGCCCACATCGCACCCGCGCATCATGAAGGCCCACGAGGATTGCCTGGACTGGTCCGAGCTGGAACCTTTGCTGGCTCAAATGCAGCACGCCATGAACAGCAACGACATTCCCGCCATCCGCAGCTTGCTGTGCCGCCTGGTGCACGGATTTCAGCCGGCGGACAGCGTTGTGGACTGGGTGTATTGCGCGATCGAGGTCTAACGACGGGACGAGCGGGCCTGCAGCGCCTGTGCGTAATCGTCCAGCAATCGGGCTGCAACGGCGGCCGGGTTGTGCCACCTTTCCACGTAGTCCCGCCCCTTGAGACCTTGTTCGATCCGCTGTGATCTTGGTCGGGTCAGCCAGTCCCGCAGCACCGCCTCGATGCTCAGCGGCGAAGCGTCGATGACGGGCATGTCGGCAGCCATGCCTTCTGGCAGGAAGCCGAAGTCGCTGTGGCGCAGGTAGCAGATCACGGGCTTACCCAGAGCCATTACCTCCACCGCGAAGCCGCCGTACCAGCCGGCCAGTAGTTGATCCACGACCAGATCGGCCTGCTCGTAGATCTTTCTCGCCTCGGCCTGCGGCAGGCCTTCCACCAGCTTCAGTTCGAAGGGTACGCCCTGCATCTTCAGCCGATCCAGCGCCTCCAGGATGTAGCGGGTGCCCTTGACGCCTCGGTGGCTGGGGGCATGCACAACCAGCGGCGGTGCATCCGGTGAACGCCTGCCGTCCATCACAGGCGTCCAAGCTCCCAAGTCGACGTGGGCGTATGGCAGAAATCTGGCCCGTGACGGCAGTACGTGCAGCAGATCTGGGTTGAGTGCGTAGATCAGGTCGGCATGCCGGTCAAAGCACGCGATGCGGTCGCGCTTGGCACCGTCGATCGCGGACGAGTAGTAGCTGTCACCCACCTCGCGCGCGAAGGTGATGTCGAAGTGCTCTCGGCAGTAGTCGCCCTGGCGCGCATCATCTCCCTGGTAACTGACTGCCACCACACGGCCCAGACGCTTCACCAGCGGCAGTTCCAGGGCCTGGTTGAAAGCGGCATAAATGCCGCCCAGGCCACCCGCCATGCTTTTGTGGCGGCCATCCAGTGCACCCCAGTTGAGGATGGGCGCACCGTAGTTGTAGTGGATGACGTCGAAGTCTCTGATGGCCCTGGCCAGCAGGCGCCAGCGCGCGGCCTCCTGGGTGACGAGGCCGGCGCCGTCGGGCCACAGGATCTCGTCGGCTGGATAGCCAAAGACGGATGGCTGCCACGCGACTGCGCTGCTGTGTGCGCCAAGCGCCCGTTCGCCGCGTGCCAGACTGGTGGCTTGTCCGCCCACGAGATGGGCGCAGTGGAGGATTCGGGGGGATGAGGAATTCATGAAGTCATGGGCGGCGGAGCGCCTGCATCCATTGCACGAACTGGCGGCGATCTTGCTGGGTGGTCAGCAACCAGACCAGCAGCGGCAAGGGCAGCGCTGCAGCAGGCAATCGCCATGTCAGAGGCCAGTTTTCGGCTGCGGCCCAGGTCTGAGCGGCAGACGCCACCAGGAAGACGATGACCGAGCAAGCCAGCCGGCCATATGCCCGACCCACTGGAAATACCCGGTCGCTTGCCCAGAACATCATCCCCGCATAGAACAGACCTGTGATGCTGTAGGCCAGTGCAGCGCCCATGACGCCGATCCATGGGATGAGCCAGCTGCTCATTGCCAGTCCCACCACTACCAGCACCAGTCCAAGGCCGGCCATGGCGCGAGACCGTCCGGTCAGCCACAGGCCGGGAGCGAACGGATAAGCGGCAGCGGCCACGGTGCCGACCAGCAGTAAAGGCACATAGGCTTGTGCGGATCCGTAGGCTGGCGCAGCCAACCATGCCAGCAACACCGGCGATCCGGCTGACAGCAGCAGCGCCACGCCGATGGCGATCAACAAGAAAACGCGGAATGACCGTTCCAGCTGTACCTCGCGTTGGCCGGTTTGGCCCTGGCCGACCGTGGCCGGCAGGACTGCGAGCTGGAAACCCTGGAAAGCCAGCATGGCCATGGCCGCTATCCGCATGGCAACGCCGTACACGGCAAGTGCTTCGAGGCTCAGGTATTGAGCGACCAGCAGCCTGTCCACGGTGGTCGCCAGGATGATCGTCACGCTGGACACGGCAAGGGGGAACGAGAACCGAAGCAGCGGTCCCAGTTCGGCCAGGTTCAGGCGCGGGCGCAGCAAGTAGGGCAGGCTTCGCATGGCCAAAGCAGCGCCACATGCGCTCCCCAGGATCATCGCAGCGTAAAGACCCAGGATGCCTGCATCCAGAACGAGCAGAAACAGAACGGCCGTCACTGCGGTGATGCCTGCCGTGACGACAGAAGTCAGTGCATAACGGTCCGCCCGGGAACTCCAGCGCAGCTCGTTCTGCACGAAGTACAGCCATCCATTGACCAGCAGCAACATGGCTGCTGCCACCAGCAGTCCGGAATGCATCTGAGCCATGGGCCCGATCCGGAAGTGGGTGGCCAGCACCGTCACTGCTGTGGCGAACCCGCCCAGCATCAGGAACGTGAAACTGAACGCCGTGCGGCACTGACGCTGTATTTCCTCGGCGGGCAGGTCCTGCGTGCGCAGCCGTGCCAGCGCCTGTGTCACCTCCAGTGGCAGAAGTGCCAGCAGAGTCAGGCTGGCTGCGGTGAGCCATTCGAACGCGCCCACCTCACCTTGGGACAAGACCTGTGTGTACAGCGGCAGCAGCAGGAACACCATGCCCCGCGCCACCAGGTTGGCCGCGCCGTACAAGGCGCTGTCGCGCAGAAAGCGGCGCAGCGCCATCAGATCACCATTTCGGCTTCAAGGCATTCGTACACAGACAAACACGCTGTTGGTGCCAAGCACGTGGATCTGACGCTCCACCGTCCCGAACAGTGGCAGTGTCTCGGCCAGACTCTTCTGGGTGAAGTAGTGAAAGTGAAGCTTGTCCAGCGGCACGCCAGAGCGCATGTCTCGCCTGCGCTGCAGCAGCCAGAAGTATTTCACCGGGATCTTCACCAGCGTTTCAAGGAACCGGGGAATGAACCGCAGCGGATGCAGTGACCCGTACAACTTCTGGAAGATCTGCGCACCCACGTGCTCCGCGACCAATGTCTGGTCATGAAGACCCACCCAGAAGATGGCCAGTGCGCCGGGGCTGGCCAGGCTGCGCACTGTCTGCGCCGTCAGGGACAGATCCTGAAAATGATCCAGCGACGTCGAGAAAAGAAAAACATCGAACGGATGAGACAGGGTTCCCGGCAGGTCTTCCAGCCGCCCTGCCACGAAGGGATAGTCCCGCTTCTCGAGGTTGTGGCTCATGGGGTCGAGGCCCACGTACACATTCCCGCTCACCGGCATGCCTTTGTGCAGAGAACGAACGTAGTGCGGCCAGTCGCTGCGGATGCCGCACCCCACATCCAGCACTTTCTGATCGCGCCGGTCGGTCAGGCACGCGGAAATGAAGCAGTCGAAGAGGTCATAGAGGGTCTCGATTTCCGCCGGGACCTCTTCAGTGTGGTCCAGGTACTCGTCCACGGAAGCATCCTGGCGTTCTTGCCAGGCCTTTTCCGGCTGCGATGCCGGTGTCAGTTCGATGTGGCGTCGGACATCTCCGTCGGGAGTGGAAAAACCGGCCTGTGTGGCTGTCAGCATGAAGCGTTCTCCGCCTTGTCCATGAGGGTTACCAGTCCCTGGCGCAACGGCGTGAACACCATGGGCTGGAACTGGCGCAACAAACCGATATCGGCCACCAGGTCGAAGTTCCTGAATGCCGTAGCCGCCGCCAGCACCGGGGGGCGTCCCATCATTTCGCCCAGCAGGGTCGCCAGCGTCCGGATGGATGCAGCCTCCTCGCCCGCCAGGTTGAGACAGACGGGCCCCCCTTGCTGGATCAAGCGGATGAGGATGCGGGTGGCGTCGTCCACATGGCACAGCGATATGCGCAGCCCGTCAGCATCGCCCGGTTCATCCCGTCGCCCTTGAAGGGTGATGGTGCGGCCCTCCCGAATCGATGCCATCAGATTCGGCACCAGACGGCCGGTCTGACCCGGACCATAAACCCCGAAAGGCCTCACGACATGCACATCCATGTCGTCACGGAACATATGCACGGCTTGTTCACCCTGTATCTTGCTCAGGCTGTACCAGTCTGCGCCACGCACGGGGGCATCCTCGGCGAGAGGGTCGAAGGTCGGCGCATACACCGTGCCGGTCGACACATAGATGAACCGTCGGACGCCAGCCTTGCGCGCTGCCACCGCGGCCCTGACTGCCGACACCACGTTGACTGCGAGCACATGTGATGCCTGCTCCGGGTCCCGATAGCGGGGCGACTGGGCCATATAGACCACGGCGTCGGTTCCGGCTGCCACGGCAAACGAATCCGGCAGCAGGCCGGTGTCGGGGTGGATGCCGGTCCCGTCCGAAGAGCTGGCGCCTGTCGCCTGCAGCCCGGCTGCCGCCAGCCCGGCCATGAGATGCCGGCCCATATAGCCGGTGCTGCCGATCACAAGAGTGGTCATGGGGTGATTCCTAAGTCCTGATAAGCGCGCTGCAGACGACCCGCGAAAGCCGCTCGGGAGTAGTGGCGCTCCACGTAGGCGCGACCGCGTTGGCCGATGTCGGCCAGTTGGTCCCGCGTGTGCACCAGCCGGCGCAGGTCATCGCGCAGGGTGTCCACATGGGTGTTGATGATGGGGCACTCCTGCGGTTCAAGCAGGTATTGTTCCGGCTTGCGGATGTAGCACATCACCGGCTTGCCCAGCGCCATGGCCTCCAGGGCAAAGTATCCGTGGAAGCCGATCAGGCACTGATCGAAGATCACATCGGCCGTACGGTAAACCGCCAGCGCTTCGTGGTTGGGCAGCTTTTCCACCATCACCAGCTCGATGGGTACGCCCTCGGCCTGCAGCTCGGCCACCGCCGCTTCCAGATAGCGTGTGCCTTTGAACTCCCGGTGGTTGGGCGCGTGCACCACGCGCAAAGGCCTGTCGGGTTCATCAATGCTGCTTTTCTTTCTTGGAAGCGGACGATGGCGACCGTCAATGTCCAGAGGCCAGAAGAACAAGTCATTCCGACTGCCAGGCGTGTACTCAAGCATGTCGCCCATCGAGAACACGATGGATCCTGCTCGTTTGAGCCTCTGCATGTTGTCGATGCCTGCACGGTCATCGCACCTGCACGCGGTCCCAACACGGGTGCAATCGGTGCAGCAATTCGGACTGCCCAATGCCATGGTCGCCTGGTGGGTTCGTACATCTGCGCCGTAGGTCCAGACAAGATGTGGAATCCGGAAGAGCTTGTAGAGAAACAGCTCGGCAAAAGCGATTTGATGTTTATGCACCCCAGGCAAGATGCCTCCGTCGGCGAAGGTGTGCACCCTGGACGCCGTGCAGATCATCCACAGGAACGCGAGCCCCGATAGTGGAAACGCAAGCCATGCCCGACCTTTGCAGAAATCCGTCAATACGATGTCGAAGTCCTGCGAAAGCCTGTATGTGTATCTGACGATCACCACCACCTTGGCGCCGGTGAGCCGCTCGCTTTCAGCTTTCTGGACGAGCGTGAGGATGGGCACTCCGGTCCAGTAGCTGGTTTGTGGACGGCCCGACCACTTCAGGCCCAGCCTGACCGGCAAACAGGGTACTGCCAGCAGAAGCACGGCCGCCTGTACGGCGCCCGCAGCAAATCCCCTGACCCAGGTGCGCAGATTCATGATCGTGCATGCGTGGAAACGCTCCGGTGCAGGCGAAACCGATCTACCTGCGCATTCACTGTTTCTGCCTTGCCGTGATACAGCTTTACCCAGCGGCGGGTTTCCTGGCCGATGAGGGACAGGGATTCCCGGTCGGTCATCAGAGGCATCAGACGAGTGAGTACCTCCTGGGTTGTCCTGCAGTTGATGACCGGAGGGCTCACGGGGTACTGCCGAGTAGCCTGTGATTCGTTCAGATAGGTCAGTATGGGCGCCCCGACCGCCATCGCCTTGAAGACGACGCCGCCGAATGCACCGAGCTTGAACTGGTCTGCGACCACGTCGCAGGCCCTGCACATCCGCTCGAACGGGACGATCGCCATCGGCGGGACCCAGTGAACGTGACGGTTGCAGTTCAGGGAACGAAGCAGCTTTTTGCTATGAGCGACATTGGCTCCCCATTCGCAAGCCACCAGACCCACTCGCAAGCCCTGTGCGCGCATTTGTGCAAAGGCATCAAGCAGGACTTCGTTCTTCTTGTCGGCAAAGCCGGTGCCCTCCACCCAGTCATGTCGGGTCGGGTGGAATATCAGGAAGTCAGCGTCGAGCCTCTCACACAGCTCTCGCCTGAGCTGATCGGACCCCGACAGAGTGAGGCCACGATCCTCGTCATAGGGGTGGTTGATCAATGTGTACCGACCCGGAGCCAGTTTCTCGGCGCTGCCTGCACAGTCAAAGTTCGTCACGAAGCTGTGTGCGGCCTGGTTGTAGGCCAGTGCCGTTCTGCGACCCTGACCGTTGTCGTCGAACGGGATCGTCCTCAGCGTGCCGTGCTCTATGGCGAAATAACTTCTTCCATCCAGCAGCGGAATGAAGGGGTCTGTGGAGAACCCTATGACGATGTCGTAGTGTCCAAGCAGTCGCCGCCACTCATGGAACATGTGCCCGTATGGATGCAGATCTTCCATGCTGAGCTGGTCGGCCCGATGAGGGAACTGGCGCTTGAACTCGGCGATCAGCTTGTCGGCTCTTTCCTGGAAGGTCAGATCCGGTGCTGTGGAGATCGACTGACCGTGTATCAACTTCTTCACGGATCTGACCGCATAGGACAAGACCCGTGCCAACGGTCTCGGGAGACTGTTCACCAGTCTCCAGTACGCCCGCTTCGCCAGCGGCTCGAGAAGCGTCAGTACATCCTGAATGTTCTGCGGTGGCATGCACCGCGAGTAGACCTGGAGCTTTCTCCAGAGCTCCGCAGCCGAAGCAGCACCGTCGCGACGCGCGCACAGGTAGTCGATGCAGGTCTTCAGCGGACCCTGGGCAAACCAGTTGGGGCGCCGGAATCCCCCAAGGTCCATGGCTGTCCAGTTGGGTCTGAAATCATCATTGAGCCGTCCTGAAAGGTCTGCGTCCTCCCACTCGGGGCATCCCATCATGTGATAGTAGTCGTAGCAGATCACATCGCAATCGAACCCCGCCTCCGACAATATCTTGGCGTTGTTGTAGCCGTTGTTGGCGATGTTTCCGATCAGCAGGATCACAGGTGACCTGCCGTGGGTGGCAACGAACTCTCTGAGCCACCGATCGTTTTCGGGGCTGAGAACCTTGTTCAACGATTCCATTGGGCTTCGGAGGATTGAAGTTCGCGCTCGATGACCCGTGCGGCAGCTGCGACCTGCACCATGAAGTCCTTCAGCTCTTCCTCGCTGAGCTTGTTGTCCAGGAGTGCCTTCTCGATGCAATCGTTGACGTCGGCCGCCGTGGAGAAATTCTTGCGAGCGGCATAGTGCACCTCCTGACCTTCGCGGTGCTTGATGAAGTCGTCCAGGTGCAGAGCAAGTTTCACAACGGCAGGGTGATGTACCCGGGCGAGAAACAGACTCGCGGGGTTGCGGAACTCGACGTCAACGACGGTCAATACTGTATCGATTGATCGAAGGAACTCTTTCGGGTGATAGGCGTGATGGTCTGGGCCCGGATCTGGCTCTGGGTATTCCCGAGTACCGCTCAGCCGATAGGCCAGATGCCGAAGGTGCATCAATGCTCCTGCGAACCAGCCGCCACGATCCGACAGGCGCTCCGACATCAGTGGCTCTCTGCCGATCAGAAGGCCGTGCTCGTCGAGGACACGGTGGACCTCCTTGAGGCTGTCGGGTAAAAGTTCATCCGAGATGTGGTGAAACGCGCTCGATACGATGACGACATCGAACTCGCCAGGCCCGGAGGGTATTTGCAGAAAGCTCCCCTCACGGAAATCTCCAGCTGGAAATGTACCGCGCGCTACATCCAGCATCTTTGGCGAAAGATCCACGCCGACTAGGGTATCCAGCCGCGGGAGGACGCTGGCCCAGAGCGGCCAGAGAGAAGCTGCCCCGCAGCCTAGATCCAAAACTCGGTCGCCCGGCTTCACGTGCGCTGCAACAAAGTCCGCAAACGCCCTGGAATGCTTCGCCATGATTGGCGGTTCGTGATAGTCGCGGTTGTAGCGGTGAGCAATGCTGTCCTCGTACTCGCGCTCTTTCTGCTCTGCGTCTGTTTGGTCTCTCAAAGTCGCTCCGTTTCTCAATCTTTGGCTTGCTCAGGTCCGCACTATGAACTCGTCAGATGGGAGGTGGAAGGCATGCAACGTATCGGAGCGACGAGCAATTACCGTAACGTAGTTGTCTCCAACGCTGAGTAGGCTCGATATATCAGCTGAATTCGTTGTCGTTCGGATATGTGTGCCCGGAACATCGAAGGTGCAGTCGTGGGGAATCTCCGTGTACCGCCACCCCCTGGAAACCGGTGAGACATGTACGTCGTAAGTCACCTGATCGTGGGCAGAGGCGGTCTTGGCCGCCGTCCAAGTAAGTATCCCCCCAAGCAGTGCTGCCTCGCGAACCTGTTCTGGCCGCTGCACAGTCGGCAGGCTGGGTGCCCTCAGCTCCTCTACCTTCTGAAGATGCCCCCAGTCTGTCCATCCACGTCCGGCTTGCTTTGACTTGCGGTATCTGCTCACGAAGCCAGCTCGCTCACCAGCTAGTTCGCGACCAAAGTAGCCAGTAGACGGGAGTATGGGGAATCGCAAATATGACTCTATGTGAGCAGCAGTACGTGGGTAGGCGTCGCGGAATGCGTCGATGTGCGCCGTGTTGTAGTTGATATAGGAAACAGGAAGATCGAGCAATTCGGGTTGCTTCAGAACTGTGGCCGTTTCCAACAAGCCGCCTTCAGTATCCAGAAGGTGTATGCCAGGTGGATAAAGACTCGGATCCAGGAGCCTCCAACTGCCATCCAGGAAAACTTCCGCCGCGGTGTGACATGCACCACCGATCAAACCAGCTTCGAAGCCGGCGACCTCCAGCAGGTCTATCAAAAAGCGGGCTGAACTGCCGCATCGCGCTGCGCGCATGGCGAGAACTTCTACAGGGTCTTGCACCAGTACGCCATCGACGATGGGCTGTACAGCAAAGTGGTGATAGAAGAAACGCTGGCAGAAGCTGACCAGTGCCCGTACCCGGTCAGTGTCATTCTGGGTTCCTTCCGTGACCATCTGCAGCACTGCTTGAAGGAAATCATGGCGATCAATTCCGACTCCGGCCGCCCTTGCCCAAGATAGCCGGGGTAGATGAGTGGCATCTGCCGTCTCGCCGGAGTCATTTGCTCGGAACCGCCGCAGGCGATCGAGATCGCTCCAAACCCCGGTCCGTAAGGCATTGCTCGCTTCTCGGAGCAAGGGAAAGCGGCGCACTGCTTCCGGACTGTTTGATGGCGCCGCGACACCAGCTTTGAGGGCTACGGCTTCAAGAACGTGGTCAAGGCCGAAGAACTTCGCCTTGTAAACAGGCCTGAGGGAACGTGAGTTGCCTCCTTCTGCAAGTCTCAACGCACCCTCACCACTCACCTTGGGATTTTGGTACCCATTGGTCTTCAAGAGATCAACCAGCCCCTGAGTCGAATAAGAAGTTGGGGTGCCAGGTTGAGCAGAACGCACGAACGCGCGCCACCCCGCACGTGCCATCGAGCGGTTGGACAGCACGCTGCGTAGTGCCAGTTTCAGCCACCAGCCTGGCCCATTGGTACAAAGGTAGAGCTTGCCACCGGGCTTGAGTACACGCCGAAATTCGGCTAACGCCGCATCCGGATCGAGAAACATGAATACGCCATAACAAAACAGTCCATCGAACTCAGCGTCTCCGAACGGGAGTTCAAGAGCATTCCCTATGGCTGTGCGAGCGTTGTCGATCCAGAGGTCCTTGATCAGTTCTTCGCCGATTTGAACCCGATGCTGATGGATGTCTACGCCGATCACTTCTTCATTAAGTGAGGCTAGCGCGCATGTCCAATGTCCATGGCCACACCCAACATCGAGCACACGGCCTAATCCGGAGAATCCTGCGTTTATAGCGCGCTGGCGGTAGTAATCGAACGACCAGTTCGACACGAAGCTCCCATAACCTGCATCATTAAAAAAAACGGAGCGATCAAGGATTGTCCGCCATGCCGGATCTTGTTCGAATAAGTTCATAGCAGCACACCCCGATCCAGGCGGCGCCACGGCCGAAACAGAGTGAAAGTGTTTGCTCGCTTGGAAGGTGCGCGCGTCATCTCCATTTCGAATGTCCGACCCGGCACATGGAAAAGAGTCTTGTTGATCGGCACTGACTCTGAAATCTCCAGTGACAGACCATCAAATGTGGCTTCGTCGGCCCAATCCATATCAAGCTCGATATGCAGTACGCCTTGTTCCACTCTTAGCTCGACCGAATCTCGCATGTCTAGGTAAGTGAGCAGGCGACCGGTACCAGCGACAAGGCAACGGCCCTGACGCTGGAGGTGCGATAACACACCGAGGATTCGTCGGGAATCTTCACTCAGATAAGGCCTCTTCAATGGCACCGGTCTGCCATGCTCATCTCGCTCTCCGACACCAAGGTGTTGGTAATAGATCGCCACGCCTCCGGCTTCGGCTAGCGCGAGAAGGTCTGACTCCGTCATTTGCTGCGGTAACGACGCCATCGTGGGTGCAGGCTGGCCAACGAGTCCACGGTAGCGGCGAAACAGCTTGATGCGCCTGCCGTCACGTGCCCTGGCCTCCCTGAACACCTCCGATGTGACGTCAGGCCGAGGACTCAGCATGTCGTCAACCCAGAAGTATTTCGCTCCGTGTCCCACAGTCAAATCAAGGTGATAAGCCTCAGCTTGAGGATCATCACCTTGTTGGTAGCCGGATAGATCGGAGTGACCGACGTTTTGCAGGTTGTTGTTAGTTCCGTGATTAGTGTAGACCGGCAGGGATAGTCCGTATCTGCGTATCTCATTTGTGGCGGCAATCGCGAGTGCTCTCTGGAATCCTCCTGCATCGAAATCACCATAAGAGTGTATGGTGTCAATCCAGCCTGCTTTGCAAAGCTTGCGTAGCAGAGGTGCATGCTCAGAAGGAGTCTGACTTACGCCATCAAAGTAGCTGATGCTCGAATTGCAGATTGCATGTGTTGTGTAGAAGAACATGCTTGTCGTGACTTCGAGATCGAGTCCAGCAGGGTCGGACAGCTCGGCCAGCAAGCCAACGGTCGCCTCTCGTGTCATGAACTCACAGTCGTTGCTGATAGCAACGGCACACTCGTAGGGGGCTGGATAGGCGAGCACCCGCAAGTCCGATTCAGTAGCCGTCGATCCGAATCGGATTACTTGGCGAATCGACCAGTTCGCGGGCGAATCGAATGCCTTGCTGACGATGATCGGTGAGCTTCGCGTCACACCAAATGACGCTGCATATCGGCGCCAGTCGTGGTAATCGGCGATTCTTGCGGTGTCCCGACGGGGTTCAATGCCGATATTAACGAAATAGCGCCCTGTATTCAGCAACAAATTGGGAAGACGTAGGGTGATCTTGTACGTCCCTCGCCGCAGGTTAACTGGCCACCGATTCATCTTGTATTCGGTAGTCATGTACTCGTAGCTGGTTGCAGTCCACACGACTGTCCCGTCTTCGCGGCACAGGTGGATGATGATCTCGGCAGTGTCAGTGACGATTTCCGAGCGGATAGTCACGTCAATCTCGAGTGGCGTCCCTTGCAGGTACACCCCCTTGTCTACTTCATATCCACTCACGGCGACTTTTTCTACGCTGATCTTCTGGTCGCCAATTGCGTCGACCACTTGGTGATCGTATGCGCGTACCTTTAAGAACGTCTCGATTTCATACTGCTTGGAAACGGCTATGGCATCCCCGTCCGCCTTGATTACACCCGACTCAATCCAGATAGCTCGACTGCCAAACCGCGGGATGAGGTTGGTGTTGTGCGTGACGAGAAGGACGGTTGCCCCGGAGCGCGAGATTTCTTCAATGCGCCCCAAGCACTTTTCAACGAATGCTGCATCTCCGGCGGCCAAGGCCTCATCGACAATGAAGATATCAGGTGTTACGCTAACTGCAGTCGAAAAGGTGAGCCGAGCCTGCATCCCGCTAGAATAAGTTCGAAAGGGCTGATCAATTACCTCGCGCAACTCACTGAAGTCGATGATTGACTCTTGTTTTTCAAGAATCTCGTTGCGTGACATTCCGAGACACATGCCGCCGAGAATGATGTTCTCGCGTCCGGTGTAGTCTGGGTGGAAGCCTGTTCCTAGTTCCAGGATGGCTGACACTTTTCCATTAATCTCGATTTCGCCGGCTGATTTGTCCAGCGTTCCCGCGAGAATCTTCAGCAGTGTGCTCTTACCAGCACCGTTTTTGCCAATGATTCCGACTACCTCGCCCCGCCTTATGTCAAAAGATAAATCCTTCAACACATGCTTTTCTTGGTGGCGCGTGTTCAGTCCGGCGGCATCGAGCAACAGGTCCAGAGGGCGACGGTACTGCTTGTAAGTCTTGCGCAGCCCACGCACCCTGATGGCGAAATCTCCAGCGACACTCACAGTACATTTCCCAGCGATGGTTTGACCTTGGCGAAAAAGGCTGCCCCCAAACAGAATATCAGCAGGTTGAAGCAAATCGTGACCAGCCAGGCCCAAGGGTGCTCAAATCTACCGTAATACAATATATCTTGATAGCACCAGACCAAGTAGCTGTATGGGTTGGCATACAGCAATGGTTTAAACATTGCGGGGACCCAGTTCGGGAGATAAAAGATCGGGGTCAGATAGATTCCGGCGCTGGCTGCCAACTGGACAATGTCCTTGATGTCTCGCAAATACGCTCCCAAGGCGGAAAGCAGGAATGCAATTCCGACCATGCCGACAAATTGTACTGCGATTAGGAAGGGCAGCAAAAAATAAGTCGCATGCAGCGAGCCATACTTTATTGCCACATAGACAGTCAGGGTCGACACCGAAACGAGCTGTGGCAACAGCGAAACAATCATTGATTTGATGGGCAGCACCTCCAGCGGAAATACGGTTTGTTTCACAAGTGCTGCACTAGAGGTAATTACCGAACAACTCTTCTGGAGTCCGTCTTGGACAGCTAGCCATGCAGACAGGCCTGCGAGCAGATAGGCCGTGTAATCCAGCGGCATTTCCTCAGTGCCACCGATCCGCTGTTTGAAAACTACTGCAAAAACAAAGAGATAGAGCGCCGTGAGGAACAACGGATGGCCCAATGCCCAGAACATGCCCAGAGCTTGCCCGGCGTACCGGTCGGATATCTCCCGCTTTGCCATGACGAGAATCAAATCAGCACGCTTGGGAATAAGCGCGAAGATGGCAAAGGTTGGAGCTAGCATGAAGTCAGGCCTCCCGGTTAGGCGACGAAGGCTGTCGTGAACGCATCGAGACTCAGCAAGCTCCAGATCAGGAGACGACGGTTCTGTCGACCTTGCAAATGGTCATCTACCAGCGACAAGACGGCTGTTTGGTCGAGCAATTCGTAGATCGGAGAGTTGCTGTTGTATAGCTTGCGTCGCACGAATTCGATGCTGTCTCCCTTGAACCAGCTTGCATCCGGGGCTGAAAACCCCTGCTTTTCCCGGTGCGTGATCTTCTGGGGGATGTGGCGCTCCATGGCCTTGCGGAACAGCAGCTTGCCGTCACGCGTCTTCTCGAAGTAACGCGCCGTCTTGCTGCCCGGCTCGTTCTCGTTGAGCCGCACCACCTCGCCCAGGTTGCCCAGCTTCATGCTGGCCGGGAGTTGCATGGCAAAGTCGACCAGATCGTTGTCCAGGAAGGGCACTCGGGTTTCCAGCGAGTGCGCCATGCTCAGCTTGTCTTCCACCACCAGCAGGCCATGCATGAAGGTACGGGCCTCGAAGTACATCGAGTGGTTGATGTAGTCCTCTGGCCGTGTGAAATTGGCCGCATGGGTGGTGAACACGTCGCTGAAGATGGCGCGCGTATCTACATGCTTTACATCGTTCCATATGGGTGCCAGAAGCCCCTGCATCTGCTCGCCGGGAATCAGGCGCTGCCAGAAGCCGTAGTACTTGTCGATGTAATGGTCGAAGTCGTCGTTCACCACGGCACGGTAATAACGCCAGGGGTAACCACCGAACATCTCGTCGCCCCCTGCGCCCGACAACACCACCTTCACGAACTTGCTGGCCAGCTGGGCTGCATAGAAGTTGGGGTAGCTCTGGCCCACCCGGGGCTCTTCCATGTGCCATGCCAGCCGGGGCATGACGCGCTCCATGTCGCCAGCCTTGAGCACCATCTCGTAATGTTCGGTCTTGAACACATAGGACATGTACTCGGCGGCCTCACGCTCGTCGAAGCCCATCTCCACGCCCGATGCCGAGTTGAGGTCAAAGCCGCAGGTGAACGACTTGATGTAGGGCAACTGTCTGGCGGCAATGGCTGTGACCGAACCGCTGTCCATGCCGCCGCTCAAATAGGCGCCCACGTCCACGTCGCTGACCAGTTGGCGGCTCACAGCCTGGTGGAACAGACGGTCCAGCTCCTCCACGTACTCGGCTTCGGAACGGGGGCTCTCGGGCTCCTCGAAGCAGTAGTCCCAATAGCGGTGACTGACGGCGCTGCCATCCAGGCCGATTCGCAACCAGGTGCCGGCCGGAAGGAGCTTTACGTCCTTGAACAGCGTCTGGTCCGTAAAGAGATTCTGGAAGGTGAGGTACTCCAGCAACCCTTCCTTGTCGATGTCGACCCGGTAGGCCGGATTGGCCACGATGGCCTTGATCTCCGAGCCGAACAGAATGCGGCCTGCCACATGCGCGTGGTACAGCGGCTTGATGCCGTAGCGGTCGCGGGCCAGAAACAGCTCATGCTTGAGCTTGTCCCACAGGGCCAGCGCGAACATGCCGTTGAAGCGGTTGAGCGCATCCGGTCCCCATTGGGACAGCGACTTCAGCACCACCTCTGAATCGGTGCGGGAATGGAACCGGTGGCCCAGCGCTTCCAGCTCGATCCGCAACTCCTGAAAGTTGTAGATTTCGCCGTTGTAGACCATGACGAACCGACCATCTTCAGTGGCCATGGGCTGGTGCCCGGCCGCGCTCAGATCGATGATGGCCAGGCGCCTGTGGCCAAAACCCACGGGCCCGTCGGTGTAGATGCCGTCGCCATCAGGCCCGCGATGGGCGATGGCGTCGGTCATCCGTTTAAGTACAACAGGCGCAGCGGACTCCCCGTTGAGGTGGAGCACGCCGGTGATTCCACACATGAATGCCGTCTCCCGCGATCAGCGCGACACTGCAGCGCGACGAGCTTCCACTTCGGCCTTGTGCGAAGCGCGCCATTCGATCAGCCGGTTCAGGCCATCGAGCAGGTCGATGTGCGCGGTGAAGCCGATTTCTTCAGATGCCTTTTTGGGCGAACCGATGCGGTTGCGGACCAGCGTGGCCTGGCTGCGCGGCGCGTATTGAATGGGCTTGGTGCATCCCGTGAGCTGGATCAGCATCTCGGCCAGCTCCTTGAGCGAGGTGCGCTTGCCGGTGCCCACGTTGTAGAAGGAGTCGACCGTATCGGCCTTCATGGCGCACACATTGGCCAGGCCGCAATCTTCCACTGCCACGAAGTCGAATGCTTCTGAGCCGTCACCCATGATGGTCGGGCTCTCGCCGCGATCGATGGCGTCCAGCATTTTCATGATCACGGCGATGTAGGCGCCGTGGTAGTCCTGTCGAGGGCCATAGACGTTCATGTAACGCAGGCCAACGAAGTTGAGGCCATAGCGATGGTGGAAGGCCCGCAGCATAGCCTCGCCGGCGATCTTGGTGGCGCCGTAGAAGTTCTTGTTGTTGAACGGATGGTCTTCCGTCATGGGTTCTTCCACCGCGTCGCCATACACCGAGGCGGAAGACGAGTACACCAGCCGCTTGATGCCCTTGGCCACGCAGGCTTCCATCACGTTGAAAGTGCCGCGGACATTCACGTCGAATGCAGTACGCGGGTACTCGTGGCATTGCAGCAACCAGAGGGCCGAGAGGTGGAAGACTCCGTCTGCGCCATCGAATGCAGATTGCAGGATGTCGGTCTGCATGATGTCGCCACCGACGTCGTAGATGCGAACACGCGGATCACTCAGCGCGTTGGCCAGGTTCTCGCGGGTCCCCCGCACGAAGTTGTCGTAAACGACGATCTCCTTGATGTCTTCCTGCAGCAGGCGATCGACGGTGTGCGAGCCGATCAGGCCGGCACCGCCGACGACGACGAACTTTTTTCCACGGATGTCCATGTTGATTCCTTGTTGAGAGAGAGCAAAAACTCAGACGGGAGCAAGGGCCTCGCTCAGCGCGAGGGCCACACGTTCCTGCGAAGAAGCGTCAAGACCCGGGTGCATGGGCAGGCTCATGACGCGTTGTGCAATACGGTCACCCACAGGGAGCACTGCGCTCAGGTCTTCCACCGCCGGCTGTCGGTTGAGCGGGATCGGGTAGTGAACCGCCGTCGGCACGCCAGCGTCCTTCAGTCGCGCCTGCACCTGTTCGCGGTGGTCGACACGAATGGTGTACTGGGCCCAGGCGCTCACGTTGTGCGGCTCCACGTAGGGCGTGCTGTCGATGCCGGCTGCGTTCAGAAGGCGGTCATATCGGGAGGCCACTTCCTGGCGCAACGTCATTTCATGGTCCAGCACCGCGAGCTTGGGCAGCAGGATGGCGGCTTGAAGCGTGTCGAGCCGACTGTTCACACCGACCCGCACATGGTGGTAACGGCGATCCTGGCCGTGACGTGAGATCTGCTGCATCACCTTGGCCAGATGGGCATCCTGGGAGAAGATGGCGCCACCGTCCCCATAGCATCCCAGCGGCTTGCTGGGGAAGAAGCTGGTACAGGCGATGGTGCTGAGGTTGCAGCTCTTGCGGCCCTTGTAACTCGCGCCGAAGCTCTGAGCTGCATCCTCGATGACGGTCAGACCGTGTCGGGCTGCGATGGCATTGATGGCATCAAAGTCGGCACACTGGCCATACAGGCTGACCGGCACGATCACTTTGGTGCGTGGCGTGATGGCCGCTTCGATCAAGGCAGGATCGAGGTTGTAGGTGCGGTCGTCGACGTCCACATAGACCGGTTTCGCGCCCAGAAGGGCGACGGTTTCGGCCGTGGCGATATAGGTGAAGCCAGGGGTGATCACCTCGTCGCCAGGCCCCACGCCGAGGGCCATCAGGGCGATCTGCAGGGCGTCGGTGCCGTTGGCGACGGCAATGCAGTGAGGTGCCCCGGTGTAGGCGGCGAGCTTCTCTTCCAGTTCGGCCACTTCGGGCCCCAGGATGTACTGCCCATGATCGAGCACCCGCTGTATGCCGGCGTCGATCTCTGACTTGAGTTGCCGGTACTGAGCCTTCAGGTCGATGAATTCCATGAGAGTCAGGCCTCCTGTTTGTGCAGGGTGCGGTCATCCAGTACATAGATGGCACCGGTATGCGGGCAGGTTGTGCGACCCTGGCCCTGAACAGGCAAGGGGAGGCGTTCACCGAACTCGCTCATCCAGCCTGCCTGCCGGGCGGGCACGCCCACCATGAGGGCATAGGCTGGTACATCCTTGTTGATGACGGCGCCTGCCCCGACGAAAGCAAACTCTCCGATGGTCACGCCGCACACCACCGTGCAGTTCGCCCCCAACGTGGCTCCGCGCTTGACCAGGGTATCGCGGTACTCGCTCTTGCGTTCGATCAGCGAGCGCGGGTTGTACACGTTGGTGAACACCATGCTGGGCCCGCAGAACACGCCTTCTTCCAGCGTGACGTTGTCGTACACGCTCACGTTGTTCTGAATCTTGCAGCGGTCCCCGATGACCACCCGGTTGCCGACAAAGACGTTTTGCCCGAGCGAAACTCCCTGACCGATGCGGGCTCCGCCACACACATGCACGAAGTGCCAGACGCGCGAACCGGCGCCGATCTGAGCGCCTTCGTCAACGATGGCGCTGGGATGGATGGTCACGTCGTTCACGGGCGCAGCCTCGCCACGAACGGATGAACTTCACCGGCCTCGCCGCGTACCACCGGGGCGTGCCGGATGGTATTGACCGTCTCGATGCAGTGGCGGGCATCCGCCAGGCCGTAGCCCCGCCCTGCCAGCACCTCGCGGTAGCTGGTGGTGTGGAGGTCGGTGAAGCCTTCAGAGAACTCGAGCTGTTCGCCGCTGATGTCGATGCTTCGGTAGGTCGGTTTCTTGCCTTGCACCTCTGCCGGCAGATCGTTGGCGTCGATCGACAGGAACCAGCGCACCCGGGCGCGTTCGTATTCCAGATAGCCTGCGGCTTTGGCCTCGCCGCTGTGGTGCACCACATTGCGTTTGAGCTTGCCGAAGATGAAGTGCAGCATGTCGTAGAAGTGCACACCGATATTGGTGGCCACACCGAAGGACCTGCGCGGATCACCCTTCCAGCTCTCCATGTACCACTTGCCGCGCGACGTGATGTAGGTGAGCTCCACGTCGAACACCTGGTCGATGGGAGCGGCAGCCACCTTGTCGCGCAGCGCCAGGATGGCCTCATGGTGGCGCAGCTGCAGGATGTTGAAGACCCGGTGGCCGGTTTCCTGTTCCACCCGGGCCAGTTCGTCGATGAGTTCCGGGGTGGGCACCAGCGGTTTCTCGCAGATCACGTCACATCCCAGGCGCAGGCCGGCTGCAATGTGGGCGTGGTGCAGGTAGTTGGGCGAGCACACGGCCACATAGTCAAGGGCCGTTGCGGGCTGTCGGCGCAGCTGGTGGGAATACTCCAGGAAGCGCTCGAACTCGGTGAAGAATTCGCTCTGGGGCGAAATGCTGTCGATGATGCCGACCGAGTCGTTCACGTCGTAGGCCACGGCGAGGTGATGGCCGAGGTCCTTGATGGCGCGCATGTGGCGCGGAGCGATGTAGCCGGCGGCGCCGACGAGGGCAAAGTTCTTCATGGGGCGGGTGGCTGGAGGTCGTATGTCAGAGGCGGAAAACGCTGAAACCCTGACGGGCAGCGTCGTGGCGGTCGAAGAGGCTCTTGAGGTCGCCCAGCACCGGTTGGTGGTGGGAGGTGCACAGCGTCCGAAGGGTGGCGGGCGACAGTTCTCGGTACTGCTGGTGGCCTACTGCGACGATCAGGCTGTCCACTGGGGTCTCGGGTGTGATCTGCCCGAGCTCGATGCCGTATTCATCGCGCACCTCGGCGGCATCGGCCCATGGGTCCGTCACCACCACGGTCACGTTCCACGAGCGCAGCTCCTTCACCAGATCTGCAACCTTGCTGTTACGGATGTCCGGGCAGTTCTCCTTGAAGGTTATGCCCATCACGCCCACTGTGCTGCGAGCCACGTCGATGCCGTTCTGCAGCATGCGCCGGACCACGCTGCGTGCCGCATAGCGAGCCATGTTGTCGTTGATGCGACGGCCCGCCAGGATGACCTGTGGGTGATAACCCAGTTCCTCGGCCTTGTGGGTGAGGTAGTAAGGATCCACGCCGATGCAGTGACCGCCGACCATGCCCGGCCGGAAAGGCAGGAAGTTCCATTTGCTCCCGGCAGCTTCCAGCACTTCGGTGGTGTCGATGTTCATGCGGTCGAAAATGACCGAGAGCTCGTTGACGAATGCGATGTTCAGGTCGCGCTGGCTGTTCTCGATCACCTTGGCTGCCTCGGCCACCTTGATGCTGCTGGCGGGCCAGGTGCCTGCCTTGATGATCTGCCGGTACAGGCCGTCCACCTCGGCCGCCACGGCGGGGGTGCTGCCGCTGGTGATCTTGCGGATGGTGGTGAGGGTGTTGACCTTGTCGCCCGGGTTGATCCGCTCAGGGCTGTAGCCGCAGAAAAAATCGGAGTTGAACTTCAGGCCACTGATCCGTTCCAGGACGGGTACGCAAACCTCTTCAGTTGCTCCCGGGTACACGGTGGATTCATAGATCACAACGTCACCCGGCTTGAGGGCGCGGCCCACCGTCTCGCTGGCTTTGACCAGCGGGGTCATGTCGGGACGGTTGGCCTGGTCCACCGGCGTGGGTACGGTGACGATGAAAACTTGGGCGGCCTGAAGGTCTTGAGGCTGCGCGCTGTAGCTCAGGAGGGAGGCGCTTGCCAGCTGTTCAGGGCTGCATTCCAGAGTGTGGTCATGACCCGATTGGAGCTCGGCAATCCGCCCCTGATGAATGTCGAAGCCGATGACGGTGCGGTGCTTGCCGAATTCAACCGCCAAGGGCAGGCCGACGTAGCCCAGGCCGATGATGGCCAGCGTCTTGTTCTCGAAACTCATGGTGATCGTCGTGGGTGGTTGTTCTTCAGTGTTCGGACAGCGGCGTGCCCGCCGCATCCTTGGCCGACAGCGCGGGCTGTCCCTCCAGTGGCCATGTAATTCCGATAGCTGGATCTCTCCAGGCGATCGACCGCTCTTGGCTGGGGGCGTAGTACGCGGTCGTCTTGTACAGAAAATCCGCCGATTCGCTCGTCACCAGAAATCCGTGCGCCAGCCCCGGCGGAATCCAGAGCTGCCGGTGATTCTCTGCTGTCAAGCTGACGCCTACCCATCGGCCGTATGTGGGCGAGTCGCGGCGGATGTCCACCGCCACGTCGAACACGCTGCCGCTGACCACGCGCACCAGCTTGCCCTGGGCATGGGGCGGCAGCTGGTAGTGCAGTCCCCGCAGCACACCCTTGCGACTGCGGCTGTGGTTGTCCTGCACGAAGTTCACGTCCAGTCCGGTGGCTTGCTTGAAGGTATCCTGGTTGAAGCTCTCCAGAAAGAAGCCGCGGTCGTCGCCGAACACCTTGGGCTCCAGGATGAGCACACCGGGGATCTCGGTGGGCGTCACGGTCAGGTTCACGGGCGGCCCCCGATCACGCGGTCCTGCAGCAGCCGCTCCAGGTACTGGCCGTAGTTGTTCTTGCGCAGTGGCGCGGCCAGGGCCAGCAGCTGGTCGTTGGTGATCCAGCCGGCGCGCCAGGCAATCTCTTCCGGGCACGCGATCTTCAGGCCCTGGCGGTGTTCCAGCGTGGCGATGAACTGGCCGGCATCCAGCAGGCTGTCGTGGGTGCCGGTGTCCAGCCAGGCGTAGCCGCGCTGCATGATCTGCACATTGAGCTGGCCGCGTTCCAGGTAGGTCTGGTTGACCGTGGTGATTTCCAGTTCGCCGCGCGCGCTGGGCTTGACCGCCTTGGCGATGTCCACCACCTGGGCGTCGTAAAAATACAGGCCGGTCACCGCATAGGGGCTCTTGGGCTGGGCGGGCTTCTCTTCGATGCTGCGGGCCCGGCCCTGGGCGTCGAACTCCACCACGCCGTACCGCTCCGGATCGGTCACGTGGTAAGCGAACACGGTGGCACCCGAGGTCTGCTCGTCAGCGGCCTTGAGCAGCGGCGCAAAGTCGTGGCCGTAGAAGATGTTGTCGCCCAGCACCAGGGCGCTGGGGGCGCCGTTCAGGAAGGCCTCGCCGATCAGGAAGGCCTGGGCCAGGCCGTCCGGGCTGGGCTGCACGGCGTATTCCAGCTGCATGCCCCAGGCGCTGCCATCGCCCAGCAGCTGCTGGAAGCGGGGCGTGTCCTGCGGCGTGCTGATGATCAGCACCTCGCGGATGCCCGCCAGCATCAGCGTGCTGAGCGGGTAATAGATCATGGGCTTGTCGTACACCGGCAGCAGCTGCTTGCTGATGGCCAGCGTGGCGGGATGCAGGCGGGTGCCCGATCCGCCGGCGAGGATGATGCCTTTGCGTGCGGTCATGTTGGTCAGAGGATCTCGTGGAGCATGCGCAACACGCCAGTGTGCCAGTGGGGCAGATGCAAGCCGAAGGTCGCCCGCAGCCGGTTTGTATCCAGACGTGAATTGAGCGGGCGCTGCGCCGGTGTGGGATAGGCGGAGGTGGGAATGGCCTCCACGGCCTGCACTTTCAAGGGCAGATCGGGCTTCAGGCTGCGCGCTGTATCGAACACGAACTGCGCATAACCGTGCCAGCTGGTCTGGCCGGTGGGGGCCAGGTGGAAGGTGCCGCTGATGCCTTGGGCCATGGCCTGCCGCAACGCATGCGCGGTCACGTCGGCGATCAGGTCGGCGCCTGTGGGCGCACCGATCTGGTCGTCGATGACGCGCAGCAGCTCGCGCTCGGCTCCCAGTCGCAGCATGGTGCGCGCGAAGTTGCCGCCCCGCGAGGCATAGACCCAGCTGGTCCGGAAGATGAGGTGCCTGGCACCGCTGGCGCGGATGGCGTCTTCGCCGGCCAGCTTGGTGCGGCCGTACACGCTGAGCGGGCCGGTGGCGTCGTCTTCGGTCCAGGGGCAGGTACCGCTGCCGTCGAACACATAGTCGGTCGAGTAGTGCACCAGCATGGCACCTCGTTCGGCCGCCAGCTGCGCCAGCAGGCCGGGGGCCTCGGCGTTGATGGCCTGGGCGCGATCGGGCTCGGATTCGGCCTTGTCGACGGCGGTGTGTGCGGCGGCATTGACGATCACATCCGGTTGCACCTGGGCCACCAGGGCGCGCAGCCGATCGGGCTCCTCCAGGTCCGCTTGGCTGCGGTCGGCTGCGTGCAGGTTACCCACAGGGGCCAGGCTGCGCTGCAGCTCCCAGCCCACCTGGCCGTTGGCACCCAGCAGCAGAATCTTCAAAGGCTGCCCTCGGTGTACTGCGTGGCCACCCAGTCGCGGTAGGCGCCGCTCTGCACATGGGTCACCCACTCCGGGTGGTCCAGGTACCACTGCACCGTCTTGCGGATGCCGGTCTCGAAGGTCTCGGCCGGCTTCCAGCCCAGTTCGCGCTCGATCTTGCGGGCGTCGATGGCGTAGCGGCGGTCGTGGCCGGGGCGGTCCTTCACATGGGTGATCTGGGTGGCGTAGGACAGGCCGTCGTGGCGTGGGCGCAGTTCGTCCAGCAGGGCGCAGATGGTGCGCACGATCTCGATGTTCGGCTTCTCGTTCCAGCCACCGATGTTGTAGGTCTCGCCCACACGGCCAGCTTCCAGCACGCGGCGGATGGCGCTGCAGTGGTCGGTCACATACAGCCAGTCGCGGATCTGCATGCCGTCGCCATACACCGGCAGGGGCTTGCCGGCCAG